>JAUIFA010000002.1 GCA_030429625.1 Alphaproteobacteria bacterium | reverse complement strand
TACAAGCTGTACCAACACCTCCAACCCAAGCGTGATGATTGCCGCCGGTTTAGTGGCGAAGAAAGCGCTGGAGAAAGGATTGAAGGTGAAGCCATGGGTAAAAACTTCTTTGGCACCAGGCTCTAAAGTAGTGACTGAATATCTTGAAGCCGCCGGTCTTCAGGATGATCTGGACGCGCTGGGCTTCAACTTGGTGGGCTATGGGTGCACTACCTGTATTGGCAACTCTGGACCACTGGATCCTGCCATTGAAGATTCTATTAAGCACAATGAGTTAATCGTTGCTTCCGTACTTTCTGGCAACCGCAACTTTGAAGGTCGCGTTCACCCAAGAACCAAAGGTAATTATTTGATGTCACCGCCATTGGTAGTGGCCTATGCCATTGCTGGAAACATGGGCATTGACCTAACGAAAGATGCCATTGGAAAGGACAAAAATGGTAACAATGTCTATCTAAAAGACATATGGCCCAGCAACGCAGAAATTGCCCAGCAGGTGCAAAAAACCGTTACACCAGAAATGTTCTCTGCCAAATATGCTGACGTGTTTGCCGGAACCAAAGAATGGCAAGATATTGAGACTACTACTAGTGAAGTCTATGATTGGGACAGCAGCAGCACCTACATTCAGAATCCTCCATATTTTGAGGGTATGACCATGAATCTTGGCACTATTTCTGATGTCAAAGGCGCGAAAATGCTAGCTCTGTTTGGTGATTTTATTACCACAGACCATATCTCACCGGCTGGGGTGATTGCTAAAGATGGCCCCGCCGCCAAGTATCTTAATGAGAATGGTGTTGACCAAAAAGATTACAACTCCTTTGGTTCACGACGTGGTAATCATGAAGTAATGATGCGCGGAACATTTGCCAATGTCCGTATCAAGAATGAATTAGTTCCCGGCACTGAAGGCGGCGTTACCAAATATGCCCCCACCGGTGAAGTGATGAGTATTTATGACGCGGCAATGAAATACAAAGAAACCGACACTCCACTGATCGTTTTTGGTGGCGAAGGGTATGGTATGGGTTCTTCGCGGGACTGGGCAGCCAAAGGCACAACTCTACTGGGTATTAAAGCTGTTATTGCCGAGAGCTTTGAGCGTATTCACCGCTCTAATCTAGTGGGGATGGGCGTACTTCCTTTACTCTTTAAAGAAGGAACAAACCGTAATTCCTTAAATCTTGATGGCAGCGAATCCTTTGATATTATAGGCATTAAAGACGGAATCAAACCAAAAATGGATGTGACTTTGGTAATAAAACGTGCCGATGGCAGTACGCAAGATGTTCCTCTTTTATGTCGTATTGATACGGAAGATGAGATTGATTACTTCAAAAATGGTGGCATTTTGCACAACGTCATCCGTAATTTATGTCGAGGATAAAAACAGTATCCACATCTTGAAATTGTATTTTTCTTGCTTACATGAATGTGTAGCAAGGAGGATAGTATGAATTTTGATAAACTGACTCAAAATGTTCAGGAAGCTTTGCAATATGCTCAGCGCTATATGCAGCGTCATGACCATCAAGCCATGACACCCGAACATATCTTCAAAGCACTTGTGGAAGAAGAACCTACCGTTGGTTCAGATTATAATCTTACTGAGAAACTACTGAGTGCTTGCGGCGCTTCAATATCATTTGTTAAATCTGCTATCGATAAAGAGCTAAACTCTATCCCCAAAGTAACCGGCTCCAACCAACAAATCTATATTGATCAGAAAGCAGATAAAGTATTAGCCAGCGCAGAAGAATTGGCAAAAAAGTCTAAAGACAGTTATGTAACCACCGAAAGGGTCTTACAAGCATTAACATTAACCGAAGGAATAGCATCTTGTAAAATTTTACGTGATGCAGGCATAACCCCTCAAATATTGGAGGCAGCAATAAAAGACATGAGAAAAGGAAGAACCGCCGATTCACCTACCAGCGAAAATCAATATGATGCGCTGAACAAATACGCGCGTGATTTAACCGCTGAAGCCGCAGAAGGAAAACTTGACCCCGTTATTGGGCGGGATGAGGAAATCCGCCGCACCATGCAGGTATTATCTCGTAGAACGAAAAACAACCCCGTACTTATTGGCGAACCCGGCGTGGGTAAAACAGCCATTCTTGAAGGGCTTGCTCAAAGAATGGTTGCTGGTGATGTCCCAGAAAACCTAAAAAATAAAAAACTTATGGCGTTAGATTTAGGTGCACTCATTGCCGGAGCAAAATTCCGTGGCGAATTTGAAGAACGTTTAAAATCTGTTCTTAATGAGATTACCCAATCCAATGGTGAAATTATTCTCTTTATTGACGAACTGCATACACTTGTTGGCGCGGGGGCTGCCGAAGGCTCTATGGATGCGTCAAACTTGCTTAAACCCGCACTTGCTCGTGGTGAATTACACTGCGTTGGGGCAACCACTCTCGACGAATACCGTAAATATATTGAAAAAGACGCTGCCTTGGCACGACGCTTCCAACCCGCCTATGTCAGTGAACCGAGTGTCGAAGATACAATTTCTATCCTACGTGGGATTAAAGAAAAATACGAAGTTCACCATGGGATTACGATTACCGATTCGGCACTGGTAGCCGCTGCCACCCTGTCTAACCGCTATATAACTGATCGTTTCCTACCGGATAAAGCCATTGATTTGGTCGACGAAGCCGCCAGTAAACTGCGTCTGCAAATTGACAGTAAGCCAGAAAATATTGACGAGATTGACCGTAAGGTGATCCAGTTGCGTATTGAAAAAGAAGCACTAAAAAAAGAGAAAGACAAAGCCTCTAAAGAACGTTTAAGTAAGCTGGAAGAAGAATTGGAAACACTTTCCAAACAAGCCGACGAGCTTAACGAACAATGGGAAGCTGAAAAATCTAAACTGACGGATGTACAAAAAGCTAAAGAACAGCTTGATGATGCCCGCAAAGAATTGGAAATTGTTCAGCGTGAGGGTAATCTCGCACGTGCGTCCGAATTAACTTATGGCATCATCCCTGAGCTGGAAAAGAAAATTGCCGAAGCCGAGAAAAACAGAACCCAAGGCTCTATGGTACGTGAATCGATCACAGAAGATGATATTGCCAACATTGTCGCCCGTTGGACAGGTATCAGCGTGGAAAAAATGATGGAAGGAGAGCGTGATAAACTGCTTGGCATGGAAGAAAACTTACGCAAGCGTGTTGTGGGTCAGGAAGAAGCCCTCAAAGCTGTAAGCGAAGCATTACGACGCTCTCGCGCTGGCTTACAGGACGAAACCCGTCCGCTAGGTTCGTTCTTGTTTTTAGGGCCTACCGGTGTAGGAAAAACAGAATTAACAAAAGCACTGGCAGAGTTTATGTTTGATGACGAATCCGCACTATTACGGGTAGACATGTCCGAATATATGGAAAAACATTCCGTTGCCCGTTTGATTGGTTCCCCTCCGGGTTATGTAGGTTACGACGAAGGCGGCGCACTGACCGAAGCTGTCCGTCGTCGTCCTTATCAGGTAATTTTGTTTGATGAAGTTGAAAAAGCCCATCCTGATGTATTTAATATCTTATTACAGGTGCTTGATGATGGCCGCCTGACCGACGGACAAGGACGCACGGTGGATTTTTCTAACACCACCATCATTCTGACCTCTAATCTTGGGGCAC
The DNA here is from genome assembly GCA_030429625.1 of Alphaproteobacteria bacterium. GTDB lineage: Bacteria > Pseudomonadota > Alphaproteobacteria > Rickettsiales > UBA8987 > JAUIFA01. The sequence goes on along the minus strand of JAUIFA010000002.1, from coordinate 407,492 downwards.
AATATTTAGCTGATTTACCCGATGGTGAGTCTGCTGAAAAGGCCAGAAAACAGGTCATGGAAGTGGTGCAGGCCTCCTTTAGACCGGAATTTTTAAACCGTTTGGATGAGATTATCCTATTTAATCGTCTGCAAAAATCGGACATGGCCAACATTGTCGACATTCAGCTCAATATTTTACGTAAAAGATTGAAAAATAAAGACATACGAATTGATATGGACGATAAGGCCATTGCCTATCTGGCAGAAAAAGGTTACGATCCTGTCTATGGCGCACGCCCACTGAAACGGGTGATCCAGCGTGAATTACAAAATCCATTAGCCTCTGAAATATTGAAAGGTGATGTCAAAGACGGGTCAATTGTTAAGGTAAGTTATGATGGAAAAGAAATCAAAATAAGCTAGGATAGTTTATCGTCTTATTTCGATTTTGTTTTGTAACTCATCCCAGTCTGCAACGGATTTTTGAGCCTGTTCTGTACCAATTTTTAACAAGGCATCGCGAGCACTTTTAATCACCCATGGGCTTTCATCAAACAATAATTGCGAAAGTGGCACCACCGCATCTCTGGCAGATTTGCCTATTTTTCCTAATGCTATGGCACTAACCGCCTTAAAATCTTCATCATTACGGCGAAGATAGGTGATAATAGCAGATACTCCCCTGCGACCATCTTTACCCAAACGTCCCAGCGCATAAATGGCGTTAAGATGAACTTTTTTCTCCTGATCTTTATCTCTTAGAACTGCTGTAAGATGTGGAACGGCTTCTTCTCCCATCTCCTCAAATTCACGCATAGCATTTTCTACTGGTCCATAATTGCCCGCACCTAAATTATTCACCAACATCTCTAAGCGGCGCTTTTCCATCAACTGCAGCTCCTCACGTGATTTACGTGTTGGCTTTGCCGCATAGGCAGGTTCAAGAATAAACAGTGATATAACAAAAAGATAGATACATAATCTAAAGCACATAGCCATTGATAACCCCCAATGATAACAATAGAGGAATTGTATACTAAAATATGACTTTTTTCAACCCTATGACCGTATACTATTCCATATTAACATCAGAATGGATGGAACAATCACCGCCACCATCACTGCTTTTATACGCATATTCACATATTCCACCCCCTTACGCAGGCGGTTGAGGTAGATGAGATCTGCCTGAATTTCTTTGGGGTTTTTACTGTCTACCCCGATGGTCAGCATCATCTCATAGACAGCTTCTTTTGCAGCCGTTCTAGCCACTTCCTTAATTAAATGTTCTCGACTTTTTTGTTCCAATTGCATAGGAGATAATCCCTGTTATATATCTACGAGTAAATTCCAGACACTACCACTATAGACAAACAACGCGGTCTGATCGGCTGCCCACATCAAACAGCCTTCTTTGGGGGTGATAAATTTCCATACCTGATCAAAATAGGCAATCTCTCCATCATGACCAGCCCAATCTCCGGTGGCAGACGCGCCAATAATATACACATCTCCGTTAGCAGGAGAGCCTGGAGGCGCTGTCCAATCCTTACCGATAGCCGCGGTGTTTAAAATAGCGTCAAAACGAGCAAATGCCTCATTGACGGTGACTTCCTTTTGCGACTGGCTTTGTTCCACCAACGTCACTTCCATATTATTTGTTACTGCCATAACTCTCTCCTTCTATTTATTAAATACTAGCCTGAGCAGGTGTGCCACGCCCTACTATTTCTGAAATTTGATAAATCCGTACATCAACCGAGCTTTGCACACTGCCAAAATCTGTGACCTGTTCTGCCGCGCTATAGGTTGCGCTCACCGTTGTCACCTGCCAGCTACGCACGACCGTACTGCCGTCAAGAATCTCAACATCATACAATTCCTGAGTTTCTGAAAGTGGCACGTCCACCAGATCCCGCCAATGGCCGCCGATACGGGTGCGTCTAATCCAACTGATCTCAATATTGCCTGAACCATCACGCTGTGCCGAAACATGCACTGGTGCATAAGGCAAAAACGCCCGCCCCTGATAGGTAAATTCTATTGAATCAGTGACGTCCAATGTGCCACCTACCGTCACCGGCTTATAGCGACGTGTCAGACCAATGAGGTTGGCAGCACCAGAACTTCTGACAAGACGTGAATCCAGCAACACAAAGCGATCCCCTTCAGCGTGAGAGGAAATAGCATATTCTGTCCCCAACCGCCCACGGAGTAAAATACTTAAACGATAAACATTATTCTCCAGCAAGATCGCCTGAGCAAACTGGATAATTTCGTCCCCCAAAAGAGCGATATTGGCTCCGTTTAACACCGCTGATTCACTCACCGACTCAAGTTGCCCGTTGACAATCACATCCACATAGCTTGAACGGTCAAAACGCTGCGAATGTGAAGGGTCAATCTCGTTCATCGCCACCCCAAAAATGGCCTGATTACTGGAACTGGCAATTTGAGTGTAGTTATTTCCTCCATCGTCACTGCGATAAATCACTGCGCCGCGCCAGCCCGCTTGCTGGCCTTTTAGCGCATAGCGAACATAACTTTCCCCTCCGTCTTCTCCAGGGAGGGTTGGCAAATCCAACAATTCCATATCCGTTATACCAGCAGGAACAACAATCTCAGTCTGTCCGCTGCCGTCATCCGCTGCATAGCTATCATAAATACTGACATCCTCGGCCACAGCAGAAATATCTATTTCACCGCCTTCTGCACGATTCACCTGCACAAGGCGCATCACATGGTTAGCGCTGCCGTCATTGACCGTGATCACGTCCGTTGGTTCAAGATAGGCATAGGTCACCGGCAGCTTAAACCGATAGGCCGTGCGTTCTGTCCACGCATTATACAGGCTGATATCCGCAATGGATTTAGCGTAGGAGGATTCCATGACAATGGGCAGCAAAATGGTTGTCTGTTCCTGACTCTGCGTAACCTGACGCTGAGCATGTTCATTACCCACCTGATATTCACGTGAAAGGTTGATGTAAGACACATCCACTTTTTTGGGCAGTTCGGTTTCCTGTGCGCGGAAAATGTTCAAGCTGTCATTGCTTTCCCGTCCAACGAGCAAATACTCTGCATCAATGGTTACAAGCGACTCTCCGCCTCTGGGAATAAAGGTAATGACCCCATCGGATTCCACCGCATCAAAAAAGAATGCCGCCTGAAGTGCTGAAAGCGCCTGTGCCGCAGTTTGCTGTTCGGCCAACACATAGCCATCCACCAATCCATATAGGCGACTGACATCCACCTGATTTTCACTTAAACCAGCTGTGACGCAGATATCTAGCACAATGGCTGCCAAGCCGGAAACACCGAGCTTACCTTGAACCCAATGACCGGTTTTCCACAAACCGGTATCTGCCCATATTTCATTGAGGTTTGGCCAGAACGGATAAGGGCGCGCGTCCCACGTCCAAACAAATTTCTGCTCAATCATGCTTGACCCCTGCCACACATATTCGGTCGCCGCCAAACCCAAACGCTGAGCACGATTGTCTACCCTGCCCTTGGAAAAACGGGGAAAATAACTTTCCGAACTGCTGGGATCGTAAAACACATTGGGTTGATTGCTTGCCCCATCGACCGAAGGAAAACCATATTCGGTAAACCAGATCGGCTTTGATTCTGGTACCCAAGCAGTTGGGTTACTGTCTGGATTGGTGTGGGTATTCTCCCACCACCAGGCGATGTTTTTCCACGCAAACGGCGCAGAAAGAGGAGCTTGAATCGTTCTCTCAGGATCGGTGTAATACCAGTCATAGCCTTCGCCGGATGTCCACCCATCAATCATTGGCTGAATGTCATACTCTTCCTGTGGCGCATCGGTCAGTGGGAAATAGGCATCGATACCGATAAAATCAATGTTAGGCGATGCCCATAGAGGATCAAGATTATACCAACCACCATCGGTATGGTGATATTCTGACCAATCCGCCGCATAGGTGACCTTCACCCCGCTGCCAACAATGGTTTTGACCTGTGCCGCCAGACTCACCAGCGCGTCTACCGCCGGGAAGTTGTTGCTGCCATCGTTCACCGAGGTCAGCCCAATAAGTTCCGAACCGATGACAAACGCATCCACTTTATCCTTCACCAAATTGGCATAATGCAAAATAAAATCGTTATAGCCGTTGGTTTTAGTAAAGAAATCCGCCACGTCAGCCGCGCTGCCCGTTACCCTGCCCCGCCACGGCTTGTTTTCCGTATCCATAAAAAACATCGGGTAAAACATCACATTCAGCCCACGAGATTGCATCTCATCCAGATAGCGCAAAATGCACGCATCACTGGGCGTTCCACCATAGACGGGATTGCCTTGAGCATCCTGAGAAATCAGATAGGCCGAAGAACGGCCAATGCCCGCGACGCTCCACGTATCGGGCTGGGTAAATGCCCCGCTGGCATATTCCACCCCCGGACGGATGGTACACGCCCCTGCGTCCACATCGTTACCAAACCAGGTCGCCACCAACCCTACCCAATTAACATTGGGGCAAGTTTCTTGCAACTGATCCAGCGCGACCAAAGCGTTGGCCTTGTTGTCGGTATTGGTTTGGTTGATGCGCTCCGCCTCCCCACTGGCAACCCACTGCCCGTCCACATAATAGCCGGAAGTTTTTTGCTGCACTATTGTGTCGTAGACAAACTCACCCGAACCGGGGATCATAATCATCGATTCGATCATGTCCTCCACCGCCATCCCGTCAATGTCCACTGGCTTTAATTTGCGATTGACCTCAAAGGTAAAGTTAGGGATACGATTGCCATAATCACCCAAGGGGAAATCCTCAATCACCACATAGGCCAACCCCCGATAGGCTGGTGTGTTATCTGTTCCTTCAAAGCTTTCAATGGTTGGGTCAGGCAACTGATCTTCCGTACCCTTATAAAGCCGATAGGAGCTGGTAAATTCCGCCGGATCAATCACTCCGGCATCCGCCCACACCCGCCCAATAGAATCAATCTCACCCTCACAGATCGCAATGGCCAACGAACAGCTATATTCATAATGCGCGCTACTGGCACGGCTACCACCACCGCCCTTTCCTCCACCATCATTGTTACTGACCACATGTTCGACAATTGGCCGTGCCCAGATAACATTACCCGCCACGCGGGATTTACCGTAAACCCGCGCAATGGCCTTGCCATAAGTGGAGCTTTGCACGTCCAGCTCTTTGAGGCGACTACCACGGATCTTTGGCTTATTTCCTAGTAGCTTATTGGCGATATTACCAGTTAGAAAATTGGTGGCAGAGCCAAACAGGTTACCGGCAAAACCCTGTCCTATGGCCGAACTTATCCCAAAAGATTTAATCACTTCACCGGCAGCCGTTGAGGCCACAAAATTTCCTACCGTTGATAATGCCGATGAAACCACAATCTGCGCCATGAACTTCTCCTATCATTCGATTATGAATGTCAGGATAAGTCAAAACAAAAAATCCGGAAGTAGTACAAAATAAAAAAGGCGTGTGAAACCAGTCACACGCCCTTGTATTATCTATGTACAGATAAATTAGAAATCAATCTGCGCACGTACTAAGAACGCATCCGCGTCCGAATTGGCCACGGCAGCATTACTATCTGTTTCGATATTGATATAATTGGCCATCATACGCACATTGTTGTTGATGTACCAGTTAAGACCAATGGTCAGATTGTCAAGTTCACCACCTAACACGCCCGCACCATTATCATTAAGATCTGTATTGCTGTAACGGGTAAGAATTTCCCAAGCACCAGAGCCACCATCACGCGTGAACGGAGTATTCGGCTTAATGCGTCCGAAGTGACCTGTTTTTGCACTGTATGGACGAGATTCACCCGTTAACAGATAAGAGGCCTGAGCATACCAGCCGTCAAAGCTTGGGTCATTACCACCCGCAGCAAGATCAACATTGGCATTGTAATATTCACTTTGCACCGCCAATGAATCATACACACCGGCCAATTCTACGCTGTAAATTGTTGTACTGTCCACACCGGCAATGGTGCCCGTATTAAGAAAACGAGAACCCGTTCCCACTTCTGGACGCACACTAAAGCTATCAGAATCCGAACCGGCATCCGGCACACGGTAGCTTAAAGCCGTACCTAAATGTACCACACGACCAGATTCATTTACCGGAACAAACGTACCACGCACGTCCACAGACCATGCTTCGTCATCCGCTGCAGCTGTCTGCCCTGCATCATCGTTAAACACACCTCCGGCCAATGACCAGTTATCTCCGCCGGTTAACACCGCCACACCCAGCACTTCATCCCGTGCAAAGGCGCTATTAGCTGCCGCACGTTCAACAAATTGAATGTAGTTTGAGCTTGTATTTTCATCCATCCCTAAGAAAGGCTTAAAGTGACCGGCACGAATTTCTGCATTATCGAGACCCTTGTAAGCTATATATGTTTCTTTAAAGTTCGTAGCTTCACCCGCAAAATCTACCTCAAATTTATAGGCCCAATCATGTGCAACAGTCCCTTTAAAGCCAAGGCGAGCCCGACGGAAGTTTACATTATCGGCGTTGTCCTGAACATCGTCATTAAAGAAAGTATAGTCTAAATGAATACGTCCGAATGGTTGGAATGAGAATGCCCCATCAGTACTGGATATTTTTGGACTAGGGTTAAACGTTATCTTAAATCCATCTCCACCCGACTCACCACCACCGGCAGGAGTAATAGCCGCCAACTGGCTAGCAATAGCTTCATCCGTCAACAAGCTAGCATGTTCTTCAATCACACTGCTATTGTCTTTTATTGTACCAGACTGAGCATCAATAATAGATTGCTGTGTTTCAATTATTTTTTGTTGATTTTCCACCTGTTGCTGCAACGTCATAAGCTGCACTTGTATGTCGTGGATTTGTTTGTTAACCGCAACATCCCCCGAAGCCAACGCCGACGTTGAAGACATAAGTACAAAAGATGCCAAACCCGCTATAGCAGGTATTTTAAGAAGTTTATTCATGTAAATTCCCCCAGAATTATAAATTTAAGTTACTCTCTTACGACAGGGATTAATACACTATAAAATTCTTAAATCAAACATTTTATCGGATAAATCTTGAAATAAAAATTGATCACTTTATTAATCAATACTGAGTTGTAAAAATCGGGGGATATGGATGTTATGGACGTAAAAATTGAACCATCATGGAAAGAAATATTATCCAACGAATTTGATAAAAATTATTTTACTCATTTGGTGAGTTTTATCAAAGAAGAACGCCAGAAACACACAATATACCCTAAAGGAAAAGATTATTTTCGTGCCTTTGATGCCTGCCCTTTTAAAAAGGTCAATGTGGTAATTTTAGGGCAAGACCCATATCACGGGGAAAGACAGGCTAATGGGTTATGCTTTTCGGTAGATGATGGAATGCGTTTTCCTCCCTCTTTGCTCAATATTTTTAAAGAAATTGAAAGTGATTTAGGAATTGCCATGCCCAAAAGCGGCAATCTAGAAAAATGGGCGCAGCAAGGAGTATTGTTATTAAATGCCACATTAACCGTGCGTGCTAACCAAGCCGGATCGCATCAAAATAAAGGCTGGGAAGAATTTACCGATGCCGTGATTAAAAAACTTTCTGACGAAAGAGAAAATCTGGTATTTATGCTGTGGGGATCTTACGCGCAAAAAAAAGGGGCTGTTATTGATAAAAACAAACATTGTGTTTTAACCTCGCCACACCCTTCACCCCTTTCTGCGCATCGCGGCTTTTTGGGCAACAAGCATTTTAGCAAAGCCAATGAATATCTCAAGTCTGTGGGTAAAACACCCATCAACTGGCAACTATAGTTTATCCATACAGATTGTTGTATTTATTCTGACGGACATATTCTACAACATTATGGAATTCCTGTTCAATCTGTTCCACAAGGTATATTTTTTCCTCTTCTGAAAGATTTTCTTTCAAAGCCGCCATCGCCAATGTTGAAAGCCGAATAACTCCTAGATTATCTGCCACTGCTTTAATTGCATAAACCGTATCGTACCAATATTCCCTACGAGACTCTTTGCACGATGCATAAAGCATAGCAACACAATCCCTCACGGACACCTCAAATGCCTCAAAAAGCTCTGCCTCCAAACGTTTATCACCCGCAGTTGCATTGTTCAAAATAGTAGTGTCTATTAACGGCTGACCCATTTAAAATAAATATCCCTTGAATTACCCATAAAAACATAATTAGTTGATATCACAACCAACAATTTTTCATTATACTACAAATATATCTATTTGTTAATTATAAATTTTTATATGGAATGACGGCTAAAATTACTATGTCCCTATGAAGATTGAGACCATGTTGTACCGTCTGCACCGTCTTTTAAAACAATATCCATTTTGGCGAGTTCATCACGGATACGGTCGGCCTCTGCCCAATTCTTATCAGACTTGGCCTTGGCGCGCGCCTCTATCAGAGCCTCTATCTTCGCCACATCCAGCCCAGCATTATCAACCACAAACCATTCTTCTGAATCTGACTGTACAATGCCCAATAATTGGGCACATTCAACAAATTGGGAAATAATATGCTCTGTCGCATCAAGGCTACGCGCTGTTTTAGCCAATATATAAAGCTCAGCCAGTGCCTTGGGCGTGTTCATATCATCACACAATGCTTCCATAAAGGCAGAAACTGCACCATCGGCACGTTTTTCCATTGCCTGAACAATGTTTTTATCATGGTTCTGGCGTACGTCTTTTTGTTCTTCCGCTGTCTTTAATGCGCCGTAGAGTGTATCAAGATTCTTCTTCGCATCGTCCAGCGATTTGTCTGAAAAATCCAGCGGTTTGCGATAATGCGTACTGAGCAAAACAAAGCGAATTACCTCGCCCTTCACACCCTTTCAAGCAAATCATGTACGGTAATAAAATTGCCCAATGACTTGCTCATCTTCTCACCATTTACAGTAAGAAAGCCATTATGAATCCAATAGTTAGAGAAAGAACTTAAACTATTACCACAACAACTTTGAGCGATCTCATTTTCATGATGTGGAAATTTTAGATCTGCGCCGCCACCGTGAATATCAAAATCATTACCCAAATATTTGGTACTCATCGCACTGCATTCAATATGCCAGCCCGGACGGCCTCTCCCCCAAGGACTGTCCCAGCCGGGTTCGTCCTCTTTAGAAGGTTTCCATAGCACAAAATCTCCAGCGTTGCGTTTGTATTTTTCAACCTCTACCCGCGCACCGGCAATTAAATCTTCGAGCTTTTTGCCTGAAAGCTTGCCGTAGTAATAATCGCCAATCTGCCCCACGCTGTTTACGTCAAAAAGAACGTGCTTCTCAGCCTCATACGCATGACCATTCTTGATGATGTGCTCTATTAATTCAATAATTTCTTTGATATGCTGCGTGGCTTTTGGCTCTTTGCTTGGCTTAAGATTGCCCAGCGCCGCCATATCTTCGTGAAACCATTGCGTCACACGCTGGGTAAGTTGAGCAATCGGCTCACCATTTTCTTTGGCCTGTGCGTTAATTTTATCGTCCACATCGGTGATATTGCGCACATAGGTGACATGATTTTCCCCATATATTTTTCGCAGCAGACGGAATAACACGTCATACACCACCACCGCGCGCGCATTGCCGATATGCGGACGGTTATAGACCGTCGGCCCACAGACATACATCCTTACATTCTTCGCATCGTAAGGGGTAAACTCTTCTTTCTGTCCGGAAAGGGAATTGTGCAGAAGCAAGGTCATGGTTTTTCCTTTAGGCTGCCTGTCCGTTAAGGCGGGCAATAGCGCGCTCTCTGCCAATGAGTGGCAGGATCATTTTCAATTCTGGCCCGTGCTCTTGCGCGGTAAGTGCTTTACGCAACGGCATAAAAAGCTCTTTGCCTTTGCGGCCAGTTCTTTCTTTCACCGCATCGGTCCAATTTTTCCACGTCTCTTCGTTCCAATTCCCCTGTGGAAGAAGCTTTGCTGCCTCCTGCATAAACTCTTCATCCTCAATGGTAGGATTGATAACTTCCTTACAAATCTGCCACCATTCTTTTACATCCTGCAGACTCCCAATATTGGAACGCACAGCCAGCCAGAATTCTTCATCTATCTGGGATAAGCCAATAGCTGCCAGTTCTTCTTTGACCTTGTCAAAGCTGCTGACATGCAGCAATTTTGAATTCAACCGCTCAATATCTTCTGTTTCATAAATGGTGGGTGCGCGGCCAAATTTTGAAATATCAAACTCCGCCACTAATTGTTCCAATGACTCACGGATTTCTACCGAATCAGACGTACCAATTTTGGCCAAGAACGAGGCAACCGCCATCGGCTCAATCCCACTGTCACGAATATCACCCACACTTTGAGAACCCACCCGTTTAGAAAGCTTACCTTCTTTGGTTTTGATCAGCGAATTATGGGCAAATATCGGACGGGTACCAGCCAACGCATCAAAAATCTGCAACTGAATGGCCGTATTGCTGACATGGTCTTCCCCGCGCAGAACATGTGTTACCCCAAGCTCAATATCGTCTACCGTGCTCGGCAGCATATAGGTATACATCCCGTTTTCACGAATCAGAATTGGATCACTCATATGCCGCATCTCAAATTTTTGTGTACCACGGATTTCATCCTCCCACGTCGATACCTTATCCTGATCGAGCTTGAAGCGCCAATGTGGTGTTCGACCTTCAGCTTCATATTTAGACTTTTGCTCATCACTTAAATTCAGCGCAGAACGGTCATAGAGTGGCGGAAGCCCTTGATTCATCTGGAATTTTCGTTTCATGTCCAGCTCTTGCTGAGTCTCATAGCAAGGATATAATCTGCCATCCGCCTTTAACTTCTCAATAGCGGCATCGTAACGGGCAAAACGTGCAGATTGTCTTTCAGTCCTATCAGGAGAGATACCCAACCATTTTAAATCTTGATTAATCGCATCGACGTATTTTTCTTCACTGCGCTGCGTATCCGTATCGTCAATGCGCAGCATAAACTGCCCGCCCTTACTCTTAGCGTAAAGATAGCAAATCAGCGCGGTGCGTATGTTGCCAATATGCAGATACCCCGTTGGGCTGGGCGCAAATCGTGTGAGCATAATTGTTCCTTAAATATGATACAGTAATCGATGCAGAGTTTTACACCATGACATAATAACTATCAAGAGGTTACTTCAATACAAGAGATTAGCTCTCATCATCCTCAGACTTGGGAGAATATGGGTTAGAAATATTAAACGGATTAAACATCTTCATAGTTTTCTCAAACATTTCCATGTTTTGTTTGGAAATTTCTTCAAAACTTTTAAACGGAGAATAGATGCTTGAATCTCCCATATAGCTACGCATTTTATCTTTATTCTGATTGAAGTTTTCCATAATCCCATCCAGATAGGAAGGCAAAACTGCACTCAAATTATCATCATAGAAACTAATAATATTACGCAGAAAGCTAATCGGGAGCAGGCTATAGCCCTTAGATTCCTGTTCAAAAATAATCTGAGTCAACACAGAGCGGGTAAGATCTTCCTCTGTTTTAGCATCTATAACCTTAAACTCCACCCCCTTCTTTACCATATCACATAAGCCTTCAAGCGTAATATACGCACTGCTGCTCGTATCATAGAGTCTACGGTTGGCGTATTTCTTAACAATTACGATATCATTATTCTCTTGCTTCTCAGACATAAAATCCCCCTACATCCTCACAGGCTATGTTGTATGTATTTTTCACCTACAATCGCGAAGAATACGATCCATCCAAACATCACATTGGATTTAAATTTATTCATACAATCCATTGGGTTATCAAGATCCGCAGATTTCACCTGCCACATCAGATGCCCAAAGGCTACGCCTACACCACCATAGAAAACATAAGGCGGTACAGTAAATACGAGCCATCCAACAACTATCAGTAGCATAATCTCAATTAAATAAAAAGCATAAATGTAGGACTTAGTCTTTTCACGCATGTTTACCGCAGTGGATTTTACCCCAATACGCATGTCATCTTTTTTATCCTGATGGGCATAGATTGTATCGTAACCTAACGTCCAGAATATCCCTGAAAGATAAAGAATCAGGGCAGAAAGGGGAATTTCCCATCCTGAAACAGCCGCCCATCCTACAACCGCGCCTGCATTAAACGTGAGCCCAAGAAAAATCTGCGGCCAAGCTATCCAACGCTTCATAAACGGATAAACACACACAGGAATGAAAAATAAAAACCCAATAATGATGGCAGCAATATTTAAATTTACCAATACAAACAGCCCTATAAAACACAATATCGCCAATAATATTAAGGCATCAGACAATGTTAAAGCACCCGAAGCCAGAGGACGGTTCTTTGTCCGCACCACTTGTGCGTCAATCTTTCTATCAATTATGTCATTAATAACACACCCTGCCCCACGCATAACTATTGCACCAAGGAGAAAAAGGCCTAATAAAGTAAGAGAAGGAAAATGAGATTGTGTTGTTAAAGCAATCGACCACCAACATGGCCACAGCAGTAACCATATGCCTGTCGGTTGGTGTAATCGCATTAGTTTTAAATACAATATAATCTTATTCATTACTTTAACTATACTTAATATTATGTTGATTAATAATGAGAAAACATAACCTAATAAGATTATATTGTGACACTCCTATTCAGCAGAATGTGCTTATTTCACTTCCTGCTCATCAGGCTCATTACCTGTCCTCTGTCATGCGTAAAGATGTAGCAGACTCCATTCTAATATTCAATGGTAAGGATGGACAATGGCGAGCTGAAATCTCTTCTTTAGGTAAAAAATCTTGCGACATTATTCCTCTGGAACAAACCAGACAACAATATTACGTGCCGGATATCTGGTTATGTTTTGCGCCGGTAAAAAACAGTAAGATTGAGTTTATTGCCCAAAAAGCAACCGAACTTGGGGTGTCTGCCCTTCAGCCAATGATTACTCAGCATACTATCGTAGATAAGGTAAAAAGAGAAAAAATCCTAGCCAATGTGATAGAAGCAGCGGAACAATGTGAAAGATTATGTATTCCGGAAGTCTTTGAATCACAAAAATTAATAAAGCTATTAGGTAATTGGCAAAAAGACCGGCATATTATCCTGTGTGATGAATCTGGCTATGGCACGCCTGCCATAGAGAGTTTAAAAACCCTTGATGGAATAAAAAAGCTGGCTGTCTTTATTGGTCCAGAGGGAGGCTTTAGCAAAGAGGAGCTTGAAATATTGCACAAATTACCATACGTTACTTCTATTGGCCTTGGGTCACGAATTTTGCGTGCAGATACAGCTTCAGTCGCAGCTTTATCTTGTGTGCAGGCGCTTTTAGGGGATTGGCACCGGATGCCTGAATTTAGAAACTAGGTAAGGAAAATCGATGTCACGTATTCTGGACATATTAAACGTCATTATTTTGCAGAAAAATGAGGAAATTGAGCAATGGTTTTCCGAACAATACGCTAAAACCGAACCTTTTTTCTATAGTTCTGTTGATTTGCGCCATTCCGGCAATAAGCTAGTTCCTGTAGATACCAATCTTTTTCCGGCAGGATTTAATCTTCTGTCACAAAAAGCCATCGAAAATGCTTCTGCCGAGGCTAGAAGATATTTTGATACCCATTTATCTAACGTAAAAAATATTCTAATCATTCCTGAAAATCACACCCGAAATCTGTCTTATCTTGATAACATCGCTGCTATCGACAGCCTCTTAACTCATGCCGGATTTCATGTTAAAATAGGTGGAATGACTGTGGAAGAAGAAGCACTGACTCTGGAATCAGCCTCCGGTGTTGAAATTAAGATTCATCCAATCATCCGCGCTCATGAGACATTGTCCATCGAAGGATTTACCCCCGATGCTATCCTTGTAAATAACGACCTATCTGCTGGCGCACCAGAAATATTAACCAATATAAAACAGCCGGTTATCCCCCCCGTTGGCATGGGCTGGTATCGCCGTCGTAAAACCTCACATTTTGACAGTTATGCCAATATATCACGCATATTTGCCAACCAGTTTGACTTTGACCCATGGCTGATTTCTTCAAGCTTTACCAAATGTGGTACCATTAATTTTAAAGATCGAGAAGGGTTGGAATGTGTGGCGCGCAATGTAGAAAAAGCGCTGTTTAAAATTCAAAAAAAATACGACCATTATAAAATCAAAGACGAGCCTTATGTGTTTATCAAGGCTGACAGTGGCACCTATGGCATGGGCATTATGACGGTGAAGAGCCCAGAAGAAGTTTTTGAAATCAATAAGAAATCTCGTAATAAAATGAACGTGGTTAAAGAAGGAGTGATCAACAGCGAAGTCATTATTCAGGAGGGTATTCCGACCATCGATCGGGTAGACGGTAAAGTTGCCGAACCCATGATTTATATGATCAATGCCACCCCCATCGGCTGTACCATGCGCATCAACGACAATCGAGATGACCGCAGCAACCTTAATTCCAGTGGCATGACCTTTAAAAGTGCATGTTCTAGCGATGGCGAGGCCAAGACCAATAATAATGTTTGTCCAGCACAGGCACTCATCGCCCGCCTGGCCTCACTGGCAGCTACTTACGAATGTTACGAATCCAATTGGGACATATAGGCCCATAAACAAAAAGAACCCCAGTTGCAAAAGCAAAAGGGGTTCTTTTCGTGTGTGTGTCAAGCGTGGAGGAGTTCCCTAGTTCTTCGGCATATAGAGCCAAACGTACCAGGGGTAGGTACCGTTGAGATCCTTTTCCAGATTGGGTTCCAGACCGGTCTTCTCGGCAACATGGGTGCGCCCGGCATCCACATCACCGCCACCGATCCGTCCGAGGAACTTCTCCCATTCCTCCTCCGAAGAGAAGATCATACGAGGAAGACCTCCCATCAGCTCGACCGCCCCGGTAATACCGTGCTCAGTCAGAAGACCCGCAAAATGGCTTTGCAGTTCTTCGATCACCGGAACCGGATCCGTCCAGTTGAACGGGATATAGGCCGGATATCCTTCCACCTCGTGGTTGGAATGGATTCTGACATCTCCGCCGATGGCCGCACGCAATGCACGCGTACCACCTTCTTCACCTTCGCCGGATCCCAGAGACAAGAAGCGATGCAGCTCCCGCTCCGAGACAAAGCGAATCTGGTAGTGTGAAGTCCCAAGAGTATGGATCACCATGCCCTGAACTTCATACTCGCGAATCAAGTCCCCAATGACTTGTGGGACCGGTTTCTTTGCCATGATGGCGCTCCTTTCATAGAGTTTTTCAGGCGATCCAAAGCATTCCACAATGACACACAGAAAATCGCTATCGCTTGAGGATAGGATTATAGGTTTTTTGTGTTAGTGGAAACCACTTTAGACGCCCAAAGTTGAGGTTTGTGCAATCAAGAAAGAACCCGCATTGTAACATGCAGTTTTTGATTTATCAAGGAAAAACATTATATTAAGGAACGTTTGGAGATTCGTTGTTCGTATGTGGCGTCATCCTGTGGAATTTCATAGAAATTAGCACAGGATCCATACATAGTTAGTAAAATGGATTCTGCGCTATCGCTGCGCTCTCCACAGAATGACAGGGTAAGGAATACACCCTACCTATACTCACGGGACAGATCGACATAGTTCTGGGCAGAAATAGAGATAAAATCTGTTTCTTCCGGTTTCATATCGCGTAAGTATTTGGCTGGGTTGCCGCCCCAAATCTGCCCTTTTAGAACTCTTTTACGCGGAGTCACAATCGCCCCAGCGGCCACCATACCGTAGGATTCCACCACTGCATCGTCCATCACAGTCGAGTGCATCCCCACAAAACAATCATCTTCCAGCGTGCACGCATGTAGCAACACGCTATGCCCAATCGTGATATTATCGCCAATAATGGTAGGGCCGGTTTTGCGTGTCACATGAATCACCGTTCCGTCCTGAATATTGGTGCGCTTGCCAATGCGAATATGGTTAACGTCACCGCGGATCACACAACCAAACCATACGTTCGATTCGCTACCAATTTCCACGTCACCAATAATCACCGCACCGGGGGCAATGTAGGCATCATCGGCAATTTTTGGCATAACTCCTTTGTACGGAAGAATTCTAGGCATGTTTTTCTCCAAAAGATATAGTCATTGACTCATAACTATATTATATTTAGATTCTTAACAATTACCAGTTTTAACAAAAGTTACGGTCATACCAATGAAAATAATCAAAATAATGTTTATGCTTACACTTATGATATCGCTCAGCGGATGTCTTTCACTATTTTAATTATATGGAAAAATAAATGAGAATTCTCAACATATTAGCAATTATATTATTGTCACTTACCCTTAGCGGATGCTTTAGTCTTGCAGGCATCTTTGTCCCGCCTATTTAATAGCTTTTTAATTATGGAAACATAGATATTTTAGCCAGCCCAGTATTTTCAGGCAGGTCAAAGCTTATGTTCATATTTTGAACCGCCTGCCCTGAAGCACCTTTGACCAGATTATCAATCACCGAAACAATAATCGCTCTATCCGCCACCCTATCAGCAAAAATACCCATCATCGCCCGATTGCTACCACACACGTCTTTGGTTGTTGGCGCATAGCCATCCGTATGTACCACCACAAATTCTTCATCCTGATAGAAATCTCTCAAGGTATTTTTTATATCATCAATGGTTTTTCCCTCAGCCATCTGTATATAAATATTTGATAAAATTCCCCGATTCATCGGGACAACTTGAGGCGTAAAGGTTGCAGTTACCTTTTGTCCAGCCACGAGAGAAAGCTCCTGTTCTACCTCGGCAATATGCCTGTGGCCACCAATGCCATACGCCTTGACATTGTCGTTCATCTCAGTAAACAAGTTGGCGGTTTTAGGGGATCTTCCTGCTCCAGTAATCCCAGATTTAGAATCCACAATAATATTGTCCGAAGAAATAATTTTATTTCTTAAAAGTGGAATCAATGGCAACAACATTGATGTTGGATAACAGCCAGGACACGCGACAATCCGCTTTTCTTTAATCTGATCCCGATAAATTTCTGAAAGCCCATAGACCGCCTCATGCTGTTGTTCCAGCGCAGCATGATCTTTGCCATACCACTCTTTATAATCGTCTGGGTTCCTCAACCTAAAATCAGCAGAAAGATCTATAACCTTTACCTGAGACGGCAAATTAGCAATCACCTCTTGTGAAGTAGCGTGCGGCAGGCAACAAAAAGCCACATCCACACCGGCAAAATCCACCTCCTCCAGCTTTATCAAATCTGGCAAATCAATGTCTGAAAAATGAGGATAGATAGACTTTATAGGCTGACCAGCATTACTGTTGGCTACCAATGCTTTGATCACCACATTAGGATGGCCATACAGGATTCGTACTAACTCCGCACCAGTATAACCACTTGCCCCAATAATAACCGCATGTAATTGTTTTTCTGTCATGTTCTGTCCTTGTTTATTCCCTTATCACTGTAAACTATAACAAAAAAAGGGCACTTTCAATTTCGAAAGCGCCCTTTTGTGTTTGTTCTTCAATAAACTCTTAACGTTTAGAGAATTGGAAGCTACGACGCGCTTTCCTCTTACCATATTTTTTACGTTCAACAACACGTGAATCACGAGTTAAGAACCCACCAACGCGCAATGTTTTGTGTACGGTTGGATCATAATTATCCAACGCACGGCTAATTGCATGACGCACAGCCCCAGCCTGACCTGAAAGACCACCACCTTTGACCGTTATATACAGATCAAAGCGACCTTCATTATCCGTCACAGCAAACGGTTGGTTAATAATCATACGAAGTACAGGACGCTTGAAATAATTTTCAACTTTCTTACCATTGACTTCAATATTACCTTTACCAGGCTTCATCCATACACG
The DNA here is from genome assembly GCA_030429625.1 of Alphaproteobacteria bacterium. Lineage (GTDB taxonomy): Bacteria > Pseudomonadota > Alphaproteobacteria > Rickettsiales > UBA8987 > JAUIFA01. The sequence continues at coordinate 389,659 of JAUIFA010000002.1, read as the reverse complement.
CGCGGTAGAAACTTTACGGCGACCCGTCGCATAAGAACGACCGCTTTCATCCAATTTAGGTTTTCTTTCTTCTACAACAACAGCTTCTTCTTTTGCCACTGCTTCTTTAACTGCGGAAATATCTACCATTATTTACGTACCTTATTATTTTTAGGGTTTTTAGAGGCAAGATCTAATACTTCTGGCTGCTGCGCCTGATGTGGGTGTTCGTTTCCTGCATACACATATAGATTGCTCATTTGTTGTCTGCCCAAAGGATTACGAGAAATCATTCTTTGGATAGATTTTTTGACCACACGCTCAGGGAATTTACCCGCAAGAATACGTGCAGGATCTGTCTCACGAATACCACCAGGGTAACCTGTGTGTGAGTAATATTTCTTATCAGAAAGTTTTTTACCCGTAAGGTGTACTTTCTCCGCATTAATAACAATCACGTTATCACCCATATCCATGCTAGGCGTATAGGTTGGTTTATGTTTACCACGTAAAATAGTTGCCACTTCCGCTGACATACGGCCAAGAACAAGGTCCGTCGCATCTACGATATACCATTTTTTTTCAATATCAGCCGGTTTTGCCGAATATGTTTTCATCTTTAAACACCTTATTTTACACTATTTCTCACGGCAACATCGTCTGCCACAATACTCTAACTACTATATTTTAAGAGCGCGGAGTATCGCAGAAAATTATAATCTGTCAACGGAAAAATGTATATTATTTGACAATTATTAGCCGTTTGCGCTAACTGGACAAATATTTTAATGGATCAACTGCCTCAAGCCCCTTACGGATGGCAAAGTGCAGCTGCGGACTTTTGACATTACCGGTTTTTCCCACATAGCCAATAATTTGTCCTTTCTTAACCTTATCACCTTTTTTCAGGATAAAGTTTTTCTGATGAGCATATGCTGTCAACCAACCACCACTATGGCGGATGATCAGGAGATTTCCATAACCTTTAAGCTCATTGCCAGTATAAACCACTGTACCATTTTCTGAGGCATGGATTTTCATCCCTTCCCGTGCAGAAATATTAATGCCATCGTTAAACTCGCCCATCCGGTTTGAACCAAATTTTGAAATAATTTTTCCCCTTGTCGGCCACAAGAACCTACCAAGGCTTCTTTTTTTACTGTGACTTTGAGCATACTTCTTGCTTTTAGTTTTTGCGGTATGACGGGCAACTCTTGTCTTTTTTGCCGAGGCTTTCTTTTTCTTAGCACTGTATTTCTTAGACGTAGCTTTTTTACTATGTGGGTGAGATGCTACCTTTACAGATTTACCCACATAAGGCACTCTGAGCGTTTGACCCACCATAATTTCATAGGGCTTCTTCAAATGATTAGCGGATATAATATCTTGCGTGGAAAGATGATAGTTTTTAGCGATCTTGCTAACAAAGTCCCCCTTTTTCACTTTATATAACTTATAGGCAGGAAGTACTAGCTTTTGCCCCACCATAATTTCATAGGGTTTTCTTAGCTTATTTAACTTAATAATCTCACCCGAAGACATGCCATAATGTTGAGCAATTTTTGAAACACTGTCGCCTTTCTTGACTAATATTGTTTTTGTTGCATGCTCAGAGCCTCCAGAGGAAGTTTTAACATCACCGCTCTGTTTATGATTCCCAGAATCCCAATATTTACCAGAAACATATTTAGCGACAAATTTACTGTCAAACACACTTTGACTGTAATGGACGATTTCCGCTGGAATCTGTGAACAGGCGGGCACTACAACCAGCAAAGCACACAGCAGCATTATCCGTTTCAACAAAAAAACCTTATCCATGAAATCCCCTAAATTTCTTTCACTCCATTCTTATCTATAGCACATTTTTAGGATAAAGACAAACTAGCAAGGTGTTTTAATATAAAAACACACAAAAACCCGCACTTCTGTTGCACAAAATCCATGAACATTAATTTTTAGTAAAAATTGACATATGCAGATTATTTATGTTATAATAATTCCGATACTTGAAACTTGTGAAACTTCAAAAAAGGATTTTCGACAATTTCTATAGTAGCTGATCTTCCTCTCTGGAAGAATAAAGAGCTACTCACACAAATGACCAAAAAAGATGAAAGGAGAGCATCGTGAAAACGAACACTCTCACGGCGATCATGATGGCAATTATCCTGTTCTGCTTCGGTGGAACGGCGATAGCAAATGAAAACATCTACCGGCTGCATTCTGATCTTCTAATGGAGGATGGAATGCTCACTGTCTTCTATAAGGCAGTGGTGCAGGACAGTGTTCTCGTTCCCTCCCCCTTCAAGAACGGGGAAGGAACATGGTTTTCCAAGGACACCGTGATCACCACATCGCGTGACTTTCGGCTACGACGACTGGCCCCTACAACAGAAGGTGGAAAAGACTTCCCTGGACATGACTGGTCGGTTTATCGTCTCTTCGGCCAACCTGCTTACTATCTTCAGGAGGAAAACAACAACCTTCTACAGATGACAGGTCAGGGCGTTTCTAACATCACCAGCTTCCTAACCGCCGGCATGCTAAATATCCACATGCCCAAGCTGACCAAGGACAAGCTGGAACGTGGGTACACCCCTCAAAATGGGTTTTACTCACTCACGATGGAGGAAGAAGGCTACCTGCTGATGAATCTCCCTACTCAGAGAGATGACATATATCAACAGGTGTTGGTGGTTGGATTTATTTTCGATCCCAGCGGTAAATGGGACGGAAGGAAAATCCAATTTCTCGAGAAGCTGGATTAGGTCACATATAGAGGGGAGCGCGCAAGCGCCCCCCTCTTTTTTTACCTATTTCTTCGTTATATCACAATCCGTTGACATTAAAAATCAAACACTTTATGCTTTCTTTGTTGTCTTTAAATTTAATAATATCTCTCTGTGAGATTTTAATAAATTTATAAAGCCGTTCGGTTGAGAACGGCTATAGGTTAATTGAGTAACCATCAAAAACATGAAAGGAAGCTAGGATCGAAGCTGCGACCACTAAATCCCTTGTGACTCTGTATGGGTTAGGGAGGCAGATGTGTCCTAAACGATCAATTGTAAGCTAACATTCATTCAGGTAGTTCTATAACTACCTCAACCTGGAGGATGTACTATGCGTACGTCACGTTTGACGGGTACCTTTATGGTACTTCTGTGCAGTGCTGCCATGGCCTTTGCGAGCTCCATGACAAACCCGAACAACATCGCGGGCAGTCATGACCTCAACGAGACCAACAATGTCGAGATGATGCTGAACAACCTGGACAATGCTGCGTCCATGACGAACCTGCCCAACGAGAGCGGCGGTGTTGGAAATGGAGTAGTGGCCCAGAACAGCGATGTCAACATGCTTCCGGACTACGCCCAGAACGACGACCTGACGCCGACGGACCTTGCGTTCGAACCGACCGCCAGCGACGCCCTGAGCAACGAAGAAGCCCTGCTGATGATGATCGACGACAGCGCCAGTGATGCTTACATGCTGCATACCAACGAAGCCAGCGCCAATTTCGCCGAACCCCACGAAGTCTGTGGTATCGACGAGAACAGCCCGGCTGCCAGTTCGATGCATGATGCAACCAGCTATGCCAATCCGTTTCACATGCGGAACTGTGTGATCGACACGGCATACCGGCTGTACGCTGAAAGCACCGCGCCTGCCGCCGAAGCCTGGCGACATGCGAGCAACGAAGGAATATTCGAGAACACGGCAACGGCATATGACCAGTCGAACTCGATGTCCCTGAGCAACGCCGGCCTGACCTGCACAGCCTAGTGCCTAGTCTTCTAGGTTTGGATACCCTCACGCGCAAGCGTGAGGGTATCCCCTTTTTTATTTTCTTTATCAAACCCTACAACAAATTTAAATTTTAGTTAAATTTGACATTTTTGATTATTTATGCTACAGTAACACCGATAATTGAAACTGTGACAAAATCAAAGAAAGGATTTTTCAGAGGATTTCTACAATATCCCACAATCTTGGGATATTTCAGGCGAAGAACCACATTCAAAAAAGAAAGGAGAGACTCATGCGAGCTCTCAAGACGATCGTAGCGATGGTAGTCCTGTTCTGCGGAATGGGAACGGCAATGGCAGTGGAAGTGATTTCGGCAGCGCCCGAGACGACGGAAGCCGCCATCGACACATCCACGCTGGAAAAATGGACGTTCGACATTGACCAGTTCGCCAACAAGGACTTTCATGCCGCCTGGCTGGAAGTTCAGACAGAAAGCGGCAAAGAAATCGTCTTCGATCTGACCAATCCTGAAGACTGGGAAATTCTTTCCACGGCAAGTATCAAAGCCAAGGGCTGGATGCAGGAAGTCAAGAGCGCGAAGGAGACCGGCAAAAAACTCGGCTTCAAAGGCCTCGCCAAACTAGGCGACATGGCTGCCGGGAAAATTGCAGGCGACATCAAGCCCATCGACAAAGACGACGTTTCCAAGGAAACGGGTCTGGGAAAGAATGGCTACGAAGCGGAAATGGAGCGCGGCACCCTTGGCAACAAGGTGGGTCGTGAGAAGTACGATGGAAAATACCGGGGTGAGAAAGCATATTTCTATGCCCTCTACCCGGGAAATGAGTGCACCATCGCGCTGTGGACAACCCCGACACTATTGGAAGTCTTCGGGGTAACCTCCTTCAAGGTCACTGTGGCCAAGAAGGATAAGGATCTTATGGGCGATGAAACAGTCCTCTTCCAACTGGTGGAAGAGTAAAACCCAAATACAGAGGGGGAGCGCGCAAGCGCCCCCCCTTTTTCTTTGGCCGTCATCCTGTGGATTACCGATAGGGAATAGCACAGGATCTAAACAAACGGGGAAATGGATTCTGTGCAAGCTAACGCTTCACAGAATGACGAAGTCTGTAACTGTCATCTTTTCACACACAACAATGCGGAGATCCAAGTTCACCCTTTCTGAATTGCCAGCTATCGGACTGAGAATGACAATTAAAAATCTTCCCACCATGATTCTATGACTACGCTGCCGGTAGTGACCGTCACTGGATTTCCGATGATCAGATTACCTTGTTTAACAAAGCCTGCTGGTAAAGTTACATCCGCATCACTGCTGACACCAATATAGACTTTGTTGTTATATACCACGGCTTCCGTAGGCATTCCTGCCCCCAAATCAACATCATCAAGTGTGGAACCACAGTTTAAATCATGCTGGGTTAGACGACCATTACCCGCCGCACAAATATCCTCAGAATTTGGCGTAAAGCGTGGTACAAATACCAAACCGTTTTTCACAGTGATGCGGGCAGTGATTTTCTCGTTTTCATCCATTTCAGTCATCCAGCCCTGCTGAGATTCTGAAGGACATTCTGCCGCCTCAAGCGTAACATCCTGTAAAGAACTGGATGTAAATTGTGGTACAACACTTGAGCTTGGGAAGTTTTTATCGTAAATCCCATACAGACGGTTTTCAATGTTTCCACTGATGTTCTCAAGTTGCTGAACATTACCCGTACCATAGATATTGATCAGATAATCACTGTTTGTGACACTGGCCTGCGTTCCAAAATACACAAATCGTTCGTTTGTAGTATCTCCCTCATTGTTAAATTGAGCCGTAGCCTGATACAATGTTCCCTGATCGGTTAGATTGATTTTCCACATTTTTCCTTCAAGATCTGTCATATAGACCAGAGCACCATTATAGGTCATCAGGGTTGAAGAATCTGCCGTAATCGCGGTTAAACGTGGCGGCACTGAGTTAACAATACCATCACTGCCATCCCCATCCCCAATGTCAATTGTCTGCACAATCTCACCGTTATTTTCTAGATCTACAATGAATAATTTAGCACCATAATTTGGGTTAATACCACTGTTATAACCACCAGGGATCAAGGCCACCCACTTGTCTGCCCCAGCATCTCCTACGGGCGCTCTAATAATAACAGGTTGCCCCCAAGATTCACCCAGCTCTGAATAATCATATTCCGCAGGGATGGTATCAATTCCCAGTGTGTACTTGGTTTCCGTTCCGTCTGCTGTCCAATAATGAACTTTGTTGGTCAACGGATTGAACGCAAAGGTAAACATATGACTTGGGCTATCAGGATTGGTCACATCCAAAGCATAGTAAGAATGACCACCTTGACGCAAACCTCCGACAAGTACTGTTCTCCACTGGCTATCAAAATAGATGTCTTTAACGGTAGGAGAACCATCCACACCATAGATAGACTTACTTTTTCCATCATCCTCATCAATCATGTCTTTAAAGTTTGGTAACACACTTGGTGGAACAAACGCCCATTTTTCCGAACCATCAGATCCATCAAATGCATGCAACATACCACCATTGGAACCAACATAGATCACTTCATCACGACTGTTACACGCAGAACCACACAATATGCTGGTTCTAAAGCTGTTATAACCATTCTGATAACGATAATACGCATCCGAATTTTCATTCACCTCATCCGAAGCGTAGGCTTTTGGTGGACCAACCACCGAAGCACGAGAATGGTAAACATCCGCCAATTTCCACCTTTCGCCGGCAATCAATGTCTCTCCATCATCATCAACACCAGAAGGATATTCGTTATAGACATCTTCCCCGCGCACAAAATTAATCAAATCCATCAATTCTTCATCTTCGTAGGACGTGCCCACATTTTCCTCTAAACTTGGACGAAGCTCTGAAAAGGCAGTATCAACAAAGTTATTGATATCACTTGCATCAATCCCATTACCCACTGTCCATATCTGACGATCTGCCGCAGCAACATCATTGAGAACATCGCCAGCATCCCATAACAAATCACCAAGCAATCCATTATCATCGAGTGCATATTTAAAGAAGTGCCCTTTCCACTGATTTTCAGTTTTATAGTTAAACGTAGACTGTAAAATACTGTCATCACTTTCCACACCCGGTACAATCGTTGGCGCAGTAAAGGTCAGCTGCGAACTAATAACTTGAAGAATATAGTCGGACAAAACCTCGATTAAATTCTGATAGTTCTCTGCAAATAATGGAGAATCTGGGTAAGTGCCACCGGCCTGAGAAAGACTGGTATAATTAGCATTACCCGTGGTTAAGAAACCCACCGTAAAGGTTTCAATCCCATAATCTTCGTATAGATTCTCAGCAATCGGATCAGGATTATCAGCCCATTCACCATCACTGATTACAATAATAATATTCTGCTGACAATCTGCATCTGCATCCATGGGAGAATTTCCTCCCAGAAAATAATTCGAGGCCACGCCCATAGCAGAACCTAAATAAGTACCACCGTTAGCATAAAGATCATCCACCTCATCGTAGATCTCACCCGCACCAGTGGGCGAAACATTAACCAGAATCTGACCCGTACCCGAGCCACTCCATTTCATCATCCCAAAATTAGCTCCATTGGTCAGATCACTGTTGGATACCAGATTTTTAATCACAATTTTCATTTGATCCAAACGATTCTGCTGCTGGATGACTACTTCACCGTCAAGATTCTTAACTCTGTGATTGTAATAATCTGCTACCAATACAGTGCCGGACCCGTCAATTGCTAAACCACGAGGCCTATTAAACCCATACCATGTATCAATGTAACTTCCATCGCTCTCATAACCATAGACACGGCCAGTGCTAGAATAACGGCTAACATAAATATCTCCATTGGAATCAACCGTAATACCATAAGGGTCAAAACCAAACACATAGGTTTGCAGCAACGTACCGTCTGAAGTATATTTTTCCACTCGGTTACTGTTGGTTTTGGTGACATACACGTTATCACTATCATCCACATCAATATAATAACCACCATTATTGTTCCATGTGTCAATATAGGTGCCATCTGAGGTATATTTTTCTACCCGACCATTGCTGTTGACCACGTAAACATTGTTACTGCTATCGACATCAATTCCGCGTGAATAGCTGGTTGTAACGTTCCATTTATCAAGGTAGTTACCGTCGCTATCAAATTTCTGAACACGTCCATTGTCTCCGTCTGAAACATAGACATTTGTATCACTACCTACTGCCAGCGAATAAGGACGTCTAAATTGTCCATTACCACCACCATATGTTGTTCCCCATACCACAAGCTGATTCCCATCGGAATCATATTTCATGATCCCTTCATCGTACGTTGCAACATAAATATTATCACTATCATCGACATCCACATCTCTGGGATAGCGTATCTGTGCCCCCACGTCCCAGCCCATACTGCCAGACGTATCCACCATGAACAGGATATTAGCAGCCACATCAGAACCTTCCGCCCCGGGAGGAGGAGATTTTGCCATCGCATTGGACGATGTCAATACCAGCACCGTAAATATTGCTACCGTATATTGTATTGCTTTTTTCATTTTTCTTACTGCGCTTTTCATGGCTCACCTCCCCAAGGTTATACCCTATTTCTTACCTTACTTACCGTTACTTTTTGGAAACTCTACTTTCGCATTTTCTTTAGAATCACTTTGCTCCGACTTAGTTTCCTGATCCTTTGCCACTTTTGAAAAAAGATCTTCGTATTTTTTGGACACAATTCTTAGATATTCAAACATGTCTTTACCACTTGGCTTTGTCGCATAAGTGACAGATAAGTTTTTGTCTTCATTCCAAACCGATTCAAATGTATCTGCATTTGGATGACTAGGATTCTTTTTCCCTTTTGCCTCACCAAAATTATCTTCCGCGATTTTTAAAATACTTCCATCACTCTTTTTATTATAGATAGTAAATTGAGAAAGCTTATTATCGATAAAGAACAATTCCACCGTTGCACTTTGTGCAAATTCTTTACATACATCACTGCCATTTACAAGGAAGAAAGTTGAACCATTGAACACCTCTTCAACAGGGTCTTGCGTGTGGTTATATCGTGTTGCCACAGATTTTGCTCCCTCTCCAAAAGGTAATCTTTCTAAATTACAAAATGCCATGGCTGACTCCGCCACAAACAACATTACCAGTGTTACTATTATATTTTTTACCATGGCCACCTCCTAAAATTGTAATGACACAATTGTATTAATTGTTTTTGTTGCGTTCTTTGGCCCCAAGCCCGTCGATATAATTTGATAATAATATTTTGGTTCTAAATGCGCATTGGAACTATACCCATCACCATCACCAAGCGCTTCACCTTCTCCTGTATCATCGGCGGTCACCGCAATTGAAGTCAACTCATTTAACGTACAGCTATAGCTGTATCCAGAAAGCCTATTAAGTTCCAAATCCGATTCATTTCCCGTATACATATCGCTTAAATCATCCTCACTGATGGTATAGGGCGCATCGGGTTTTTCAGTCAACGCCTCAAGATATGCAATCATGTCCTGAGTGCATGATTCCGCCACATGGAAAACCTCAGATTCAATAGATTTGTGCGTTGCAACATTTGTATCTTTCACGGCCGAATTTATCAAACCAAGCCCTAACAAATTCATCACCAACAATATAAGAAGTGATGTAATGAGTATGTTACCCTGTTGATATTCTAAGTTTTTATCCACTGTTCTCTACTCCCTCAAATTTCTTAAATTAACCGTTGAGGAGAATTCTTCTCTAAAGAATGTATCGGTTGTTTCAAGGTCATAATTGCCAATTTCATAATCTGCCTTTTGATAATCTCTAACTTCCAATATGGTGTCCTTAGAACGAAATATCAGCAACACATCCACCAAGGATGGAAAGCCGTTGATCGTGTCTGATCCTTCCAGTTGAAAATCTTCAATATAGTCCGCCACTAGTGCATCGTCAGTAACATTGTTCCACGCGACACTGTCCCATTGATCAATGTCCATATACAGCGCATTGCGGGTGGTTACTCCGGTGGTGCGCGGTTGAACAAAATACGTCACTCGATAGCGTTCGTCCAAGGCCTTATCGTACACCACCTGAAGCTGGTCACAACACGCATCTCCACTGTCGGTAATAGCTACCGGTGTATCAATCCGATCATAAGTGGATTGAATATCACTGTCCACTGCCCGCCGTCCGGCCATGCGTAAATCACGAGTAATTAACTGCAACGTAGGTACGCCCGCTTGACTCACCGACGAAATGCTCGACATGAGCATGTATTGCTTATTTATCACTGTGTATGAGGCGTATGCTCCGACCAATATGATTGCACCAATGGCCATGGCAAGCACCATTTCTATAAGCGAATATCCTCTTTGGTCATCGTATAACATCGTCTTCATCACCTATTATGGACTATACGTCCTCTTCATCACCACCGAAACGGTCTGATTTCTTGCTTCCAAATCAATATGAACCACTTTGCGTCCATCCCCCAACGTGGTTACATCAATTTGTCTTGTTTCATCTTCCAAAGCAGCACCCACTTCTGCTGCCATACGCATACACCATTCATATTGCCTCAAATCAAACTTATCAGTTTCTCCAAAATCCGGCACATTACACGTTTTCAAATCCATATCGTAACTGTCTAAATTATCTAGATCTGATTCAATGACTTCATAAATCTGATTTGAAATAAGCTGCAACTTCTGCCTTGCTATGGCCTCATCCGTGGACGTTCGAGTAATGGCCGTTAAGGTATAGGATCCTGCAAAGCCAATCGCCATCAGCGCAGTAGCCACCATGGCCTCAACCAGAGAGAAACCCTCTTGATGCCTGCACTTAGCCACTCTATCTTTTTTAGTTTTCCACAACATCAATATACCCCGTTGCCATAATCACTGTTATGGTTGCACTGCCAATGTCTGTGCCCCCATCTTTCTGCGTAATATTATACACCGCCCCTGTGGAAGTTCCGTCCCTATCAAAACATACGTCTCCCACTCCACTTCCTGTAATTTCAAAAGCATCCGCCACATTAAACTGGTAGGACTTTATCTGCGTCCATGAGCCTGTTGAATTACAGATAGCCGTAGGCGCAGAAGCATAAAGAGTGGATAAAGTGTATACCTCATCGGTTAAATCAAGATTCAGACGGGTTGTTGTGCCTCTGGTAGCTGCCTCATAACGTATGTTTGCTAACTCATTAGCCAAATCAGTACCATTAACCACATAAGATTTCTTAGACTTTAATCCTTCCATTCCGGTAAACAGAGCCGTCACCACCCCCATAATAGCGATAACAACAAGGAGCTCTAATAAGCTGAAACCAGCTTGCTGTTTCTTATCATTATATTTTTTAAAAACAAACATTACCCCAAATTGTCTAAGACACCCCCTGTCATTACATTTATTCTAAGCATCTACATCATCAATCAACCCTTTTATTAGAAGATCATTAATAGAATCGGCCATCATCATCATGCCTTGTTGTTTACCGGTTTGAATTGCATGATCAATCTGGAAGACTTTATTTTCCCGAATCAAGTTTGCTACCGCTGTATTATTAACCATAATTTCAAAAGCGGCCACACGCCCTTCCCCCCCTGTACGTCGCATTAAACGCTGGGTAGCTACCAAACGCAGTGACTGTGAAAGCTGCGAACGCGCCTGCGCCTGTTGCGAAGGCGGGAATACATCAAGAATACGGTTAATAGAGCTTGCCGCTCCGTTTGTGTGCAATGTTCCAAAGACCAAGTGCCCAGTTTCTGCGGCGGTTAACGCCAACGACACTGTTTCAAGATCTCGCATCTCACCAATAAGAATCACATCAGGATCCTCACGTAGCGAAGCCTTCAGTGCACTGGCAAAAGTTTTGGTTTGCTTGCCTACTTCCCGCTGAGAAACGATGGAAGTCTTGCTGTGATGAACAAATTCAATTGGATCCTCAATAGTGATGATATTTTCTTTACGGGTTTTATTAATCTCATCAATTACCGAAGCCAGTGTGGTGGATTTACCTGAACCGGTTGGGCCGGTAATTAACACCAAACCATTTTTCTCGGTGGTAATGCTCATAATTGCTGGTGGCAACCCCAGTTTTTCGATGGGCGGTGCATTTTCTTCAATTTTACGTAAAACAAGGTTTGGACCGTTGATTGTCTGATACGCATTGACACGAAAACGTAACCCATCACTGGCAATGGCCAGATCCACATCACTGGTTTCAACCCATTGTTTTTTCTCATTTTCATCAAATATTTCGTCGAGAAAAACCTCAACATCATCCTTGGAGATAAAATCTTCTTCCTGAACCGCAATTTCCCCATGCATACGCAATGCAATGGGTGCGTTTGAATGAATATGAATATCCGAAAGTGGTGTCGTACGGGCGTAGTTCACCAGTTTGTCAATCATTTTGCTCACCCCAAACCTCCGAGCTAATTATATACATCTATTACCCTTCTTCATAACATAAGTCAGCGTCAACTTATTATGCCATACCCCAACAATAGCATACTTTCGTGGCTTTTCCAAGTATCTTTATATTTAAGATGTTATTGAAATATAAGGAAAATTTTATCTAAATTTGTTATAAAATTTTACAGGCATACCTGCCGTTCACGCATTTCCCACCTCTTGGGAAAAATTACTGCTGTTAACCCCAATGGATTCACAGGCTTGCTGCCACAGATCATTGTCCGAAACATCGCTGAAGATTAAATCATCGTCCCTAGGGATGGAAAACCAATGATTATGTTTGATTTCATTGTCCAGCTGACCGGCTGACCACCCCGAATACCCTAAACATATACGCATCTTTTCTGGGCCTTTTCCTTGTGCAATATCTTCCAATATCTCAAGGTTTGAAGTTAACGAAAGCCCTTTTTGTGTGTGCAGTGAATTATGGGATTGATAGTCAGACGAATGCAGCACAAACCCTGTTCCTGATTCAACCGGCCCACCGTAATAAACCGGAAAATTAAAATCTTTTTCTGGAATGTCCAGCTTTAATTGCTTAAGAAGTTCCTCTGAACTAAAATTACTAATGGCACGATTGACCATTACCCCCATCGCCCCTTCTGGACTATGTGAACACACATACACCACGGATTTCATAAAGCAAGAAGCTGCTATTTGTTGTGTGGCAATAAGCAATTGCCCTGTATACGACCCAGCCACAATCTTAATATTTTCAGCCATTACGACATTCCTGCCAACATTTTCATTTTACGTTTTCGTTCTGAAGAGGTTGGAATATGCATCGATTCACGATATTTTGCTACCGTTCTGCGCGCCACATCCACTCCTCTGGATTTGAGTATTTCTGCGATTTTATCGTCCGAATGCACCGATTTAAAATCACTTTCACTCTCCACCAATTCCTTAATAATATGTTTGACCGTTTTGCTCGAATGGTCTTCTGAGCCAACCGAACTCCCTACCGAAGAAGAGAAAAAATATTTCAACTCAAACACACCTCGTGGTGTGGAAATATATTTATTAGTGGTGACCCTGCCCACCGTACTCTCATGCATCCCAATAGCATTGGCAATATCCGCCAGCACCATTGGCTTTAGGTGATAAATGCCTTTCTCAAAAAAGTCATTCTGTTTGGATACCAATTCTGTGGCCACTTTTAAAATGGTTTCTGCCCGTTGGTTTAAAGATTTGATTAACCAGTTTGCAGAGTTATATTGTTCTGCAAGAAATTCTTTATCCTCATCCTTCTTTGTAAATTTTTTTACCTCAGAATAATATTTGTTATTCACCAGAACCTTAGGCAACACCTCATTATTTAATTCAATGGCCCACACACCATTATTGTTCTTGCGTAAAAATATATCGATCTGTGCGGTCTGAGTGATTTCATCTGAAAAACTACTGGCAGGACGCGGATTGAGCTGCTTGATTTCACAGACCATCTCTTTAAAATCTTCTTCGTCAACATTGCATATTTTACGCAACTTCTTCAATTCACCTTTTGCTAAAAGATCCAAGTGGCTGACCAGCTTTTCCATAGCCGGATCATAATGGTTCAAGTCTTTAAGCTGTATGGCCAGACATTCCTGTAAATTACGGGCAAAAATTCCTGAAGGATCAAGCTTCTGAAGCCGCCCCAAAACCTGCTTCACGTCCCTCACATCACACTCAAGAGTACGCGCAACATTAATTAAGTCTGCCGTAAAATACCCGCTCGGTTCGAGCTCATCAATCATATAGCTGGCAATGATTTTCTGCTGATTATCATCAAAATCCACCAAGATTTGGTTCTCAAGATGCTCGCGCAGAGATGGTTTCCCCGAAGCCGCCTGATCAATCAAAGATTCACCGTCATTGTAACGATAGCTGTCGCTCAGAGAAGTATTAATACGTAGACTGTTGGCCTCTTCTGCCGGAGATTTAAAGGCTTCCTCTTCTGCCAGATTCCCGTTACTATCCCACGAATCCTTATCCCCAACATCAAGAAGCGATTCTTTTTCTGACAGAGAATCCCCCTCTACACTTTGCGTAAGCTCTCTTTCAGAAATATCCAACCTGTCGACCGTATCTATAGAATCTTCAAACTCAGCCGCCTCTGCTGATTGAGAGTCAACTATTGCGTCTTCTTTCTCCAACAAAGGGTTTTTCTCGATTTCCGCTTCAATATATTCCAGCAGCTCTTGATTAGAATATTGCAGCATCTTCAACGATTGCTGCAACTGGGGCGTCATCACCAGATGCTGCCCCTGCCTTAACTCTAATCTTTGTGCGTTACCTGCCATATCCCTACATATGATTTTATTCTCAATCCCTGAAACCAATTCTAAACCTTACAAGATTATAATGCTAGCAAGAATTGCACCAAAAATTCAAATATAGTGTTTGACAGGGTAATTTTTGCTAAAAAGATACAGAATCAGCTCTAAAATCATGATGATTTTTCTTTTCTTGTAATACAGTTTATAAAATATTATATATCCCTGCAGCAACTCTCATCTCAAAATGACAGGACGTAACATGACAAAATACAGAACCGAAAGCGATTCATTTGGCCCCTTAGAAGTCCCAAGCGATAAATATTGGGGAGCGCAATCTGCCCGTTCGCTGATCAACTTCCCCATTGGGATTGAAACCATGCCCGAACCGGTAATCCGTGCCCTTGGGATGGTTAAGCAATCCGCTGCTCAGGTGAATATGGAGCTAGGCGTGATGGACAAAAAGATTGGTAATGCGATTGTTAAAGCCGCTCAGGAAGTCATGGACGGCAAGCTGAACGAGCATTTCCCGCTTTCAGTATGGCAAACCGGCTCAGGCACACAGTCCAATATGAACGCTAACGAGGTCATCTCTAACCGCGCGATTGAAATTCTTGGCGGTAAAATTGGCTCTAAAGACCCTGTCCACCCTAATGATCACTGTAATATGGGGCAGTCGTCTAACGACACTTTCCCTACCGCGATGCACATTGCAGCAGTCGAAGAGTTAAATAACCGTTTGTTACCGGCTTTGGATAAACTCTTTGAGGCTTTAAAACAAAAGTCCGAAGAATTTAAAGACATCATTAAAATCGGCCGTACCCATACCCAAGACGCAACACCGTTGACATTGGGTCAGGAATTCTCCGGCTATGCGGCACAATTATACCATGTGCGTAAAGTCCTTGGTATCGACGCAACCCAACAAGGTATTTTGAAATTAGCCCAAGGTGGGACAGCCGTGGGCACGGGACTAAACGCAAAAATCGGCTTTGCAGAAAAATTTGCCGCACAAGTTGCCAAAACCACAGGGCTGCCTTTTGTGACCGCACCCAACAAGTTTGCAGCGCTGGCCGCCAACGACGAATTGGTAACCGTGCATGGCGGCTTAAATACGCTGGCCGTGGCATTGATGAAAATTGCCAACGACATCCGTTTCCTTGGTTCGGGACCACGTTCCGGATTGGGTGAATTGAGTCTACCGGAAAATGAGCCGGGTTCCTCCATTATGCCGGGGAAAGTCAACCCGACACAGTGCGAAGCGTTGACCATGATTGCCGCGCAGGTGATGGGCAATAATACCACCATTAGCATTGCCGGTTCCAATGGTCATTTTGAGCTCAACGTGTTTAAACCGGTCATCATTTATAATTTCTTGCAATCGGTGCGCTTGCTGGCTGACGGGATGGAATCCTTCACCAATAAATGCGTGGTGGGTATTACCGCTAATGAAGAGCGTATCGCCAAGCTGATGCAGGAATCGCTGATGTTGGTTACCGCGCTGAACCCGCATATTGGCTATGACAATGCGACTAAAATTGCCAAAAAAGCCCATAAAGACGGATCAACCTTATTGGAAGCCGCCCTTGAGTTGAAACTCTTAACCAAAGAGCAATTTAAAGAGTGGGTCGTGCCGGAAAAAATGATCGGCCCGAAAGCGTAATAAACGTATATCAGCTAGCAAAGCGAAAAGCGGCTACCAGACGGCTGTGCCATATGGGATCAAAGCGATGTTCCACCACCTTGCTCGCCTCGGCATAGCAATGGATCAGCCCTAAGCCTCCATGGTGATAATCGGTTAAAATACCCAGATGTTGCGGGTCTTTTCGAAAACGCATAAGTACCATGTCCCCCGCCTGCATCTCTGATACGGCAACTTCCTGCAGATGCGATGCTAATGTCTGATACAAAAGCTGCCCATCCGGTATGCGGGCATAATCCGTTTTATCGTACTGCTTCAGCTTCTGCCCGTTTATGGATTTTAAATCCAGCTCTTCTGCCACGCCTAAAATAAAACCGATACAATCGCAGCCTTTATGCTTCAAACGTCCTTGATGCTGATATTTTGTGCCTAACCAACTACGCGCCTGCTCAACAATGTGGCTCATACTCCCACTCCGCTTTCAGCAATAATTTCTAAAGTTTTACGGCCAAAATCTGGATTAATGATCGCGCGGATATTCAACACTTGCCCATCAACCACCAAACGCATAGTATGTTTGATGTCTTCACGATAACGCAAAACAACGCTATACAGGCTATTATTATTCAGCTTACCGTAGTCAAAAGACTCTCTGTTACTGACCTGATTCTTTGGCACTATTTCTACCCAAGCATCACCCACTCTATTCCAAGTAATTGTAAAGCCCCCTGCGCCATCTGCCGTGCGGATCGGTTCTTCGATGATGATGCGTTTTTTCAGGCGTGATGATAAGGATTTCTTACTCATAGCGATGTACCCCTGAAATTATTGTACAATGACTGGCTGGCCGAAGAAATAACCACCGCCTGACGATCGTCATACATCTGTGCAATGTGCATTAACATGCCTTGCTTGATCGAATGTGGTACTTTGCTGCTATCACCAAAACCGGCAACATAGGTAATTTCAATCATGTGCCCAAGGATGGATATTTCAAAACAGATGCGTTGTTTGTCTGCGCTTAGGTAATAATTAGCATTGTCCACCACGGTAAAGCTGCCATCACGGTCAATGATCTTAACTTCAGTGATGGATTGCACGGGCCCACGCATCAGATCCACCATACTGGGAACATAACCGTCAAACGCCATTTTCCACGTTTGGGTGATTAAAGATTTGCGCAGATAATGTTCGGCTGCTTCCCGCGCCGCAACAATTAATTGTTTAACCAAAACATCCTCATCTCTGGACTCATCGAGTCTTAGATATAATTTTGCTTCCGACAGTGATACTGGTTCACTTACCGGCTCTACCACCCGGATGATATAAGGTATATTACTAACCATCTCCCTCTCCTAAAATTCGTTATATTGAGATTCTTTCTTGTAAAGTTTTTGCATTGCATCATTGACCAGAACCGCCACCTTCTCTTTAAAAAAATACCGTGCCAACCACTGACTTACATTGTATATATTACCCTTCTTATATTCTTTGACCAGATAGCCATCTTCTGTTCCCATACGGGTATGCAACATACGTATTTTCATAATTATTTCCATACAACCCCGTGGCACTCATAGCCACGGGGTTTACTTTCTTTATTACGCCGCAAGTTTTAAGATCTTGATGGCTTCAGTATTGATGACATCACCACCAACACGTTTAGTCGTATAGAACTTAACAAATGGCTTCTCGGTATATGGATCACGTAAGATACGCACACCTGTACGATCCACGATCTGATATGCACGAGAAAAATCACCTACCGCCACAGATAGACTGTTGGTTGCTGGCGAAGGCATATCTGCTGCCATCATCACCGGCACACCCATGAGTGTGTCAAACGTGCCAGCTGCCAAGCCAGGATTCCAAATATAACCACCGGTCACATCTTTTAACTGACGCACCTGTTGTGCCGTAGCACGGTTCATCAGGAACGTGGCATGGGTAGCGTATTCTTCTTTGAGCGCATAAAACAATTCAATCAACGAATCCGCGGTGGTTTCACCATCGGTTCCACTGTCAATCTGCTCAATCTGCCCCCATGACGTACCGGCTGTGTAGGTCAAAATACCTTTAGGCTTACCACTGCCATCGCCATTGATGAACGCGGCATTTTCCAAACGGCTGAACACATCCACTAATTTACCAGACAACCAGGCCTCAATGTCTACACTGGAATCGTCAATGAGTTTTTGTGTGGCTTTGGGTTGGGCAACCAGCTCATGCACATTGATAATTTTCTTACCAATATCCGGCGTGGTTGATTCTGAAACCGCAGCCGTTTCAGAAGCTGACCAACCGGCACCTGCTTCATTATAATCTTCAATGATTTCTAACGAATCACTAGAGATGGTTTCCACCGAAGCTAATTGACGTATAGGTGAAGATTCAAAGATCGCCTGCGTGATGGTTTGGCTCATCGTTGGGGTCACCATATAGCCCCCTTCCGCGTCCACACCCACAGAAAGTGCCTTGCGCTCTAGCAACGAAAGATCGTCTTCCACTCCTTTACGCAAATAACCGCAGAACGCTTCTTTGTGCTCTGCAACAATTGGGTCAAACGACTTACCCGTTTCCATACCCGTAACCGCACCTAATACAGGGCGATTTACTGCTGTTTCCACATGGTCCAAACGGCTTTTATACCCGTCGATTACGTGGTTGATTTTGTTGAGTTGCTCAAGAGTTAGCGTATCGGCCACCCCTTTTTTCTCAATCTCCTGCAAACGGCGATCATTGATGGATTTGAACTGCTCCCATGCAGATCCAAGATTGTCGACTTTTTTAGTCAATCGTGTAATAGACATACTGTCTCTCCTATTTTTAAAATGATTTAAGTTAAAGAATGAATTGCCCGATCCAACGTACTTTCAAGTACATCGAACTCGTCCATATCAGCCTCTCGCTGAGGAAAACCGGACAATGATATGTTTTTTGCTTCATTGCGTGAAAATCCTGCATCCCGCAGAAAATGTTCAAATTCGCGAATAGTCTGCGGCTGCTCACCGGCTTTAAGTGATGTGACACCGGAACGTTTATTCGCCGGAAACGTCACCAGACTTACTTCCCATAAATCTACGTCCTTAAGCACACGTGAACCACTCTGGCTATCAATGTCATAATCCACCACACTGTAGCCTATGCTTAGACCATTAATTGCACCGGATTTCAGCAGGCTGTAAGATTCCTTCGCCCGCTGTATGTCCAGCAACAATTTTCCTTCAATGTAAAGCCCATTATCATCTTCCTGCAAATGGTTGATTACCCCGATGGGTTCATCCATCCTATGTTGCCAGAGCAGCTTTACATCACTTCTGTTTTTAAGCGTACGCTTAAATGCGCCATTAACCACCACATCGTTATGGCTATCGATCACATCAAACACGCTAGCATAACCACTAAAGCTACCATCTTCTGCCACCTCTCCTAACGACAGTGGAAATTCTAATTGTTTTGTTTCCATACTCACCCTCTTTTCTCCCAATTAAATGCCCAAAATCTTGCGTTTTTCTTCGTCGCTTAAAAACTCGGCCTTGCCGACACGATTCCACAATGCTTCCCGGCGCGGAGCCAACGCACTGACATTGTCCAAATTGTGGCTTAGCTCCAGCTTCCCGCCAAATTGTGGAGTGAGCCAGTTATTAAACGACGTGGCAAGACTGTCGAGAATCGGCAGCACAGTCTGCTCCCACAATGCCAAACGCGCTTCGATCATGTTGCTGTAGGTATTGTCCCCCGGAATACCCAAAAGTTGCGGCGGCACACCAAAAGCCAAAGCAATGTCGCGTGCAGAACTGTGCTTGGATTCAATAAAATCCATGTCCTTAGGCGAAAGGCTCATTTCCTTCCAATCTAAGCCTCCTTCAAGCAATAAAGGGCGGCCGGCATTGCTTGCGCCGCTATATTGTTCGTCCATCTGCGATTTGATACGGTTGAACTGTTCATCACTTAATCTGCCACCGTTTTGCTCATCGGATTTGACTACCAAAGCACCGCTCGGCTTGGCTCCGTTTTGCAGTAAAGACTGGTTCCACATGCCCGCCTGATTGTGTTGATCAATGCTATAAGCCGCTGCTTCAATGGAAGACATGCCGTAATAATCATCCAACGGATGGAAATTCTTAAGATGTAGAATACTGGATTTCCCGCTGACCGGATCAATCATATAGCGAATTTCTTTATTACCGATTTTGTATAAATAACCCGCCGCCATGCCGTTATGACCGGCAATAATCTGCACTCGATCTGGACGCAAACTGTAAAGCTCCTTAGGGGCTTGTCCGTCTGGACCCACCGCCACAATATAGCTATTACCGGCAATCTGGCGGAAAGAAATCACTGCTTCGATAAATTCCCGACCCGAACGTGTGTGGTTTGGGTTTTTTAACAATCGTAATAATGGATGGTCTTCTATCTGTTTGGTTTTTCCGGTGGATTTGTCCGCCAATTTCCAACCTACTGATGCTACTGATTGTGACACCAGCGAAACACAACGATGTGCCACCACGTTTTTAGTGTAAGCCTCGTCGGCAAAATGATCATAGGCGCGTGGTGTCCACACTGGTTTGCCTGGCTCTTGCACATAGGTACGATACCCACCCAAATGAGAATTAGGTATAATTGATTTATGTTGCGATTTTGTTGAAAATATATCAGACGCTTTCTGCCAAATTGATTTTTTCTGTTTCTTGCGAGATACCATCTATTCTCTCCCTTGTTTGTTCAGAAATTACTAAACAGGAGAATTTAAAACTCCGGAAGTATGTGGATAGAAAAAAATTAAATAACGTGTCATCTTCACCGACAGGTGGAGATCCAGCTATCTATAGCCTTAAAGGATTTTTAAAGACGGCCTCTTACCCTCAGATTTTCTTATCCAATTTAAGAACTGGCTCATGGAATCTACCATGTCGTCATGGGAATATTTGGGGAATTTTGCGACCTCATTTTTAAACTCGGCCAGCCAATATGCCTCTTTGGGCAAATGCACTTTACCCGCCTCAATCAACGCTGAAATGGCCGCAACTCTGGTGAGTTTATCCACCGTCGGCATGATGGCAATCAGCGGCAGATTCTCTTTGCGCAAATCCTGCAAAAGCGATTGCCCGCTGGCCTTATCTTCCAGCAACACTGCATTAGGATTCCACTTTGCTGCCTGATTCAAAATAGTCCTTTTAAGCTGCGGATATTCCATTCTGTCCTGTACTATATCCAGCAAGTAAAATTGTCCGTCCTCCGATTTCTTCCACGTCGTGCAGACAGAATAATCGTTTGTACTACCGGTTTTAATTGCCGTATCCCAGCTTTGGATGATCTGCCCGTCTTCAGGCACGTTCTCATATTGTCCAAACCATGCAAGCTTAATCATTCCACCACTTGCAGGGACAGGATTCTGCTGATATTGCGCGGCATAAGCGTAACTACCCAATTCCTTTTTCACCTGTTCTAATAATTGTTTATCTTCACGCTCTTTATGCAGAGCATCCCCCACATCACGCTTAATAGTGAGATTACCTATAGAAAAATATTGTTTCTCTTCGGCTTCAGCCGGTAATTTGAGATGTTGCCAACCCCCTTTTGCTAGCAAATGTCCACTTAAATCTTCCTCATGCAAGCGTTGCATCACCACCACAATAACGCCCTGTTTTTTATTATCCAAACGGCTGGAAAAAGTTTGGTCAAACCAATGAAGCACCTCATAGCGATAGGCGTCACTCAACACTTCATTGGGCTTGTGCGGGTCGTCCACAATCAAAAAATTTCCGCCTTCACCCGTGATTGTTCCACCCACCGACGTTGCCAAACGATGACCTTGCTTTGTTGTGACAAATTTGGATTTCTCATTTTGCCCGTTGATGATTTTGGTATTAGGAAACGCTTTCTTGTACCAAGGACTCTGCATCACCAACCTACTGTCGAGCGAATGTTTTTCGCTGAGTTTTTGGGCGTAGCTGGCAGCGATGATCCGACGTGATGGGTCATGCCCCAAAAGCCACGCCGGCCAGCCCACCGTCACCGAGATGGACTTCATGTAACGCGGGGGAATGTTGATAATCAGCCGTTTTATATCTCCAGACTCACACGCCTTTAGATATTCAGCAATGAGATCAATATGCCAGTTATGCAGATAGTCGGCTGTAGGATTAACCGTGGTAAAACTTTTCTTAATAAAGCTACTTAAGTCACTGCGAACTAAGCTGTTAATCGGATTGTGCTTGGATATATCTGGCAATATATTGCTCCAATAATTCTGCGTCCTGTTTGGAAATTTCCTGCGTATCCTCTTCTGCAGAACCAACCATCATTTCTTGCTCAACAGGGATAAACTTCAGCAACATGGTACTTAGTTTATTTAGGACATTAACAGCCGTTTCCTTCTGGCCAAACATTTCCTCAAATTTCTCGAGCTGAAAATTACTGACATGGCCTTCCAGCTCTTTGAGCATCAGGCTGACCAGACGATGCGCCCTGATGATGTCTTCTTCATGCATTTTGGAGAGAATATCTCCGCTTAGACTACTGTTCTTGGCTTTTACTTCTATGAGCAGCCTATTTTTAATTTCACCTATAAATCCTAGCAGATATTTGCTTTCAGCCAATTCCATATCGTCCCTATTCGCATTATCACCCATGAGGGTAATATTATGCCAACGGTTGAAATGCGGAAGGGGGTGTTTAGGATTTTCTTATGCGTTATTGCCCATCGGGTGATGACGGGTGACAGTAGAACGCGGGGAAAAATCTTTCATTCTCAGCCGAAGGCTGGGAATCCAGAGCGAGAGATGTATTACTGGATCTCCACCTGCGATGAAGATGACGCCGTAATCGTCATACCGTGGCGTGACCACGGTATCTAGCATAATAATGACCGGATAGTGCGGTCACGCCGCACTATGACGGACAATCATGAAACAATGAGGATAACCCCAACCTAGTCGTGGCTGAAACAGCAACCGCCACCACAACAGCCGATATTGGTGACTTCTTCGTCGTCCCAATCGTCCTCTTCCATGGCAAAAGATGTGGTTTTTGTAGACTGATCGTCATTGGCAGCCATATCCGATGTTTCTTTTTCAATTTCCATTCCTAAACGCTCCAATAATTTTAAATCTTCATTCATAGAAGGGTTTGATGTGGTGAGTAGTTTTTCACCGTAAAAGATTGAATTTGCCCCCGCATGGAAGCATAAAGCCTGCATCTCGTCACTCATTTGCTCCCGCCCAGCAGAAAGGCGCACATACGACTGAGGCATCATAATCCTTGCAACCGCTATCGTACGGATAAAGTCAAACAGGTCGATCTCTTCCACATGACCCAAAGGCGTACCCTCCACCTTCACCAGCATGTTAATCGGCACGGATTGTGGCTGTGGTGAAAGGCTGGCTAAGGTAATGAGCATTTTGGCTCTATCTTCAAGCGATTCCCCCATGCCGATAATCCCACCAGAGCAGGTTTTTAAACCGGCATTGCTGACATTCTCTAAGGTTTCCAGCCGCTCCGCGTAGCTGCGTGTGGTGATGATTTCTTTGTAATATTCTTCCGAGCTATCAATATTATGGTTGTAATAATCCAACCCCGCCACTTTAAGCTGCTGGGTTTGTTCCTTGGTTAGCATGCCCAGCGTTAGGCAAGTTTCCAACCCTAGCTCCTTCACGCCCTTAACCATCTCAATGACGTTACCCATGTCACGGTCTTTAGGCGATGTCCACGCCGCGCCCATACAAAAACGCCCGGCTCCCGCCTCTTTGGCCTTTTTTGCCGCCGCAACAACTGCCGCCACATCCATCATCTTGCTGGCCTTCAGCCCCGTATCATAATGCGCGCTTTGCGGGCAATATTTACAATCTTCGCTACAGCCTCCCGTTTTGATACTCAAAAGCGAGCTAACCTGTATTTTGTTCGGGTTAAAGTTCTGACGGTGAATAACTTGCGCTTGGTGCAACAAATCGTTAAAAGGAAGGGCATAGAGGTTAAGAACTTCTCTAAGCAGCCAATCGTGACGAATTGTTGATGTTGTGGCCATATCTGACATAATATCCATATTTTTATAGCGATTTGACCGCTTATTACAGCAATAAGAAAAGAAAAGCTAGTGTTAGACGATATTTTGGCAAAAAAATTGGCGCAATTGGAGGAAAATAATCTCCTTCGTACCATCAGGGAAACCACCCCACAAAATGGGGTAAACGTGGTGCGTGATAGCAAAGAGCTGATTTCTTTTTGCGACAACGACTATCTTGGGCTGGCCGGTGGTGAAATAGCTATAGAAGCCTCAATTAGCGGAGCCTTCGCTTATGGCAGCGGGGCAAAATCCTCCCGCTTGATCAGCGGCAATCACCCACTTTACACACAATGCGAGCAATTACTCTGTGAGATTAAAAACACCCAAGCGGCCTGCATCTTTGGCAGCGGTTATCTGGCCAATGTCGGCACCATCCCCGCCCTTATGGGTAAGAATGACCTTATCGTCGCCGATAAACTAGTTCATTCCTGTATTTTGGACGGCATCACCTTAAGCAAGGCCACCCTCAAACGCTTTGCCCATAACGACATGCACAGCGCGCGCAATCTCTTAGAAAAACACCGTGCTAATCATCAAAATTGTCTGCTAATCACCGAATCAGTATTCAGTATGGATGGAGACCTAGCACCTCTGGCAGAATTACGCTCTTTATGCGATGAATTTGATTGCTGGTTGATGGTGGACGACGCTCATGGTCTGGGGGTGATCAAAAACACCACAGAAATTGACATTCAGATGGGAACTTTGTCCAAGGCAGTAGGCAGTTATGGCGGCTATGTCTGCGGTTCAGAAACTTTGATTGCCTACCTTAAAACCACCGCCAAAAGCTTGATCTATTCCACCGCGCTTCCGCCCTCGGTGGTCAGTGCCTCCATCGCCGGGCTGGAATATATCAAATCGTCCCCTCGTGCGGGGGATGAGCTTATCGCAAAAGCTACGTTGTTAACCGATATTCTCGGCCTTCCTAAGGCACAAAGCGCTATTGTACCGGTGATTATAGGGAACACGCAAGAGGCTCTTTCTGCCGCTAGCATACTGGAAGAAAACGGCTTTCTCGTTAGCGCGATTCGTCCCCCAACCGTCCCTGAAGGTACAGCACGTCTGCGGGTAACCTTCAGCCTGCTGCATAAAGATGACGACATTCGAAAACTGGCGCATCTGATTAAAGAAAATATTATCCTTAACAAGGTGGCTGCCTGATGAGTATCTTTAACCAAAAACTCATCAAGGCTGATTTTGAGAAAGCCGCTGCCACTTATGACCAATATGCCCACTTACAAAGGCATGTGGCAGACAGAGTCATCGAATTTAGCCAAGAATATTTTCCTGAAGAGGGCAATATTCTTGATGTGGGATGCGGCACGGGTTACATTGCCCAACATTTTGCTTCACGCATGATACAAAGTGATCTGGCCTACCACATGTGTGAACATGCTCAGTCATTGGCTCCTGCCGTCAACAGCGACATGCACTACTTACCTTTTCCCAATCGTAGTTTCTCTGCCCTGACTTCCTCTTTGTGTCTGCAATGGTCCACCAACCCAAAACGGGCGCTAGCTGAAATTTTCCGTGTATTAGAACCCGATGGCATAGCCGTGATTGCTACTCTTGGTCCACCCACGCTCAAAGAACTCAAGCAAGTTTTTCGTACAATTGACGGCTCAACGCATGTTAGCCCTTTCCTGCCCAGAAGCACGCTTATTGCAGTGGCCTCAGAAACCGGATTTACCATCACGCATACAGAAAAACATCTCCTACGCCGCTCTTATGACAATCTGCACCACTTGCTAAAAACCATCAAACATATCGGTGCCAGTAACAAAATGGTCGACCGAAACCACGCCTTGACAAAATCCACCTGGCAGGCGCTGGAACATAGCTACAACCATAAATTTGTGCGCGATGACGGGGTTTATGCCAGTTGGGAGATTATTTATCTTGTTATGAGGAAGCCATCATGAGTGCCTATTTTATTACCGCCACCGGCACCGATATTGGTAAAACCTATCTTACCACCCTGCTGTGCCGTTCTCTTAAAGCGGCGGAAAAAGACGTGCATGCCCTCAAACCCATCATCAGCGGATGGGACGAAAACGACCCTACTAATGATACGTTTGAGATTTTGCGTAGCCTGAACCTGCCTATTAATCAGGAGAATATTGAAAATATCAGCCCTTGGCGGTTTAAAGAACCGCTCTCGCCTGACATGGCCGCGCGGATGGAAAACCGCACTATTAACTTTGCAGAGGTAATTGAATTTTGTAACACACAAAAAAAACATGATTTTCTGTTAATTGAAGGTGTTGGTGGGGTAATGGTTCCCGTGACAAATCAACATACTATTGCAGATTTAATCAAAGAAATAGATATAAAAACTATAGTAGTGACCGGCAGCTACCTTGGCGCAATAAGCCATACACTTACAGCAATAAATTCTTTAAATAACATTGGAATAAATCAGATATCTATAGTGATAAATGAATTAGAAAAAGAGGTTGATCTGGATCAGATGAAAACTAGTTTACAAAACCATACGCAACACCCTATTATAATACTTGAACGCAAAGAAAGATACACCCTTTTAGAAAACACAATAAAAGAAATATTGGCGTAGTATGGACGAAGAGATAGAACAAAAGAGGTTAATTCCTGGAGAGGATTTTCCTATCCGCCACACCTCATTTAAAGACAGACTAAATGCTGCTTTAATTGATTTTTTATTGCTTATCCCAATTTTACAGTTCATTCCTCACACCAGCACATTACCCTACGAGCATCCACAGAAAGTTCAACAGGCCATTGAAGATGCTGATAATAAGGTTATCTCCATATGGCAGTTAGGAAAAATAGTTTTTAATGAATGGGTACGCCTTGGTGGTTTGGAAGACTTCTTAACCAACACTGCCATCATTTTTATGGTTGTTGGGTTTGTCTTAATTTTGTTGTGGCACAATTTTTCTACCACTCCGGGGAAATTTTTTACTTCCATGCGCATCGTCGATGCCACCACCTTCAAAAAACCCAAACTCCATCAGTTCATTCTACGCTATATGGGTTATTATGTAAGTGGTTTGTTTTTTATGCTTGGCTTTTTCTGGATTGGCTTTAATAAAGAATCACGTGGCTGGCACGACTTAATTTCTAAAACCATGGTAATCTATACCAAACCGGAAGATCCTCAGGCAAAAGAGACAAAATTCCGTCGCCAAACCTATATGGCGATTGCTGTCTTTATCCTATTGTTTCTTTATTGGTTTTTTAATTAAGAAACGTTAACGTTTATTTAACCATTGGCTGCTAGAATATGCTTGTTGTAAGTTTAAAAGTCTAGGAATTGAAATTATGAGCATGATAAGCGATATAAACGAATCTTTTGGTCACTGTGTACGTGGCATCGCACTAGCAGTGATGACGGCTGTTGGCGGGGCAGTGATCGCTCCTCGTGCGGCGCAAGCCTTAACCACTGAGGATGTTAATAAACATCTGGAAAACAACAATTACGAACTAGGAATTAATTACATTGTTGCTTCTAGTGACAATACGCGCAATGGTGACATCCCTTACACACTGAGAAACACATGGGATTTGGGAGATGATTATTTTGTGACTGCCCAAATCAGTGGCGATAAAGACTTGTTGGAAGCCGGCGTACGCGCACTAATTGTCAATTCTCATAACAATGAAGTTGGCTTAATGCTGGATATCAACGCTTGGCGTGGCATAGAAATTGGCATTGACTGGGAAAAAGAATCAAAGAACTTTACACTATCAGCAGGGTATCGCCATCCTATCAACCATATCTTTGACGAAAGAGGAAGTGGTGGAATTAATGAAGTAAATGCAGGCATTCGCCATAATATTACTGAAAACTGGGACGTTGGCGCTGAATATAGAGGTACATTTAGTGACGGTTTAAAGGATGGAAAAGATCAACGACTTGCCTTAACCACCACATTTGGCCTTGGTAAATAAAACTTTCTGGAAAACCGCAATGCCTAAATCTAAAGAAAAAGCTCCCATAGAAGTCAACGCACAATATGTAAAGTCGTCGTCTTTCAACAGCCCTGACGCCCCCAAAAGCCTCATCGGCACGAAGGAGAAAATGGACGTTGAGGTGGGTATTGATGTCAACGCACACGCTGTTGGCAAAAACATTTATGAGGTGGATCTCATCATTCGTGTTCATGCCACGCGAGAAAAGGACACGGTATTTACCTCAGACCTTGTCTATAGCGGCATGTTCACCATCAACGAAGTTGAAAATGAAGAGGAATTGCGCCAACTATTGTTCCTCTATTGCCCAAATCTTCTCTTTCCCTACGCACGCAAATTGGTCAGTGACTCTATTGCTTCGGGTGGGTTTGCTCCCTTTATGATTAATCCTGTTGATTTTGCCAAAATTTGCGCTCAGCATCTGGAAGTCGATAAAAAATCGGCATAATAACCTTTTATCGCATTAATTGGTTTGCCTATTTATAAATAAGCAACACCTTATTTACCACTTGTGGCAAGATGAGTTTTTCGTTATATTCTGCTTTTTGTAAAAGATTGACAACCCGCTTATTTTTGAGTTTGCATGCGTACATTATACCATTTTAAATTATCTCCCTTTTCAAGGAAAGTTAGAATTGTGTTGAGCGAGAAGCATCTTGAATTTGAACTTATAAACGAACGATATTGGGAGCGTAGACGTGAATTTCTGGCGATGAACCCCGCAGCACAAGTGCCGGTTTTGACAGAGCCGAGCATTGGTCTTTTTTCTGACAGTACTGCCATCACGGAATATCTTGAGGAAAAATATCCTGAATATCCTTTGCTGGGTAAAACCATTATTGAACGTGCCGAGGCACGCAGGCTAAGTAGTTGGTTTAACAACAAATTCTACTACGAAGTAACCAAATATGTATTGGACGAAAAAGTGATCAAACACTTCAAGGGGCGTGGTTCCCCTTCTTCAGACTCTTTAAGAGCCGCACGTTCAAATATCAGCTATCATTTTGATTACATCGCCTATCTTGTCAAACACAGAAAATGGCTCGCCGGTGATAATTTTTCCATTGCAGATATCTCAGCAGCCAGTCAGATTTCTGTACTCGATTATTTATCTGAAGTCCCATGGGAACACAGTAAAGAAGTAAAAGAATGGTACGCCTTGATCAAATCTCGACCAAGCTTCCGCCCTCTTTTAAATGACAATTTGCCTGGTTTCACACCACCAAAACATTACACAAATCTAGATTTTTAAGCCGGAGCTTTAAACGTGAGCAAAGACAATGATGACTTAAAAGGCGGGCGACGTGGGCAACATGTGCGCGTTAAAACTGCAAAAGGGCGCAAGAAATCTTCTACCCAATGGCTACAGCGGCAATTAAATGATCCGTATGTACGCCGTGCCAAAGATGAGGGTTATCGCTCACGTGCTGCCTTTAAAATTACAGACATTGACGATAAATTTAACCTGTTTAACCAGTCTGTATCCTACGTGGTAGATCTGGGCTGTGCGCCGGGCAGCTGGACACAAGTTGCGGTGAGAAGATTGGGTAAACAGGCCAAAATTATTGGCATTGATTTACAGGAAATGGAACCAATTGAGGGTGCAGAATTTATCATTGGAGATTTTGAAGATCAGGAATCTCTTAAACAGCTTGAGGCCACAATGGAAGGAAAAGCAGACATTGTGATGAGCGACATGGCCGCTGCCGCATGCGGGCATGAACAGACAGATCATATCCGTATCATGACCCTATGTGAATTGGCGCTAGACTTTGCCATCGACTGGTTAAAACCTGAAGGAAAATTTGTCGCAAAAGTGTTGCGCGGAGGAGCAGAAAACGATTTGCTAAAAAAAATGCAAAAACATTTTAAACAAGTCAAACATTTTAAACCCGGCGCAAGCCGAAGCGACTCTGCCGAAATGTTTGTGGTGGCCACGGGCTTTAAAGGCAAATCGTAAAAATTATAAAAATATCTTTATTTTATTGCGAATATCACTATGTTTGCGACATCTAAATTATCACGTGGAATGCAGTAGATGGATAAAGTACTCATTATTGATTTTGGCTCACAAGTAACACAGCTTATTGCCCGTAGAATTCGTGAAGCCAATGTGTATTGTGAAATCCGTCCCTACACTATTAGTTTAAACGACATAAAGAAATTTAGTGCTAAGGCTATTATCCTTTCCGGTGGCCCTTCCTCTGTACATGATAAAAAATCTCCTGACGTAGACTCAACTATTTTTGACCTTGGATTACCTATTTTAGGTATTTGTTATGGCCAGCAACTTATGTGCAAAAAGTTAGGCGGGAAAGTTGAAGCTTCAGACCATCGTGAGTTTGGGCGCGCCTTCATACATGCGAAAGAAAACTCCCCTCTTCTACCAGAATCGTGGGTAGTCCACGAAAGCCAATCTGTACAGCATCAGGTGTGGATGAGCCACGGGGATAAAATAATACAGCTTCCTGAGGGATTTACCACTCTGGCCAGTACTGAAAGTTGTGAATTTGCTGTCATTGCCAATGAAGAGAAGAAATTATATGGCACACAGTTTCATCCCGAAGTGGTTCATACTCCAGAGGGGACAGAGTTCTTAAGCAATTTTGTGCATAAAATCGCTGGCTGCAGCCGTGATTGGAACATGCACAACTTCCTAGAAATGGAAATTGAGAAAGTGCGCAAACAAGTTGGTGGTAATAACGTTATTGCTGGAGTCAGTGGCGGAGTGGATTCGACCGTAGTGGCCGCACTTTTACATAAAGCCATCGGAAATCAACTCACCTGTATTTTTGTTGACCATGGACTTTTGCGTAAAAATGAAGCCGAACAAGTCAAAGATCTGTTTTCCGATTTTCACATTCCTCTAAAAATGGTCGATGCAAGACAAACCTTCTTAAACAAGCTCGATGGTGTGTTTGAACCAGAGAAAAAGCGAAAAATCATTGGTTCAACTTTTATTGATATTTTTGAAAAAGAGGCAAAGCGTGTGGGTGGTGCTAAATTTTTAGCCCAAGGCACGCTCTACCCCGACGTGATAGAATCAGTTTCTGTACATGGCACTGCAGCCGTTACCATCAAATCTCACCATAACGTTGGCGGCCTACCCGAACGTATGGAAATGGATCTGGTTGAGCCTGTCAGAGAATTGTTTAAGGATGAGGTTCGGGCACTTGGCCGCGAACTTGGTTTAAAAGAAGACATGGTAAAACGCCACCCATTCCCCGGCCCTGGTCTGGCTATTCGTATCCCTGGTGAAGTGACTCCTGAAAAAATATCTATTCTGCAAGAAGCCGACGCCATCTACATTGATGAGATAAAAAAAGCTGGACTGTACGACGAAATATGGCAGGCTTTTACAGTTCTTCTTCCTGTAAAAAGCGTTGGGGTCATGGGTGACAGCCGAACCTATGAATATGTTGCCGCCCTAAGAGCCGTGACCTCCACCGACGGAATGACAGCAGATTATTACCCGTTCGAACATGATTTCCTTAGCAAAATCTGCAACCGAATTATCAATCAGGTGCGCGGCATAAACCGTGTAGTTTACGATATTACCTCCAAACCACCCGGCACCATTGAGTGGGAATAGCCACCACCAAGAAAAAAGTATAAAAATTTACCCTTACATTAAAACAAAGGTTTAACTTTTGTTTGAAAATGTTATACTGCATTATCTATGTTGGTAAGTAGCAAAGGAAGGGTGCCCTGTGCCAGAAAAAAGTGATAATAAGTATATAGATCCTGTTCAGGCTATGCTGGAAGAGCAACAGGCAGCCGCCAACAACATGGAAGAAAGCATTGAAGAAGAAATCCTTAGCCATGCAAAAGAAGAAAACGACAATGATGAGCCTACAACTGGGACGGATCTTGTTCCTGTAGAGAACGAAGACTCAAAGAAAAATGGCAAGTCTTCCAAGGAAACTACCGAAGGCAGAGACGTTATCCTGTCTGATTCTGCCACAGATGTTGAAAAACGTAAGTCAAGCGACTTGTCTTCTGAAAAAGACTTAGAGCATATTTCCTCACGTGCACCCATTGGACAGACGCTCATCGCAAAAGGTCTGATTTCGGAAGATCAGCTTGATATTGCCCTTAAAATACAACGTGATAGCAAAGAATCTATTATGATAGGTGCCATCCTTGTTGAAATGGGATTTATCACGGAAAGTGCCCTTGGCGAAGTGTTGACAGAAAATACTGACATTCAACAATTTGACCCAAAAAGTACCATCATTGACCCCAACTTAATCAAACAGGTGCCCAAGGACGTGGCTCAACGCTACAATGCGGTACCGATATTGCTTGATGGTGACAGTGTCTACATCGCGATGACCGATATTTACAACGTATTGGCCTTGGACAGAATCCAGCGTTATTTTCCACGTCGCTTCAAAATGGTACCCATCCATTGCAGTCCTGCTGATCTTGCTGAGATTATTGAGAATTATTACGAATACGAATTGTCGATTGATGGTATTCTGCGTGAAATTGAGGGCATAGACCTTGACGATATGGACTCGTTAAGCCGCAACGATGACAACTCATACACAAACCCTACCGTACGATTGATTGATGCCCTGTTGGTGGATGCGATTCGCCTTGGTGCTTCTGATATTCACTTTGAACCGGAAGATTCTTTTGTCCGCCTGCGTTACCGTATTGACGGCAAGCTCCGTTTGGTAAGAAGTTTCCACCGCGATTACTGGATGGCCATTGTCGTGCGTATTAAAATTATGTCAGACATCAACATCACCGAATCACGAAATCCTCAGGATGGACGTATCAGCATCAATGTTCTCGGCAGACATATTGATTTCCGTGTAGCAACCCAGCCTACTATTTACGGTGAAAACATTGTGATGCGTATTTTGGATAAGGCTAAAGCCTTGTTACCAATGGACGCACTTGGTTTTTCCGAAGAAAATGTAAAAACTTTGACCAAGGCTTTAAAATCACCAGAAGGGATTATTGTGGTGACTGGGCCCACAGGCTCCGGTAAAACGACAACACTCTATTCTATACTGAATTTCATTAACAAGCCCGACATTAATATCATGACTTTGGAGGATCCGGTGGAGTATCAGCTGCCTATGATTCGCCAGTCCAACATTAAGTCTGGAACAGGTATGGACTTTATTGGTGGGATTAAATCCATCATGCGGCAAGATCCGGATGTAATTTTTATTGGTGAGGTGCGTGATGAAGAAACTGCGACTATGGCACTTCGTGCCGCGATGACAGGTCACCAAGTATTTACCTCCCTACACACCAACGACGCACTGGGTGCTATTCCACGATTTATTGATATTGGCGTAAATTCACGCATGCTCTCTGGCTCCATCATTGCCTGTATCGCGCAGCGTCTTGCCAGAAAACTTTGTTCTGAATGTAAAGTGGAAGAAGCTGCCACAGAAGAAGAGATAAAAGTCTACGACCTGGATGTTAAGAATCCTCCAAAACTTTTCCATAAAGTTGGGTGTGATAAATGCGCGCATACTGGTTACAAAGGGCGTGTGGCAATCTCAGAAATTATTCTTGTGGATGAGAATCTTAATGAGCTCATCGCCAATGAAGCCACTCGCGGTGAAATGATGAGACATTTGGAAAAGAATGATTTTAAATCCATGGCAGACGATGGAATTTCTAAAGCCCTTGCCGGCCTAGTGGATTTAAATGAACTCATTAGAACTATTAACATGACGGATAGGATGTAGATTACGATATGCATGCTTATAGTTATACTGCCGTAACCCCTGCTGGAAAAACCGTTAGAGGAAAAATTACTGCCAAAAACGATCTTGATTTTGAAGATAGACTGGCTGCTCAGCAACTAACTATTATTGATTATAGAGCGCAGAAGCCTTCTTCAAGTTTCCGTCGCAAGGTGACCAATAAAGAGTTGATCATGTTCTGTATTCATATGGAGCAGCTTGACAAAGCCGGTGTACCTCTGCTTGATTCTCTAGCCGATATACGTGATTCTGTGGAATCACAATCTTTCCGCAATGTTATCACGGAATTATACGAAAGTGTCAGCGCGGGAGAAATTTTATCGGCGGCAATGGCAAGACAACCTTCCGTGTTTGATAACGTTTTTATTGGACTGATCGCCGCGGGTGAAGAAACCGGTCGTATGTCTGAAGCCTTTGGTCAATTGGCACATCATCTTAAATGGACAGCTGATTTGCGTCGGAAAATTAAGAAAGCTATGACCTCACCTATTATTCTGATTGTTGTTATGTCATGCGTTGTGTCTTTGATGATGATGAAAGTTGTTCCAGAACTAACCGACTTCCTACAGGAGCAGGGTTTTGAACTGCCATGGTACACTACCCTTCTTATTGACACATCCCATACTTTTGTTGAAAGTTGGTATTACATCTTCGGAATACCTATTTTTGGTATCATTATCATTCGAATTTTATACAGAAAGTCCTATACCATGAAATACAAAATGGATAAGATTATCCTCAAAATTCCTATTATTGGGGCCGTAGTCCACAAAATCAATCTGGCACGCTTTTCACATTTCTTCTGTATTACGTTCAGTAGTGGAATAGGCGTTCTTGAATGTTTACAAACAGCCAAAGGTGTTGTGGGCAACGCTGTGATGCAAGAAGCCATTGATTTTATTGCACGAAGTGTTTCTGACGGCAGCCCTCTTACCAGAGCCATCGCTGCGACTGGAAATTTTCCTGGTTTGGTGGTAAGAATGTTTAAAGTTGGAGAAGATAGTGGTAATATGACCGAAGCTCTAGAAAATGTAAACTTTTTCTATGACCGTGAGGTTGAAGATTCGGTTGGCGCAATGATTGAAACCATACAACCAACCATGACCATTGTTATGGGTATTATTATGTTTTGGATAATTGCTGCGGTCTTTGGTCCCTTGTACCAAAGTTTTGCAGAAATGGATTTTTAAGAATATGTGGGATAAATGGCAAAAGTAAGAAAAGTTAAAGGTAAGAAGCTTGTCTTGTCCATTGGCGATGAGGGTGCAATTCTTACATTGGTTGACAATGGTGTGATGACCAATCGTTTGTTTGTTGCCAGCCCCACTGCAACGGACTTTGTTTCTCTTATTGCTTCTGCGCCTGAGGCTCCTATTGCTATTTATGTGGATGTAGTGGATCAGGCTTATACCCAGCATACATTGCCCCCTGTAAGTAAAATGAATGTGAAGAAGCTTATAGAACGTAAGCTTGAAAAAGAATATGACCCTTCTGATCTTAAGTCTGCTATTCTTCTTGGTAGGGAAGAAACCTTAAGAAGAGACTGGAAATATCTGTTTGTTTCAGTACGTAACATTCCTCCTCTGTCTGATTGGATTGAATCCATTGTTGGCTTACCTAACAAATTTGAAGGCATTTTCCTTCTTCCCGTAGAGTCGATGAGCTTTATGGAAGATTTAAAGGTAGCAATGAAGGATTTAACACCCAACCCTTCTTCATGGCAAATCCTTATTTCACATAATAGGATTGGTGGCTTCCGTCAGGTTATTTACAGAGACAATAAAATATTATTCACCCGTATTGCCCAGCCTATTGGTGGACAAACACCCGATATTGTTGCTGGAAATATTGAGCAGGAAACTCTTAATACCATTGAATATATCCGTCGTTTGGGCTTTGAAGACAAAAGCGGTCTTGACCTTTACATTATTGTTGCCGATGAAGTCAAAAAATCCTTAGATATTAATGTACATACTAGCAACCCTCCTGTCATTATTACCCCCGCAAAAGCAGCTGAAGGGCTAGGAATTCCAAGTGCTGCGGAAGCAAAAGATCGCTTTGGTGATGTATTGATGGCAACCCATTTTGCCGTAACCAAGAAACACCATCTAAAATTCTCTACAGATACCGCAAACACCGTTAGCACATTGGAGAACTTGTCGTCTGCTGTTGTCTACGCAACTGCAGCCATCAGTATTGGTCTTGTTGGGTATACCTTATATAATGTTAAGGAATTTCTTTCTGTTAATGATGACATTAATATCAAAGAAGTCAGAAAAATAAGTGCACAGAAAAAATTAAATGATGCGAAGAAATTATTTGAGGATTTTGATGGTAACGTTGAGCAGATTAAAGAAATTTCAAAATTGCATGAAGATTTTAATAAAGATAAAGATCAAATATTTGACTTCTTTAAACTCTATGCTTCAGCAGAAGGTTATAATATCTCCACAAAATCTTTTGATGCTAAAATTGAGAAACGTGAAGACAATCCAGACAAAATAAGTGCGGATATTTCAATGGTTCTGGCAACGGATGGAACAGTAAAAAGTAACATTGCCGCTTCTTTGATTGAAACCTTTATTGATCTTGAAAAATATTTCAAAACTTTATTTAAAGGTTATGAAGTAACCTTTAGCGACCGACCTTCTGAAAATACAGAAATTGTTAACATTCCTGATGAAAAAGCAACCAATCTTAATTTTGAACTACCTTTAAAAATTGAAGGACCTATTGTTGAAGAAACAAACAAGAGGGGAAGGGCAAAAAAGAGTCGGGGCAGAAGGAGATAATTAAGAAATGATTAAGATACAAAAACTTCGATCAAATCTTATCCGCAGAGCGTCTATTTGCGGTGCATCCCTTCTTGTGGTTGGCATCATCACTTTTGCCTCATATTCTTATCTTTCTAGCTTGGAAGACGAGTCAAAGAAGTTGGATTCAGAGATAACAACCATTGAGCAAAATATTACCACCACCACAAAAGACTACAAAACTCTGACAACTGCTTATAGCCTATACCAAGATATTGAAGATCGGCAAAAACCTACTGACAGTGGATTTGACACCTCCACCCAAAGAATTCGGACATTGTCCCCAATTGTCGATCGAATAAAAGAACACTATAATGTGATTAATTTTAGTAGCGCGCTTGCAGATAATCCAATGCTTAATGAAGAAGATTATGAGCTAGAGTTCAGTCAGGTTTTTGAGAATAAGGTCAATATCTCATTTTCAGTA
Organism: Alphaproteobacteria bacterium; assembly: GCA_030429625.1. GTDB lineage: Bacteria > Pseudomonadota > Alphaproteobacteria > Rickettsiales > UBA8987 > JAUIFA01. Next base: position 352,503 of record JAUIFA010000002.1, on the reverse strand, counting down.
CTGACGGATGAAATTGCCTATGCAATTATTGATGATATAATAAATCAGGTTCCAGGATATATGATTATTCAGTCCATGACGATGGAAAAATCACGTGATTTTTCTCCGGAAGCAGTTTCTGAAATTCGCTCTGGCAATATAAATCTTTCTTTGGTCGATGTAGATGCGGTTTTACTGTGGTCCACTGTCAAAAATAAAGAAGTTGAAGAACAAAAAACAAATCAAAGGAGTGGTAATAATGCCCCGTTTATTCCTCCTTTCTAGGTTATTTCTTGCGGCCATTCTCATAGCATCATTCAGTATTGTTTTGGCACCACATTCCTTTGCCAAAGGGTTGATTTCTGAAAAACCTGGTGAAGAAATAATTGAAGAATCTATCAATGATGAAGATATTTTAGCACTTATTGAGGAAGACAACCAAAGCAGTGCAGATAATGAGAAAACCAAAGACAATATGCTTACGCCAGAAGAGATAGAAGCGGAAGAAATAAAAGAACGATACGGTAATTTAAAATGGGATAGCTCAGTATTTTTTAACGCAGAGCAAACAAAATCTCTTTATGAAGCGCTAATACAATGGTACGAAAAAAGAGCGAAGAATCCCCAGAAATATATCAAACCCATTGATGGAGGGGAGTTGATTTTTGAAGATGGAGATATTTCAGGAGTTAATCTTACCAACGGAGAATTGGGCAAAGATGGGGCAGAAAGCGGTTTTGTTGAAAGCCCATCCAATGAGTATTTCTATTTGAACTCTGTTTTATATTTTAACCCTTCGAGTTGGACGATTTGGCTCAACAATCAACGTATCCGTAAAAAAGACATACCTCGCGATATTTATTTATTGGATGTTACTGAAACATCCGTTAGTTTGATTGGCCAGAACTTCAACTTTGATATCACATCTGTACCAAATTTTGATAATTTTGTTCCGTACAATGAGTCTGACCGTCAATCCCTACTTCAGTCTTTGAAAAGTGCCACTCCTCTAAAAGACATGACATCAGCGGTAAGAATTGCATTGGAAAAATCACGCAGGAAAGCATTCTCCTCTGGCGCATATGAATGGGATTTAAAATCAACCGATGGCGATATTGTTGTTGATAGTTATAACGGAATTTTTAAAATTACTTTAAAAATAAATCAGAGGTTTGACACTAAGTCTCTTTCCTTTATTGAAGGAAAGCCAACCACTTCACCTATTGTCGAAGAAAACATGCCTAAAGATGAAGAAAGTATTATAGATAATGTGACTGAAGAAATTGTAGATTTTGCTTTTTAGTTTTTAATTCATATATGGGTTTCATAGATGCTAGATAATAAAACACCTCTATTATTTGATAAGATTAATAAGTCTTTTAAGAAAAAAAGAGTGTTGGATGACATTTCTCTGAAAATAAATGAAGGAGATGTGTTTGGTTTGATTGGTCTCAATGGTGCAGGAAAAACCACCATGATTAAAATAATGCTTGGGTTGCTAAAGCAAGACAGTGGTAATGTGAATATGTTTGGACAAGATGTTCACTCTCCCGAAGCACGCAAGAACCTTTCCTTTCTGCCAGAAAAATTTCAGCCCTCAGCTTATCTAAAAGGAAGAGAATTTCTAGAACTAACCCTGTCCTATTATAGTAAAAAATATAACCATAATGAAGGTAGAGAAGGTGCAAAAATGCTCCATCTTGATCCTGATGCGCTGGATTTAAAAATTACAAAATATTCTAAAGGAATGACACAGAAGCTTGGTCTTCTTTCTGCCTTGTTGTCCCATTCCCCTTTGCTGATGCTAGATGAGCCTATGAGTGGATTAGATCCTAGGGCACGTATTCAGCTAAAGGACAGTTTGACCGAATATAGCAGCGATAAAAACACAATATTCTTTAGCTCACACATACTTTCTGACATTGATGAAATCTGCAATCGGATTGCCATTTTGCATGATACTAAAATGATTTTTGTGGGGACTCCCGGTGATTTTAAAGAAAAATACAAGGATAAAAGCCTTGAAAGATCTTTCTTGAAAGCTATTGGTGAAGGTAAAGAAAATAAAGCCGCCTAAGAAAAAATCAATTGGTTAAAAACCATCATTTTCTTCTTGTGGTTTAACCACATTGCTACCGACCGAAGACACGTTTGTAAAAATAGCATCCTGATTAATTTGTAGACGTAAATTGGTTGGGTTGTCTGCCTCTTGCAATGCTGTTTTAGAGCTTATGGTGCCTTCGGTATATAATTCGTGCAAACATTGATCGAAAGTAATCATGCCATGATCACGGTTTTTCTCCATCACCTCTTTAATCTTTTTAAAGTCACCTTCTTCAATTAAATTCGTTACAAGCCCTTGATTTAACATCACTTCATAAGCACATACTCTGGTATCTTCATCTTTCCGAGCCACCAAACGCTGAGAAATTATCACATTCAAATTCTGAGACAATGTTAACAAAATTTGTCTTTGCATATCTTCAGGAAACAAATTAACCATACGTTCAATCGCCTGATTAGAATTGCTAGCATGTAGAGTAGCAATCACCAGATGACCGGTTTCACAGAACAATATTGCATGCTCAAGTGTTTCACGATCACGAATCTCACCAATTAAAACAACATCAGGGCTTTGGCGCAACGCACTTTTGAGTGCCATTCCGTAAGAATATGTGTCAATACCAACCTCACGCTGAGTAATAATGCAACCACGGTGATCATGGAAAAACTCAATTGGATCCTCAATTGTAATGATATGCCCGCTTCCGTTCCGATTACGATAATCCAACATTGAGGCCAGTGAGGTAGACTTACCCGAACCTGTTGCCCCCACCATCAGAAGCAGTCCCCTCTTCTGCATAATATATTCCGTATGTGATTCTGGTAAATGCAACTCTTGCATGGTTGGAATTTGTGATTTAACAAAGCGTACCACAATACCCAAACTGTGTCTTTGATAAAATATGTTAGCTCTGAAACGTTCGCCAGATTCAAGGGCAATGGCCACATTGAGTTCTAAAGTCGTTTCAAGATCATCAAGTTGGTCTTCATCCAAAAGATCTTCTACCAATACTTGTATGTCTTCTTCGACTACCGGCGGCACATCCAGTGCATAAATTTCACCTTCCACCCTAAAACTTGGTGGACATCCTGAGGTTATAAAGAGATCTGAAGCTCCCTTTTCCACCATCAAACGTAGATATTTGTCTATTAATTTTTCTGACAATTGTTAGAACCCCATATCAACCGGCTGGTTTCCTTTACTGATAGGATTGCTTACATCCTGCTTTGCCGCACCCATTGCCGGAGCCTCTCCTCCAGACATATCGTTACTGCTATCGCTAAGAACAGATTGTGCGTCTTCTGGTGATATTAATCCCTTATCTAACAAAGCATATATGCTGTCTTTCATGGTTCTCATGCCTACTTTTGAACCTACCTGCATCAAGGAATATATCTGAGGCATTTTTCCCTCACGTATCAGGTTACGAATCGCCGGAGTACCAAGCAATACCTCCATGGCCGCCACCCGCCCTTTACCATCCTTCGTTTTAATCAACGTCTGTGCAATAACGCATTGCAAAGAGGTTGAAAGCATCGACATAATCAATGATTTATCACTCGCCGGAAAGGCATCGATAATACGGTCAATGGTTTTGGCAGCGCTGTTAGTGTGCAATGTACCCAAAACAAGGTGACCGGTTTCTGCTGCAGAAAGTGCTAGCTCAATGGTTTCTGTGTCCCGTAACTCACCAACCAGAATTACATCCGGATCTTCACGCAGCGCACTGCGCAACGCATTGGAAAATGATAAGGTGCTGACTCCCAACTCACGGTGGTTAACCAAGCCTCTTTTATTCTCATGCACAAATTCGATCGGATCCTCAATGGTCAGAATATGACGGGGATAATTTGCATTAATATAGTCAATCATTGCCGCAAGCGTAGTTGACTTACCTGAGCCGGTTGGCCCAGTAACGAGAATCAACCCTTTATGTAGTGACGCAACACGTCGACAAACGTCCGGTGTTCCTAATTCTTCCAGCGTTAATATTTTTGTTGGAATACTACGAAATGCGGCAGAAATTCCTCGATGAGTATAAAAACCATTAACACGAAAACGCAGGTCTTCTCCAAACTGAACCGCAAAGTCTAACTCAAGGTCTCTTTCAAAGTGCGACCTCTGGCTGTCTGTCATAATAGAATAAAGTAGGTCTTTTGTTTCATCCGGTGTCAAGCGATCAACCTTTAACGGGACAATGTCACCATTAATACGCATCAAAGGTGGGGACAAAGGGGAAATATGTAAATCCGATGCTCCGTTCTTCTTTGTGTGTAATAATAGTTCAGTAATTTCCATAGTAATACTCTTAGATTAATTGCTAGAAACAATCTTACTTGCAATATCTTCCATGCGGTTGATTATTTCATTTTTTGACACCGGGGTTCTGTGCCCCTTCATTCCTTCATTTAATATAACCTTATAAATTTTATTGGCCACCTCATAGCTGCCTAAATATTCTGCCAACAACGCAAAATTATACCTATAATCTAAATTAGACGGATCAAGAAGCGTTGCTCTTTTTAATTCTCTTGCCGCTTCGTTATAGCGTTTTTCTTGCATATAAATAAATCCCTTTTGTGCCGGAATCACAGCATATTCAGGATTGCTTCTTTCCAATTTATTAAGTTCTTTCAGCGCCTCTGCCGGAGATATCTGGCTGATGAGAACAAGCAAATTGTTTAAAGCCTGCATGTTTTTATGATTCACATCAAGAACATTCATGTACCACGTCCTTGCCGCTTCAAGCTCACCTTTTTTATGCAAAACCGTCGCAAGACCAAACATTGCATCTTCATTGCTTACATCGGTTTCAAGCACCTTCTCATAATTAAGAATAGCATCATCGTAATTGCCACGAACCAGAGCATTATACGCCTTCACCAACTGTTTATAAACGCCATCCCCCTCTTCTTTGACCTCTATTTTCAACTGAACACTTTTTCTTAGATTAGGATCCTCTTCTTCATTATCATGTTTTGAAAAGATGCTGTTAAATTTACCATGTTCCACAGAAATGTCTTCTTTTAGATCAAATACTTGGTTTGCTGTTTGAATGCCGTTAGCCGGAATATTTTCTAAAAATTCTTTCGTACGCTGTTCATCTGTTTCCTGTTTAACAGATTCTTCAATTTTCTCAACTTCATTTGCCACCAATTGATCGATAGGGGTTTCTTCGTCCACGAGCGTTTCAGACTCATCCTCTACAACTGTAATATCCGAACTTTCTTCCGTTAATTCAACTAGCTCAACTTCTTCAGCAACATCCTGCGGGGCAGTTTCAATCTCAAGATTTTCTACCTTCTCATGACCATTTATCTCAACTTCTTCAATTTTTTCTTCACTGGCAGCCAATTCTTCTTTTTGGATATCGTCTTCAATCTCTTCTGCCAAATCCACAACACCCTGTATAACAGAATCTTCAAATTGTTCAATTTCAGGGTCACCTTCTTCTGCTGTAACTTGGCTTTCTTCAGCAACACCATTATCCTCAATCGGCATGATCATATGATCTTCAGAATTAACGATTTCATTATGCAAATCGGCATCTATGTCTTCAGAAAAATCTATCGAATTTTCTAATAAATCTTCTCTTAGACCTGCAATGTCCTCATCGGACAAGTCATCTGACATTTCTTCAATAACACCCTCAACCACATCGGCTGTTTCCACATCTAACGCTGCTTCATCTTCTTCCGCTACGGGTACATCCTCTAACACATCCTCTATGACAGCAACTTCATTTCCCTCCACAAGCGGCTCTACAGTCTGGGTAGTTTCCACAATTTCTTCGACGGCAGGAATTTCAGCTTCATCCACAGCCAGGCTGCTCTCTACAATCTCCTGTACATTTGGAAGCACATCATCTTCTTTTACAATATTGTTCTCTGCTGATTTTTCCATAGGCCGGAAATATTTAATATAAATACCTTCTACACCGCCAGAGGGAGAAAATTTACTATCATACGCACGGCTGTCAGCAACCTCTTCAAATAATATTTTTTCCTCCAACGCATCAATCTCTGGCAATAATACATTTTCTGAGGATATTGCTGAAGGCTCCTGATTCATTGATATCTGAGTTAATAACTGCTGAGTTTTATGAGAAATTTCGTTATTTTCCTCCGACATATCCAATAATTTCTGAATATCGGCCAATAACACTTCATCACTGACACCCGTATCATCAATAGCCGCGCTAATCATGTTTTCATCAGGTGCAGCATAGCCGGCACCATAAGCACTGGAAACACTACAAAGGAACGAACCACAGGCAAGGGACGCCAAAACGATCCTAGATAGGTGTATTTTTTTATCCTTACTGTTGGTCTTTTTAAAAGCCTTTTTCTTTAACGCCACAAGTTCCACTACCTCCAAGAGAAACCACCTATTAATAAATACATCACCTAAACATAGACCCAATGATAAAAAACATTGCAGTAACTACATTATGTAGTATTTTACCTATTACTAACAGCTATATCATGTATATATTGAAAAATCACGCAAATAATTCATACAAAAGATGAAATATTATAAATTATTAAGAAAGTTACTTTTTTGTATCAGCGAAGAAAAAGCGCACCATTTATCTATATTTGCGCTTCAATGCGGTCTTATTCCCAATCAGAAACGGATATCGGGGAAAATACTACATCAAACCTTATGGGACATTGACTTTGTTAACCCTATCGGATTAGCCGCCGGTTATGACAAAGACGCACAAGCCATTGAACCTTTGATGCAACAGGGCTTTAGCTTCATCGAAACCGGAACCGCCACACCAAATCCCCAAGATGGTAACCCAAAACCACGACTGTTCCGCCTCAAAGAAGATCACGCTATTATTAACCGTATGGGCTTTAATAATAAAGGTGTGAAAAATTATAAAACAAATCTTCAACATTGGGATGCGTATAAACATCAAAAAGGAAAATATGGTGTTGTGGGTGCAAACATCGGCAAAAATAAAGACAGCCCCAATACTCCGGAAGACTATCTTACCATGCTAAATGAAATATACGGACTAAGCGACTATATAACCATTAATATTTCTTCACCAAACACCCCAAATCTACGCCAGATGCAGCAAGGGGATGCGCTGGAAGAACTTTTATCCGCCATCGCCAAAAAACATGAAGCTCTCAAGGAGTTACATAACAAACACATCCCCATTATGGTAAAAATTGCTCCCGACCTTAATAAGGATGAAAGAAAGGCCATTGCTCAAAGCATCATACAGCACAAAATTGATGGTATGATTGTTGGGAACACCACTGTCGGACAAAGAGAACATCTTAAAAACACACGCTACAAAGAGGAAGTCGGAGGGCTTTCCGGCACACCATTATTCAAGCTTTCAACCGATGTTTTGGCCGACATGTACAAACTCACGGAAGGAAAAATCCCTATTATTGCTGCAGGCGGTGTTTCTTCGGCTGAAGATGCTTATATTAAAATAAAAAATGGTGCCAGCTTGGTACAAATTTATTCCTCCCTCATTTATCACGGCTTTGAACTTGTACCTAAGATAAATAAAGGGTTGATAAGGCTTCTAGAAGCTGATGGCCATGAGAATATTACGCAAGCAATTGGCACAGATATTTAACGCTTAATAAAAAGTTAAGATTTTAACAAAAAAGATATTGACATTGCCTCTTATATAGATATATTGCGCCCACAAACCGACGGGAATATTAAGAATTTAAGAAGGTAAGTACGATGTCTAGACGTTGTGAATTAACAGATAAACAAGCGCAATCCGGTAACAATGTTTCGCATGCGCAGAACAAAACTAGACGTACTTTTAAAGTAAATATCCAAAATATTACTTTATACAGCGATGCTTTGAAGAAATCTATTTCTCTTAAAATCGCAATGAGCACCCTTCGCTCTATTGACCATAATGGTGGGTTAGATAATTATCTTCTGACGACAGCCAACAGCAAGCTTTCTGAATATGGTCAAAAGTTAAAAAGACAAATTAAGAAAGTAACTGAAGTAAAAACTGAAGTTGCTAAACCTAAAACAAAAAAAGCTGTTGAAAAAAAAGCTGCATAACATAGGTAATTAAGAGTTTTCAGAATTTGGGCGTATACCCTTCTCCTTACCTCCCCTATTTCTACTCCAAATTCTGATTCTGAGGCATGGGCCACCCCCCATGCCTCTTTTTTTGTCTAAATGCACCTCTCTTAATTCTTTATTAACCTTTATACCCTATAATTTACAATATGGACGAACGTTTTATAAAAATGAGGGGACAGCATGAAACCAGACGACAGCTGGAGACGGCTGAGTCTTGCCTTACCGAAATTATGGCTGGCACTGCTAGCAACCCAAAATCTTCTTGTGAAACACTTTTTAGAGAATTAGCTAAAACCAGAAAGACGTTACGTTATTTGTTTGGTGAGGCTTTTCCGGACAGTGACGAATATTCCGGTAAAAAAGAGGAAGAATTAAGGAAAATTGTTCATGAAAAGGCACTAAATATCCATTTAGATCGTGCAAAAGCAAGCTTTGCCGAACTAACCTCCCCGGACAGTAAAATAAGCACCCCAGAAGCAACGGCAAATAACATAAAACAAAATCTTATAAAGGCGGACAAAACTCATGAAACTGCTGATTCTTCTCGCCTGTGCGATGGAAAACTAACTAACGAAGAGGTAGATGCTAAAATTTCCGAATGGGTAAAATTTCACTATTTAAAAAATGCCCAAGAAGATTCTCAACGCCTAACTTCCAACCCTGATTACATTAAAAATCCCGAAACATTGCGTGGACGCATTGAACGTCAATTGGAGCAGGCCGGCCATAAGGGCGAATATGAACAGTTATTTCCTGACGAAGTATTAGATCGTAGAAGTGCACACTTCAAGCTTATTGATGCTGAGAAAGCTTCACATCTAACACGCGCAACTTCACTATGGAGTGAATTCAAAGCTGGTGCTGACGATCCAAAACATGAAGAAAACAACTGCTACAAAGAAACACTCGAGCTTATTAAAATGCATCTGGACGATTCTGGGAATGCAGGAAAATTTGAGTTATTAGAAGGAAAATCTGGTCATGCCGCCCATGAAAAGGCAACACGGCTTATTTCTGACCTATTAAAACAATATCAGGAAAACAACACCCCTAAAGAGCCTGATAGCCCAGAAACCCATGCACAGGCCATTGAGGGAGAGTTGCCTTCCAGCGCTCAATCCCGATAATAGGTTTTTAGCTCTTCTGCCACATTTTTAGATACAAATTCAGACACATCCCCACCCAAACGCGCAATTTCTTTGACCATGCTGGAAGCTAAAAACTGATGCGTGTCCGACGCGGGCAAAAACACGGTTTGAATGTCCGGTGACAAACGTAAATTCATATTTGCAAGCTGGAATTCATATTCAAAATCCGATACCGCACGCAACCCGCGTATTAATATTGTTGCGCCCTGTTCCTTGGCAAAATCCACAAGAAGGCCGCTAAAAGGCATCGCCATTACTGCCTGTTTACCCAACCCCATATGTTCCAAATCTGTTTGTACCATTTCTGCACGCTTATCAGCAGCAAATATCGGAGTTTTAGGGATATCATCTGCCACCGCAATAATCAGCTTATCGCACACCGAAAGCGCCCTACGGATAATATCCATATGACCTTTTGTGATTGGATCAAATGTTCCAGGATAAATGGCAATACGTTGCTTCATATTGCCCTTATAGCCTAATATTTTCGCTATTTCAACCGCCTAAAAACCCGATGATATTTTCCACATTTCAACAGCATGTTTTGCATTATCTGCCTGACGTTGTTGAATCAGCCTCAACTGATTTTGCAATGCGTCTTTTTTATAAGGCTTGACAATATACCCCACAATCCCTTGACCAATCATCTCAAGCACTTTATTCGAATCGTTCTCAGCCGAACAAATAACCACCTCTGGCATGTTATCCAATTCCATTTTTTTCAGTTGATCGATAAAAATTGACCCATTGAGTTCAGGCATACGCCAATCTAATATAATCATATCCACATAATTTGATTGGATGTACCGCAATGCCTTCATGGGGCTCTGAAACCCTACCACACTAAAACCACGCAGCTCATTAGCAAATTTCTTACATATATTAAGATGCTCAAGCTCATCGTCCACAATAACACATTTCATATAAGACCCTCTTCCCAAATCCCTATCCTTACAGAATAGCATGAATTTATTAATAAAAGGTTAATTTATTAAGTAATTGTATAAAGGAAAGGTTTCAGAAGGAAAAATAAATAAAGTTATGATAAATAAACACCCCGACGGGGTGCTTTTATACATGGCTGGGGTGGCAGGATTCGAACCTGCGCATGCCGATACCAAAAACCGGTGCCTTACCGCTTGGCTACACCCCAATCGTAAATAGGTTGGGTCTGTATAAAGCATAATATACAAATGTTCAACGGCATTTTTATAAATTTTATAAATTCAAAGAGTTTTCAACCCAACGGGCAAATTTACCATTGGCATATGCAATGTCAAATGAAACAAAACATGGGGTTTCATACGAATGTAGTGATATAATTAAAGATTCAACTTCCTTCAATTTTGTCTTATCCGTCTTTCCCATTAAGAAGAGTTCATCTTCTTGCTGAAGCTCCCCTTCCCACATATAAAAACTTTCAATTTTAGGCACAATATTTACACAGGCTGCTGCCTGATTTCTTACCAACTCCTTAGCAACATTTCTTGCTTCATCAGGATCAGAAAATGTGGTATAGAAAAAAATCATTACATACGCCGGCACACACATATTGTTAGATCATCATCCGGAGCACCATTGGCATGGTTTTTAAAAACACCCAACATGTCATTAAGAATCTCTTGGCTCTTTTTATCACTGGATTTTTTGATAATCTCTACAATAGATGTTTCGGAAAGAAATTCGCCACAATCATTTTCTGTTTCAATCAAAGCATCACTGTATAAAAATAATATATCCCCTTTATTAAATTCTACCGTATGTATCTCATATGAGGCCTCACCGGTGGCTCCAATTGGCAGCCCTGCTGATTCAAGATTGACGATGTTCTTCCCTCCCTGATTGATCAAAAAAGGTGTGGGAGCCGCAGCAGAAGAATAATATAATTTATTCTCTTCTGTATTGATGATCCCATAAAACATGGTAGCAAAGTGCCCTATAGGGAGCAGCTCCTTCATCCGTTTATTCAAAGACGATAAATATTCAGACGGGTCTGAGCGGTCAACGCCATGCTCGTGCAAAACCGTATGAAAACGAAATGTGTTAATAGCAGCAGCAATTCCATGGCCAGAAAGGTCAACATTATAAATAGCAAGCTGATTGGGAGAAATCGCTTTTGTACCCCAAAAATCTCCACCTATTTCAAAAGAGGGCTCAAAATAGGCGGCAATATCAAGGTGGTATGTTTTTGAAAGATCCGACAGCTCCCTTTCTTTAGGCATCAAAGAATCCTGCATAGCTCTAGCAAGTTTGAGTTCGCTCTCAACACGACTACGATACATATTGAGATCCTGCATCATAAATTTATTTTCTATATGTACCTTGGCTCTCGAAATCACCTCATCGGCTTTGATAGGCTTATTGACAAAGTCTGTTGCACCAGCCTTAAAGGCTTTTGATACATCTTGACTGACTGTTACTGCACTTTGAATCAATATTGGCATATTAGCAAATTCCGGGTCTTTACGAATGGCCTCACAATACTCAAAGCCATCCATCTCTGGCATCATCAAGTCCAAGATGACCAAATCCGGCTTAATCTGCTTTGTTTTTTCTAGACCTAAGCGCCCATCTTGTGCCACTTCAATATTACGAAAACCCTGACCTTTAAAAACCTCACTTATTAAACAACGACTAAACTCAGAATCATCAACGATAAGAATCTTTGCCTCAAGAAATCTATTTTCCTGCACGCTGTTCATGTAATATCTACCAACATATTTAATTGATCATTTGATTGATCATAAATAATAACTCTATTTTTCAATTGTGAATAATGAGTCAAATTTTGAAACACTAAACATTTTATCCACCTGTCCTTCGGGGGATTTTAGAATAAGCGATGCACCTGATTTTCCTGCCTCATCCCGCGCAATAAGCATCATACCAAGAGCGGCAGAATCAATAAACTCAACCCCCGCAAAATTAATCATGATGGTTTGTGATTTTTTATTTTTTATTGCCGAAATAATTTCACGAAAGTTTTCATGGTCTGAAAATGTAAATTTGCCTTTAAGGTCAAATTTTGTTGTGGTTCCCTCGGTACTTTGTGTAAAATCCATTTGTTTCTCCTTAACTAAAATAGCTCAATATCATCTTCTTCCACAGAAATACTTCTGGATACAAGGTGATGATCTTCTCCTATTATACCCCTTTGTAACAACTTATCAGCAAAATCTTTCTTAAAATCACTCAATAGCAAACATGACGAAATCTGCTCGATAAGCTTTGACTCTATGTCTGAATATGTTTCTTTGCATATGTCCTTATCTTTTGAGCTTATGTAAGACATTATATCATCAAGTTCTTTTAATACGCTGTTACTATTCTGTATGTATTGCATTGCTTTATCTTGAAACTGCATACCTACAATCATCTGTGAAATAGTATTGGATGAATTTCTTGATTCTTCTGAAGCGCTACTAAGTATTGCCTTAAAGTCTTCTGTTTGTAATAACAATGCTTTCATCATCGCATCCAAAGCATCTTTTGTTGAGATTGTGTCTGTCATATCGGTAGTAGCCACATCTTGGAGGATCGAATAGCCACTACGTACACTTGTCCCAACTGTTTCAATTTTATTTTTCATTTCTTCAGACAGTGTATTGATTTCTTTAGAAACATCACGCACCTCATCCGCCACCACAGCAAAACCCTTTCCTGCTTCTCCTGCTCTTGCTGCTTCAATAGTTGCGTTTAAAGACAATAAGTTTGTCTGTTTGTTGATGGCCTGAATACGGCCATTAAATTTCTCAATATCCGCAATTGCAGCAATAGCATCATCCAGACTATACACCATGGTAATAGCCTTCTGAGATATACCCAATATTTTACTAATTACTTCAGAAAGAGAGGAGTCAAAAGTACTGGAAAATTCGGTGAGTGAAACTTTTTCTCCTCGAACCTCTAAATTGCTAGCCTTCTCAACCACCTGTGCCACTGATTCTGACTGGTTTTGAGCACTACTGGCAAGAGACTTAAACTTCTCGTTAAGTTCTAAGGTACTTTCTTCTATAAGGTCAGAAACATCCTTTAGATTATTTATAAGAACGCTAATTGCCGCAGATGCAGGAGAAACAAACCCCTCCCAAGCTGAAAGAAGCGACAGTGGATTTCCTGATTCAATATCTCTGTATATGGACTGCATTTTTGAAGAATTGTAATCTAAGAAATCATCATTTGATATGGTCGATTTATTCTCCGCAGTGGTATCCTCTAATATTGTATCCTCTTCTACCATCTTTGGCATTTCTTCTTCTGCTTGTTCGCAAAGCACTCCTTCACTTACATTTGGCTTCTCACTTTCTGTTTCCGAATTGCCAAACAACTCATCCCCGCCTTCTTCCGTAGACTGTTCATCCATAGAATCTGCAGCTCCACCACCGTCCACGTCACCGACTTCAGCAACTTCCTCAAGGGAATCTTCTTCGAATAGCTCTTCCAACTCTACAGCTTTGTCTTCCATCATTTTATCCCCTTAATCATGGTTCTGCCAGTTAGCTAATATAACACATTTATCACACAAAGTTATACACATTTACGTAAAATCTCCTGAGCTATTTTTTCTAATGGTTTTTGTATATCGACCGCACCTGCCAAATAGGCTGCTTTAGGCATACCGTAAACAATAGACGTTGCTTCATCCTGCCCTATGGTCTTGGCTCCCTGCATTTTCATCTCCAACAGACCTTTGGCACCATCCTTTCCCATTCCGGTTAATATCACCCCCACAGCATCTCCTCCATAATGTCTTGCCACAGAACGAAACAATACATCCACGGAAGGGCGATGCCCTGAAACCAACTCTCCCCTATTCAGGCTTATGTATTTTTTACCCCCACGCGCACTTATCTCCATATGATAACTCCCTGGAGCAATATAACCATGCCCAGATTTAATTTCCATTCCATCCTCTGCCTCACATATTGAAATTGTTGAATCATTGTTTAGTCTACCAGCAAAGGTGGCAGTAAACTTTTCTGGCATATGCTGTACCATTAAAACAGGTGGTATATTTTCTGGTAATATTGTTATCACCTCTTTGAGTGCTTCAACCCCTCCGGTTGAAGATCCTATGGCTATAATTTTATTAGAAGACGTTCCTGAAAATGATATTTTTGCCGGAGCTGGTTTGTTCTCATCATAGACCTTAACTTTAGCTTTTGATGCAGCCTTCACTTTGGAAATTAAATCGTCTTTAAGCCGATCTGAATCAAACGATTGGCTATCTGATTTTGGCACATAATCTACCGCTCCTATTTCCAAAGCATCGAGTGTTGCCTTAGCACCTTTTTGCGTTAAAGACGAAACCATCACCACCGCCATAGGTCGCAATGACATAATCTTCTTAAGAAAGGATATACCGTCCATCTTCGGCATTTCTATGTCTAGCGTTACCACATCCGGATTTAAAGCCTTAATTTTTTCTCTCGCATCATAAGGGTCAACTGCCGTGCCAACAACTTCAATCTCCGGATCACTATTTAAAATGGTAGTAAACAGCTCTCTTATCAAAGCAGAATCATCAACCACTAATACCTTTATCACTTTCAATTTATTTACCTAACCATCTTGTAATATATTAAAATAACTCTACGTCTGCGCCGTCTTTTTGTTTAATAATTTTCTGAGTATACCTGCTTTCTTCATCAATAATTTTAAAGTCATCTTTTCTTTTCAGAATCCGCATCATTAGTTTGCCTGAGTCAGGAAAATAATGGATTCTTCGCGGGTGATTTCCCCCCACATCCTGCGCCACAATCTTCAATCCCTCTGCTTTTAAATATTGATGCACAAATTCAATATTCTTTGTTCCGATCAAGGCTGAACTTTTAATTACATTTCCTCCACCAAATACTTTGACTTCAATCCGTTCTTTTTTTGCTCCCAATTTATACAAACCATTTAACAACTCCTCCATCGCAAACGCACCAAACCGGTTTGCATAGGCCGTATCTTTGTGTGCTAAAGCAGACTTCGTATCCCCAGGGAGTAGTATATGATTCATTCCTCCACATTTTGCTATAGAATCACGCGCGCACACAGAAATACACGAACCCAATATGGTCACCAACATTTCTCGTGGCTCTGCCGTCACATAACAATCCCCCGTCATCAGCTTGACAATGGTCATCTCCATGTTCTGATCGTAATAGCGACGTATACCATCATCAAAGCCACCAACTTGAACATTCTCCGTATCTGTTCTTCTGATAGGTACCTTTCTCATATACTACCTAACCTTTTTATATATGGTACGGCCAATAAGTTCAAAATCATCACTTATGCCGGAAAGAGATTCAGAATGACCAAGGTACAGCCACCCTCCCAGTGGTATCATCTTAGACATTTTTGCAAAAAGTTCCCTTTGGGTTTCTTTGTTAAAATAAATAACAACATTACGACAGAACACCACATCAAATGGGCCTTTCATTGGCCAATTCTCAAGCAGATTAAGTTGTTTAAAAGAAACCATATCCCTTAATTTTTTATCCAATATATAGTCGTCTTGTGAACCACTAACCTTTTTTAAATATCTCTCTTTTAACTCTGCGGGGACAGGCTCAAGATCTGCCCCACTATAGATTCCTTCACTACCTCTCTTAATCATATTTGTATCAATGTCCGTCGCAAGAATCTTGAAGTCAAACGCGGTATCAATCCGTGGTAAGGACTCACACGCGGTGATTGCAATAGTATATGCCTCCATCCCTGCTGAACACCCAGCTGACCAAATCCTATAACGCTTTTTACCTGATGTCTGTGAATCCGCCGAATTGAGAACTTGCGAAAGATGCTCAAAATGGTGATCCTCTCGATAAAACCGAGTCAGATTTGTGGTAATGGCATTCACAAAATCAGTGACTTCTGAAACATTCTCCGGTTGTTGTATGTAATGAATATATTCCGACACTTTCTTAAATCCAAGTGCGCGCAATCTCCTTGCAACCCGCGAATACACCATGTCCTTTTTATGGTCTTTAAGAACAATACCAACCTTTTCTCCTATTGTCTTGGAAATAAAGGAAAAATCATCATCCGTAAAATGAAATTCACGCTCTCTTTTTGTATCCGACATACATCACCTTGTACAATAAGGCCACCAATTAGCACCTTATTAATACATCTTAAAAATTAGAATTCTTCCCAACCATCCCCGTTTCCAGAATCAACTTCTGGAGCAGAATCGTCATAGGATTTGATTTTATCACTCGAAGCTTTGTTTACTACTTTTTCAGGACCAGAGATTTTTAAGGAAGACGACACATCAAGCGGATCATTATCATTATTGGCTTCAATTTTAAAGAACCCAACAAGACGATCTAAATCATTTGACTGATCCACCAATGCCTGTGCCGCTGCGGTGTTTTCTTCTACCAATGCCGCATTTTGTTGCGTTGCCTCATCCATTTGTGAAACTGCGGTATTGATTTCTTCAATACCAGTAGTTTGCTCAGCAGAAGCATTGGCAATTTCATTAATAAGGTCTGCCACCTCTTTAACCGAATTGACAATATCCTCCAATGTTTTTCCTGCCTCATTCACAAGCTCAGAACCGGTTGTCACCTGTTCACCGGATTCATTGATTAACTTCTTAATATCTTTAGAAGCCTCAGCCGATCTGCCCGCAAGTGTTCTGACTTCTGCGGCCACCACAGCAAAGCCTTTACCTGCTTCGCCTGCCCTTGCCGCTTCCACCGCTGCATTGAGTGCCAAAAGATTTGTTTGGAAAGCAATCTCATCAATCACACCGATAATGTCCGCTATCTTCTTAGAAGAATCTTCAATTCTTCCCATCGCTTCTACAGCACGTTCAACAACTTCACCACCTTGGGTGGCCACTTCTCTGGCATTGCCAGATAGCTTGCTGGCATTGCTTGCATTTTCGTTATTCTGCCGCACAATACCGGTCATCTCTTCCATAGAAGCCGCCGTTTCTTCCAGCGTAGAAGCCTGTTGTTCAGTACGTTTTGAAAGATCCGCGCTACCAGAGGATATCTCATTAGCAGCGCTATTAACCGCACCAGAGTTTTCATAAATCTGTGCCACCATCGATGCCAATTGTGAAATGGTTTTATTTAGCGCCTGCTTCATACGATCAAACTGGCCGCTATAAGTTCCCTCAACATAATTGGTCAAATCACCTTCAGAAAGCGTATCCAGAACCGAGACAACCTCGCCGATTCCTTTATCAGAAACCGAACAAATCTCATTGACACCTTGGGCAAGGGTAAGCATAAACCCATCCTTACCCTCTTCTTCAATACGTTTTGTAAAGTCGCCGGAAGTTGCTGCTTCCACAACATCCGCCACCTCTTTTTCTGTAGACCTTTCCGCCGTTACATCTTCCCATTCAACGACAGTACCAAGACGGTTCTTCCATTGATCATTAACAGGATTAGCTGTTAGATCAAAAATACGCCCACCAATTTTAATGGTTGCATTATAGGTGCTGGAAAGACCAGCTAATATATTACGTTGATGTGATGGGTTTTTATGGAAATCATCAATGGATGTACCAATCAACGTATCTACATTAAAATTAGGCAATTCTGTTTTAATATCACTTTCAGCAATTTTTAAAATCTTTACAACCGCAGGATTTACATAACGTATAACATTATTTTCATCTGCAACCATTATATTACTACTTGCCGCCCCAACAACACTATTAATTACTATGGAGTCCTTAGTAGAATCTTTCATATTGGCTAAGGCCGCAATCATCTCGCCAATTTCATCCTTCGAATTAACATTTGGTAATTCTACACGGTAATCACCTTCAGATAATTTTATAAGAGATTCTTTTGTAGCTGCAATTGCCTTAACAATCCCATTTGTAATAATATAGGCAAAAAATAAAGCCAACAGTAGGATTAATGAGGATAATATAATTTCTAAATTTCGTTCAAAAACTTTTTCCTCTAAGGCAAGATTAGAGTATTCCACCAAATCCTTAGACAGTTTATCTTCAACATCCTTAAGAAACCCGATTTTTTGTGTAATCGAATTAAACCATGTCGTACCATCCGCACCTTCTAGGGAAAGGGTTTGCGGAGAAGCAATTGCAATTTCACGCATTCTTATTACGTCTTTTGTAGCCTTATTATCCATTGTTTTGTTAAAGAATTCTGCCTGTTCTTCTGTTGCATACCCTAAAAATGTCTCAATAGCACTGTCCTGAATTGTAATTAATGATCTGAACTTATTAAGTACATCAGGTTTAAATTCTCCCGCAGAAAATGCCCCCGTTCCAACAGCACGCTCAATACCTGCTTTTTCTTTACTTTTCAGAAAGTTGACATATGCATAAACATAGTTAGACAAGGTTGGATTTTTACTAATCGAAGTCATGAGAGCAACAGTGTCAAGACCTTGTTCATTCAAATCCGTATAATAATTTACCGCATCTTTAACACTTATTGTTTGTGCATCGATGCTTGATCTAATAGAACTTATTTTCTCAAGAGATTTTTGCATATTAGACAATTTGTCCTTAAAATTCTGGCCATAATAATCAACATCCTGTTGTTTTAAATAATCCAACATCTCCTCTCGACGCTTATCAGTAGCATTTCTTTGACCAGGAATTTCATTAGCAAATAATTTTCCTCCGCTGCCAAGAAAACCTGCAGACATTCCTCGTTCTTTTTGTTGCTCATGTACCATATTACTTACCTTTACGGCCAGTCCCGTAAGAGATTCTAACACCTCATTCTCAGAGACTTCGTTGAACACACGCGTTAGGATGATACTTGAAAAAATAACCATCCCAATCAGTGGAATAGTAATTAATATACCGATTTTTCCTTTTAAACTTATATTACCTAATATTTTATTCATGACTATTTCTCCACTTATAATTTTTATTATTAACCAACAATTTCTTCTGCTTCTTCCAACACTTTATTATCAAAAAGATAATCCACATCCAGAACGATCACCATCTTCTCTCCCACCGATATCAGACCATTGACATATTCATCACGAATGCCCGTCACCGATGAGCTTGGTGCTTGTTTAATATCACCTTCATGAACAGTTAATATGTCGGACACTGCATCCACCAATATGCCAATGGTTCTTTCGCCCACCGCAATAACAATGACCACATTTTTTTCATGTGCCTCAGTAATACCCTGCGAAAAACGATTGCGCAGGTCAAAGATGGGGATAACAGACCCACGAAGATTAATAACCCCTCGCATATATTCAGGCGAATTAGGGATACGTGTTGTTTCACTCCAACTACGGATTTCCATCACCCGCATAATGTCCACACCATACTCACTGTCTTCAACCTTGAAGGTTAAGAATTGTACCGACTCACCACGAGCTTCCGCAATCTCCTGATTTTCAGAATCTTCTAAACTAACATTTTCATCAACAACCGACATTTTATTCTCCCCTAAGCAACTTCAACAGAATTTTTATTATTTAACTTTGCAGACATTTTTTGCATCTGCGCAACATCAAGAATCAAGGAAACTTTACCGTCCCCAAGAATTGTAGCACCAGACACGCCTTCAACTGCCTGTGCATTTTCTTCAATGGATTTGATGACCACCTGCTGTTGACCAACAAGGCTATCCACTACCAACCCATATTTATCCCTACCACTTTCAACAATGATAATCAAAACCGATTCCAGAGATTTCTTTGCATCAGAAACATTAAATATCTCATGCAAATAGATAATAGGGACATATTCTTCACGAATTTTTATTACGTCCGAACCGTCCGATATATTTTTAATGTCATCTTTTGTTGGTTTAACTGATTCTAATATATTGTTGATGGGGATGATATATTCCTCACTGCCCACCTGCACAATCATACCATCAAGAATGGCCAATGTTAGAGGTAAGGACACCACGAAATTTGATCCCTTGCCTGGAACATTATTAATTTCTATTGTTCCCCCCAAAGATTCAATATTTCTTCGCACCACATCCATTCCAACGCCACGACCAGACACATCTGTCACCGCCTCTGCCGTTGAGAATCCTGCCATAAATATAATATTGTCAACTTCTTCATCACTTAACTGTACATCCGCAGGGAACAACCCTTTTTCTATGGCCTTCTTCAGCACACGCTCACGATCGACTCCACCGCCATCGTCGCCCACTTCGATAAGAATTCTGCCTCCCGTATTGTCCGCAGAAAGACGAATCGTTCCCTGACGCAGCTTACCATTAGCCTCACGTACATCTGGTGTTTCAATACCATGATCCACCGAATTACGGATCATATGTGTCAAAGGATCACCTAACTGCTCAATCACAGTTTTATCAATCTCCGTATTTTCACCGACCATTTCAATTTGGATATCTTTACCAAGTTGACGTGAAAGGTCTCGTACAATACGCGGCATTCTCGCAAAGACCGATTTGACCGGCTGCATACGCACCGCCATGACCGACTCTTGCAATTCTCTTGTGTGTCTTGCAAGCTCCTCAACCCCTTGCAACAAGGACTGGAATTGCTCTTGTGGCAAATCTTTTGTTTGGTTTAAAATCATTGCCTGAGTAATGACAAGCTCACCAACCATATTGACCAAATCGTCTACCTTATGAATGTCGACCCGAATGGACGAAACGCCCGAAGAAGTGCTTTGTTGTTGTGCCGCCGCAGGGGGTTTAGCATTACTTATTTTTGCCTTTTCCTCTTTTTTTACTGGTTCAGCCAGTGATTCGTTCACCACAGCGTCATCATCACCAAATAATCCGGCAAAATCATCATTCTCAAAATCATCTTCTCCTGAAGGTGACGCCACAGAAATTGCACCAAAACTCTCGATGGTCAAATCACACTCATCGTCCACAAATTCAAAAGCCTCTTTGATAAGATCTTCACCACCTTCGGTACTCACATCAATGGTCCATTTCAAATAGCAATCTTCAGGATCAATATCAAATATTCCAGGAACTTCCGATATATCGACCACACAGGTCATTTCACCAGCTCTTGATAACTCCCTCAAGATTAATAAAGGCTCATTGCCACTGGCAAAAAGTGATTTCTTTGGCACAAATAAGATACCAAACATTTCAACTTCTTTATGAGCAGATTGATTCACTTTATCCACAAATTCGGGCGTACTTGCGTTAACCAGAACCGCACCCGATGAACTAACAATATCACCCAATTTTGTTGCAAGCTCTTCTTCATACCCTTGTGGTGCCTCATTACCTTCTTGAGCCGCTTTAATCAGCCCATTGACCACATCAACAGATTGCAATAAAGTATCTATTACATCTTGAGTCGCATCCATCTTGCCGTCACGCATTGAATCAAGCAACGCCTCAAGAATGTGGGTGAAATTTACCAGACGAGAGAAGCCGAACGCACCACCGCCACCTTTTATGGAATGGGCACAGCGGAAAATCGCGTTGACCTCATCCAGATCAACATCCCCCTCATCAAGGCAAAGCAGACGTTCTTCCATTTCTTCAAGCAGTTCAAAGCTCTCTGTAATGAACGTATCCTTAAACTGATCAAAATCTATCGACATCCCCTAATTTCCAGCCCCCAATTGTATTATGGACAAACTTTATTTACTATGGCAACCAATCTATCTGGTTGAAACGGCTTAACAATCCACCCCGTTGCACCAGCCGTTTTACCTTCTTCTTTTTTACCACCATCACTTTCCGTGGTTAACATCAAAATCGGCGTTGCACGATAATTCCCATCGGCTCTTAATTTGCGTATCAACTCAATCCCGTTCATATTGGGCATGTTAAGATCCGTTATAATAACGTCGACCCTTTTTCCGCCTAAGACATTAATGGCCTCAACTCCATCCTCTGCCTCAAGAACCTCAAAACCTTGAGCCTTTAGCGTAAAAGACACCATCTCACGCATCGTTTTTGAATCATCCACTGTTAATGCAATTTTACTCATTATCCATACTCCACTTGTTAAGCTCACCCTCAAGTCCTAAATCACGAAATACCTCCTTCATAGCATCTGAGGGAGACTGTACATAATATTCGATATTTTCTTCTGCGGCCGTTTTGCCTACTGAGATCAACAGTTGAACACAAGGGGTCGTTATACGAACAACCTTTGAACCATCAACCGCAATTTTATTACTATTTTTATTAATAATGTCTTGGAAATCCGTTAGCAGTCTAGACACGATCGTTATGTCAGAAACTTCCGGAAGTTCGTACACATAAAAATCAGAAGAAGATCCAGACTTTTTAGCAGAGGCAGCACTCTTTTTTCCTTTTGCAGCTGAAGTTTTTTTGGCAGCCTGCTTCTTTACCAAAGGCTTCTTGGCTGTCGGTTTTTTCTTTACCGCAGGTTTTTTAGCACCCTTTGACGTTACTGTCTTTTTCTCAGCCAACACAATCCCCACTTACCAATACTTATACCAAAAAATCAACCATAAATAAGCATACACACATCTATAGCACATTTCACCTACAAAATAAACCTTTAGAACAACTCCACATCATCATTTACATCATGACCACTATTATCCTCACCAAAATCAATTTCATCACCAGATGCAATATATCCATTTTCAACCAGATGATTTACAAACTGATGTTGAAGTTCTCCTAAAGTTAATAATTTAATCAACCTTTTGGAGAATTCTATGTCCAAACTAATGCTTCCATTATCATCGAAGAAATCTGAATCGCCTGAATATTTAGCGATGGTTTTATCGATGTTTTCTTTAAGATGCATTACGTTTTCTTTGGCAACATTTTCTGCAATCACCAAATTTTGAGATACCCTGTCCTGAAACTGCATCCCCACAATAGCACGTGATACCGCGGTTGACATGTCCTGTGAGGCTTTTGCTACGATGGAAATATATTCCTCAAGATTAGACTGCTGAGACTCAACTTCTGATATAACAGTACCAATTTCATCCACCACTTCAATGGGAAGTTGTTCACCATGTGTTTTCATTACATTCTTCAACGCGTCCGCAATGGTTATTTGTTTATCTGCAACTGTAATGTGGCGAAAAGAGGATGAAATAGAGTCAATATTCTTTACCTGAAGTTGCGCCTGGTCTGCAAGGGCACAAAAACTTTCACTCAACGCCTGCATATTCTCTTCTAACATCTGATTCAATTTTGGCACCTGAGTACACAGCACCATCAACGAACATATCTGAGATTCGGCGACCCCCAACCATTCTTTTAATAAATCATCTTTGGATATCTTAAAATGATCACCCTTCTGGATTGATTCACCACTCACAGCTTTCATTGAGCCTAACCTACCACTTTATTAACAGCATTGAGCAGCATCTCAGGATCAAACGGCTTGACTATCCACCCCGTTGCACCAGCAGCTTTTCCCTTCTGCTTCATTTCATCACCAGCCTCTGTCGTTAAGACTAATATGGGCGTATATTTAAAACTCTCTATGGCACGTAATTTGGTGATAAGTTCAATTCCATTAACGTTGGGCATATTGATATCTGTAATAACAAGATCAAGGCTATCGCCTTGAATTTCTTCTAGAGCCTTTTGCCCATCCTCTGCCAAGATAACATCAAAGCCCTCTTCCTTTAATGTCAACTCAACCATTGTTCTCATAGTTTGAGAATCATCAACCACCAATACTTTCTTCATTAACACCCCCTGGAATTATAAAAATGTATAAACAACGAGAGATTGTAACATATTTTAAGCAATAAATAAAATATATTTATAATCCTACGGTAGTAATAGTAAACTACTTCGCCCATAAAATTACAACCATTAATTTACCAAACGAGGACTATCCACTATTTTTTAGTATGTTCTGTAAATTATTTGTTTTGAACAAAATTATGAAAAATGTTGACTATTCACCAATACTAAACAACAATCGCTTTATATAATTAATCATATGTTAGGATATAGATAATGAAAGCTGCTTTTTCTATTATAACGACTTCTATAATTCTTCTAAACAGCCTGTTTACTACCAGTGCTTTTGCCGCAGATATCATTCTTGACAATCCGCTTGTTGACTGTAAGCAAACTCCAAATATCAGCGTTCTTGAAAATTATCCTGGCCCAGACAAAGTTGGAAAAACCAACAATCTCCGTCAACTCACCGGCTCTGGTTTTGTTGCAGGGGGGATTAACATCAGCATCAAAGGTGTTGTTTTTGATACACGGTGCCAAATTATTTCTGATGCGTTAGTGGAAATCTGGCAAGCTGACAGTAACGGGATATATGGAAAGGAAGCAGATAAATATTTTGCCGGTTCAGGAAAAACCTATACAGACAATCTCGGGGAGTATAATTTTCTTACTATCTTTCCAGGAGCAGAGGACAAAACCAAAGCTCCCTATATTAATGTAAGAGTATCTCACCCTTCTTTTAAGACCATAAACACCATCCTGTTTTTTCCAAAACATCCTAAAAATGCAAACGATGAAAAATACAGTAAAATCATAAGCAAAGGCTACTCTGAGCCTGAAGCCACCTTGAGCGGTGAGAATAATTTCTACTTTAATATCATGTTGCCAGGCAAAACAGTCTATCGTGAATTTTAGGAAATCACCTTTACTGTTTAGCGCGTACCAGACGTTTTGAGGATTGCATCCACACCGGGAACATGTGGCTCTCCTCTAAAATTGATAACATTATTGAACTTGTTCTGGCATGTACCAAAGCTCTTATTACAGCCTGGGATTAAAGTAAAACTGTTTCCAATAGCAATGTCATACGGCATCGGCAAAGCGAGTGTAAAATTTCCATCACGAAATTCCTTTATCTCCATCGACAGTCCTTGATTTTCACCACTGGTGAAGGTAATTTTCCCGTAATTAAAATAACCGTTATCCTCCGTCCGACTAGTATCATCAAATTTTCTATTGTTGATGGTTGCTGTCACTGATCCAGACACTTCAAGAGCTTGCACGTCCACCTGACATTTACTATCACCCAATGTTGCACGGCAAGAGGGGGAATATAAATTCCCTATGGTTTTTTCCAGACGTTGTCCTAACCCATGCATCTGGACTGAGAAATCGCCATTTCTGATTTCTATTTCTCCAAACCAACCACCTCGGATAACCAGCTTCCCCTGTGAAATATCTTCATAATTGAGAATAAAAATTTCTATTTCTGCAAAATCGTAAAGACCCGCAATGATGTCTTCCCTTTGTATCAATGCATTGTCCAGAATTCCCTGTAACAGCATATCATCTCCCCCAAGCTCTAAGGTTTGCTGCGACTTTCCAGCAATAAATCCGCTCTCTGCAATATAGGTGATACCATCAAACACAATATCCTGCGAGTGATCGGTAAATCCCATCACCACGTCATCGGTACGGCTAATTTTCCAGCAATGTGCCAAGCTGGTAACTTCACCAGAAATATGTTCCAACAGCTCGTTGCTTACTGTTTTCATGGCTGCACCTCAATAAGAAGAATGTCATTTACAGAAAAAGAATTAACGGAATCAACCCTTACCTCCAAATTATCGCTATCAAACCGTACCGGAACATCAAATTCAAAATCTACGCTAATTATTGCCCCGTTAGACGGTGCCGAAGAAAAGGTAAGAATACCGGTAGTAATATCAATGCTGTATCCGGAACTTTGTAGAACTGCGTCCATGTAAACAGAGACAGTATTCTCCACCGGCTTGCTGATGGTTCGGGACAATTGATTGCTACCGCTGTCATAGGTTTTTATCAATTGGAATTGTGTTTCAACCCCATCTGCAACACCAACAACCTGCCCTATGGCCTGATAATCTGCCCAGTCTTTATAACGAAAACCATAGGCACGCCCTTTGCGGTTATAAAAAAAGGCGTTGATTAGATCAAAACTTCCCTGATTTTTTATTGTATTAACCAAATTATAGCGCATGCGTGGACGACTCCAATTAATATTACGCTGTTCATTCCCGTTTTTCATGGTGATAATGTCGGTTGAAAAACTTGGGCCTCCAGACGCACCGAATGAGATATCTTCTGGTAATCTGACTTCATGAAACAACATGATTACTTCTCCTCTTTAACCCTAAATAAGGGTGACAAACATTGTGTTTATAATTTATAATAATGCCGGAAAAAAACTTATGCGGAAGTCCATGTCTGAGAGAAAAATAAAGATTTTGTTGGTGTGTCTTGGTAATATTTGTCGTTCACCCACGGCTCATGGAGTATTACAGAGGCTGGCGGAAAAAGAAAATCTTGCCAACATTATTGAAATAGATTCCGCCGGAACATACGGCGCTCATGTCGGAGAAATGCCCGACAGGAGAGCGATGGCAGCAGCCAGTGAGCGTGGATACGATCTAGGTTTTATACGCTCCCGTAAAATAACCGATCAGGATTTTACCTATTTTGATTACATTCTGGCCATGGATCATGCTAATTTAGCTGACCTTACCCTTAAATCACCTAGTAACCATCAGCATAAAATTAAATTATTTCTGTCCTATGGCTCACTGCAAGATCAGGAAGTACCAGACCCATATTACGGCGGAAAAGAAGGGTTTAATCATGTACTAGATTTGGTTGAAGATGCCGCAAAAGGTCTTATTCATCACATAAAATCTAGCGCTTAAATGGCCTTACCCACTTGGAAGATTGGCATGTACATTGCCACGATGATAAACCCTACTGTTGTTCCCATACCCACAATCATAATCGGCTCAAGCATCTCACTCATCCGATCCACAATCTGGTCAAACTCCTCTTCGTAGAACATGGTTACCGCCTCAAACATGTCGTCCATATTTCCGGTTTCTTCTCCCACCGCCAACATTTGCCAAAATGTCTGTGGAAACATTTCACATTCCCGATACAAAGTAGAAAGCGGACGACCTTCATTAATTCCCTGCTTAATATAATCAAAAGCCTCGATAAATAACGTGTTGGTCATCGTACGTTTAATAATATCCAGACCGTCAAGCACAGGCACACCTGCCGCGTTGAGATTGCCTTCCACCATCCCCACTTTGGCATAGGTTGCCAGTTTAATAATGTCACCAAAAAGAGGTATCTTGAGCACATAGGTATCGTACCGACGCTTAAACGCAGGCACCCGACGGTTAAGAAATTTTACCCCCATAACCAAGCCAATAAAGAGAAGAACTACCACACCTCCACGCGCCGGATCACGTACAAAGTCACTCATATCCACCACCATTTGCGTCGGTGCGGGCAACGAATTCCCCATCGCCGAGAACATAGACACGAAAACCGGCACTACTTTAATCATCATCAGCGCAATCACCCCAACAGCAACGCATAAGAGAATGGTCGGATACATTAAAGCACTTTTAAATTTGGAACGAATTTTTTCAGCCTTTTCAATTTGAATAACCAACTTATCAAGGAAGGTGGTTAACTTACCACTCATCTCCCCAGCACGGAGCAGGTTAACATATACCGTATCAAATATATGAGGATATTTCTCAAATGCCTGAGACAGGGTAGAGCCAGACTCCACATCCCGCACCACCTGTTTGACAATCAACTTAAACCCCGGATGCTCTACCTGCGTTTCCAGCATATTTAGGGTCTTAATAATTGGCAGACCTGATTTGACCATGGTCGCAAATTTCTTGGTAAAAAGTAGAAGTTCCTTCGCCTTAATCTTAATCTTTTTAATTTTCTTAAGCCGCTTTACTTCGTCCGCATCCAACTCTTCCTGATGGGCAATTTCTGCGTCTCTCTGTGCATTTGCAGCCACCGAGGCAGCCGAAGCACCTGGTGTAGTTTCTTCCCCACCAAGATAATTAACCGCAGTGACAATAATCCCCTGCTGTTGCAACTGCATATTGACTGAGTCTTGGTTAGGTGCCTCCACCT
The DNA here is from genome assembly GCA_030429625.1 of Alphaproteobacteria bacterium. Taxonomy (GTDB): domain Bacteria; phylum Pseudomonadota; class Alphaproteobacteria; order Rickettsiales; family UBA8987; genus JAUIFA01. Next base: position 324,430 of record JAUIFA010000002.1, on the reverse strand, counting down.
CACCGCTTGCCGGTTGTCCATTTTGCATTCCTTGCCAGCTATATATGGCCATACACCCACCCCATTATCAGTCTAATACTAGAATTCTCTGGAATTCATCTGCAGTGATGGTTCCATCAACAATAAGATCGCGCCCAATTTCCTGCATTGTTTTAAAACCTTGCTTTTGTGCCGCCTTACGAATATCAAGATTTGATCCACCAGCAAGAATCACTTCCCGTATCGGGTCATTGACCACCAACACCTCATGTATAGCCCGACGGCCTTTAATACCAGAGTCCATACATTTACTACACCCCTTGCCACGGAACGTTTTGACCTTTTTAGCGTCTTCTTTGCTAAATCCAAAAGCTAGCAAACGTGATTCCGGCTGTTTTTCATCTTCTTCCTTACATTTATCACAAATAACCCGTGCCAAACGCTGTGCAATCACCAATGATAATGAAGACGTGATCAAATAGTCTGGTATGCCCATATTAATCATACGTGTGATCGTACTTGGTGCATCGTTCGTGTGCAAGGTACTCAACACCAAGTGGCCTGTGAGTGAGGCCTTGATAGCAATATCGCCGGTTTCTTTATCACGAATCTCACCGACCATAATCACTTCTGGATCTTGTCGAAGGAACGAACGCAACGCCGCCGAGAACGACAACCCAATACTGTCTTTTACCTTTACCTGACCCACGCCAAACAAATCATATTCCACCGGATCTTCTGCCGTCATAATGTTTACATCAACAGTATTCAATTCCCGTAAGACCGCGTACAAAGTGGTAGATTTACCAGAACCCGTAGGCCCTGTGACCAAAATCATCCCCTGTGGTGCTTTTATCGCTTTTTCTACCGAAGCATAAATCTCCTCGGAAAAACCCAAATCTTTTAAGTCATAATTCGCTGAATCCGGATCCATAATACGCATAACAATACGTTCACCGTGCGCGGTTGGCAGGGTAGAAATACGAATATCCACCGAACGTTCCCCAATGTCCATAGAAATACCACCATCCTGAGGCAAGCGTCTCTCTGAAATGTCCAGCGATGCTAAAATCTTCAAACGGGTGGTAATGGCCGAATAATTAAAGGTTAAGAAATCGCGGTATTCTTCAATTTCCTGTAGGACACCGTTAAAACGGTAACGTACCCGCGCACTTTCTCTAAATGTTTCAATGTGAATATCACTTACACCAATGGAAATGGCATTTTCCAACACATTATCGACAAAATCAATCACCTCAAATCCGGACTTTGCTTCCCCTTTTGGAGCTTGATTGGCTTTGCCCTGCTCTTGAAAATTGGTTTGGATGTTTGAAAGAGAGCCGGCTATTTTTTCATCGTTACTCTGTTCTTTATCTTTATTTTCCTGCATTCCCAGTTGTTGCGCTGTCGGTGCACCACTAGGATTGGCAATCCCAATTTTCTGCACCGGACTACTGGCCATACCGGCAATCTTCGCCCCTTCAAGCATCGTAGTGCCTTCCATGCTTGATTTATCTTTATCGTCAATTGTTTTAAATTGCGAACTCCCCGAAGCCGAAGCTGAACTCATTCCTTCTTCACCATATTGCAGGGAAGAAATACATTTATCAAAATCAGATAAGGTAACGGCTTTGGTATCTACTTCAAAGCCAGGAATAAGCATTTTTACGTTATTAACACTGTTTAATGCCGTCGGATCTGCTACCACGAGTATCAAATCATTGCCTTCCAATTTTAAAGGCCATATCCGATTTTTAGTAATTGCCTCACGGTTTATTTTATCCCTAAGTGGTCTGTCTCCGCTAAGATAGGCATCCTCCACCGCAATTCTTTCCAAGCCATAGAACTCAGAAAATTTATCGGCAATCATATCCTCTGAAACAGCACCAGAACGTAATATTGTCGCCACAATCCCTTCTCCGGAAGTTGCGGATTCTGTGGTTGCTTGAGCGATCTGCTCATCGTTTATAAGCTCATTATCTTTTAAAAAATCCGTTAACGATTTATCAACTTCATTTGGCAAAAGCAGCATCTGAGAAAACTATCCACCTACATTAATTGTTACCCATGTAAGAGAATAATATTAAAGTACTCTCGGTGCAATAAATATCATCAATTCTTGCTTATCATCTGACTTAATATCACGACTAAACAGGTTCCCCAGCAACGGGATATCTCCAAGTAGTGGTGTTTGATCACGACTTTTTGTTCTTGCCTGAGTAAAAATTCCACCCATTACCACAATTTCACCATCTTTTGTTACAAGATTGGTATTAATTTCACTTTTTGTAATTGGCGGGTTGCTTACTGAGGTGTCTACCGTGTCTTTATTCACCGTAATTTTAAGCATCAGATTGCCATCCCCCACCACCGTAGGTGTGACCGCAAGTTTTAACCCTGCTTCTTTAAACTCAATTTGCGTACCACTGTCCGAAACTGTTTCATAAGGCACCTCAATACCTTGGAAAATTGTCGCTTCCTGATTATCCAGTGTATAAATTCTAGGATTCGAAATTACCTTGGTTAAACCTTCTGCTTCCATGGCTGAAAGCTCTAGTTTCAACGTGGCAGCATTATTTATTGAACCAACAATACCCACACCAGAAGTCGCTCCACCCACTGCAAAATCAGAGATTGAGGAATCTCCCGTTCCCAAAGCGATAGAACCTGGACTTCCACCCCCACCAAGGCCGGCAACCGAACCATCAGCCGTCCATCCGCGGTCTGTGTATGTGTTGCTGCCAGTAAAGCCCAAACGAGAACCTAGCGCCTTAGAAAAACCATCTGTTGCCTCAACAATAAACGCCTCAATAAAGACTTGCTTCGTCCGAGAATCCGCATCAGAAATAAGCTTTTCTATAATGTGCATATCGTCCGGACGGGCCTTAACAATAATCTGATTGAGCCTTGAGTCGGTAGTAATCTGAGCCGTTGTATCTCGTACAGAAAGTGATTTTGCGTCGGTTGTTTGTGGCTCAAGCACACTTTCTAACAGTGCCTTAATTTCTTCAGGTTTAGTATAAAATAATTTAAATATTTTAGTTGTCATCGGCATAGCCGCTTTCAGCAATACTGCTGCTTTTTGCTGATCGGCCTTACGTTTCTGCTCAAAACCTTCGAGCAATTCTATGGTTTTTTGATCGTGAATCCGGATAATGTTGGCATCCTTATCCACATATTGCGCCAGTTGTTTGACACTAAGCACCGTATGCAAAACTTTTGACCAAGGCACATCATCCAAGTGTGCTGTCACTCTCCCTTCAACCTCGTCCGAAACAATAATATTTGTGCCAATAACTTTGGACAACATTTCCATAAACGTACGAATGTCCATATTTTCAACATTCACTGAAACATTAAATGAGTCCCCCTCATCCACCGAAACATGATTAACTTTTTGCTCTTTGCTCAAAATGGACGTATGACCGGATTCAATTGATCTCTCACCCACATCAATCGGTTTAGGGCCATAGTCAATTGATTCTTCAGAACGCTTCTTCCCTTCCGTAATAAGATTATCCGCATCAAACAGCGTTGCAGGATTGGAAAGCTCCCCACCTTCAAACACATCTCTGCCCATACATCCTGATAAAGAGAAAAACCCTACCAACAGCAGCAATACAGTCAGAATATAGTCTTTTTTGTTAATGAATCCCATCTATAACCTCAAACCTATTACGTACCTTTAAAGGAATTATACGCCCTTTAACATCCACGACAATACCCTCTGCATTGATATCCCGTATTTTACCACCTTCGTTACCAATAGCTTCGTCCATTGTTAAATAATAGTCACTGTGATCGCGCGCTTTAACCACCACGACTGACTTTTTATCAGATATAATGGTACCCAAAATTCGATAACTGCTAAGTGGGTAATTTATGGTGGGGGAAAGATTAGATAAAGAATCACTTTTATTTTTCTTTCCATCAGTAGACAAACCAAGATTGTCTTCCATAACAAAAGTAAATGGGGTAAATGGATCACGTTCCGGCTGATTGCCCCCTTCATCCGCATACAGCACTGGGGTACTCATCGCAAAAAGCACAATTATTAGAAGAATTTTATACTTAAAACTAAACATTACCCTCTATCGCCTTTTTGTAATCTTCTTTATCAATCGTATAAGTTGAAAGATTTATCTTCACTTTAACACTGATACTTGAACTTTTATCTTTTATTACTTCCACACTTTCATTGTGAATTGTCAGCAATTGCTTCACTCCCAAAAGTGCGTCTTTAAATTTCATGTAGTTGTTATATTTACCATCAAGCTCAATGTAAACAAGGTTATCTTTATATTTTTTCTCTGGCGGCGGTGGCGGCGTGGTTACTGTCCCATCTGCTGCCGTAACGGGCGCAGCAACAGGCTTTGGCTTTTCTTTTGGCTTTTCTTTTGCATGGATATTTATCACCGCCAGTTTATGGCTGATAGCCAAATCACTCACCGACTTATATAAATCCTCTAATTCTTCACTTTTATCAAAATAGGTTAATATTTTGGCATATCGCTCTTTTGACTCCTCAAGAAACTGCCCACGGTTTGAAATCTGATCGGTTAGGGACGGAATTTGAGATTCTTTTTCAGTGACTTCTTTTAACTTTTCTATTTTTTGTTCAATAGCCTCCTGACGTGGCAGATAATACATAAACACATAGGCAACAGAAACCGACAAAATAAATATAACAGCAATGATAACATCTCTGGCCTGACGCGCGGCAGAAGACTCACCCTTAATTTCGTCTTTCTTAGGTTTTTTCGCCTTCGCTTCCTCGGCAGAAGCACCCGAAGACTTCTTACCAAGGAGCTTTTTAAGCTCCTGGCCTAAGTCATTCATGTCCATGTCTAAGCTAAAACCCATAACTACCCCTGTTTATCCATAGTTTTGAGAATCTTATTTTCTTCTTCAATTTGCTTGTAAATAATATCCGAATCAAAATTAATCTCCATCTCAAACGATTTAAGTGAATGGGTTTGCTCGGTCATAAGGTTTTTTTCTTTAATGGCCTGCATAGTACGCAAGGAAACACGTGTCAGAGATTTATTTTCATTGAGCATATTAATAAACTTCAAAATTCTCTTATCGTTTGTTGATTTTCCCTTTAAGGTTATTGCATTCGGTTCAATATAGAACATGTCTGTCAGCCAAACTCCCTCAGGAATTGTATCCGTAATATATTCGTATGTTCTAAGGACAGGCACCTGATTAGAAGAAATTTCTTCCATAATATCGTCTAACTCAATAAGCTTTCTGTACCGTATGTTTAATTTTTTGGAAAGTTCAGTTTTCTTTTCATACTCCTTCACAACATCTTCCAGTGCCAAGAGCTTATTATCAAGCTCAACCTCCGTGAAAAACGTTGAAACATATGTGGTAAGGATGGATAAAGTTGCAAGAATTGTAACAACAATCAGCGCAATATTAGCCTCAATAATATAACGCTCAAGACGCATAAAGCGATCCCGTCCGGGCAATAGGTTAATTTTATCTTCACTCTCAATATCTTCATAATAACCGAATACATCAAGGTGATGTACCGCCAACCCAAGCGCAACCGCCCACGAGGATCTATTTACATCCTGATTGACTTTATCTCTTAACTCTTCAGGAATATCAATATTTTCAAAGAAATCACATTTCTTAACATTATAGCCTTCCAAAACCGATTGAATTTTTGACGTTAGATTATCAACCGAGGGCAATGACGAAGCCACATATAATGTTGAGATATGCTTTGTTTGATAACTCTGCTCATGATTTGCAACCAGCTGTTTTGCCTGTGAGGCATAACGTTGTAAAAATTTATCAAGATCTTCTTTATTATTTTCTGGATCCAGTAGTTTTTTTCTTTCCTGATCCGACACATAAATATCATATAAGAACGGTTCATACCCATCACGAACTACCAAATAATTCTCATCCGGACCAAACTGCAAATAGGCTATAGGTGCTCTTGATCCATCTTCTTGCTTGTCTTCTTCATTAATTTGAGTAGCATTAAGAAGAGCAAAACAGCTCACATCAATAATAGTAGGGGTAAAACCCGCATCTTTAACAATGTTGGTAAGAACCTCAATGTCTGAATTTTTTGCCGCCACAAACAATATGTCCATCGTGTTACGATTTTCATCTCTTTTTATCACCTGATGGAATATTGAATAATCTTCAAGGTTCTGAATCTGCACAAGATTCTGCCAAAAATTTCCAAAGTCAATTGCCTGCTGTAGCTGATCTTCTCCCATAATTGGAATGGTAATAACACGAACCACTGCTTTGGATGTTGGCAAGGCAATGGCTGCTCTGGCAGTATGAAACTTCGCTTCAGCCCGTAATTGTTTTAAAATTTCAACATACGCCTTAGGGTCTTTTACAATATCAGACTGCTGCGATTTCCCTTCAACCGCACTTGCCGCCATGTCTGACAATTCCCAATTGCCATTCACATTACGCATTTCACACATATGAATGTGATGCGGATTGATATCTATACCAACAACAGCTTCGTATTCATCACTAAATTTTCTAAATCTCTTCTTTGCTTTTTCTACCGAATTCTTAGCCAGTGTTTTATAGTCAACATCTTTAACTTTACGAATAGACTCCTTATCCAACTTTATGTTTTCTAGTTTATTCAATACTGGAATCGTTGATATTTTTTCTGCAAATTTAGACTTGGTCTGCTGGTTTTCTTTTTCACGCTGCGCCGCAATGGCCGCATCCACATGAGAGGGTTTTTCCTCCTCCGGCTCTGCTACCGTGGCTTCATTACCTACCGGCTCTCCGGTTATTTCAGAAGATTCTCCGCCATCCTGATTTGCATTTTCTTGTTCTTGAGTAGGCGTTATGGGCACAGAGCTCTCTTCCTGCACCTGTGACGCATCCACCTGAACGTCCGCAGTATCAGCATCCTGTGCATTTTCTGGAACAGCATCTGCTACTACAGGCAATGCCTCTTCAACCACCGCATCCTGCTTGTTCTGCTCCAGCGCCGCAATGGTCGGATCAATGGGAACATTTGCCTCAGGACTAACATCCTGATTCTCAACGCTCACCCCTTCTTGCGTTTTTTGTTCATTTAGGTCCATATTTGTACCAACTAGCCCCCTAGATCACCCCTTGAGATAACCACAGAGATTTTCCTTCACTCAACCTTGTCAGTATAACATAAATTCAACAAGGTCACATAGAAAAAATTATTATATATAAAAATCAAACAGTTAGAAGAGTAAAATATAAAATAATACCCCCTCAAACACTCAAAGCTTATTCTAGCAAATATCTCTATATCTATCTAATATAAGAAGTGACCTGATAACATTTCCATCATTTTATCCACAGGCTGTTTCAAAAATACTACAGTTATTTTTATTTCAATGATTGCAAAACTTTTTTGATATAGCTTGGATTATCCCCAATGACTGCGTCCACCTTTGCCTCAAATGCTTTTTTTACTTCTGCTTTATCATTAACAGTCCACGTTGCCACTTTTGCCCCAAGTTGATGAGCCACATCCACCAGATTTTTACTTACCACCTCAATTGAGGGCAGGAAATATTGCGGCATCAACCGGTCATATGCCGCCTGCATATCCGCTTCTAGATTAGCAAGAGAAAGTGGGATTACGTCTTTTTCTAGCGATTCCTCAATTGTTACTTCCTCCAGATGCACGCCAATATGAATGTCCGAATTCACCTCCCTGACTCGTTCCAACACATCCGGCTGGAAGCAAATAACCACACAATCTTCGTACTTGCCCTTACCCATAAGCACGTACTCCGAAACCACCGCAGCTACTTCGTGAGCAATTTGACGGGTTTTTATCTCTATAAAAAACTGGCCACGACTGCTCATTTTTTCCAACACCTCTTTGAGTGTAGGGATTTTTTCTCCTTCACCAAAATCCAGCGCTCGCAATTGTTCAATGTTCAAACGCTTAACCCGCCCTTGCCCGTTACTGGTTCTGTCGACCGTACTGTCATGAATTACCACCACCAACTCTTCGTGGCCTTTACAGCGGCGCACGTCAAATTCAATGCCGGATGCTCCGTCAAAAAATGCCTTATCAAACGCAGAAATGGTATTTTCAGGACGTAGGGCAGAGGCCCCTCTGTGCCCTATAATCTGGATCATATATTGCCTTTAATTCCTTGTATTGCAAGTAAATATCCATTTCCACCAAAGCCACAAACAATGCCGTTAGCCACCGGAGAAATATAGGAGACATGACGGAACTCTTCACGCTGATACACGTTGGAAAGATGGACTTCAATAATCTGCCCATCAAATGATTTTAGCGCGTCCATAATAGCAATAGAGCTGTGTGTGTAGGCCGCTGCATTGATAATAATTGCCCGATATTTTTCCCGAGCTTCCTGAATGGCTGAAATCAGCTCATCCTCTTTATTGCTCTGCATCCAGACCACTTCAAAGCCGCAGCGTTTTCCCTCAGCAATGGCCTGATTCATAATATCATCCAGCGTCTGATTTCCATAAATCTCAGGCTCACGCTTGCCCAGCATGTTAAGGTTTGGCCCATTAATGATTAGAATTTTTGTCATTTATTTTCCTTGTCATTGCTTGTCTTTAGCCGTTATAAACGCTATGTAAATAGCATAATAATCACGATAAAGCAACGATCATGAAAATTACAGTTAACGGCGAAACCAAAGATTTTACACAAAACATAACTGTCAGCCAGATGCTTGACTTACTGGAACTGGACACGCGCAAAATTGCGGTGGAGAGAAATTTTGAGATCGTCCCAAAATCTACCTATAACAACGTGACATTAGAAGATGGCGATAGACTTGAAATTGTTGCCTTTATTGGCGGAGGTTAAACATGAGTTTAAAGGCACTAAAAACGCAAGATCTTCAAAATGATGATATGCTTAAAATCGCAGGTAAGAAATTTACCTCTCGCCTATTGGTGGGCACGGGGAAATACAAAGATTTTCAACAAACGTCTGAGGCGATTGCCGCCTCTGGGGCTCAAATTGTGACCGTTGCCGTGCGTCGGGTGAATATTTCCAACCCTAAAGAACCACTCTTGCAGGATTATATCGACCCTAAGCACTACACCTACCTGCCCAACACCGCTTTTTGTTACACCGCTGATGAAGCCGTGCGAACACTGCGCCTTGCGCGGGAGGCTGGCGGCTGGAATTTGGTCAAATTGGAAGTGTTGGGCGATGAAAAAACCCTCTATCCTGATATTACCGAAACGCTTAAAGCCGCAGAGATATTGGTAAAAGATGAGTTTGATGTGATGGTCTACACCTCGGACGACCCGTTGATCGCCCGCAAATTGGAAGATCTCGGCTGCTGCGCCATTATGCCCCTCGGCGCGCCCATTGGTTCTGGTATAGGTATCCAAAACCCGCTTAACATTGAGCTAATTGTCCAGCAATCGAGTGTGCCTGTGCTGGTAGATGCCGGAGTAGGAACAGCCTCTCATGCCGCTTTTGCTATGGAATTGGGCTGTGATGCAGTGTTGATGAATTCCGCCATTGCCCACGCCAAAGACCCTGTGTTGATGGCGCATGCCATGAAAGACGCCATCATCGCCGGACGTAATGCCTATCTGGCAGGACGCATGGAGATAAAAGATTTCGGCGTTGCCTCCTCTCCTCGAGGGGGATTAATCACATAATGACAATGCGCTCCAAAATCTTCTTATGTACGGCACTATTAGCAATGTGCGCCTTACGTATTCACACCCTATTTTCCGGTGATTTTGAGCTGTTCTTTGACGAAGCACAATATTGGACATGGTCAAAAAATCTTGATTGGGGCTATTTCTCAAAACCGCCTGTTATTGCCTGGTTGATTGCGTCTACGACTCAAATATGTGGTGATTCAGTCGGTTGCGTCAAGCTTAGCGCCCCTATTTTACATTTGTTAACTGCGGTGATCGTGTATCTTAGCGCCGAGAGACTGCTTGACCAGAAAACCGCTTTTTGGTCGTCTTTGCTCTATTTTACCCTACCGGGCATTACTGTCGGCAGCATTTTTATTTCCGCCGATGCGCCCTTATTGTTCTTCTGGGCGCTGGCGCTGTATTGCCTAATTCGTGCTCTGGAAACCCCAAAACTCGGCTGGTGGTTGGCGCTGGGCATTGCCGGAGGGCTGGGCATGATGAGCAAATATACCATGGCGGTGTTTTTTGTCTCTGCTTTGCTCTATATTGCCCAAACCCCTTCCCATCGGCCAAAATTGAAATCTCTACCATTATGGATTGCCGCGCTGGTGGCTTTGGTGATTTTCCTTCCAAACATCCTCTGGAACATGAATCATGGCTTTATTAGCCTCACTCACACCAACGAAAATGTATTAAACAGCGGACATTTTTCTCTCCATTTTACCGACAGTATTGCTTTTCTAGGCGCACAATTTGCCATCTTTGGCCCAGTTCTTTTTGCCTATTTATTGATTATTCTGATAAAATCGTCATTCTGCGGATCACCCAAAGGTGATAGCGCAGAATCCACCACCGCAATGGATCCTGTGCCCATTTCTGAGAAATGTCACAGGATGACGCAGAGTATGTTGTTGTATTATATGACAACACCGCTTCTGGCCATTGCCACTCTCATCGCACTCGTCTCTGGCGCGCAAGCCCATTGGGCGGCTCCGTTATATATTTCTGGTACCATTCTTGTTACCCAACACCTGCTGAATTTCAAGCGCAGCTGGGCGATCAGCACCACGCTGTTATTCAATTTACTTATATTAATAATATCTTTTAATATGAATAAGATAATTGATATATCTAATGATCTAGATAAACCAATGGAACGGGTGAGCATGTGGAACAACATTGCCAAAAACATTAAAGAAATTCACCTCAAATATCCCAACGCAATGATCTTGAGTGATGAGAGAAAATCGGTTGCCAGTCTGATGTATAATCTGCGTGATGCACAAGGCAATCCGGCACAAATTGTGAAGTGGAATCTCGATCATGATTTTGACGATTATTATGACATGAACACCAATATGAACAATTACAAAAACCGTGATTTCTTAATTCTTACCCGCTCAGATTCTTACGATCAATTCTCCGACTATTTTCAATCAAGCGAAGTGGTAGAAAAATATGACTTTGGAAAGAATCATTTTACCGTATTATACATGAAAGATTTTAAGGGCTATTGATGGTGTTTTCTAAACTTACATGGGGATTGTTGCTGACCACCCTATTTGCAGTGATTGTTTTTGTGGCCTTTCCACAGCTTGATCTAAGTGTCAGCCGCTGGTTTTATTCTGTTGAACAGGGAGGATTTCCTTATCGTCATCATCCATTGACCGTATTTTGCTATTATCTCATCCGAATCATTACTACTGTTATTGCCGTATGGTGTATTGTTGGTTTACTGATTGCTAAGTTTAAGCCGCATGTAAAACTCAAAATTTTCCCTGCAAAAAGCCTAATTCTGTTTGTGTTGATCGCGATGATTCTTGGCCCCGGGTTGATTGTGCATCAAGGTTTTAAAGAACATTGGGAACGCGCACGTCCGGTCAACATCATTGAATTTGGCGGCACAGAAGCCTACACTCCGCCGTTAGAAATTGCCCAATCCGGTGGAAAATCGTTTATTTCCGGTCATGCAGCCATGGGTTTTTTTGTCGCAGTGTTTGCGTTTTTAGCCACTGGAAGAAGACGTTGCTATATCTATTGTGCGGGTATTGGATTTGGAATAATCGTATCTTTATGTCGCATCGCTCAGGGCGGGCATTTCTTAAGCGACACTGTTTTTGCCGGGTTAGTAACTTTATTAACCATCCAACTGGTGCGCTGGCTAATTGTTAAAGAGAAAACATAAAAAAAGGGAGGGTGCTTGCGCGACCCTCCCTTTCAAACGGACTCTCTTACTCACCTTGATCCTCCTCAGTTTTTTCTACAAAAACAAAGTCACCTGGTAAGTAAGGATAACCATGCTCAATGGTTATGGTATATACTCCCGAAGGGCCAACATTCTCACCATAGTGATAGAAAACATCCCCAAGGAAGACAATACGCCCCAAAGAACAATATACCTCAACACATCCAATGGACATAACCCGAAGATCACCCTGCTCACTGGTCAGAACGTAATTGTCTACACGTCCTGCGCCAGCGTTAAACAGTGACACTTCAGCGCAATACTGCACATCAGGAAACAGCTCCATCTTGTCACCCTTTTGAAGCGTGCCAAAATGTTTCATGCCTGCCTCTTCCGGGTTCCAATCCAATGCTGGTAGCCCCATTTTCTGCAGTTGAGCATTGAGCACGTCACGGTTAGTGTAGCAGAATTTCTGCCGCCGAGTTACCGTAATAATCACCTCACCCGCATCAGACATTTCTGCCCCCTTTCCATTTTAGGAGAAGAAATGGGGGGGTGCTTGCGCACTCCCCCATTTTGTGACTCTCCTTTCTACAGCTTCCGAGACTTTACTGCACCTCCAAGACCATCGTCATCGTGACGCAGAATCTTGAAGCGCTCCGAACACGAAAACGGGAGTTGGCTTGAGGTCGTGAACACGTTGACTCCTTCACTACCAGGTTGAATGATGACCCCACCATTCTTATCGGTAGTCTGAGTAAACGCTCCATGAACTTCCACCATTCTCCCACTTCCAAGAAGTGGATGACCTGCCTCGCCGTCCTTCTGCCTACGAACGGGAAGGCCGGTTACTGCAAGTCGCGGAGGCTGGGCTTGACCGGCTTGTCCCTCTTCTTGCTCTCCGTCAGGATCAATTCCTTCCGGAAAGAAGAGGATTTTGAGTTCCGGTTGTTCTTCCAATGTTAGAGTCCTTTTTTTCGACGTTGTCTTTGGACCTTCCAAAGACTGTCTCTGCTTCTTCAGCATCTAGCTGAGTTTTAGTCAGCCATAAGGCATGTTCCTTTCATTTAAACGAAAATTTGCCAAGAAATCGCGTTTATTATAACATGGAGTACCAATCCCTGTCAAATTTAATCAATTATTAACACAACCAAAAATAAGCAAACTAATTGTTTCTTTAAAAAAATAGATATTGTATAAATGACACACTGGGACAAGACGGCAATACACATAGTGTAGTAATATGAAAAATTTTTCCTGATTTTACAGGCAACAGAGCCTGCATTAAGGACAGTTGCATCTACGCAACAATTTTAACCAAAATACTATATGTTGTGTCTAGCTATTTAGTTGAGTACCATATATTGCATTTTATGTGAATTTTATTGTTTACATATTCTGTTTATATTGTTACTCTGAGCATGTGGGGAAGAGACGGTGACACGTCCTCTAAATTTTACTTAGAGAATGTGTAGCGTGGTTTTCATATGCTATATATCGAGGTTTTTCCTTCGGTATGACACAGAGAAATGTGAGAGAAATTGTGCCGATATTTGCGGTATGGTTTCGAAAGAAATGATTAGTCCTGAATTATTTTCGGGCGGGTTTTTGTCCCCAAAATTTCGGCAAAGACCATAAATGTAAGTATATTAATTTAAAGAGGCTTGTTATGACACAGGTACAAATAGACGAAGCTCGCAACTCCAACCTTTCTGATTTTGGGAAAGCTGTTTTACAGGATCGCTATCTTTTGCCTGGGGAAAAATTTCAGGATTTATTTGCCCGCGTTGCCGATTATTATGGCGATGATGAAGCACACTCCCAGCGTCTTTACAACTATATGAGCCGGATGTGGTTTATGCCTGCAACACCTATTCTCAGCAACGGTGGTACCGATCGTGGATTGCCTATTTCCTGCTTCCTTAATGAAACCGAAGACAGCCTTCAGGGTATTGTTAATTTATGGGTTGAGAATGTGTGGCTGGCCAGTCGCGGCGGCGGTATTGGTAGCTATTGGGGCAATTTGCGCTCTATTGGTGAAACCGTGCGCGGCAATGGCAAAACCTCTGGTGTGATTCCGTTCCTACGCGTACAAGATTCTTTGACCTTAGCCATTTCACAAGGCTCATTGCGCCGTGGAAGTTCGGCGGTCTATCTGCCTATTGACCATCCGGAAATTGAAGAATTTATTGAACTACGTCGCCCTACTGGCGGTGACCCTAACCGCAAAGCACTCAACATTCATCATGGCGTCACCATTACCGATGATTTTATGCATGCGGTGGAAAATGATGAGCCTTGGGCATTACGTAGCCCGAAAGACCGCAACATTATTTCCCTCGTCAATGCACGGGAATTATGGATTCGCCTACTGACGGCGCGTATTGAAACCGGTGAACCGTATATTTTATTTACCGACACGGTTAACCGCTCCATTCCAGAGCATCACAAAAAACTCGGCTTGGAAGTTAAAATGTCTAACCTATGTTCTGAAATTACTCTACCAACGGGCAGAGATCATCTTGGCAACATCCGTACGGCTGTGTGCTGCCTGTCCTCGCTTAATCTGGAGCATTATGAAGAATGGAAAAACGAGCCACTCTTTATCAAAGACATCATGCGTATGCTGGACAATGTTCTGGAAGATTTTATTCAGAAAGCTCCACCAGAAATGGCCTCCGCAGTTTATTCTGCCAAGCGTGAACGCAGCGTAGGTTTGGGTGTGATGGGCTTCCACTCTTTCTTGCAATCAAAAATGATTCCGATGGAATCGGTCATGGCCAAGGTGTGGAATAAGAAAATGTTTGAACATATCCGTACCGAAGCAGACGAAGCTTCTCAGGAATTGGCTGAAGAACGCGGCCCATGTCTTGATGCAGAAGAATGCGGTGTGATGGAACGGTTCAGCAATAAGCTTTCCATTGCCCCTACCGCATCCATTTCGATTATTTGTGGCAACTCCTCTCCGGGAATTGAACCCTATGCTGCCAACAGCTTTACTCAAAAAACCCTTACCGGTTCGTTTAGTGTAAAAAACAAGCATTTGAAAAAATTATTGGCCTCAAAAGGCAAAGATAATGAAGATGTATGGTCATCCATTTCCACCAATGAAGGCTCCGTGCAACATCTTGACTTTCTTACCATTGAGGAGAAAGACGCCTTTAAAACTGCACCGGAAATTGACCAACGTTGGGTGATAGAACATGCTGCAGACAGGGCACCATTTATCTGTCAGGCACAATCTTTAAACATCTTTATGCCTGGTGATGTGCACAAGCGCTATCTACATCAAGTGCATATGCAGGCATGGAAGCAAGGTGTAAAAAGCCTGTATTACTGCCGCTCACGTTCAATTAAACGTGCCGACAAAGTATCTCATGATGTGGTAAGAACCGAAAGACAGCTGGAAATGAAGTTACAGCCCAAAGCGCCTACAGATATGCTTACTGGCGCAACGGCAACACCTCAGAAAAATGATGCTGTGGAATACGAAGAATGCCTGTCCTGTCAATAATACATATTGTTGGCACTAATTTAAAAATATTTGGGAGAATATTATGTCATTGCTAGAAGCGCGTTCAATTTATAAACCGTTCCATTATCCGTGGGCATATGAAGCGTGGGAAACCCAGCAAAAAATTCACTGGCTGCCTGAAGAAGTCCCTATGGGAGACGATGTAAAGGATTGGCGTAATAACCTTAATGAAGGAGAAAAACACCTTCTTACCCAAATATTTCGCTTCTTTACCCAAGCGGATATTGAGGTCAATAACTGCTACATGAAACATTACACAAGAGTGTTCCAACCCACCGAAGTGCAAATGATGTTGGCGGCTTTTTCTAATATGGAAACCGTACATATTGCCGCTTATTCGCATTTGATTGACACGCTTGGCATGCCCGAAACTACTTATTCTGATTTTATGGAATATAAAGAGATGAAGGATAAGGCCGATTACATGCACACATTTGGTGTGGATAATAAATTGGATATTGCTACAACACTGGCTGCCTTTGGTGCATTTACTGAAGGGGTACAGCTTTTTGCCTCTTTTGCTATTTTACTTAACTTCCAACGTTTTGGTAAAATGAAAGGTATGGGACAGATCATTGCCTGGTCGGTACGGGATGAATCACTTCACACTGAATCTATCATACGCCTATGGCATGAATTCGTCGGTGAAAATCCAGACATTGATAAGGAAGAATTGGACCGTCGTATTTATAAAGTCTGCGACACCATCATCACCCACGAGGATGCGTTTATTGACTTGGCCTTCAACATTGAAGGTTCTATTCAAGGACTTACCTCGCACGACGTGAAGAAATATATCCGCTTTATTGCTGATCGTCGCCTTATGATGCTGGAACTTAATCCTATTTATAACACGACTAAGAACCCACTGCCATGGCTAGACGAAATTCTCAACGGAGTGGAACATACCAACTTCTTTGAAAATCGGGTGACCGAATATGCGCGTGCAGCAACTTTGGGAACATGGGACGAGGCATTTGCCTAACGCAAAGATACAACAAGCTTAAGAATTTTCTTCCGTTTGTTCTTTTTCGCCGCCGGCCTTCCGTATGCCCTCTTCCACTGCACCTTTAAGGTTTTCCTTGCTACGGTTTTGTCCCAACTGCTTGTTAGCATTTGAAAAGGCTTCCAGATCTACTCCATCGACATATTCCATGCCTCCGGCTGCGGCCATTAAGTTTTCTGCCACCACTCTGTCATGTACTTCTTTACGCAAAATCGAAGCCGTACTGGGAAATTCAAAGCCAAGCTTTACTGACTTGCCCTTGATTTCAACAACCTTGACTTCAATATCGTCATTGATAATGATGGATTCATTTAATTTACGAACTAAATAAAGCATTCTACTAACTACCTGTTACGCCCTAATTATCAGTAAATATAAAAATATTTACGACAAAACGATATCACTACTACTATATCCTTGAGCGTATAATAACCCAATTAGGTTGCAATTGTCAATTTTATGCTTTGCTTGTTGTGCCACACGTGGTTTTGAATGATACGCAATACCCAACCCACCGTTATCCGAACAGGCCAGAATCATAGGCAAATCGTTAGCCCCATCCCCCACCACCAAGGTCTGAGAAAGCCCAACACCCATATCTTCAGCATAAAAATGTAACGCATTCAACTTTGCAGAACTGTCTAAAATTGGCTCTTTAACTGTCCCGTCTAACTTCCCATCAGCAATGTTGAGTATGTTTGCCTCCTCCACATCAAAACCAACCATCTGCGCTACCTTTTGGGTAAAGAACGTAAACCCTCCTGAGACCAACACTGCTTTGGCTCCATGAGCTTTCATGGTTTGCACCAGTTCTTTTGCCCCAGGCATAATGGTAATTTTAGAGTCAAACGCCTCACTCAACACTGTTTCTGCGAGCCCTTCAAGCATCTTCACTCGCTCGCGCAACGCTTCTTTGAAATCAAGCTCTCCGTTCATCGCACGTTCAGTGATGGTTGAGATTTTTTCTTTTAAACCCGCAAAATCCGCAATCTCATCAATACATTCCTGTTCAATGATGGTAGAATCCATATCGCTGAGAATAAGTTTTTTCTTACGTCCACCGTTATTTTGCACCACAAAGTCAAAAGGTAATTTTGTCTCCATAAACAATTGTGATAAAAGAATATAGACTTCCTCCTGCGACAGAACCGCAAAGAAAATATCACACGCTTCGTCTTCTGCCAGCCACTTTACATCCTCTATAATCGCTCCGTTAGCCTGCAAAATATCAACGACACTATTGAGTTCCTGTACAGTAAATGGCATAGTCTCTTTAGAGCCAATAATGGTCACAACATTTTTATAATACATATTGAAATATTACTCCTATGCCTGAAATTATTATTGTTGGAGGCCCTACTGCCAGTGGCAAATCAAAATTCGCGCTCACTATAGCCAAGGATTATGATTCTGTCATCATAAATGCAGACAGCATGCAGGTCTATAAGGAAATCCCTATTATCACCGCTCAACCTGATAAAGATCAGAGCAATGGCATACCCCATCTGCTTTACGGATTCTTGTCGGCAAAGGAAAGCTGCTCTATGGCTTTGTGGATTAAACACGCCACCACGCATATTGATAAAGCACTGAAAGACGGAAAAACCCCGATATTAGTCGGCGGAACCGGAATGTATCTCAAATGTTTGATGGAGGGAATGTCACAAATCCCCGACATAGATAATAAAATCAGAAATGAAACCCGACATCTTTTTAAACAAGTGGGAAACGATGAATTTCATAAAATGCTCAGTAAAAAAGATCCTGTGATGGGAGAAAAACTCCCCATCGGAGATAGCCAGAGGATGATTCGCGCCTGGGAAGTCTTTGAACAAACCGGACAATCCATCTCTGAACTACAAGAATCAAAAAAACTATTCTACCCTCAAACGATGTTTAAGAAATATTTTATCAACCCCGAACGTAATATATTATACCAAAATTGTAACAACCGCCTTCTGGAAATGATCGACAATGGTGCAATTGAAGAAGTCGAAAAGCTTGCACAACAAAATCTTGATCCGGAACTGCCCGCCATGAAAGCACTTGGCGTTCCGGAATTACTTGCCTATAATAAAAGGGAATGCAGTCTTGAGGAGGCAGTTTCACAAGCTCAGCAATCTACCCGTAACTACGCCAAACGACAAGTCACGTGGTTTAAGAATCAATTTAGCGATGGTGCTGTATGTATCTGATCAAGCCCTATAATCAATATGGCACTGAGATAAACTCTCATGACGTGCTTAAGTTCATTGCCATTACCGCTATGATCATCGATCATATTGCTTATTTTTTCTTCCCAGAAGCAACGACCCTGCGCCTTATCGGGCGGGTGAGCATGCCCATTTTTCTATTCTTGGTGGGCTATTCCGGAAAATATAAATTTGATACGAGTCTATTCATACAAGCCTCTGTTCTTGTCATGATTTCCTATGTATGCCAGCGTGACATCTTCCCCGTCAATATCTTATTCAGTATTATACTGGCGAGACTTTTTTTATCGTTATTGGAAAACACCCAATATCTCAGCAAATACCTGTTCTTCACCTTCTTCGCCTTATTGTTCTGGTATATCCCCGGTGGGCTTATCACCGATTATGGCTCAACCGCCCTGCTCATGGCATTAGCCGGACATATTATACACCGAAGTGAGCACAAAAACTTTGAAGAAAAGCTGGTATTTGTCCTTATATTTGCTTTCCACATTATGATGCAGTTATATATGTCTAATTTCGTGCTTTGGCAGCAAATTACTTTTTGTCTATTCATGACCCTACTGGTCTATATCTTTTATTATTACCGCCTCATTGTCATTAAAATGGATAGGATAAGCTTGATATCACCCATAATATTGTTTATCTCCCGCAACTCATTATTGATATACAGCCTGCATTTTGGCGTATTTATTATCATAAAACATGTTTTTATCTAAAATTTTACAGATAATTTAGATAATGTCACAAAACTGTCATATATCTGCGCTATCCTATAACTAATCGAGAGAAATTATAATGTATTATTTATAATATTTAGTTAATAAACTTAAATGGAGACGGAAAATGAAAAACTTATTTATTATTGCTTTGTTTGCGCTTGTTGCAATCGTCCTACCTGAGATGTCTTACGCCATTGACGGTCAGCTGAAAAATGCGCTTTGTGCAGTTGTTAATGCCTCACACGGCTCGGTTGCTAAAGGTTTAGCCACTCTTGCTGTCGTATTTGTTGGCATTGGTGCTTTCTTTGGTAAAGCCAACTGGGGTCTAGTGATCATCACTGCCGTGGGTATCGGTATGCTGTTCGGCGCTGAAAATATTGCTCAAGCTATTAGCAGCTCTAACTCAGCAAACTGTTAGTAGTAGCTTAAACACTATCGATTCCAAAGGGAGGCTTCGGCCTCCCTTTTTTATTGCGTAACACACACTACCACCCACAACACCCCCTTTTTTCCCCTCGCTCAAAAACAATGAAATCTAAAATTTTACAGATAATTTAGATAATGTCACAAAACTGTCATATATCTGCGCTATCCTATAACTAATCGAGAGAAATTATAATGTATTATTTATAATATTTAGTTAATAAACTTAAATGGAGACGGAAAATGAAAAACTTATTTATTATTGCTTTGTTTGCGCTTGTTGCAATCGCCCTACCTGAGATGTCTTACGCCATTGACGGTCAGCTGAAAAATGCGCTTTGTGCCCTTGTAACTGCTTCACATGGTTCGGTTGCTAAAGGTTTAGCCACTCTTGCTGTCGTATTTGTTGGCATTGGTGCTTTCTTTGGTAAAGCCAACTGGGGTCTAGTGATCATCACTGCCGTGGGTATCGGTATGCTCTTTGGTGCTTCAAACATCGCTGAAGCTATCAGTGGACAAAACGATACTTGTGTATAATACTATGTAGCATTAGCATACTATTAAGGGAGGCTTCGGCCTCCCTTTTTTATTGTCTAAATTGCAATTAATCCATTGATCCATAATAACAATCTCCTAATACCATTACTAAAAACAAACATTTTTATCTAAAATTTAATATAATGTTAATTATTATATTGCGAGAAATGCAAAAAATTGATAGAATAATAGATATAATGATGTGATGATTCACTGGAGAGAAGAATGAATACACGCCTCACTGACTATTTTATTCTGTTAGCCTTTGCCACTGCTGTAGTTTTGTTACCTGAAGTGTCCTATGCGGATGCTATTGGTGAGGTTATAAAAGATGGAGTGTGCGAATTGGTTGAAGCAGCCACTGGACGAGTTGGCAAAGCAATTGCCACATTGGCAGTAGCATTTATCGGTGTAGGTGCCTTCTTTGGCCGTGCTAGTTGGGGTTTGGTTGTAACCATCACTGTTGGCATCGGTATTATCTTTGGCGCACGTGGCATCGCAAATGCTATTGCGGGTCAAGAAGGATATTATTGCGGTACTGATTTACTACCAGGCGATCCAGCAAATATAACATAAGAAGCCACTTATTTTTATAACTAAGACATCGGCTACCCATATATGTAAAAAGATAAATTTTTATATATTTTTTACACAAATTGGCATATAATTTAGGCTATGGCTCAATTAAGTAAAATTAACAAATCCCTTAAGGACAGTTCGGATACATGTGAGGTAAATGTTGAAGAGTTCATTCCTTATGCTTGCCATTACAATCCCAACACATTGTTAACAAAAAACGGCGAATTGATGCAAGTGATAAAGCTGACTGGCTTTGCATTTGAAACCGTTCAGGACGAGAAAAAAGAGATTATTTCCGTTCGCAATGCTGTTAGAGCAGCAATAAGAGAGGGGATCAAATCCACACATTACAGTGTGTATTTCCATACTTTTCGTCGAAAAAGCAATCTTACAACCGAAGGGGAGCATCCCAACGGCTTTACACAGGATTTAGACAAACACTGGTCTGACTTAAATAAATGGGATGAAAAATATACCAACGAGCTTTACCTGACAGTGATGATAGAAGGGCAGGATCTTAGTTTAAAAGACATCAATACGTTATTCAGATCCATACTCTTTACCAAGGAATTGCGTTACAGGGAAGAATATTTAGACAATTCCTGCATGGAATTGACCAAAACCATCGACGATATTCTACAAAGCCTCAGTGGCTATGGAGCAAGGCGTTTACAGATTTACAAAAGTGATGGCATTTACTATTCTGAAATGTTATCGTTTCTGAGCAAAATCATTAACCTTCAAGAAGAAACTATTCCCCTGTCTGCGGTTGATCTTGCCGACCTTTTGCCTTCTCATAAAGTATCGTTTGGTTTTAATACCGTCATATCAGAGGGACACACGGGAAAGCATTATGGTGCTATTTTAACTGTTAAAAGTTATCATGAGGTATCAGCACGCAATGTGGATAAATTCTTACAAGCCGATCAGCAATTTGTTATTACTGAGAGTTTTGATTTTGTAAAACATAAACAGGCACTTGAAGCTTTTGAAAAGCAAATTTATTACCAAAGAATCTCTGGAGATAAATATTTAAGTAAGGTTTCTGGATTGGACGATGTCATTAATGCCAACCAAGGTTCTCCTATGGACTACGGAGAACATCAGATCACCATTATGGTTGTTGAGCATTCTGCCTCTGCTCTAAAAGAGGGGGTCAAGCGTGTTTACGATGCGTTGAACAAAATTGGTGTTATTGCAATACGGGAAGATATTTTTCTTGAAGATTGTTATTGGGCGCAATTACCGGGTAATTTTGAATTCAATAAACGCATGTCACCTATTGCCAGTATGCATGTTGGTGGATTTGCTTCATTATATTCCTTCCCTGCCGGAAGGCGTTCTGGTAATTATTGGGGTTCGGCTGTGAGCGTTTTTTACACGGCAAACAACACTCCTTATTTCTTTAACTTCCATTATGAAGATAACGGCCATACCTTTATCATTGGCCCTTATGGCTCAGGCAAAACTGTCCTGCTGAATTTTTTGGTCGCACAAGCAATGAAATACAATACCCAGCTTTATTTCTTTGACCATATGCGTGGAGCAGAAATATTTATTCGTTCCATAAATGGTGTGTATAAGAGAATAAGCGATAATCCTATTTATGGTGAAGGTGGTTTTAACCCCCTACTGTTACAAGATACTGAGGAAAATAGAGAATTTCTAATGCGCTGGTTCTGCTATTTGATGGGAAAACCTCATAAGGCAGTATCAAAGGAACAAAAAGAAACAATTAAAAGCGCAATAGACTATGCCTACAATTTACCAATTACGGAAAGAACCATTGGAGCAGTGATTCAAAAATTCTGGCCAATGGAAAAAGATAGTAGGCCTTTTGAAGAAATTCAAAAAGAATTGGTGAATAAACTGACCAAAGACGCTGCACTTAACGATACCGAAATTGATGATGATGATTTGGTCTATGAAAAATTGATTGATAAAATTCCTCTAGAGAATGTTTTAAGCCAGTGGTATGGTGAAGGACGTTTTTCTTATCTTTTTGATAACGTTATTGACCAGATCGATTTAACAGAAAACAATGCTTTCAGCTTTGATCTTAGCGACATTGTTAGCGACGAAATTCCTCTTATCCCAACGATATTTTATCTAATGGATCGTGTTGAACAGGCGCTTGATGGTCGTCCAACAATTATTGTTTTAGACGAAGCTTGGACCTTAATTGATAATTATGCCTTTAATGAAAATATAGAATCTTGGTTACGAGATTTAAAAAGCAAAAATGCGATTGTTATTTTCGCCACGGAAAGTGCGGATGGGGCAGAAAAAAGCTCCATTACCAAAATACTGGCAAGAAAAATAAAAACAAAAATCTTTTTACCCAATCGCAATGCCACCCCGAAAGGTTATGAGGAAGTATTTGGCTTGAAAAAGAGTGAATATGAATTACTAAACTCTATGAGCAGCTTTGATCGGGAATTTCTTTTAATTCATAATGTTGACGCAGTCGTGTGTAAGCTAGACCTTACCGACATTGATGATGACCTTGCAATCCTTGCTTCGACTCCTGAAACACTTGGTGTTCTTGAAAGTTCTATGGTTGATTGTGGAAATCTTGCCCATGAATGGCTTCCAACTTTCCATGAAAGGAGGAAGAAGGCATGATTCAACGGCTAAAAACACTCTCAAAATATATTCTATTATTTTTTGTATTTTTTGTGCCGGCTTTTGCCTTTGCGGAATGTGTGGAGGGTGACTATGTTGGAACAGATTATGATACGCTTATGGCCAATATTTCAACCAGTACTGACGGTCAAGTGGTTGCAACGAGACAATCGAGTTACAGTGCTTGTAAATTTGACATACAACCGCCTGTTATTGAAAATGGTCATGTTGTTAGCCCTGGCCGCTATCATGTATTTTCCGGCGCTATGTGTTTGGTTCAAGTTGTTCTGGCAAAATCTATGTTCAATATTTTCTGTCAGATTATTTATGAGATGAAACCGATCATTGCCCGATTGATTGTTCTCTATCTTATATTTTATGGCCTTGCGGTGATATTTGGCATGAAAGAGGGGAAATTATGGGGCAGTGAGGATGCATTCTTACCCAGAATAATTTTTATCTCTGTTGTCTATGTGATGTCCACAAATGCAGAGATTTTCTATTTTTATTTTTACAGTTCCGTCATGGGATTCTTACAAGGTGTTTCAGCACTTATCACCAATCTAACTCCCGCCTTTGAATATCATATTATGCCCGACCCAACTACAGGGGCAGAAATTCTACAACGATGTGTTTTAAGCCATGCAGACTATACCGCCCCCAACGGTGATGTGGTGCCATTTTGTGTTGATGGAGCCAACAACCCTATTATTGACCATCATCCTGCCTTATTTGATAATGTTGATTTTATCTTCCGTACGGTAGTAGGTGATGGTGCCTGGTCCCTTACTTTCATTGCTGCGGCTTTTATTTTTAGCCCTATAGCCCTCCTTGGTTGGCCAATAGCTTCATTTTTGATAGGCATAGTAATTCTAATGTTAAAAGCATTCGTGCAAATTTTCACCAACTATCTAAATGCCCTTGTTTCTTTATCATTCGCCCTGATGTGGTCACCGGTCTTTATCCCTATGGTGCTGTTTGAAAAAACTAAGGCCATGTTCAAGGGATGGATGGGTGTTATCTTTAAATATGTCTTACAAATATGTCTGGTTTTGATGTTTGTCTATGTCATTTCTCATGTACAATACGGCACTACTATTATTGAGAACATAAAACAACAACACAGTTATAATAAAGAACATCTATATTCAGTGACCATTGCCTTTAAAAAGGTTTTATCCACTCGTAAGCCAGGTTTTGACAACTCCCCCATTGTACAGAAAGACACTGACCCTCCTGTTGAATGCTCAATAACAAACCCAGACCATTACGACCAAACATTAAGGATTGAAAAAGGTGAGTTAAAATGGAATGAGGACAATTGTGAGCCTTGCGTGGCTGGCCCGGGTGCAGATTATGACCCTGATACATGCCGCAAACCTGACTGGATGGGCATCATCCTAATGTTATGCGCCTTTTGTGTTGCCACGCTTTTATTAACCCTACTCTCTGGAGCATTCTTAGAGAAAAAAAGAGGCAAGCGGTCTCTCGTTGATCTTATGGCTAATGAGTTGTCAAAATGGGGTGATGTTAAATCCGGTCCTAGCATAACCGGGGAAGGCGGTATCTTTGGAACCTATGGAATGCTTGCAGGTACTGCACAATTTGCAACAGACCTTACTGTAGCCTCTACTCCTGCGAGAACAAGAGGAAAAATAAGAGATTTTGTTTCCAATCCTATTCAGACAAATAACAAATTCTTAAAAAGTGCTAAATATGGCATTATGGGAATGAGTGCCTATGCCGCTAAAAATATTGTAGGAGGCATAAAATCCGCTTCAGAAAGCCATAAACAAAATAAATCGATGGCCGAGTTTGAACAATCTGGTCTGACCGATATTGCCAATAACATTAACAATAGCGGTGGCTATGACGGAGGAGATGATAGCGGATCCGTTGGCCGTGGTGGCACTGGTGGTACTGGTGGTGGGTCTGGCAGCAGTGGCTCAACTGGCGGCAGCCCTGCTGATTCGATTGTGCGCCCAGAGTCTTCACCTTTGTATGTGAAAAAAGATTCTGTTGCCAAAGTGACCTTAAAAGACGCATTGGGCAAAATTATAAATCAGGACATTGACCTTAAACCTGGTAAAAATATTGAAGGAACAATCCGAGATGCGCTTACCGATAAAGACGGAAAACTACCGGATGGGGTTGTTGTACAAAGAATCTCTATAACCAAAGCCACTGGTGATGCTGTTAATAGTCTGTTTGATACTTCGACTCCTCTGTTTGACAGCCAAGATGAGCTAGAAACTGTAAAGTCTGAGGCATTAATCTTTATCAACCGCGTAAGAGCCTATATGTCTGGTTTGGGTGACAGTTTGCCGCAAGAAGTTCGTGATGAAGCCTCCGGTCAAATTAATGTAATTCAGCAGCTTCTTGACAGTAATGATGCCAGTGATATCAGGTCTGCCGTAGAGTTATTAAGAAGAATCTTTAATAAATTAGATTAACAAATGCGGTGGATATACACTCAGCGTGAAAGGTGGTTCTTATGGATCCCTGTTCTTATCGGTTTAGGAATCATACTATATTCCACCACGGGTTCACATGTCTCACAAATATTGTCCTATTCGGCAATTCTTCTGCTCTTCATAACCGGCTATTTACTGCATAAGAAGCTAAGCCAATTCTACATCTTATTTATCTCAATCATGTGGGTATTGGTGGGTTATGCTCTGATGCAACAGCATAGTTTTAATATGTCGAGTCACCCCATCATTAAAAATGATCTGGGTGTGGTTTGGATAAGGGCTGACATAGAAGACATTGAGCAACATACTTATGGCAAACGAATCATGTTAAGAAATGTTGATTTATGGCAGCCTGAGAAGAAAAATTTTAGTGTTCTTGAAACACCTTATCGCATACGGTTAAACATTCGTACTGATATTGATCCTAACATCAAGATTGGGGATCGTGTTGCTTTAAAAGCAGTATTGTCCCCTCCTCCAAAACGCTCCACCTATCCAGATGCTTATGATTTTTCATCCTATGCTTTTTACGAGGGCATCGGGGCAACCGGATACAGCATCAGCTCTGTAAAACTTTTTAAAGAAAAAAACGTTTCTCATATAAAGACCTTCATCTCTAACCTTAGACAATATGTAACCAAGCGCATATTGGCGGCTGCTCCAGAGGAAAGTAAAAATATTGCCACCGCTCTCTTAACCGGAGAACGTAGTGCCATTGATACAGACACCTTACAATCCATCCGCAACAGTGGACTTGGTCATTTACTGGCAATTTCTGGTCTGCATATTGCCATCATCATGGCCGGAATTTATACATTGTCTCGTTTTATATTTGCCTTACTTTATACCTTCTGTTTGTATCACAATTGTAAAAAAATAGCCGCCATCAATGCAATATTCTGTGGATTCTTATATTTGTGCCTAACGGGTTTCCCCATTTCTGCCCAGCGTGCCTACATCATGGCATGTTTGTTTTTTATGGCGATACTCATTGACAGAAAGACGATTTCCATGCGTATATTGGCCGTCGCTGCTACGATCATATTGATACTCTCTCCCGCCTCTGTTCTGCATGTTAGTTTTCAGATGTCTTTCGCCGCGGTCACTGCATTAATTGCCTTCTTTGAGCGGCCAATTCCCAAAGCAGGCAACCTGCACGGCAACCCTTCTATTTTTGAAAGACTAACCAACAGCTATCCTGACGAAATGCTAGAAATGACATATTTCTTTAAAATAAAGAAATATGTATTAGGTATTATTCTTTCTTCTGTTGTGGCAACCATGGCAACCATGCCATTTGCAATTTACCATTTTGGACATTTTGCCATCTATGGCGTGGTGGCAAATCTTATTGCTATCCCACTGACAACTCTGTGGATTATGCCATGGGGAATGCTTTGTCTTGTTCTTATTCCTTTTGGGATGGAACAATATGCGTTATATCCCATGCATTTGGGCATTGAAGCATTAAAAATTACCGCACAGGCTGTAAATGCATTTCCCAGTTCAAATATGCTGGTCGCCCACATCAGCCAATACTATCTTTCTGCCGTAATAATCGGTGGATTATGGCTGTGTTTATGGCAGCATAAATTACGCGTCCTTGGTGCAGCCGTTATTTTGCTTGCCACCATCATTTACTTTCCCCTTTTCCATCGCACACCGGATATCATCATCAATGAAGACGGTAAATTGTACGCCATCAAAGCGGCTGATGGGCAACTCTATCTATCGAGCTTACAAAAAGCCCGTTATGCCCGAAGACAATGGTTACAGATGACTGGAAATTCTCAGGCTAGGCATATAAGAGAGCTAAAAAAATATTCACCCCAAACCTTATATCAATGCGACAACCGAATATGCAGCTATACCTATAATGGCAAAGACATTGCCATTATACAATACGGGGAAAAGCCCAGTGAGAAAATTTGTGACACATCTTTCTTGGTCGTTAATCTTTTAGGTTCCGACCGCTGTAAAAATCGCTTAACGATCACACGTGATGATCTCCAACAATTTGGTACGCATGCGGTATACTTATCCTACCCATTTGCAATAAGCACCGTAGAAAACGACCCAACATGATTTCTGCAATGGACATCATAACCATAATATAATAAAATCCCCTCATGTTTGGTTATTGGCGAAGGTGGCTTTTTGTTTTTACAGTAATGGTAACACTATTATTTAGTTTACCATCATTTGCCGCTGTAAAGATTGGTGATCTGAGGTTTTCCATCAGCGGAAAATATGCGAGAATGGAAATTGATGTCTCTGGAAAGGCTGGGTTCAAGGCTTTTTCTCTGTCTCGACCTGACCGCATTGTTATTGACGTTGACAGCGGTAAAATGCCCAACACAAAGCCCAATATAATCGACGGGATTCTGGTTAATGACGTGCGTTATGGCAAACCAAACAAGGATACGGTGCGTGTTGTATTGGATATGAGCGAACCGGTAAAGATCGTTGATTCTGTTTTAAAAGAAGCCACCCGCAATTTTCCTCAAAACAAAATCATTATTTCCTATACCTCCCTTTCCGGTCGCATGCCTTATTTTAATCGTACCAAAGACAATTCAGAATTTGAAATACCGGCCTCAATGCGCTACAGCTATAAAGGTAAAACTCCTTTTGATATCCCAACTTTCAAACCTTTTTCCATTAAAGGCTATGGTAAAGAAGGACTGAATCCGACCATCAGCCGACCGAGACATTTGAACACAGAAATTGTTGAAGCCAAACCTACTAAAAAACCTTTGATCATTCTTGATGCCGGACATGGTGGGGTAGACCCTGGCGCCATCGGTAAAAAAGGAACAAAGGAGAAACTTATTACTCTATCTTTTGTCAAAGAGCTTAAATCCATTCTGGAAAATACCGGCATGTATCGTGTGGCACTGACCCGCAGCTCCGACAAGTACATCAATCTGAAACAACGGGTAGCACGGGCACAAAAAGCCGACGGAGATATTTTTATTTCCATTCATGCAGATTCTCATAAAAACTCCAGAACACGCGGGCTGTCTGTGTATACCATCTCCGAAAACCGATCCAAGCGTGAAGCAAATAAATTATACAAGAAATCGAGAAAGTCGAATGTGTTAAGTGGCGTTGATCTACAAAAAGAAAGTAGTGATGTGCGTGGTGTGTTGATTGATCTTGCCCGTCGCGATACAAAAAACACCTCCATTCGATTTGCAGAAATCATTGTTAAAGAGCTGGGGGACGACGCAAAACTTCTTGATCGTACACATCGTCATGCCAGTCTTGGAGTTCTTACCGGAATGGAAATCCCTTCAGTGCTGGTGGAATTAGGCTATCTTTCCAACAGTTACGAAGAAGGAAAACTACGGACCAAAACATACCGACAGAAGTTAGCAGGCGGCATTAAAGACGCACTGAACAAATATTTCAGTTATGACAAAGCCGGTAAGAATATTGGCGGGTAGAACATCATGATACGCCTTTTAAAGCTCACGGTTCTGTCTGTAATTTCTGTTGTGCTTGTTGCCCTTTTAATCGCAGTGCCAGTGTTGATCTATTTTAGCAATAATCTTCCCGACCATCAGGAGTTGGAAAATTATCAGCCAAAAACTATGACCCGACTCTATTCCATAGACGGTGAAATTATTGAGGAATATGCCAGAGAGAAAAGGATTTTTATTCCTATTACCTCGGTACCAAAAGTGGTAATCGACGCTTTTATTTCTGCGGAGGATAAAAACTTCTATTCCCATCACGGGATTGACCCTGAAGGAATTCTACGGGCGTTTATCAATAACATTACTACAAATAATCGTCTGCATGGGGGTTCAACTATCACCCAGCAGGTCGCCAAAAATATTCTTCTCTCAAACGAACGTACCTTATCGCGTAAAATTAAAGAGCTGATTTTGGCCATCAGGATTGATAAAAGTCTTACCAAAGAACGTATTTTGGAGATATATCTTAATGAAATTTACTTAGGCGGTGGCTCTTATGGCATTGCTGCTGCTGCGATGCATTATTTTAACAAATCAGTGACGGATCTAAACGTGCAAGAAGCTGCTCTTCTGGCAGCCCTTCCCAAGGCGCCGTCCAATTATGACCCTCGTAAAGACTATGATGCCGCACTAAGACGACGTAACCTTGTCCTTCAACGGATGAACGAAGAAGGCTATTTGAATAATTATCTCTACAAGCAAGTGGTTGATTCTCCCATTGAATTGCGAGACAACACAATCACCAGTAAAAAAACTGCCTCTTCTTACACAGAAGAAGTTCGACGGATTATCAGTTCTGAACTTGGCTCTAAGGCAATTTACGAGGATGGGCTTGTTATCCACACTTCACTCAAACCAAAATTACAGGACATTGCAAAAAACTCCCTGAGAAATGGGCTGGTTGAATATTCCATGCGCCATGGTTATATGGGACCGGTCACCACCCTTCCCAATATTTTAAACTGGCGGGACATCTTGAATAAAATAAACAAGCCAGAAGGAGCCGAAAATTGGAAACTTGCCGTGGTTCTTAACATTAATGAAATTGATAAAATCATTGAGATTGGTACTGACGAAAATCTGCTTAGCTTTATCAATTTCAAAAATATTGAGTGGACAAAAAAACGTTATAATGAAGAGTATTTGGATGAAAAACGCCCTATTAAAGATGTATTTAACGTTGGAGATGTGATTTTGGTTGAGAAAAGCAACAATGATACTTCTCCTTATGAATTACGCCAAATACCTGAGATTAATGGCGCTATCTTGGCGATGGATCCAAAAACCGGTCATGTCTTGGCCATGGTGGGCGGATTTTCATCCGAGAACTCGCAATTTAACCGCGCGACACAAGCAAGGCGACAGCCCGGCTCTGCGTTCAAACCTTTTGTCTATCTTTCTGCATTGGAAAGTGGCTATAGCCCAGTCAATCTTATCAATGACGAACCAATAGAATTTGACCGCAAAACCGGCAAGCTTTTCACTGGACGGCTTTCTGGCAACGGTACTCAGGACTGGGCAGCAGAAACTGAAGAAGAATCACAAATATGGGCACCACAAAATCACTCTGGGGATTTTTATGGGCCGACCACTTTACGCACCGCACTAGAAAAATCACGCAATGTCAGTACTGTTCATCTTGGTTTGGCGTTGGGCGTAGAAAAAATTGTTGATGTCACTAAGAGGTTTGGTATCAACAGTAATCCTCCTGCAAATTTATCCACGGTTCTTGGTACGGCAGAAACCACTTTGATTGATTTGGTCGGTGCTTATGCGGCCATTGCCAACGGAGGTTATAAAGTCACCCCTCAGCTTATTGATCGGATACAAGACCGTAATGGCAGAACCATCTTCAACAATGATAATAGTAGCTGCGACGGTTGTATGGTCAATTCTATCTTTGAAAATACCGCCAAAACGCCTCCAAAGATCTACACCAATCAGTCTGTGGTTAGCGATGAAAGATCAACCTATCAACTGACTTCAATGTTGCAAGGTGTCATTGAGCGCGGCACTGCTAAAAAAGCAAAATCTTTAGGCATTCCTCTGGCGGGCAAAACCGGCACCACACAAAAAAGCCGTGATGCCTGGTTCATAGGCTACACTCCTGATCTGGCGGTGGGGGTATATGCTGGATTTGATGATCCGGCCTCACTCGGCAGATGGGAAGAAGGTTCTACCATTGCCTTGCCAATATTTATTGATTTCATCAAAGATGCGGTGAATAAAAATGATACAACACCTTTCCTTATTCCAGACGGAATAGAGTTGGTCAGAGTGGACAGCCGCACTGGATTTTTACCTTCCGAGCAAACTCCGCAGGATGAAATCATTATTGAGGCATTCAAAGAAGGCAAAGCCCCAAAATCTTCAAAACTGCGTACTGACCCGCTTCCCATCATCAACAAAGACATGCAAACTATCCCTATTAATGAATTACCAACTCGGGGAATATATTAAAATGAAAGCTGAAACCAACGAAGTAATCCAAGCCATACAAGACTGTATCCACGCCATTGCGAGGTGTCTTTGATATTGAAAACAGGAAAGCACAACTTGCCACGCTAGAAAAACAAGTCAGTGCACCGGATTTGTGGAATGATCCTGAAAAAGCTCAAAAGCTTATGCAAGAAAAATCTTATATAGAGCAGCCTGTTAAAGAAATTGAAAAACTTTCACAAGATTTAGAGGATGCCGTTATATTGGTGGAGCTTGGTGAATCTGAAAATGATCCATCAATTGTAGAAGAAGCCGAAAATGAGATTGCCAATCTACTAAAAGCTGCACAGAAAATGCAAATTATCAGCATGTTTTCGGGGGAAGCTGACGAAAATGATTGTTTTATCGAGATTCACTCTGGTGCGGGCGGTACAGAGAGCTGTGATTGGGCTGCCATGTTGTTACGAATGTACACACGATGGGCTGACTTACGTGGCTTTACGTATGAAATTATTGATGAAAATCCAGGAGAGGAAGCTGGCATCAAAAGCGTCACCATCCGAATAAGCGGACAATATGCTTTTGGCTGGGCGCGCCATGAAAGCGGTGTCCATCGTCTGGTGCGCATTTCTCCCTTTGATAGCTCAGCCCGCCGCCACACTAGCTTTGCCAGTGTCTGGGTTTATCCGGTGGTTGACGACACCATTGCCATTGAAATTGACGACAAAGACTTAAGAGTGGATACCTATCGGGCTTCAGGAGCGGGCGGACAACATATCAATAAAACCGACAGTGCTATTCGTATCACCCACCTACCGACCGGAATTGTGGTACAATGCCAGAACCAGCGTTCACAACATAAAAACCGAGCCGAAGCCATGTCTATGTTAAAAGCCCGCCTTTATGAACTTGAGCTGCGTAAACAGGAGGAAAAAGTCGAAGCTGAAAATGCCAAAAAAACTGATAATTCGTGGGGAAATCAAATTCGTTCTTATGTATTGCATCCCTATCAGATGGTCAAAGACACTCGCACTGGCTATGAAACTGGTAATACTTCGGCGGTTCTTGATGGCGATTTGGATGATTTTATGTCATCCTGTATTACTGGAAACATAGGGAAATAAATCATGTGGGATTCTTTAAAGAAAGGCGATATTGTTGATCTCATTGCCCCGGGGTATGGCATTAAACCCAACGAGATTCAGCCTTGTAAGGAGTATATTGAATCGTTGGGACTCATCGCGCGTGTGTCAGAAAATTTACTGGGTGATGACCCTTTCTCCTCTCACAATGAGGAAGAACGCGCCAAACAGCTGATCCATGCTCTGTTGGCAGAAGACTCAAAAGCCATCTGGTGTCTCAAAGGTGGCTATGGAACTGCCAATATCATTCCTGCTCTGGAAAAGATTACTCCGCCGACAAAACAAAAGCTGGTCATTGGCTTTAGTGATATCACTGCCCTACATTTATTTTTAAATAATAAATGGGGATGGAGCACGCTCCACGGCGCGGTGGTGTGGCAATTAATGAAAAACCGAATCAACGCCCAATCCATTGCCCTACTGAATGACATAATCTTTGGTAAAAATACCCAACAGCACTACCCTCTCACTCCACTAAATAACTTTTCTAATGATATTACTGAAGGAAAAATAACCGGTGGGAATCTCATGCTGATTCAAAGTTCTGTTGCCACTTCATGGCAAATTCGAGGGGAGAATAATATTATCTTCATTGAGGATATTGATGAGCGCGCTTATCGGGTGGAACGTATATTGATTCACCTGCAACAGGCGGGAATTTTTGATCATACCAAGGCCGTTATTTTTGGCGATTTTGTCTGCGAAGAAATTGAGGATCAAAGTGAAAATATTACTTTGGTGTTGCAACGTTTTGCCAAAAAAATGTCCTTTCCTGTATTTAAAATATCGGGCATTGGTCATGGTGAAATTAATCATCCCTTGCCCCTTGGTACAAAGAGTAAAATTACCTGTACTGACAGTATATTAACCTGTAATAACAAATGATTATATTGAATAGTTAAGAAATAAGATTATGTCAAATATTATACCGGAATACCCCAATATCGTTATCCTTACCGGCGCAGGAATTTCTGCTGAATCAGGCCTTGCCACCTTCCGTGCAGAAGACGGTTTGTGGAATGATTATCGCGTAGAAGAAGTTGCCACCCCTGAAGCCTTTATGGACAATCCTGAATTGGTACAATCTTTTTACAACATGCGTAGAAATGAACTTAAAAGCGTTGATCCCAATGCTGCACATTTTGCACTGGCAGAGCTCGAAAAGCAATGGCCGGGGGAAGTGTTACTTATAACCCAGAATGTTGACGATTTACACGAGCGTGCCGGTTCAAAGAATTTGATCCATATGCATGGTGAACTCAAAAAAATGCGCTGCCTGAATACTGGCCACGTGATGGATTGGGATGGTGACGTGGACGAACATTCAAAATGTGAATGCTGTAACGATTTTGGTACGTTACGGCCACATATAGTCTGGTTTGGTGAGATGCCCTTAGAAATGGAGGCTATTTATCAAGCCCTTGCCGAATGTGGAATTTTTATGTCTATCGGAACATCAGGTAGTGTCTATCCAGCAGCAGGATTTGTGCAGGAAGCCATCAATAATGGTTTTGCCCACACCATTGAACTCAATCTTATGCCCTCAGAAGTCGAAAGCCTGTTTGACGATTGTTATTATGGCCCTGCGACGGAAGTTGTCCCCCTCTTTGTGCATAAAATGCTGTCTGGATCGTAATTAGACTTTCTTGAATACCAACGACACGTTTGTACCACCAAAACCAAAAGAATTACTTAGAATGGCATCAATCTTACGTTCTTTTGCCGTGTGTGGTACCAAATCAATTCCCTGACAGCCTTCGTCCGGATCATCCAAATTCAACGTTGGTGGGCACACTTGATCACGCATGGCAAGGATGGCGATAATGGCCTCCACACTGCCCGCACCACCAAGCAAATGTCCCATGGCAGATTTTGTCGATGACATAGACAATGAAGAACCCTCAAACAAACGTTTGACCGATCCAAACTCAATCATATCACCTACCGGAGTTGATGTACCATGCGCATTGATATAGCCAATATCCTCGGTATTTAAACCCGAACGCTTCATTGCACATACCATTGCATCATAGCCGCCGCGTCCTTCCGGATGGGGAGAAGTAATGTGATACGCATCACCAGAAAGACCATAGCCCACCAGTTCACCATATATTTTTGCCCCACGTTTTTTTGCACGTTCGTACTCTTCAAGCACCACAATACCCGCACCCTCGCCCATTACAAAGCCGTCACGGCCTTTATCCCACGGACGAGAACCTTTCTCAGGCGTATCGTTGTAACCCGTTGAAAGCGCACGGCAGGCCGCAAAACCACCAATAGCAATAGGGGTAACACTGCCTTCACCACTGCCGGCAATCATCACATCGGCATAATCATTAGCAATCATATTTGCCGCATCACCAATGGCATGACCCCCTGTAGCACAGGCCGTTACCACAGAGTGATTTGGCCCTCTAAAGCCATATTTCATAGAAATGTGACCAGAGGCAATGTTAATTAAAATCGATGGTAAGAAGAATGGGCTAAGCTTGCGCCAGCCAGATTCTTTCATAATCGGCACATTGCGATCAATCTCCGGCAAACCACCAATCCCCGAACCTACAATCACACCGGTGCGTTTTAGTTCTTCTTCGTTAGCCCCTTCACCAAAGGCAATACCTGATTCATCAATGGCCATTTTCGCTGCTGCCATAGCGTATTGTGTGAACAAATCCATCTGACGCTTTTCTTTACGATCGATCCAATCTTCGGAATTAAATTCACCTACGCCTTCACCAAAAGGCACTTCACCGGCAATATTGCATGAGATTTCACTGGCGTCAAACCGAGTGATCTTACCGATTCCAGATTCACCATTGAGAAGTTTTTTCCATGTTTCCTCAGCACCGCATGCTAGGGGGGAAACCATTCCAATACCAGTTACAACCACACGTCTCATAGATACTCTTCTTTGTTTTACCGTTGCTAAAATGAAAGAAAGGGACGAGCGTTAGGCTTCCGTCCCTTCTTTACAAATTATATTAAGAAACCCCAATGATCTTAAGCAGCTTCAATAAATTTAACCGCATCACTAACCGTGGCTATCTTTTCAGCAGCATCATCGGGAATGTCAATACTGAACTCCTCTTCAAATGCCATAACCAGTTCAACCTGGTCTAAACTGTCTGCCCCAAGATCATCTGTAAAGCTAGCATCAGCACTTACCTTATCTTCCTCAACATCGAGATGTTCAGCAACAATTTTAACCACACGAGCCTGAATATCACTCATAATAATTCCCTACTTTTATTAATAACTACTGACCACAACAGTCACTTTATCAGGAAGATTATATATCCTGTCATAAAGCCGATTGCAACATTTAACACAATTATATACGTATTTTTTCATTACAAATACTATAAACCTAATACATACAGTGGATTACACCATTAACATTCCACCATTAACATGGATAGTTTGGCCGGTAATGTAAGAGGCCGCATCACTTGCTAAGAACGAAACCACACCGGAAATATCTTCTGGAACACCAAATTGCCCCGAAGGAATGGTATCTGTGATGGCTTTTTGTTGATCTTCATTAAGTTTTTCGGTCATGGCAGTACGTATAAACCCCGGAGCCACATTGTTAATTGTAATACCGCGTGAGGCAACTTCTAACGCCAATGATTTGGTTAACCCAGCCAAACCGGCCTTAGATGCCACATAGTTGGCCTGACCTGGATTGCCTGCAGTTCCCACAACGGAACTGATGTTTATAATTCTTCCTGACCTTTGTTTCATCATTCCCCTCAAACAGGAGCGTATCAATACAAAGACAGAGGTTAGGTTCACATCAATGACCGAGGCAAAATCCTCATCACTCATACGCATAGCAAGCCCATCCTTGGTAATCCCTGCATTACATACCAAAATATCGATTCCACCCATGGCCTCTTCGGCTTGTTTGGCTAATTCTTTGACCGCCTCAAAATCTGAAAGATTGCACGGAAGCACGTGCACTCTTTGATTTCCCAGCTCATCAGCCAGCTCTTTGAGCTTTTCTTCGCGCGTACCAGAAATAGCTACTGTTGCCCCTTTTGCATGTAAATCTTTAACAATAGCACCACCAATTCCGCCTGTTGCCCCTGTTACTAACGCTGTTTTTCCTTCAAATTGCATATTCTGTTCCTTTAAATTGCGGTTCCTCTTTCGTCCTGCATCGCGGTCTCTATCCTTTCCAACAGAATACGCTGTGCATTATTTTCTCTTGTTTTGCGTCCTATCTCATTGATATCTGCTCCTAAAGTTGAAATCAGTAACTTCATGGCAGTTATCAGCGTCAACCCAGGGATTCTTTCCATATGTGGGTCTCCCATCAAACCCACAGCAGGACTAGCCTCAGTAATACCAATAGACACAATACGCGGGTCATCAATTCTTCCTTTCATGGAGTCATACGCATCCAAAGCCGATGGCCCGGCAGGAGATTGTTCGTTGATGTTTTTACGAATATACACATCCTCTTTGTCCTTTAGAGGCTCTGGCGCACTGACCATTTTTAAACCCATAGGTGTTCCCGTTGCGCTGACAAAACGCCCATGAATCACATCCACATCAAATGAGATGATAAATTTCTTATCAGGGTGAGAATCCATGATCTCATCTATGACTTTTCCCAAGGTTGGTTTATCCGATCCATCTGCATTCTGACGATGAATATTACGCCCTGCTTCATCTTTTGTATTACCAAAAGTACGGATATTACCTTCGGCCGTATGGTGTAAATCATAAGGCTTGTAGTTCACCCCGTCTTTTTCCATCAGTTTAATTTCTTCTGGATCAAGATCACGACTGCCTACCACATACATGTTTTTAGGATTAATATGTATTGTCTTCCCAAAAATATTTTCCAATCCGGCAATGTCCCTGCCCGCAGCACCCGCCAAAGGCATGCCATGAATATTGCCAGAAGGCGAAATATTACGATCATTATAATCGGCATGAGAGTCCGGCCAGATCACTATCATTCGATCAATTACTCTATCAAACTGCGCTTTGTCTAACGTTCCTTTTTCAAGCAAATCATCGATCTTTTGACCTGCGGCTTTCCAATTATGTTCATTTGCCAGCCCCATCAATACAGATTTATCGTCTGCCGGTACGTTCAATTCATTATTCTTTATCGACTTTAGTACCTCAATCAGCTGAGTTGCCAATAACGTTGCCAGCCCTTGTGTATGTCCACCGCCCAATGTGATAGATTTATTGCCTTCCCATTGTTCAGAAGCCAATTGGTTGGCCAAATTAGTTACTGCTTGTGAGACTTCTTCAAAGTTTTTTAAACCGGTTTCTTCATCTCGCTTATTTGGTATGGCAGAAGGAGAAACGGTCTCCACCGTCTTCCACGTATCAACATATTCTGTTAAATGCGGCTCTAATATTTCACGTATTATTTCAGGTGCATATCCCGCACGATGCTTCCCCGCACCACCAGCAAAAGGATAGCTTACTATGGATATATTTCCACTCATTCTCAAAACTCCAACAATAGTATTAATTTAAAAATGATTCGATGTCTTCTGGTGTATTAATAGCACATGCGTCTAACTCTTTGTCGATGCGCTTTGTTAAACCCGTTAACACCTTCCCCGCACCAATCTCAACAGTTCTCGTAACACCTAATTGTGCCAACTTAGCCACCGATTCTGTCCAGCGCACACGTGCGGTCATCTGCTGTACCAGTAAATGACGGATTGTTTCTGGAGAATTTGCTACATCCGCGGTAACATTGGCAATCAAAGGAACAGAAGGCGATTTAACCTCAACTCCTGACAAAGCATCCCGCATTACGTCAGCCGCTGGCTGCATAAGATTACTGTGAAAAGGTGCGCTGACATTTAAAGGCAGATAACGCTTTGCCCCAAATTCTTTGGCAAAGGCCTCTCCTGCTGCGATGGCTCCAACCGTACCGCTTAATACCACCTGCCCCTGAGAATTATCATTCGCCACCTGTAACGACTCACCTGAACCCGCTTCAGCACTGGCTTTGGCTGCCACTTCTTCTGCCGCCTTTAAATCCAGACCAATAAGCGCTACCATGCCACCTTGCCCTTTTGGCACAGCGTCCTGCATCGCATTGCCCCGAATTCTCAATAGTTTTGCCGTATCCGTAAGAGAAAGTGCCCCTGCCGCACATAACGCCGTATATTCACCCAAAGAATGACCGGCCACATGGCTGGCAAACATATCAATAGATTTTCCGCCCTGTTTTTCTAAAACCCGTAAAATTGCAATTGAGGTTGCCATCAAAGCCGGCTGTGCATTGTGAGTCAGGGTGAGTTCTTCAATATCCCCTTCAAAGATTAATTTTGTAAGATTTTGTTTTAAAGCCTCATCAACTTCTTGAAATACTTCTCTGGCTTGTATGAAAGCGTCGTATACTTCTTTGCCCATACCAATAAATTGAGAACCTTGGCCGGGAAAGACAAATGCATTACTCATATAAAATCCTTAAAAAATTAACGATTTACCTAAATAGCATAATAATAGGCAGGGTGACAAGTGTTTTGCCAGAAATTAACTATGATTTTCGATATAATTGGCAAGGGCAACCACAAGCCTACGTTCGTATTTTTTGCCAATTTGCTCCATTAATATATCGAGAGCCTCCTCGCTGGAAAGTTTTCCACGATAGGAGCGGTCACTGGTCATGGCGACATATTTATTAGCGATGGAGACAATACGTGCGGTGACGATAGACTCATCTCCTTTTAAACCCAGCTCACCTGATCCATCCCAATGTTCACCCACCTGATTTAAAGTGTCGCTCACCGGCCCGTTAAATTCCAAACCCTGTATAAATTCTACACTGGCTTTACGCGCATCAAGAATCATTTTTTTCTCTTTGGTGGTATATTTTCCTTCTTTGGTCAACAACTCACGTGGCATGATTATTTTACCCAAATTCATCAATTTTGCCGCAATGGTAGCGGTTTCAACCATCACCTCATCCAAATCCATCTCGCTGGCAATTGAATGTGCCAACTCTGCAACTTGTGTAGAATGATCAGCCGAATAATGATCACGACTATCAACCACAGAAACCAACGTGTCCACCAAACCATTTAACAAACGTTCCCTACGTTCTTTTTCTGAGATGGCTTGTGTAATATCCTGTTCGGCCACCAGTACCCCTGGTGTAACACCACTGGTTAAAATTCTTGGCACTCGATCCAAGGGAATATATTTGGATTGAATGACCCTAACTTGTCCATGCTCCCCCTCAATTCTCTGAATGTGGGAACCGACTCCACCATGCTCCAGCACATTTTCAATAATCTCTGCACATTGATCGGCTTTGATGCTTCCTGCCACGCTACGCAACGACTTGCCTAGCATTTCATCCTGACTCATCCGGACATCATCTGCCGCGCTTTGATTGGCAAAACAATAACGCAATGATTTATCCACAATGTACATTGCATCAGGCTGATTGTCGCTTACCAAACGCAATAACCGCTCCTGACTGCGGAATTTATCAGCCAAATGCTTATAACGAACCGAAGAGCCATGCCGCCATACAGCAAGGATAATCAGAACCAACGTGGAGATTATGAGCACACCGATGGCAATGATACTGCCTTTTCTTTCATCGCTTTC
Organism: Alphaproteobacteria bacterium; assembly: GCA_030429625.1. Classification (GTDB taxonomy): domain Bacteria; phylum Pseudomonadota; class Alphaproteobacteria; order Rickettsiales; family UBA8987; genus JAUIFA01. Next base: position 283,845 of record JAUIFA010000002.1, on the reverse strand, counting down.
TGCTAATGCTTCCTTTCGACTAACTTTATGCACCAAATACCAAGGGGTACGGTTTATTTTACGCCCAGTGACTAAAACCTTGCTAGAATTATAATCGTCGGTGACCGCAAACCCTCCTTTATTATCTATTACAAATTCTGCTGCGGAAGGCTTCCTGCGCTTATCACGACTTAATTTTAATGTTAAAGGCGCACGCCCATCGGCCAGTGGCGAGATATATTCTACCACATCATTACTTTCCCTAACCAGCAGAGTCTCAGTGGTCTTTTCCATCACTTGTGTTTTATTTAACGCCTGATACAATCCTTGCGCCGGTTTAACTCCGACGACCACCCCCACCTGTTTAGCATTACCTTCTTCATCACCCTGAATGGCATAAATCGGCGCAGAAAAAGCAATTAAAGGGGTTCCGTTATAAAGAAAAATATCTTTGATTTGAGGCTGACCTGCTAGTGACTTCCTCATAAAATCCGAACGGTTTCCATTGGCGTCTCTTTCCAGCATAGACGGCATCCCATCGGTGACCACAAGCGGTGTACCCTCAGCATCCAACAGTGCAATGCCCGCATTGCCCGATTGGGTGATATTGGCTCCTATTTTCTGCGGCGAAATATTAGAATAAAATCCGGTTCTTTCTGCCGTGGCAATAAGATAGTTCCGGATAAAGGACACTTGCCCCTGCTCGTCTTCCGTTAAATATTGCTTGTCTGATTTAAGGTCAAACTCTGTCATAAATAACTGAACCGTAACATTGTCCGCCACCGCAATCATTTCTGTAAATTGTGTATCCACCCATTGTTGCACCGCATTATAGCGCGCATCTGCCGTAATCCCCAAACGTACTTCCCAATTGCGCATGTCCCTTTCAAATTCTCTGTTTGCAAGGCGTACAGCACCCATAACCGCAAAAACAGCCATCAGCAAAATTACGCCGACCCCAAGAGTCACACGGTTATATATGCCAGCAGACTCATTATCTTCTGTAACAGTCATATGCTCCCCCAAAAAACAGACATAGTTTAGAAAAAGACTATAATAATTCTCCCACAAATGGTAAAGTTATATTTATATAAATATAACTTATTGCGTATGAAACACCGAGTAAACATTCTGCTCCTACTGCTCATTTTCTTGCTTAACTTTACTTGGCCAGCCAATAGTTATGCGTTGCTTTCCTTTACTTCCGGGCAAAAATTATTTGGTAAGAATGAGGTAAAATCCTCTCGCCTCACACCTTTTCCAAAATGGATAAACATGCTCTCACGCAATCGTTCAGAATCCATTACTGAACTAACCTGTAGCCCAATACGTTTTAATAAATGCAATCTTGAAAAAACGGAACATTTGATCGATAGCCTTAAAGACAAAGATTTTACGACAAAGCTTAAAGAGGTCAATGCCTACATGAACCGATCGCGTTACCTGACTGACCCCGAAAACTGGGGAATTCCTGACTATTGGGAGACCCCTGGGCAATTCTTCGCCCGCCGAGGAGATTGCGAGGATTACGCCATTGTAAAATATATGACGTTGCGTGCCCTTGGCATTTCTGCAGAAAATATGAGAATTGTGGTTTTGATGGACAACAATCTTAAAGTCTATCACTCGGTTCTGGCGGTGTATTCAGAAGATGATATTTACATTCTCGACAACCAAATAAAGCAGGTAATGAGCCATAAACGCATTTATCACTACAATCCGGTATTTTCTATCAACGAAAATTATTGGTGGCGACACCGTTAATTAAGTCTGTTACTTTTAGCTACTGTGGCCCTCAGGCGCAAGTACCATCACCAGCTGACGGCCTTCCATACGCACATCCATCTCAACCTTAGCAACATCGATTAAATCATTTTTAAATCGCTCAAACAAATCTTCAGCTAGGTCTTTATGGGTAATTTCACGCCCACGGAAACGCAGAGTGACTTTGACTTTATCGCCATTTTCAATGAATTTACGCGAATTACGCATCTTTACCTGATAATCATGCTCACCAATATTCTGGCGCAATTTCGTTTCTTTGAGGTGAATCACCTTTTGTTTTTTGCGCGCTTCACGGAGTTTCTTCTGTGATTCAAAACGGTATTTACCATAATCTAAGATTTTACACACGGGAGGTTCCGCATTTGGAGAGACTTCAACCAAATCAAGGCTAACTGATCTCGCTCTTTCCAGTGCCTTACTCAGCACCATCACTCCCAACATTTCTCCATTTTCATCTACAACACGAACCTGACTCACTTCAATCATTTCATTGACGTTCGGTTCTCCAGAACCCTTCTTACTCATCTTAGATATAGTTTTACTCCGTCTTAATTGGTTAATATATTAATCTTAAACTATTATTTTACAACTATTGCAAGATGTTTCTTTCTTAAGCAATACTCTTAGAGGATATTTCAGCCTGAAGTGACACAATCAACTCGTCCAAGGGTATGACGGTCTGATCGTTTGAATCCATACGGCGCACCGAAACGGTTTTCTGCTCTGCCTCGCGCATTCCAAGAGCAAGAATCACCGGCACTTTTGCGTGGCTATGTTCACGTACTTTGTAGCTGATTTTTTCATTGCGTATGTCTGTAACCACACGTATCCCAGCCTGTTTGAGCTTTTCTTCCACTTCAACCGCATAATCATTTGCATCGGTAACCACCGTGGCAATGGCTACTTGAGTGGGGGCAAGCCAAAGTGGAAACTTTCCGGCATATTGCTCAATTAAAATCCCTATAAAGCGTTCAAAAGAGCCAAGAATCGCCCGATGTAGCATCACAGGATAATGTTTTTCACCGTCATCGGCAATATAACCAGCACCAAGACGTTCGGGCAGCACAAAATCCACCTGAATGGTACCGCATTGCCAATCACGACCAATCGCATCGGTCAGTACAAATTCTAATTTAGGGCCATAAAACGCCCCTTCACCTGGATTTAAACTATATTCTAACCCAGTGGCTTTTACTGCCTCGGTCAAAGAAGCTTCCGCCTTATCCCAGATAGCATCGCTACCGGCTCTGGTTTCAGGACGATCCGAAAATTTTACCTTAATCTTATCAAAGCCTAGCTCCTGATACACTTCCTGCAACAAATTGCAAAACGCCACTGTTTCTGAAGTAATCTGCTCTTCGGTACAAAAAATATGCGCGTCGTCCTGCACAAAACCACGCACCCGCATCAAACCATGCATCGCGCCCGAAGGTTCATTGCGGTGACACATGCCAAATTCTGCCATACGCAGGGGAAGATCACGGTATGACTTAATTCCCTGATTAAAAATCTGCACATGACAGGGACAGTTCATCGGCTTCATAGCAATGTCTTTGTCTTCCGACTTGGCAGTAAACATATTTTCTCGGAACTTCTCCCAATGGCCAGATTTTTCCCACAATATACGATCCACCATAATGGGCGTTTTAACTTCCTGATAACCGCCATCACGTAATTTATCCCGAATGTAATTTTCTAAGATACGGTATAATGTCCATCCCTTATCATGCCAGAAAACCTGCCCTACCGCTTCGTGCTGCATATGAAAAAGATTCATCTCCGTTCCCAAACGACGATGGTCACGCTTTTCAGCTTCTTCCAGACGATGCAAATAATCCTTCAGCTGCTTCTTATCCGCCCAAGCTGTGCCATAAATTCGCTGCAACTGGGCATTGTTTGAATCTCCACGCCAATACGCACCGGCAATTTTCATCAACTTAAAGGCTTTGGCTTTACCTGTGGAAGGCGCATGCGGCCCCCGACACAAATCCATAAATTCGCCCTGACGATAAAACGAAATAACCTCACCTTCAGGAATAGCTTCAAGCAGCTCTACTTTATAAGGCTCGCCTTTTTCCTGCCAATATTTGATCGCCTCATTACGATCCCATTCTTCGCGGTCAATCTCAATATCGCGGGCAACAATCTCCTGCATCCTCTTTTCAATTTTCTCTAAATCTTCAGGATGGAAAGGCTTATCACGAGCAAAATCATAGTAAAATCCATTTTCAATGGAAGGGCCAATGGTTACCTGAACGTCGGGATAGAGTTCCTGCACGGCCTGTGCCATAATATGCGCCGTATCGTGACGAATAACTTCCAAACCTTCCTCATCACGCCCGGTAATGATGGAAATATCTGCATTGTCGTTAATCGGCGTTTTCAGATCACAAAGCATACCGTTGACACGCATAGCAAGGGCAGCTTTTAAAAGACCAGCACCTATATCGCCTGCAATCTCACACCCAGTAACCCCTTCCGTATATTCCTTTTTTGTCCCGTCAGGTAAAGTAATTTCAACCATAGTATTTCTAAACTAATCTTCTTCTTTTGCTTGTTCTTCTTCAGGATTATAGACATAAACCTCATCTTCAATTAACAGAAGGTCGTTTACCATATCAAAAACAAAATTAATACTGATTTCTTCAATATTTTCATGCTGAATCATGCGGATATATTTCCTGTCTGGCGCCCACATGGCTATGTATGTTTCCAGAGGACAGAAGAAAATAGTCGGACAATCCCCGTATGCCGCCAAATACATTGAATCATGTTCATGCCCAAATGCAAAATCTGCCCCTCTGGCCAGCGACATAATCCCCGCATGACTAAGTTTACCCACCAGATTAATAGGATCTGCTCCGTAACATCTGTCTTCAACCCGCTTCGCATATTTAGCATCGCTTCCAACAATGATAACTTTCATCTCCAACTCATTTTCCACCATTTCAATAAAGTCTGCGGCGTTATTCAACGACCAGCCTATATTTTCTTTGTGCTTAATAGGAGAAGGATCAAAAAGAATATATGCCTCTTCCGGAGTATAATCATCAACATCTTCTTTTATATAGGAAAGGTCGGGTGAAATAGCCTGACGATCAACATATATCCCTAAAGATTCCAACTGAGAAACATGACGATCCAAAATATGAAAATCCGTCTCTTTAAGCGCATATGGATGAGAGCACCAATAGACCGCACAGCTCCAATTTTGCTTTTCCCTACCAGAAAGTTTAAAATACCAAATCGAACGATTGTTATTTTGCAAATCAATATAGATACCAACTTTGCGCTGGATTGCTTGTTTACGATAGTCCCACCATTTGTGTACTTCCCACCATTTGTACATTGGGTCAATAACAATCTCATCAAACAAATCATAGGCTTTGGCCAACGGTTCCAATTCCTTGGAGGTAATAAGAATCAGCTTATTCTTAGGGTAACATTTACGCAAGACCCGCATAGCACCCTGCGCATAAATAAGCTCTTTTACCCCGTCATTGAGAATAATAACGACATCGCCTTCGATCTTCTCAAGCGGCTTTTCTTCAGATTCTACTGCTGTCCTTTCCACCTTTTTCCTCCCAAAAAGTCTACAACGGCACACAGACGAGCACGGTAACGCAACGACTTACTCGCCTTAAATAATATTGTATAACCTAACCACTTTATTAGAAATAATCCACAGTCTATAATTATTTTTTGTAAAAGCTTTAACTTTCTATGATATTTTTGTTCAATATACAAACGTGACCATGCCATGTGATATTGCTTGAGATAAATAATATCCCGCCCATTCCCGCTAGCACCGCCCATCACATGACATGCCTTAGCCAAAGGAGTTAGCACCAAGCTATATCCCGCTTTTTTGACCCTAATGCATATATCATCGTCTTCGTAAAACAAGAAAATCTTTGGGTCAAAAAAGCCTATTTTTTTCATGTTATCCATGTTCAGAAACATTACTGAGCCAGAGAGAAATTCAGCACACATATCCCCTTCGGGAACGTAAAAATTCCCTCCGTCTATTTCTCGTTCAAACACATTTTTTTTGTAGCTTTTCTGTACCGATCCATCATCGTGAAATATTAAGGGAGAAAGGATGGCCGCGTCAGGATTTTTCTCAGCGCATTCAATAAGCCTCTCAATCGCCCCATCCTGCAAAAAAGCATCCGGATTTAACAGTACGGCATAAGGCGTAGTCACCTGCTCAAGTGCCATATTATTAGCTCGACCAAAGCCAAGATTTTCCTCTGCCTCCATAACATGTATCTTCGTGTTTTTTGGCAATCCTATATCTAATTTATTAGATGAATTATTAACTATAATACATTGTTTTATATTAGTATTATTAACTACAGAATCTATCGCTACACCAATAACATCTTGACTATTATACGCCACTATGACAACGGTAATTTCACTCATATAATGTGTAACCCTTTTCTTTGGCACGGTAAAGTTCGCGCGCCTTGGCCAAACGTATCATGCGGGCATAAGCATAAAGAAAACTGGCAACAAACCCGTCCACCCCATAAACAAAATAACGCCGTATAAAATAGGATTTAAAAAAGGCAAAGAACGGCTCACAGATTAACCGTAATGCTGACACTTTTCGTCCCTTTTCAACATAATCGACCGCCTGCATAGAAGAATAGGAATTGATTTTGCCACACCAATGTTCCAAATGTTTAAAACAGCGATGATACACCAAACCATCAAGCGTGCCAAGCGATCCTTCCCAAACCACCACAGAGTCATGGACAGCACTGTCCCTAAACCCCGCTTTTTCCTTATTATAAAAGCGTACAAAGCCGCTGCCTGGCGCTAAAGTCGGCGGCTTGTCCTCCAGATAAAAACACATTTTCCAGCGCATTTTATAGGCCGAAGGCTCTGGCTCTTTATCACCCTCAAACAATACCATAATATTGTCCCTGAGCTGTGGTGTGACTTCTTCGTCTGCGTCCAGATTCAAAATCCATTTTTGCTGACATAAAGATTCACCATAGATTTTTTGCTGGCCATAGCCTTCCCATTGATGAAACACCACATTAGCGCCAAGCTTTCTGCTAACTTCAACAGTGGCATCACTGCTGCCACTGTCAATTACAATGACCTCACTTACCCAATCACGCACACTTTCAATCGGCTTAGTGATACGATCAGCCTCGTCCTTTGCGATGATAAAGACAGAAATTGGTAATTTTTTATTCATAACCCGCCACTTTCCTATAAATTGCCAGCGTTTTATCACACATCTGACGCATAGAGAAATTCTCCTCAACATGCTGCCGATTGGTACTCGCAATATTTTGCTTATTCTCTTCGCTCAAATACAACGCCCTCTCTATGGCCTTGGCCATTTCCCGCGAATACATAAAATCTACCAACCGACCGGTTTTCTCATGAATGATGGTTTCTTTTGACCCGCCAAGATCGGTCGCAATAATCGGCTTACCCATGGCCTGAGCCTCCACCGCCACCCGCCCGAAAGCCTCCGGACGTACAGAAGCCGATACCACCACATCCGCCAGCGCATACACAGCCGGCATATCGTTTTCACTGCTGACCATTTTTACATGATCACTTAAATTATTCCTATCAACTTCTTGATTTAATTCATCAAAATAATGTTCATGCCCAGTGATATTTCCTACCATTATACAATAAAACTGCATTCCTTTTGGCAATTGCGAAAGGGCAGAAATTAGCAAGTGATGCCCCTTCCAACGTGTGACACGTGCGGGCATCACCACAATGGGCCAACAATCCCTTAAATGCCATTTTTGCCGCAAAAAATCCACACGTTCAGTACTGACTTTCTCCGGATCAAAATAGTCCATATCCACCCCGCGATAAACCAGCCTGATTTTTTCTTCTTTCACACGATAAACACGCTGCAAATGTTCTGAAATAAATTTGGAAATGGCAATGACCACTTCCCCCCTGAACATCACCGAATTATACAAACGCTTGAAAAACCAACCATGACCATACACACCGTGAAAAGTGGTAATAAAATGCGCCTTAGTACCTTTGGTTGCAAAATAAGCGCTCCAAGCCGGCGCACGTGAACGGGCATGCACCACCTCAATGTTATGTTTTTTAATAATGTCCTTAAGTTTTGAGATGTTTTGGAACATTACAATCGGGTTTTTACTGTCCAACGGCAAGGTAATATGCTCTACGCTCATTCCCTCAAGCTGGGCAACCAGCTTTCCTCCCGCAGAAGCCACCATTGACTTCATCCCATCTTCCTTCGCTGCCTTAGCAATTTCGAGCGTTCCTCTTTCAACTCCGCCAGATTCCAACCTTGGCAAAACTTGCAGTATGGAAGGTTGTGCTGTAGAATTTACTTCTTTATTCATGGAGCGCTTGAATCCGTATGACCGATAATAATTTTTCTACTCTATCTTTACCTGATAATCACTTTCTTGCCTATCATAAATTTACCCCAGCAACAACGGATAGTGAAAAAAATCACCCCACTGTGGTGTTTTTTGGCGGGTTTAAGTCTGATATGCAAGGTTCAAAGGCTCTGTTTCTTGAATCTTTCTGTACAAACAACAACATCCCATTCCTACGTTTTGATTATCTTGGGCATGGGCAATCTTCTGGAGATTTTACCGATTTTACCCTTGGTGATTGGCTGAAAAACTGCCTGAGCGCAATCGACGAACTCACCCAAGGCAAAATTCTTATTGTTGGGTCTTCCATGGGCGGATGGCTGATGCTGCTTTGTGCCCTAAAGCGCCCAGAACGCATTTCTTCGCTACTGGGCATTGCTTCTGCGCCAGATTTTACCGAAGATTTGATGTGGAACATGCTCACAGAAAAAGAAAAAAACATCTTACAAACCGAGGGCATCTATACACTTCCGCTGGACTGCCACAGTGTAAATCAGGAAGATTATGAGCCTTATACCATTACCCATAACTTGATCACCGAAGCGCGTAACCATATGCTTCTGAAAGATAAAATTTCTATCAATTGCCCCATTCACCTATTGCACGGCATCAATGATGAAGACGTTCCTTACCAAACTTCGCTGAAAATAAGTGAGCTTGTAGAATCACAAAACGTGACAATAACACTGCAAAAAAATGGGGATCATCGTATGTCGAGCCAAGAAAGTTTACAATTATTACAAACAACATTAGAAAATATCTTACAAATGTAATACACTGACAAGAATGAACTGGATTAAACATAATATTCTTACTCTTTGTGTGGCTCTTACTGTCTTAGCTGGGCTGGTTTGTTTTATGCCTACTGCCTCTCTGGCACAAGAAACAGAGGAAGACATTGCCGTGTGTAAGGTAGGTCTGAACACCTGCGCTCCGCTTAAAGACAAAGAAGAAAAATACAAACGGTGTATGAAAATTGTCTGTGCAGATGCTGCCATGGCAGAAAAGGCGCAGAAAAAACCCATTAAAGAATGCGAAGTTGGCTATCGCAAATGTGATTCCTTACGTGATGAACCTCTCTATTATTGGACATGTGTTACTGAGACTTGTGAAAACCCTCCTTCTACCGATGTCAGTTGTCCAGATGGCCATAAACACCCTGAATGCGTAGCATTGTTGGAACAATATTGGCTCTGCATGGGAACAGAATGTAATACGATTTATGATTCGTTTGAAACATGCGACATTGGTATTAATGAATGCGTGCCACGTTTGAGTAAATATTGGGAATGCGTATCCAGACGTTGCCTTGGTTCAGTCGACAAATATCGTGATCCTGAATATTATAAGGACAATCCAAAATCTGAGAAAGTGCTGGAATATATTAAACAAAAAAACAAGCGCTACGCACCACCTAATTACACCGCACCGCCTTTGCGTGGCGTTCCGGATTGGATGAAATTTGCCCCTAAAGGTGTAAATCCTTATGACTGGTCTGCGGTTATCGTAGCACCATCACGACAGGTCAGAGGTAACGCTATTGAGAAATATCGTTGTCGACAACAAGGCGCTATTCACTGCCAAAGTGCAGACATTTCCAGCTGTACCTGTAGTGATGGCCGGCCGCCATTTATGCGCACAGAAGTCATCTATGTCAAAGATCTTGAAGTCGAACGTTATCGTAGAAAATATCGCTATAAAGATCTTGGTCCATACGATGGAAATAGCTACTAGGATTATACATAATCCAACACTTGACTGATGAGAGAACTGCTCTTATATTCGCGCCAAATCTTTGTCACAAAGCCATTGCGGAGAATCGAATGTCACCTACTACAAAACCTAATAATCCTTGTTTTTCATCAGGCCCTTGTGCAAAGCGCCCAGGCTGGAGCTTAGACGTTTTAAAAGACACTCCTAATGGCCGCTCTCACAGAGCAAAAATCGGCAAAGCAAAGCTAAAACAAGCCATTGACCTTTCTAAAGAAGTACTGGGCGTGCCCTCAGATTACAAATTGGGCATATTGGCTGGTTCAGACACAGGGGCATTTGAATGTGCCATGTGGTCATTGTTGGGCGAACGTGGTGTGGACGTGTTACATTGGGAAAGCTTTGGTGCCGGTTGGGCATCCGATATCAAAAAACAATTAAAACTGGACGATGTGCGTGAATTTAGCGCTGATTATGGCCAACTCCCTGACCTTTCACAAGTAGATTGTAACCGTGATGTAGTTTTCACTTGGAATGGCACTACGTCTGGGGTGAAAGTCCCTAACGGGGATTGGATTACTTCAGATCGCAAAGGCTTAACCATCTGTGATGCGACTTCAGCCGTATTTGCCATGGACATGCCTTGGGACAAGTTAGATGTGGTTACCTATTCATGGCAAAAAGTCATGGGTGGCGAAGCAGCGCACGGTATTATTGTTCTTAGCCCACGCGCGGTAGAACGTTTAGAGAATTATACACCTGCTTGGCCCATGCCAAAAATCTTCCGCCTAACCAAGGGCGGGTCGCTCATTGCTGATATTTTTGAAGGCGCTACCATCAACACCCCTTCTATGCTGGCGGTGGAAGACGCAATTGACGGCTTAGAATGGGCAAAATCCATCGGTGGGCTTTCAGGCATGATGCAACGTTCAAACAACAATCTTGCCGTACTGGAAGATTGGGTTGCTTCTTCAAGCTGGATTGATTTCTTAGCCGAAGATAGGCAGATTCGTTCCAACACCTCCGTCTGTTTTAAAATTACCGACAGTTGGTACCAATCACTTGACGCAAACACACAAGCAGCAAAAGCCAAAGAAATTGTTTCCTTACTGGACAAAAACGATGCAGCCTATGACATTGGTGCTTATCGTGATGCACCTGCGGGATTACGCGTCTGGGCAGGTGCTACAGTGGAAGCGTCTGATCTAAAAATACTTACTCAGTGGCTGGATTGGGCTTTTGGGGAAATCAAGCAAAGCTCATAAGCCTCCACATAATATATTGCATAATTATTAGACAAGGCTGTTTATAATTTTCAACTAGACCTGTTGTTAAAAAGGTGTTAAACAGCCCTCAAAATTCTTCTTATACATAAAGGATGTGACGATGCCTAAAGTACTTATCTCTGATAAAATGAGCCCTAGAGCTGCTGAAATTTTTAAAGAAAATGGGATTGAAGTCGATGTTATAACAGGACAGACTCCCGAAGAACTAGCAAAAATCCTTCCTGAATATGATGGCCTTGCCATCCGCTCTGCCACCACTCTTTCTGCTGATTTGGTCAAAGTCGCTAAAAATCTTAAAGTGGTCGGGCGTGCCGGTATTGGCGTAGACAACATCGACATCCCAGAATGTACGGCTAGCGGCATTGTGGTGATGAACACCCCTTTTGGCAACTCAATTACCACTGCTGAACATGCCATTGCTATGATGTTTGCTGTGGCACGCAAAATCCCACAAGCCAATGAATCTACGCATAAAGGCCTTTGGGAAAAATCCAAATTTATGGGCGCAGAACTTGCGTTTAAAACCCTTGGCTTGATTGGTGCTGGCAACATCGGCTCCATTGTAGCAGATCGTGCTCAGGGGCTAAAAATGCGTGTGGTTGCGTTTGATCCGTTCCTAACACAAGAGCGCGCCAAGGATCTTAATGTTGAAAAAGTAGAGCTGGATGAATTATTGTCCCGCGCTGATTTCATCACACTCCACACACCTCTAACCGATGGAACACGTAATATTCTAGGCAAAGAAAATTTAGCAAAAACTAAGAAAGGTGTGTACATTGTTAACTGTGCGCGTGGTGGGTTGATCGATGAGAAGGCACTGAAAGACGCTATTGAATCTGGTCATGTTGCAGGGGCAGCCTTGGATGTATTTGAAACCGAACCCGCAAAAGACAATGTTTTATTTGGATTGGAAGAGGTTGTGTGTACGCCACACCTTGGTGCTTCCACCTCTGAAGCACAAGAAAATGTCGCCATTCAAGTTGCTGAACAACTTTCAGACTACCTTAACAAAGGTACGGTAACAAACGCGTTAAACATTCCTTCCGTTTCTGCAGAAGAAGCTGCAAAACTTAAACCTTATATCAAGCTTGGCGAACAACTTGGCAGTTTTGCCGGTCAAATTTCTGAAAGTGGAATTCAAAAAGTTGAGATAGGCTATGAAGGTACTGCCGGCAACATCAATACAAAGCCTGTAGCTTCTGTTCTGCTTAAAGGTCTTTTGGAACCTATTGCTGAAGGTGTTAACATGATTAACGCGCCACTTATTGCCAAAGAACGTGACATTGAGATATCTGAAACCAAGCATGAACGTCGAGGTGCTTATCAAACATTGATTACGTTAAAAGTAACCACTGACCGTTCCACACGTGTCATTCGTGGCACGTTGTTTAAAAGTGAACCACGCATTGTTGAAGTCAATGATATTAGCTTAGAAGCGGCTCTGGGTAAGAACATGCTGTACATCAAAAACGAAGACAAACCTGGTTTGATTGGTGACCTTGGCAAGTTGCTTGGGGACAATAATGTGAACATTGCCAATTTCCATCTTGGCCGCAGTGCCGAAAAAGGGACCGCCCTTGCGTTGGTAGAAATTGATCAGGAAATTGATGCCCAATTGCTGGAAGAATTATCCAAACTTCCTAGCGTGCAACAGGTAAAGCAGCTTAAATTCTAGCGATTGCTACCCTTACCATTTGGTATTGTTATCGTCAGGATTACCCAATGGTGCGCTGATAATTGCACGCTTAAGCTCCAAAGAATTGCGTAATTTTATAATTTTCTTGGCTTTTTCCAAAGCATCTTCTTCTGAAATATCGTTGGGATCTTTCTCATAGATGGAAGGATCTGTTTGCCCCAATTCATAAAGCTGTTGCTGTAATTCATAGGTAGCCTTTTCTGTCACGGGAGCCTGCATTTCCTGCCCCTCAAGTTCCATCGCCATTTCCCTAATATCAATATTCCCATCGTCTACGCCTAAATGGCCGGCCACCAATGATTCGCTGGAAAACATATCACCATCACCCTCATCGCACACGGAACGGAACTCATTGGCTAGGTTTTTTCCCTCATGCGAAAAACGCCATTTTCTGTCTGATGTGATTGAATAATAACCAAACAAACGGCCTGGATCTTGAAACAAGAAGCAGAATTTCTGCGGACGGCTTAAAAAGAACCCGCCTTTGGTGTTTTCCGCCAGAAAATCATATCGGCGCAACAATCTTGGAATATTAACCTCCGGGTCAATCACCTCAAATATGTCAGACGGATATTGCTTCTTTTCCTGATAAAATGCTTCTACCCTCACAATAGCCTTATCCACAAACTCTTTAGCCTGTTGAATATCAGCCCTATTCAACATCTCACCAATATAAATTGATGATCCTGATAATAGAATAATGGATACAAAAACAATCATCACTTTAAGAGAATATAAAACTCTAAAACTACCTATTTTCCCTGTTATAATCCAGTGATAGATAAAATAGAATAGAGGCATGATAATGCCTGTTGCCATCACAAATGGCAGAATATAAATCAGTTTTCCAACTTTTGCCGCATCCCAACTATATTCTTTATACAGCCCTCCAACGTAAGGCATAATATGTTCTATGCTGCCTCTGCCTGTTAATGCAAAAAACACAATTCCAAAAACCAGCATCCCTATGCCCAGAGTGAACCACATTTTAAAACGATTGGGGTAAAGATATGCCCCAATCATCAATGTCACCAAGGTACTGAGCCATATATAAAAACCGATAATAAACGGTTCATAACCGTAAGTACGAAAATCACTGATCTCGCTTAAGGTAAAATTCTCAGACGCAACACACAATACACACAGAATGATGGCCAATGCCACCGGGCGTAAGAATTCCTTAGAACGATAGACCGCAATGCCCAACAAAATTGAGATCACTAAATAGAGTGTGTAAAAAGTAAGATAAAAATGTGTACATAAATCTACTGAAGATGAAAAGACACATACTTCAAAGGCCTGGGAAAGATAAAAGCCATAAGCCCCCAAACATATAATACTCCATAAAACACACAACAGTAATCCGATCATCACAACCCTCTTGTTATAAGGAGTAACTTACAAGCAAGAGCAGATAATCTCAAGAGATTAAGCGTGTTTCTGGATAAAATCCGTGATAGTTGGCACAATATGTTCACGATATTTACGACCGTTAAAAATACCATAATGACCAGCCCCTTCCTGCAAATGGTATTTTTTCTGATTCTCAGTCAAACCCGTGCACACATCCAAAGCAGCTCTGGTTTGCCCTACTCCAGAAATATCATCCAACTCACCTTCAATACAAAGAAGCGCTGTTTTATTAATGTCCGAAGGCATTATAGGACGACCACGGCTAATCCACTTTCCATCAGGCAAACTGTGTTTCTGGAAAACCGTTTCAATCGTTTGCAAGTAAAATTCTGCCGGAATATCCATCACCGAAAGGTATTCATTATAGAATTTCTTGTGTGACTCAACACTTTCACCATCGCCCTCAACCAGATGTTCAAACAGGCTCTTATGTGCTTCAATATGGCGCTCAAGATTCATCGTCATAAAGCCGGAAAGCTGGATAAATCCTGGATAGACTGGTCTCCCACAGCCAGGGTAATTAATTGGCACACGTGAAATAACCGTATGTTCAAACCAATCCAATGGCTTTTCTTCCGCCAGACTATTGACTTCTGTTGGTGATTTTCGCGTGTCAATTGGTCCACCAATCAAAGTCATCGATTTAGGCGTACACACATCTTTGGCGGTGGACATAAGCGATACCGCACCCATTACTGGAACCGCTGGCTGACACACTGCCATAATATGAACATTACCGCCAATATTGTGCATAAATTCTATCAGATAGTCGACGTAATCGTCCAGATCAAACGTACCTTCATGCATCGGCACTTCCTGTGCGTTCTGCCAATCCGTAATATAGATATCCACATGCGGCAATAGCCCTTCGACTGTCCCACGCAACAAGGTAGCATAATGACCAGACATGGGCGCCACAATAAGTAATTTTTCTTGTTTCTTACCCCGATAATTTTTCTTTTTAAAGTGAATTAGCCGCCCAAAAGTTTTGATCAGAGGGTATTTTTCTTCAATTTCATAAACCTTACCACCAACTTCTACCTCTTCAATTTCAAAAGCAGGCTTAGCAAAACGCCGTGTCATTCGTTCCAGAAGCTCAAAGCCCGCTGCAAGGTGACGGCCAAGATCCGTATAGGCCAGCGGATTAAAAGAATGAGAGTGAAATTCCTTACCTTGACGCGCGAACATATTAATCGGTGAAATCGCGATACGTTGAACTTCTAAAGCCGTATACAAATGACTATTGCCATAATAACGTAACATACATACCCCTAAAATAAACCTATGATTGCCATCATTATACGCTACAAAAACTATATTGGAAAGAGTTATTTATTGCATTGCAACATTAACTCTAATGCCTTGAGGGTAGCGGCCTGTCTTATGGCCAACCTATCACCTTCAAACACGTGATGACAGTCAACAACTCCACCTTCCATCGTGGCCACCGCAAAATGCACCAAACCGACGGGTTTTTCGTCCGTACCTCCGTCTGGCCCGGCAATACCGGTGACTGCCAAAGCAATATCACTCTCAGAATTGTGAAATGCACCTTTGGCCATTTCAATAGCCACTTCTTTGCTTACCGCCCCTTTTGTTTCAATCAGCCCTGCCGGTACGCCCAACATCTCCACCTTTGCTTCGTTGCTGTAGGTAATAAAGCCACGCTCGAACACCTCCGAAGAACCGGCAATATCCACCAACGATGAAGCTACCATTCCACCAGTACAGCTCTCCGCCACAGCGATTTTACGCCCTTTCTGACGAGCAGAGTCCAATAATTCTTCTGCCTTTTCTCTGATTTCTTCTATTGTCCCCATGCCACCGTACCCAGCATATATTTAAAACCACCGCTATAATGCACAATGGCCACAATCATTCCATAACTCACCGCTGCATACATCCCAGCCATCAGATCGTCCACCATAATCCCCCAACCTTCGGGCTTAAATTTCTCAAATATTTTGATCGGCCACGGCTTAAAAATATCAAAAATCCGGAACAGCACAAACATCACTATCAACGATTGGGGGGCAAAAGTGACAATCTCATTAAACACAAAAACATTGGTATGGTATAAAATAAAAAACCCGCCAATAGCCAGCAAAACAGCCAGGAACATCCCCGCCACCTCATCAATAATAACCTCAGATGGATCTTTTCTGCCCGTACGCTTAACGTAAATCTGCGATGTCCACGTTCCCAGTGCTGTGATGAGGATTGTTAGCACAATCAGAGCGTAAATCATGTAGTGTGCATTTTCAGTAAACTCATAAATTCTGGGCAACAACGCCATAATAACCAGAAGGTAGCAAGCAAATAACGTTCCCAGAGTCCCCGCTCCTTTTAGCATCAAACCCACAATAATAACTGCAATGGCTGTTTGTATAGGAATAATACCCGCAACAAATCCAGCCAGAGCAAGTATTGCTAGAATGAGGATGCCATAATTCCACCATTTTTTAAAAAAGCGCGGAATGTAACCTAAACCAAAACATGTCGGCAGCCACCATGTCGGGTTTAAAAAGGCGAATTCCTTTGGCCTCTGCAACCATACGGCATAGACATAGACGGCCAGCAACCCATACGTTACAAGATTACTCAACAAGTAAATATCCATCGGCGCATAATCAATCAGTGCTGACTGCATGGTAATGTTTCCACCATCAGCCATCATAATCGGCATGGCGATGAGGAACAACATCCCCGCTAAAGCTATGATTATTTTATCGTACCATTTTATTTTCATCGCTTACCTATTTTTTCTACCAAAAATTTATCGTCTTACTCTAATTTATTACACCGTCATCTTCACCGCAGGTGGAGATCCAGAACGTTTGAAATCACTCTGGATTCCCAGCCTTAAAAGGCTGAGAATGACAAAATATGGATTCTGCGCTGTCGTTTTACTCCCCGCAGCATGACTTATTTTAAAATATCACTGTCGCCGTAGCCTGCCCCGCAATACCCTCTTCACGTCCGGTAAAACCAAGTTTTTCCGTGGTTGTGGCTTTCACACTTACTTTATCCAAAGGCATGCCCAGCATCGCCGCCACATTCACCCGCATCGGCTCAATAAAAGCAGCCAGTTTTGGCTTTTCACAAATAATAGTTACATCAATATGATTAACTCTACCACCCTTTTCTCTAACCAGCGTGTGAGCATGTTCAACAAATTTCTGTGAATTTTTGCCTTTCCATTGTGGGTCACTGGGCGGAAAATGCTTACCGATATCCCCCAGAGCCGCTGCACCTAGCAACGCATCGACAATCGCATGCAGCGCCACATCCGCATCCGAATGGCCTTGCAGCTTGTGGCTGTGCGGGACGGCAACACCGCATAACGTCACCGCATCGCCTTCTTCAAACGCATGCACGTCAAACCCAGAACCTACGCGTATGTCCATCGCCTTTTCCTTCTCGCAATTGCTTTTTAAATCGTCTTCTGTGGTGATTTTTTGGTTCTTTATGTCGCCATCAACAAGATGTACCTGTATGCCAAAATCCTCACAAATGCCTGCATCGTCGGTAAACTCCATGCCTTGGGCACGCTGGTGCAAATCATAAATGGTTTGAAAAACAAAACCTTGCGGTGTTTGTACCGCAGCAATGCTGTTTCTGTCCACGGTTTGCGTTATCACCCCCCCGCGATGCTGCTTCACCGTATCGTTGATGGCAATAACCGGAACAACCGCTTGCGCACCGGCCTGAAGCTTCTCCACCACCCTCTCTATAAGCGCTTTGCAAACAAACGGACGTGCTGCATCGTGGATTAGCACATAGTCCAGCCGCTCTTTTGCCAAAGCTTGCAAACCATTAAACACCGATTCTTGCCGTGTTGCCCCGCCAATAACCGGCTCCGACAAATTTAAACCAACAACCGATTTATCGTATAAATCCCGATCCTCCTTGCCAATGACCACCTGAACATCATAACCAGCAAAGGCATCAATCGTATGGCGCAGAATTGTTTTCTCTTCTATTTCAAGATATTGCTTAGGCACATCCGCTCCCATACGAGCGCCTGAACCGCCGGCAACAATTACCACCGCACATTTGGGATTCTTTGACATTTAGAAAATTTCCTATATAAAGCATTCCTTTATAAAGCAGACAATATAGAGCTTAATCTATAAATATAAAAGTATAATTATATGCTGAGAATCGGTAATATAAAATTAGAAAGTAATGTGATCCTCGCCCCGATGAGTGGCGTGACGGATCGCCCATTCCGTAAATTAGTGCGTAGCTTTGGTGCGGGGCTAGTTGTCTCTGAGATGATTGCCAGCCATTCGGTCATGTCTGAAACGCAAGAATCTTTCCGCAAAGCCCATTGTGACCCGTCGGATTTCCCCGCCTCGGTGCAAATTGCCGGATGCGACCCGCAATTAATGGCCAACGCCGCAAAGAAAAATCGTGATCTAGGCGCTTCGGTGATCGATATTAATTATGGCTGCCCTGTGAAAAAAGTGATCAACGGCCATGCCGGATCTGCCATGATGAAAGACGAAGACCATGCCGTGCGTGTGTTGGAAGCAGTGGTCAACGCAGTGGATATTCCGGTGACGGTGAAAATGCGTACCGGCTGGGACGATACCAATCGCAACGCCCCTTCTTTGGCTAAAAAGGCTGAAAATGTCGGCATCAAAATGGTCACCGTGCATGGGCGCACCCGTTGCCAGTTTTATAAAGGCAAAGCCGATTGGAAATTTATTCGCACCGTGAAAGACAACGTCACTATTCCCGTCATTGCTAATGGGGATATCAATAATTTTGCCGACGCCAAACAATGTCTGGCCGATTCCGGTGCCGATGGGGTGATGATCGGGCGCGGATGTTATGGCAAACCTTGGTTTATCCACCAAACCAATCATTATCTTAATACCGGCGAAGAACTGCCCGACCCGACCCTTGAAGAACAATATCATATCTTGCGTGACCATTATCAGGCGATGATTGATTTTTATGGCGAAGAAAACGGTATTCGTATTGCCCGCAAACATGTTGGTTGGTACAGCAACGGTCTGCATGGCTCGGCTGAATTCCGCAACAAGGCCATGCGCATGAGCAGATCAGAAGACGTGCTGAACATCATCGATGAATTTTATGGTTCGCTCTTACATTCAACATAATATCCTCTTGCTTTTGGTGAAAGGATAAGCCAAAATCCCGAGCATGACACAAGCCAAAGACCGCTATTTTTTACATCTGCTTTATGCCATCACTGCGGCCTATTTTGCCCTCTTCATCACGCTAGATTTCTTACGCCTCTATGGCTGGGGCTATGGGCTGATTGATCTGGGCAATTTCAACCATTTTATCTGGAATAGCTCTGAGGGGAATTGGTGGAAAACCAGTGTCAATTACCCCTACCACCCTGAGACAAACCGCTTAGGTATTCATTTTTCCTTTCTTTCTGTGCTGGTGGCCACGCCTTTTTATTGGCTTTTTCCTAGACCGGAAACTTTGCTAACCATCCATGTTCTGTCTATGTCTTTAAGCGCAATTGTTATCTTCCATGCGGCAAAGCATATTGGTATTAAGGCTAAAGAAGCTTTTCTGTGGGCCCTGGTCTATCTGATCAACCCGCTGACCATCTATGCCACCTTGTTCAGCTTTCAAGACCATTCTCTTGCTGTTCTTATCACCAGTTTTATCATGCTGGGCATCACCTCTAATAATTTACGGATGATTTACATTGCCTGTTTCCTTCTGGCCTTATGCAAAGAACATTATGGCATTGATATCATCGGTGTGGGCATGCTGTATTATTATAAAAACAAAGATCTAAAACATTCACTGATTATTGTCTCCATTGGGGTGATTGCCGTAGTCAGTGTGTTGTTTATTATCATGCCACATTTTAGTAATGTTAGCTCCCATTATATGCTATCGAACGATATTCCCGAAGACCTTCCTTATGGCCGTTACCAATGGATATACCTACCTTTTTCTGAGATGATGGCACGAATGTTTGAAATTCTTTTCAGCACTATAAATCTTAAATATTATGCGTGGTTATTTTTACCATTCTTACTTCTGCCTTTTATGGTGATCCCTTATATGTTCCCTGCCATGGCTGACATTGCGGCCAGTACTTTGTCGGGCGTATATGTTCCAAAAACTATGACCTTGTACCATTCTTCCTCGGTTATTCCCGTGTTGGTGATTGCCTCAATTTATGGCTCTATCAAACTAAAGAAATACCTCAAAGAATATCGCCGTCTGATAGCGCCCTTTATCATTGTTTGCTGCTTTTTTACCTTTATTATCAGCCATTTCCCTCCAATTCTTTCCAGCCTTTTATTGTTAAACAACGAGCGGATGGTGTGGGCGACGGATGAAAAATTTGAAAAGTTTAAAAACTTTCTTACCCCAGATAAAAAAATTATTTCCGGAGCAGATATCGGTGTGTTGGTCAGCCAGCGCCGGAATATCTACCCGCTTGCCTCTTGGAAAACAGCCGATTATGACACGTTCATTGCCCGAACGGATTGGTCAACTTTCAAAATTTCTGGCATTCCGATGAGTACGGTAAAAATCCCCGAAGTCTACCGTAAAATTAAAGACCCAGACTGGGGCATAACCTATTGGGATGACCCGTTTATTGCCTTTGAACAGGGCAAAAAGGACGTGGTGGATTTTGCATTGGTTATGCGCAAACTCAGCATTTTAGCACAACAATATGAAGCCATCAAAAAAGAAGTAGAAAGTCAGGGTCTGAAATTAGAAGGTGGCGTTCCTAAGGTAGAATAATTGGCCTTTCTTAAGCCGCCGCAATGCTATCAGCTTCTAAAATCAGCTGACCGTCTTTAAGCATCTCTTCCCCAAACACATCTACCAAAGCTTCAATCATCTCATGCATCATCTCTTCTGTGTGTAATGGAGTCGGAGTCACCCGCAAACGCTCCGTTCCTCTTGGTACGGTGGGGTGATTAATATGTTGAACAAATATATTATATTCGTCCATCAAACGATTTGAAATTTGACGGCACTTCACCGGATCACCCACAAAAATTGGAATGATGTGACTTTGCGTGCTACGCATCACCGGTATACCCACATCGGCGCACATATTTTTAAATGTATCAACATTCGTGTGCAACTTCTCCCGCAATTCATTATGCGCACGCACATAACGCACACTGGCAAGACATGCCGCAGCAGTCGGCGGGTTCATCGCAGTAGAAAAAATAAAGCCATGACCAAAACTGCGGATAAAATCTGCCATTACTTTGGTAGTGGCAATGTAGCCGCCAATCACACCAAACCCTTTGGCCATAGTTCCTTGAATGATATCAATACGTTCTTCCAAACCTTCTCTTTGGGCAATGCCACCACCCTCTTCGCCATAAAGACCCACAGCATGTACTTCATCCAGATAGGTTAAAGCACCATACTGATCCGCAAGATCACAAATGTCTTTAATAGGGGAAATATCTCCGTCCATAGAATAGACAGACTCAAAGGCAATTAAAATGGGGCGACCTTTTTCTACTTCTGTCAATAGCTCTTCAAGATGCTTAAGATCGTTATGACGGAATATTTTTTTCTCACATTTTCCAAAGCGCACACCTTCAATCATCGATGCATGGTTGCATTCGTCCGAAAGAATCACCAAATCCGGCAACATAGAGCCTAACGTGCGCAACGTAGTGGAATTCGCCACATAGCCCGACGTAAACACCAATGCAGATTCCTTTTTATGTAGCGAGGTAATCTCTTCTTCTAAAACAACAAGCGGGTGGTTTGTCCCGGCAATGTTACGTGTTCCACCAGCACCCACACCAATTTCATCGGCGCATTTCTTCATCGCCAGAACCACTTCCGGATTTTGTCCCATGCCAAGATAATCATTATTACACCAGATGGTTATTTCACGTTTATTTGTGTGATCATATGCCTTGGGATATTTGCCAGCATAACGCTCAAGATCGGTAAATTCTCGGTAATTTCCGGCAAGCTTCAGTTTCTGAATTGACTTGGTTAAAAAACCATCATAATCAAACATATCACTCATAAAAAAGACCTATTACCTAAAAATAGCAGACAGCACCATTCTAAAACTGTTTAAATTTCACGGGCTTGATAACATGAACTCCACAAAATATAAACAAAAAACTGCCCTACAAGCTTAATAATACAGTAAATTTCTGTATTATTCAAACAAGTTACAACCTACGGTAATTATAAACAACTTATTTCTTGTAATCTTCTTAATATTTGTTAAAAAATACTATCAAAAATAAGGATACTATCATGCAAAATATTCTAACACGCTTTTTAACTACCATTTTTACACTAATATTATTAGGAACATCTACCATGGCTGAAGCACGCGATAATGAGAACACACTTTACCTTGATTTAAAAGATGGCAGAGTCATCATTGAACTGCGACCGGACATTGCACCCAAACATGTGGCTCGTATTAAGGAATTGGTGCGTGAAGGCTTTTATGATGGGCTGGTTTTCCATCGAGTTATTGATGGCTTTATGGCACAAACCGGCGACCCTACCGGCACCGGTACTGGCGGTTCTGGCCAAAATATTGAGGCCGAATTTTCCAAGGAACCACACTTAAGAGGTACAGTTTCCATGGCACGCTCCAGCAACCCTAATAGTGCTGATAGCCAATTCTTTATCTGCTTAAAGAATGCTTCACACCTCAATGGACAATACACTGTATGGGGACAAGTTGTCGAGGGAATGGAATTTGTGGACAATATCAAAAAAGGATCTCCCGGATCAGGAAAAGTTGAAAATCCAGACGCAATCATCAAAATGGTTGTCGCTGCGGATGAAGAGACTGAAAACACTGAAGAAATCGAAAAGATTGAAGAATCTGAAGAAGCTAAAGAATCTGAAGGTTCTAATTAGCTAGATTCTATGCATATTAGTGAATTTGATTTTGATCTACCGGAGGAGCAAATTGCCACCCATCCGGTTGAACCACGTGACACTTCACGCCTGCTTTACGTTGGCAAAGAACGTGGTACCTATGAGGATTTACAATTCCAGAACATAGCTGATCTTGTCCGCGAGGGGGATGTGATGGTGTTTAACGATACCAAAGTCATCCCCGCACGCTTATACGCCAAACGTGGTGAAGCAAAAATCCAGATTATGCTGCACCGTAAATTGGCAAACGGCCAGTGGAGCATCTTCGCAAAGCCTGCCAAAAAGCTCAAAATTAGTGATGAAATTATTTTTTCGGCGGCTCTTTCTGCCATTGTGGTCACAAAACACGACGATGGGGAAGTGATATTAGAATTTAATCTCTCAGACGATGCGTTTAACACAGAACTTCTTAGAATTGGAGAAGTCCCTCTTCCGCCCTACATCATCAACAAACGGCACGTGGAAGAAGAAGATGCAGCTACCTATCAAACTGTGTTTGCTAAAGAATCCGGTGCGGTGGCAGCGCCCACAGCCGGTCTGCATTATACCCAAGACATCTTAAAACAGCTCGATGAAAAAGGCGTGATTCGAACCCATATCACCTTGCATGTGGGCGGAGGGACGTTTCTACCGGTAAAAACTCAAAGCATTCACGATCATAAAATGCATTTTGAATATTATTCTATCTCTGAGGATACGGCTAATCTTATCAACAACGCTAAGAAAAATGGCGGACGAGTCATTGCCGTGGGAACCACCTCTCTACGTGCGTTGGAATCATGTGCTGATGAGAATGGTGTATTAAAAGCAGAATCAAAAGACACGGATATATTTATTACTCCCGGATATAATTTTAAAATTGTGGATGTGTTACAAACCAATTTTCATATCCCTAAATCCACTTTATTTATGCTGGTCTGTGCCTTCTGTGGTGTAGATAACATGAAACACGCCTACCAACATGCTATCAAAAGCGGCTATCGCTTTTATTCCTATGGCGACACATGTTTTTTGGAGGAGAATACTCACACCCTCCCTACATCAGCAACAATAACTTAAGACGCTCTAATTTCAGATAAGAATTGAGAGACTTCATGACTCAAGCCTTCGGCCTGTTTTGAAAGATCACTGGTGGCATCTAATAGCTCTCCAGCGCTGACCAAAGTATCACTGGAGGCAGTTTGAACCCCTTCAAGACCTTTATTAACACTGTTTACGCCATTGGAGGCGGTACTCATGCTAGCGGCGATTTCATTAGTTACAGCAGTTTGCTCCTCAACTGCAGAAGCAATCCCATTAGCATATTCCGACACACTTGAAATAGAATTTTTAATGACCTCAACTACATCCACAACATCCTTCGCCACATCCTGTACACTACTAATTTGTTTGGATATTTCTTCGGTTGCTTTGGCTGTTTGCTCTGCCAAATTCTTAACCTCAGTTGCCACAACAGCAAACCCTTTCCCGGCATCTCCTGCACGTGCCGATTCAATTGTTGCGTTAAGTGCAAGGAGGTTAATCTGTTCCGCAATATCACGGATTAATCCTACAATCTCACCAATTCTGGAAGTCGCATCTTGTAGAGATTGTGTAATTTCACCCGCATTATTGGCTTTGCCTGCAGCATCCCCAGCAGCTTTATTGGCGTTAGACACTTGCTGTGAGATTTCATTGATTGAAGCACTCATTTCCTCCGCAGCAGACGCAACGGTGCTAACATTGTTTGCTGTCTCTTGCGACGAAGACGCTGCCTCAGTTGAAATATTATTTGCCGTGGTTGACAAATTCTGCATAGATTCGGCTGTGTGGTTTAATTCAGTTGCCGCAGCCGCTACCGAATCGATAATCCCCTGCACTCGAGATTCAAAATTATCTGCCAACTCATTCATCATTTTCTTTTTGTCTTCTTCGGCTCTGAGTTCGGCTTCTTTCTGTTCGGCTTCAAGCCGCTGCCTTTCTATAGCATTTTCTTTAAATATTTGAACGGAACCAGCCATAGCACCAATTTCGTCTTTTTGTTCTGTATATGGAATCGCCACTTCAATATCGTTGGCCGCTATTTTATTCATCACCTGCGTCAACGATGTAATAGGGTTGGTAATCATTGCAGAAAAGAATATAGAGGTAAGTAATGTTAGGATCAGAACCACCATTGTTATCAAAATGGTATCTTTACGTTCACTTTCGGCCGCACCATGATTACGTTCCGCTAAATCAATCAAATCCTGAGCAAGAATATTTTCTGTCTCTTTGAGAATATTAATCTTTTTTGTGATCGTATCAAACCAGTGTTTTCCTGTTATTTCTCCAATCACTAAGGGATTGTTTATCGCAATATCACGCATCCGCCTAACCTCTACAGATGACTCATCCTCCATGGCTTTTTGATAGACTTCTTTTTGGGCATCTGTCGCGTATGAAAGGAAAATATTTCCGTATGTGTCTTGAGCCGCAATCAATGCTTTAAATTTATTCATCGCCTCTGGGGTAAAGCTTCCTGACGCAAAACCATTGGCACCCACTGCGCGCTCAATCCCGGCACGTTCCTTACCTTGAAGGTAATTCACATAGCCGTTTATGGCATTAACCAATTTAGCATCCGTTATGATGGTTGAAGCATAAAATATTAAATTAAAATTCCGAGCATTTTGTTTGGTATAAAAACCTATAGCATCTGCGGCCGTAATCGCAAGATTATCAACAGAATTACGGATATCATCTATTTTCTTAAGATTGTCTAACACATCCTGAAGTTTGCTATTAAACACATCGTCAAACCTGTCTTTGTCAAATACTGCCAGATTTTTAAGAAAAATCTGGCGTTTTTCGTCCGTAGATTTCCTCTGATCAGCCAATTCATTTTTAAATTTTTTACCCTCACTTCCTACATAAACCGCTGTTGCTCCACGCTCTTTTTGCTGCTCGTGTACAAGGTTACTCATATCCACAGACAGTTTGATAAAGGATTGAAACAACTCCGATTCTGAAACAACTCTTGAAGAATCAAGCACATTATGCGCCGAAAAATAGACCAACCCCAACACAGGTATCAACAATAGAATAATAATTTTATTACGAATTTTCATGTCGTATAAAAATTTTAGCATGGTTTCCCCCACCGTCTAATAATAGAATTTATACAACTATACACTTATATGGTGCACATTCAATAAAATAAATTGTCTTAATAGTAGAGTCAAACGCTTGGTTATTAGCCAACTTCCCGCTAAAAAAATGGAAGAAAGCAAGCAAGGGAGAGAGAGTGAGAGAGGGAGAGATTACCCCGGCTTGCTTTCAACTGTTAGGAGGTGTTATGTCTTTAAAAGATCCATTATAATACCCCCAATTTTGTATCAATATCGTTACCAAAAACTCCTTTTAAAACGGTGATAAGATATCGACAACTTGCGAACCCAGACGCGGTTGCTGCATATCGGTAATCAGCCCCCTACCGCCGTAAGAAATTCTGGCTTCGGCAATGTTTCTGTAATCAATCTGGTTGTTCGCATCGATGTCCCCCGGACGCACAACCCCTTCAACGGTGATCTGACGTATTTCATGGTTCACCCTGATTTCTTGGCTGCCATAAATCATCACATTCCCGTTGGGTAAAACCTGTGTGACCACTGCTGCCACTTCAAATTCTATTTCTTCTTCACGCTCAATTTTTCCTTCACCTTTATTATCAAGCGAGCCATCAATGGAAATCAGCGAACTCGGATCCGCCTTCCCTGGCAACCAGCCGGTTAATAACTCTTCCAGACCAAACAAACTTCCAGCGCCTACCGCATCCTTATTTGAACGCTTACGTTCGGTTTTATTGTCAAGATTGGCTTTTTCTTTCAACTTCACCTGCACTGTCAAAATATCACCGATTTCTCTGGCTCTGGTATCAGCAAACATTCTTGCTGCGCCTCTACTCCAAATAGAATTAACCGTTTTTATTTCTTTTTGTTTCATTCTTCCCGTTGGCCAGATCACTGGTGCTGAACCTTCCATCTGTTCCGCCATCGGGTTAAGTTTTGGAGCTTCTCCAACATGTTTTAACCGATCCAAGGTTTCTTCCGTGCAGCCTGTTGCCATGGCAACTATTGCCAATATGCTACAGGTTTTTATCATCATATTCTTTTTCATCTCGTCATCCTCTCTCTAATTTCCTGCCAATTGTTCGCCAAGCCTATCTGCATAGTTTACTAACGCCTCTCCACGTTGGTTGACCATGGCTTGGACAATTTTTCCACTCTTAGAATTTTTTACCTGAATTACCTCACCTAAAGAGGCTTTTTGCAGTGCAACACCAACCGTTTTTAAGTCAATAAACCGGTTACTGTAGAGCAGTGTCACCACATCCCCTTTATCCACCATAATGGGTTTACGTAAATCACGTGCCCGCACCGGTTTTGATACTCGAAGACTGCGTACTGCTTCCTTACCAACAAGATCGGCAAGCTCCATCACCACATCCCGATGCACTTTACGGCTGGGCATCTCAACAAAGCGTAAATCTTCTTTGCGGAGAACTAACCCTTTGCGAATGGGTGCATCCACTACCGGCACTTCAATATATTCAGCAAAGCGACCACTTACATTTACCGTATATTTTTCTGCCGAAAGATTGGCCAGAAAGCTACTGTTTGTGTGATTAATATCAATATTCTTCAATGTATAACTGTCCTTCAAAACAGAGCTGTCTATGGCATTAATATTATATTGCAGGCTGGTTCCTGGAACGCTAAGCCGTACAGCCTCAATTTTTATGTTATTGCCAGCTCCTTCTTCCACCAAAGCAAACTCTATGGCCTGCTTTGCCTCATAAATTGGGAAGCTACTACCTGTACCTATCCCGTAAGCCGGCGTTGTAAAAACACAAGCTATTGCTGTTAATGTAGTAAATAATTTGTACATCAAATTGACCCCTAATTTTCCCTAACTATCTACTACCTTAATTGACTGATAGATTGCAGCATTTCATCGCTTGTACTTATCACTCTTGAATTAAGCTCATAGGCACGTTGTGCTGTAATCAATGTTGTAATTTCACTTA
Source organism: Alphaproteobacteria bacterium (assembly GCA_030429625.1). Lineage (GTDB taxonomy): Bacteria > Pseudomonadota > Alphaproteobacteria > Rickettsiales > UBA8987 > JAUIFA01. The sequence continues at coordinate 255,621 of JAUIFA010000002.1, read as the reverse complement.
CAGAATCCACATTGGATTGCTCAAGGAACTTCTGCTTTAATATACCAAAACCATCGTCTCCTGCTAAACCTGCAATAGGCGTTCCGGAAGCTTCCGTTTCAGTAAATAAATTCCCGCCTTCAGCCTGCAAACCTGCTGGGTTGATAAACGTTACTAACGTAAGCTGTCCGGCATTGGTTGGTGTGGTACTTGTGTCAGTACTAACAAGCACCTCACCTTCTTCATTAATGGTGACATCTTTTGCTCCGGTAGGAATGCTAATTCCCGGCGAAACAGTAAAGCCTTGTGAAGTCACAATTTCACCATCGGCAGACACCTGAAACGATCCCGCACGTGTGTAAGAAAGGCTACCATCGGCCAGAGTAATTTCAAAATATCCTGGGCCATCGATGGCAAGATCAAAATTGTTCCCCGTTCCAACCAAAGCACCTTGTTCATTGTTACGATAGACTGCAGCAGTTTTCACACCAAGACCTATCTGGATACCAGTGGGAACGATATTTCCTGCCGCTGAGCTTTGTGTACCCACACGCAATTCATGTTGATAAAGCAAATCCTGAAATTCTGCACGCTGCTTTTTGTAAGCAGTTGTCCCAAGATTGGCAATGTTGTTAGATATCACATCGACATTCGTCTGCTGTGCTAACATGCCGGTAGCGGCTATACTAAGTGATCTCATTTTATTTCTCCTAACTCTCTATCTTTAATCTCTCTATTAAAGTTACTGCATCCTTGAAATGGTACTGATTGCTTTACGCTGCATATCGTGCACATCCGTAATAAATTTTGCGGTGGATCCTACAGAACGATTCACCTTAATCATGGCCGTCAATTCCTTCGTTGAATTAACATTGGATTGTTCTACCATTCCCTGCGCAATTTTATAATCAGCAACATTCTCTGCCAAAATCGGCACTTCATTACTGGTATAAAAATTCCCGCCAGCCTTTTTCATCATGTACGGATTGTCAAATTTATAGACTGAAAGAACCCCTTTAATCTCCCGCACGCCATTGGGTGCAAGAGTAGTGATGGAACCGTCTTGACCAATCTGTACGTCTTTGTCTGTTTCATTGAAAACAATCGGAGAACCGCCATCCAACACAGGATAACCTTCCTTGGTAGAGAGTTGACCTACCTGGTCGATATGGAATATGCCAGAACGAGTGTAACGAGTCCCCAATGGCGTTTGCACAGAATAATATCCTTCACCATTAATCGCCGCATCCAGCGGACGACCCGTAGCCTTCAAATCACCCTGACTCATATCACTGACGGATATCACATCATTCGCAAATGATGATTTGCCGTCTCTCCCCGCACTTGCCAGATACTCTTTAAACATAACCGACTCACTCTTGAACCCGTCCGTGTTTGCATTGGCAACATTGTTGGCTATCACATCGAGCTGATTAAAAAGCCCTACCTGACGTGATAATACAATATAGCTTGCAGTATCCATTTTGTTCTCTCCTTTTAACTCTCAACAATCACACAAATAACTATGTGAACTCTCGCCACATAGGAAGCAATAGCCGTGCCAAAAATTATATATAGTTATAAATCAGTATGTTAAAATATATTTAGGGCATACCAATCACAAAAAGAATACAAGATATGGAAATATTTGCCCTATCATGGACAAGATATGGTGTATATTTTTCCTAGTTAGAAATCAGAATCGGGAAAATATGTGCCGCAAATTAGAACTTGATCTCGAAACGCTTCTTCACTGCTTCATCGTCTTCGTCCACCGGTGCAACGCCCAGTATGGGGCCTATCTGCTCAATTACGCCTTTAACCACCGGTGCAGCAGTCCAGCCCGCGGTTCTAAAACCCCATGATTCCTTATTACCCTTGGGTTCATCTACCAATGCCATAACCACATATCTTGGATCTGTCATCGGGAAAGCGGCAACAAAAGACGATACTACTGCCCTTCCATCGTATCTTTTGCCATCAGGTTTATCGGCTGTTCCTGTTTTGCCACCAACAAAATAGCCTTCAACATCTGCCTTTTTTCCTGTTCCTTCTTTATTTGATACCACCAGACGCATCAGTTTACGCATATTTTCAGAGGTTATTTCCTTGATTACTCTTTTCCCCTCAGATTTTTTGCCCTTTATCAGGGTGGGGCTGTGGTAAATGCCTCCATTAACCAACGCCGCGATGGCTGCAGCAACGTGTAAAGGCGTAACTGAAATTCCATGGCCGTAGGAAACTGTGATGGTACTTATTCTACCCCAATTCTCTGGATATTGAGGGATTGCTGTTTCTGGAATTTCTAAATCAATCTCATTTAGAAGGCCTAATTTAGATAAAAACTTCTGTTGTAAATCTGCTCCAACTTCCTCAATGATTTTTGCTGTACCAATGTTTGACGAATACATATAGACCTCTGGAAGGGTTAGCACCCGATCCTGACCATGGTAATCATCAATGGTGAAACGGGACACTTTGATTGGCTTGCTAGCATCATATTTGTCCTTCATCGTACTTTTATCATAGTCCAGAGCTGCGGCCATGGTAAAGCTCTTAAAGGTTGAACCCATCTCATACAAAGCTTTGGTGGCATAGCTAAAGGTTGTATCCATATCAATTTTAGAAGGATTATTGCCGTTAAAGTCTGGCAAGCTTACCATCGAGATAATTTCACCGGTGCGTACATCAAGTACAATGCCCGCGGCAGCTTTTGCCTTATGCGCAACATATTGTTTCATAAGCTCATGATACATAATATCCTGCACCCGCATATCAACAGATAGGGTAACATTCTGCCCTTTGGCACATCTGCGGTTATCACTATCAATTTGCAGCATACAGTCAAATTCTTTTTCAATGCCTGCCAACCCAACACCATCATCACCCACAAAACCCAGCACATGTGAAAATAAATCCCCCTGGGGATAGGTACGTTTTTCATCGTTTTGGAAATTTAAGCCGGGAATACCTAGATTGTTAACCGCAAGCACTTCTGAAGGATGCAGGTTTCGCTTCAGCCACACAAACACCTTGTCCGAAGACAAACGCTCTAACAACTGGTCATAATCCAATTCAGGTAATACTGTCACCAGCTTTTTTGCCGCTTCAACTGGATCCATAATCTCTCTGCAATTAGCAAAAAGTGATTGGGTTTTTAAATTGGTTGCCAAAAGCTGCCCATTACGGTCATAAATTGCTGCTCTTTCTAACTTTAATCCCGTATCGCCGATCATTGAAATATGTCTTATGCCCGCTTTGTCCCTGTCCATTGATAATTCAATGAGACGACCTGCAATAACAACAAAACACAACACAAATATTAGTGCCACAAAAATGACGCGCCCGTGACCAACCTCCACCGCGTGCTTTACAGCACCTTCAAGATGCAAATGCATGGAAGAATGCGTCGTATATCGGTTCATTGATTATTTACTGGATAGCATAACCGGACGATAGGCCATCGTTTCAACCTGACCAATTTGCTTGGCATCGATCATGTCAATATCAAGATAGTTGGAAGCAACATCACGCAAACGTGATGGCTGGTTGAGATATGCCCACTCCGCTTCCAAAACATGAATTTCTTCATGACCCGCACGTAGCTGGCGGTTTACTTCCTCAAGCTCCGTACGCAAGCTTTGTACATAGCGTTCCACTTGAAAGACCGAAACCGCTAATACTAAAAGGATCAAACTACCCATAATGACTGTTGGTTTTAGCATAATCTCCTCCTAATTAATTCCAGCAAGGGGCATCGGTTCGCTGTGCCACTCTTAATTTTGCTGAACGTGCTCTGACGTTTGTTTCCAGCTCGCGATCAGAGGGTGCAACCGCTTTACGCGTCACCTTTTTTAGGCTTGCCTCTTTGTTGTCGTTCACTGGAATAGGTTGATGACGAGAATAGCTCTGTTGTTTGCCACTACGCTCATCAATAAAATATTTCACAATCTGGTCTTCCCCCGAATGGAAAGTAATCACTGCCAAACGCCCACCCGCGTTCAGCAGTGACTCGGACGATTCTAACGCCTCCTCGAGCTCCCCTAGCTCATTATTGACCCAGATTCTGAGTGCCTGAAATGTCCGGGTAGCTGGATTGATAGTATCGTTATAGCCCCCTACTGCCTTTTTAACGATATCAACCAGCTGCCCGGTCCGAGTGATGGGAGTAGTAACTCTAGCATTGATGATCGCTCTGGCAATATGACGGGATTTTCTTTCCCCTCCATATTTGAAGATGATGCCAGCAAGTTCTTCCTCGCTGGCATCGTTAACCAGGGCCGCAGCATCGCTCCCATTCTCACTCATCCGCATATCCAGAGGCCCATCCTTCATGAAGGAAAAACCACGCTCTGGATTATCAATCTGCATAGAAGAAACACCAATATCCAACAGGATACCGTCAACTTTTTCTACGCCATGATCATTGAGTAATTTTTTAATATTGCCGAACTGACCGTGAATAAAAATAAAACGGTCACCAAAATCTTTCTCAATCTGTTCAACATATTCTTTTACATTAGGATCACGATCCATACCGTAAACAACGCAATCGGCCGCTTCCAACAGAGCACGACTGTGTCCACCAGCTCCAAATGTCCCATCCACATACACTTCACCATCTTTAGGTGCCATGTAGTGCAGCACTTCATCTTTTAAAACAGAAATATGAGAATAGGATGTCATAAATATTATTCGTTACTCTTCTTAGGTTGTAAACTTAAAGATGCCCGCTTTGTTTTAGCCATTTCACGTGCCTTAACAGAATATTCTTCAAACATTTCAGGCTGCCATATTTCAAAGGTTTGCCCTTTACCTACAAACACAGCTCTGTCTGAAATCTTAGCATTACTGATAAGCACTTCTGGCAACAGAACACGCCCGTCTGCATCAAATTGAAGCTGTTGACAGCCCCCTAAGATACTTAAAGCAAATGCGTCTCTTTCTTCAGAATACGGATCAAGACTGTCAATCGACTCGCTCAATTTTTCGATGCGATCCATACCGCTGGCCTCAATGCAATCATACACGAAGGAAGGATAGGCAATAATTCCGTTGAAATTTTGGTTGGACAACACAGCACGAAACGCAGCAGGAACAGAAACCCGCCCCTTCTTATCAACTTTATTGATATATGTGGATAAAAATAATGCCACTTATATACCCAACCCCTTTTAAAAATTTTGCGCAAAACCTGAGGATAAACCCCAGGGGGTGAAACCCATACCCCTGGGAGAGAGAATTTCCATACGCACTATTTGGGAGAGACGGCTATATGGGATAGCATGGGTTTCTATGGGAATGATAACTAATATTATGGGACGTGTCAATAGCAATATGGGAAAAAGATGTAATTTTATGTTATATTTTTAGACAGTTATGCCACATACCCATGGAAACCCATATTTTTCCGCCATTTTCTTCTAGCAAAAAAATATAAATATTTTTTATTACCCTTTTTAAGCATGATTGGCTTCTTGCCAGAAGATAGAAAATATGCGACAAATGGCGTATGAATTATTTGCAGTCATTCCTTTCAACCATTGTCTATAGTTTTTACTCCAAAAAATTATATGCTTCTGTACATCACCAATGGCAGAGCCTTCCTTTAAAATATCTACTGCTTGTTTGTCTGATTAGTTCCTCAGTCATTGCCTATTCCATCAATAGTTGGGTGGATAATATTATTTTTTCTGACGACGCGGATGACTTGAAGAATATTGCCTCTAAGGAGGAGTATTTAGACAACATCATTGCCCAAATTCCTGAAGTAACGATTAAAGATTATACATTATCTACCAAAAATAAGAGCACTTACAACGTACTTAACGCCTCAGGAAAAACCATTCTTATCATTGACACTGCGGATATTTTAAAAAGCATTAAAGAAACCCAATCCACTTTTATGGTTACCAAAAATAACATTCATTTTATGAGCAACAATGGACAGGAATATATTTTACCACTTCAAAAATTATTACAAGGTGTTCTTCCTGAAAACAATGAACCGGTTACACTGGACAAAGAATTTTACAGCCAGTTTCTTCATATGCTGGTCATTTCAGAAACATCCTCTTATCTTGCAGGAATCATAAGTTTTACGCTCTATTTCTTTTTGGACAATCTTATCCTTGCGGCAATTTATGCGCTCGTGGTCACCGGACTAATGAGAATAGAGATAAAATTTACTAACTCATTGCGCTTGGCCATCATTGCTTCAACGCCTACCATTGTTTTTAAAACATTGGATATCGTTTTGCCAAATGGACTGTTTGGCTATCCTCTTGTCGTATTTTTTCTAATGCAGCTAGCCTATACTTATTATGCCATTGATAGCAGCAGAAAAAATTAGTATATTGTTTTCCAACGTAACTGATTAAGGTAACAACATGGATGACTTACCGGTTTTACATTACTCACCTAGGGATATAATTTTTAAGGAGAATGACTTTGCCGATGGGGTGTACCTTATCTTAAAAGGCAAAATAGAGATTTCTCAATCTGACGGAAACAAAACAGAAATTCTGGCTACCGATGGTGATAATTGCCTTTTTGGTGAAATGGCGTTGGTAGACAATCACAAACGTTCGGCAACGGTTACCGCCATTGAGGATACATTTTGCTACCGTTTAAAAGCCCGTGATTTTGAAGGCAAACTCTCTCGGGTTGATAAGGACGTCCGCAAAGCCTATCAAGAACTTGCGCTAACCATTCGGGTTAATAATAAAGAAAATTCTCAGAACCTTCCCTCTTGGCTTGAATATGACATGACACATACCCACATACGAACCGAAGAAGAAATTGGCCATGATAAAGAATTACAAAAGAAAATTGAAAAGCTAGACCCTTTCATGAAAAGCGTTTTCCGCGTGTTATTTGCCACCGCTTTTAAACATTCCTAATCTGTTGTTCTATTACCCATTGGTATAGAAACATTGCTATATTGTCATCCTGTGGATTACCGCCAGGTAATAGCACAGGATCCATTCCCATATAGATTCTGTGCAAGCTACCGCTTCACATAATGATGAAATTAGGTGTCATCTTCACCGTAGGTGGAGATCTAGAGAGTGTTGCTCTGGATTGCCCCATAATTGCTTACGCAATTCAGGCAATGACATGTTAAAAAAGCCAGATGGTCTATAAGCCGGGTTCTGTACTATAAATAGCGATGACCATTCCTCTACGATATATGTCACCATATATCTCTAGCGACCTACCCGGACAGCTCGGCTCGGAAATGCCTGCATTGCTGCGCGCTGTCCCTATTTGATCTTGCTCCCGGTGGGGTTTACCCTGCCATTGCTATTACTAACAACGCGGTGCGCTCTTACCGCACCATTTCACCCTTACCTGCAAGCAGGCGGTATATTTTCTGTGGCACTTTCCCTAGAGTCACCTCCGCTGGACGTTATCCAGCACCGTTTTCCGTGGAGCCCGGACTTTCCTCGTGCAACACGCGGTCATCCAACCATCTGGCTGGCCGCACTATAATCCCAGTTTTCTAAGAAAGCAAGCTACTGAATCACCTTCTGGCCGCCCATATAAGGCACAAGAACCTCCGGCACAGTAATAGAACCATCTTCGTTTTGATAATTTTCCATGATGGCGACCAATGTCCGCCCCACAGCAAGCCCTGAACCATTGAGCGTATGAACAAATCGGGTTTCTTTTTGGCCTTTAGGGCGGCAACGACTGTTCATCCTCCGTGCCTGAAAATCACCACAATTCGAACAGCTCGAAATTTCACGGTAGGTATTTTGCGCCGGAAGCCACACTTCCAGATCATACGTCTTGCGCGCACCAAAACCTGTATCGCCCGAACACAGCAACATCACCCGATAAGGCAGCCCAAGACGTTTTAAGATTTCTTCCGCGCAATTGGTTTTACGTTCCAGCTCCTTAGCCGACTCTTCCGGCGTGGTGATGGTCACCATCTCCACTTTATTAAACTGATGCATACGGATTAACCCGCGCGTATCCCTTCCGGCAGAACCCGCTTCAGAACGGAAACACGGAGTGTAGGCCACAAAGCGATACGGCAGAAATTCTTCTTCGAGAATCATCTCCCGCACCTGATTGGCCAAGGCAATTTCAGAAGTTGAAATGAGCCAACGTCCGTCGGTGGTGCTAAAGGCATCTTCGGAAAATTTTGGCAATTGTCCCGTGCCATACATCGCCTCTGAACGCACCAATAACGGCGGAGAGACTTCTTCATAGCCAAATTCTTGAGTATGAACGTCGAGCATAAAGTTGGAAATTGCGCGCTCTAATTTTGCAAGATCGCCTTTTAATGTGGCAAAGCGTGAGCCGGAAATTTTCGCGGTTTGTTCAAAATCAAGCTGACTACCAAGTGTATCTGCTTCTAGCCTCTCACCTAAATCGTAATGTGCCACCGCTTCAAAAGAAAATTGCTTTGGTTCACCCCATTTACGAATTTCCTGATTGTCCGTATCATCCGCCCCGTCCGGCACATCGTCGTCAAGGATATTGGGTAGTGTTTCGAGCAATTGTGTCACCGGATCCATCTGCGTCGCTTCCTTCCCCTCGCCCGCGTCTTTAATAGCAGCGATCTGATCCTTCACCTTTTTGGATTCAGCCATGACCTGCTGTGCTTCATCTTTTTTGCCCTGCCCCATCAACGCACCAATCTGCTTTGCCAATTCGTTTGAACGTGTTTGCAACGCTTGAAGATCCCCGATATTTCCGCGTTTATCCGCATCAAGCGTAAGAATTTTTTGTGCCAGAGGTTTAAGTCCTCGCCGCCCCATAGCCCGATCAAACGCTTCAGGTTCTTGCCTTATCCACTTGATATCATGCATAGATTATTCCTTCTCTTTTTCAATTGCTGCACAGGCAATGATCGATATTTCATACAGTAACAATAACGGAATTGCCAAACCTATTTGGCTGATCACATCCGGCGGAGTAACTACTGCCGCCAAAGTTACAATCCCTATGAGTGCGTATTTTCTTTTTTTGCGTAGCGAGTCCGCACTTATAAACCCAACGCGCGCCAGCAGGATTAACACCACCGGCAACTGAAATGCAACCCCAAAAGCAATAATAATGCTTGTCACCAATGATAAATATTCGCTCACCCGTGCCTCAAGCTGAATGGGTAAGTCGCCGTCCAACCCAACACTCTCAAAGCTTAAGAAGAATCCCCACGCCATGGGAAATATCATATAATAGGCCATGGCCGCCCCCAACACAAATAAAGCCGGCGAAAGCAGCATAAACGGCAACATCACCTTCCGCTCTTTTTTGTATAACCCCGGCGCAATAAAAGCATAAATCTGGTAGGCCACAATGGGGAACGCTAAAATAAATGAGGAAAAGAAGCCTAACTTGACATAGGTAAAGAATGTTTCAGTCAGTCCGGTATAAATCAAACGTCTGTTTTCACCAGGCATTGCGTCGGCTAATGGCTGCACCAAAAACTGATAAATTTCCCCTGCGAAACTGATCGTCAGCCCAAAACACACCACCAGACTGAGCACAATAACCGCGATACGATTACGCAGCTCACGAAAATGCTCTACAAATGGTGTCGGCTTATCGTCGATAATATCTGGCTTATGATCCATCGTCTTCCTCTTTTTTAGGATCAGGTTTTTCCACCTCGTAAGCGACATATTCCTTGCCGTCATCTCCGATAATTTTTGTCATTTCATGGACAGAAACTTCGTGCGATATATCACTGACTGTCGTACTGAACTCCGCAGCAATGGCTTTAATTTTTGCTATCACCTGATACAGGCTGCGCACAATCGAAGGCACATCCTCGGGTTTAATCACCAGCAGAGCGACACCAAGAATGACAATAATTTCCCACAAGCCAAGATCAAGCATATCTACGCCTTAGGATTTAAGATTTTGAATCAGAGTCGTCGTCAGAAGATTTTTCATCTTCTCCTTTAAGACCATCCTTTAAGTTTTTGACTCCTTTACCTAAATCTCCCATCACCTTTGGCAACTTTCCCGCACCAAAAACAATCAGAACCAGCACCAAAATTATTGCTATCTGCCATGGACCAATACTCATCTTCTTCTCCTATTCACCGAATAAAAATACACGTAATATTTTTTGTCCACTTATTGGCCATGAATATTACCGCCTTTGTTATCTTTTCTCTTTATAGTTACCACGTTTTGTGTTTATTATAACAGCGCTCTTAACTATACAATTAGAAACAATGTCAGGCAATATATAGATGCACGCAGGAAATTTACAGGAAATTCTTATACTTCTTTGTGCTGCGATTCTTATTGTCGTTGTTTTTAAGCGATTACACCTTAGTCCTGTACTGGGTTATCTGGTTGCTGGCGGGGCCATTGGCCCTCATGGGCTGGCCATTATTGAGAACGTTGAAAACACCAAACATATTGCTGAATTGGGGATTGTATTCCTCTTATTCTCAATTGGGCTGGAGCTGACGTTTGATCGCCTAAAAGCCATGCGCCGACACGTATTTGGCTTTGGAACATTGCAGGTTTTGATAACCGGCGGCCTCATCGGCCTCATCGCTTATATGCTTGGCGTTGATGCGGAGGCTTCTGTTATTATTGGTGGTGGGTTTGCCTTATCATCCACTGCTATTGTACTACAGGTATTGGCAGAACGGGGAGAAATGTCAACCCAATCAGGACGGCTGTCTGTCGCCACATTAATTCTTCAGGATCTTGCCGTGGTACCATTGCTTATCCTTGTGCCGCTCTTTGCTCAAGAAAGCGGTAGTATCGCACAGGTGATCATCGACGCTTTGTGGAAAGCCACCATTGCCATGGTCATTATTTTTATCATAGGAAAACAATTTTTACGTCCAGTGTTCCATATCATTGCGTCAATGAAAAGTCAGGAATTGTTCATCGCCACCACTCTAATGATTGTCTTGGGGGCAGCTTATGCCACCAGCTATGCTGGACTATCTCTGGCTTTGGGCGCATTTATTGCGGGTTTGCTTGTGGCAGAAACCGAATTCCGCCCTCAGGCAGAAGCCGACATTGAGCCTTTTAAAGGTCTGCTGATGGGTCTGTTCTTTATGACCGTGGGCATGGAGGTGGATTACCATTTCCTGCTTAAACAATTGCACATCATCTTTTTCTTAACATTATTGCTTATTTTGATTAAAACCGCCATTGTCTATGGCTTAGCACGAGCATTTGGTTTCCGCCGCTCCTGCTCATTTGAAGCGGGTGTTTTCCTATCGCAAGGCAGTGAGTTCACCTTTGTGTTGTTTGGACTGGCGGTGGTTCAAGGCGTTCTTCCTAAAGAAGTTTCCCAAATGTTGCTGGTAGTGGTTTCCATCTCAATGGCCTTAACCCCACTATTGACCGATTTAAGAAACACTCTTTTCATGAAGTTAAACAAAGAAATTCCTGTCAATCTGGACACGCTTAATCTGGAAAAAGAAACCGCAGATCTCGAAGGACACATTGTGATATTAGGCTTTGGTAGAGTCGGCACTACCACAGCCAAATTGTTGCAATCGCGCGGGATTAACTTTATTGCCATTGACGACAATACCCGTAACGTCCATCGAGGCCGCAAGCATGGTTTCCCCGTATATTATGGCAACGCCGCACGGCTGGATATTCTAAAAGCCATTGGAGTGGACCGCTCTAGGCTGGTGGCTATCACGGTTGATAATAAGCTTGCTGCACGCAAAACCGCTGATATTATCCATACCGAATTCCCAAAAATTCCAATCATTGCCCGCGCAAAAGACCGGATGCACGCTGAAGAAATGCGTGATGCCGGTGCGGGCGTGGTGTTGGCTGAATTGTTTGAATCAAGCCTATTGTTGGGTGACGCAATTCTTAGAGGTATCGGCACTCCTGAGCACGAAATTGATCTGGCAATTAACATCTTCCGTGCCGCCGAATATCCACCTTCGCAAAACTACAAAACAATTTCATAAAAATCGCATCACCCGCTTGACAATTAAAACCAGACTACCTATAACCATCTGCGCTTTTGGCAAAGGATTTGCCACTATGGCGTTATGAATGGTTAGAACGCGTTGGTAGCTCAGCTGGTTAGAGCGCCGCCCTGATAAGGCGGAGGTCGGAGGTTCAAGTCCTCCTCAACGCACCATTTAAAATCCAAACAAATCAAATAGTTACAAAGAAACCCCTACAATGGCGATGTGCATAAATGTGCCAAAAAACGATCCCATGGGATCGTATAACTGGATTATACCAATAAAATAGGTATATTTCTTGTTAAAGAAAGGCAGATTAAAATTATGTCTAATAAGAAAACTGGGAGCAAGAATACAAAGCATCATTACGTTTCGGTATGTTACTTAAAAAATTTTGCTACTCCGAGAGAACGTCATGGAAGAATTTATTCCTTAGATAAAGAAAACAAAAAACAATACCCTACAAAACCAAATGATTCTGGTTGCCAGAATCAGTTTAACTATATTGATGCAGAAGGCGTTGACCCTAACTACCTAGAAGATGTTTTGGGTCAAACTATTGAAAACGAGTATGTGCCTGCTTTTGAATATATAAGCCGACATCACAAAATACCTAAACCAAAATCACAATTCTATAACGTGTTAATCACAGTGATTTCGTTGTTTGCTGTTCGCAATCCCTCAATGCGGAATATAGCAGAGGATTTTGAAGAGCGTGTCAGGAATCAGATGATGGCAATGCTAGTAAGTAAAAAAGAGATTTGGGAAAGTCAAACCCGTCGTATGCAGGAAGATGGTTATGAGATAAACGATATCACATATGAACAAATGCGTGATTTTATCCAAGGGGGAAAAGATGATCTAGTTTTCCCAAAGGGGTATCACGTAGCAAGAGAACTAGAACTACAAGACGAGATTTTTCCTTACCTTTACAATAGAAAATGGGAACTCCTAATTAATAAAGATTGCAGTGATGGTTTCATTTGCTCTAATAGACCAGTTTCTCTTGTACCAACCACACCAGAATTAATGGGTCGACCTCTAGGATATGGATTAAAATCAACAGCTGTTATTTTTCCACTAAGTAATGAATTATGTATCACAGGCACATTCGAAGGCAAATTCAAAACAAAGGAAATAAGCACTATTGAGGTACAGGAAATAAATTCATTTACTGCATTTGGTGGATCAAGATTTATATATTCTAAGAACAAATCTTTCACTTACTTAACTCGAGAAGGCATTAAAACTCAGAATAATTTTTTGGATTCCTAAATTATTAGGTATTACCTAATTGATTTACCACCCCTATTTTTTAAAATCACCATGCCCTTTGATGTTTCAATACAGAATGATCTCAAGAAGTTGAGACGAGAGTTGAGTGCGCTGGAAACCAAGGTCGCTCCGCAAGCAACTGTCCGCACCCTCAATCGTGTGGCAGAGAGTGCAAAGGTGGCAAGTGCCAAGCACATAGCACCGAAGATGAATAGCAGACAGGCTGCCGTCAAGCGCCGGATTGAAACCCGTAAGGCCACGTTCAAAACCCTCTGGGCAACGCTGGTGGCACGTGATCGTGCGCTGCAATTAATTGAGTTTGTAATTGGCAGCAAGAAACCAACCCAACAACCCGGCGGCAAGCGTGGATTGGTAAAAGCCAAAGTATATGGCAAAACACGAACATTAAGCCATGCCTTTATCGCTCCACGTAAAAGTGGTGATAGCAAAGCCACGGTGTACATGCGGAAAAGTAAGAAGCGCAAACCGCTCAAACTATTATACGGACCTGGTATCATGCAATTGTTCAAACAAAAAGAAAACGATGCCATCATGCAAAAAACCGTGCGTGAACGCTTTGTAAAAGAATTTACACGCAATCTTACCTTCTATATCCATCGTTTTAAACGCCGCTGAATCTCACTGAATCCCACGGATTATTCACAGGTACTGTGGTGGGGTCCCCCCTGCGGGTAAGCCTTCAGCGCAGGATTTTACTAGCGACGAAATAGAAAAAACCATTTCGTTTCGTTTGCAAGAAGGGTGAATTTATATAAATCAATAGCTTATCGTTGCTCCAAACGAAATCGGACCTCTAAAGCCATTTCGTTTGGGATGGCATGTTTATCATTTAATTACAAAACAGGTAGATGTATGAAAGTAGAACTGATCGACATCGGTCGGGTGATTCCCTATGCACGGAATCCACGTAAGAACGAAGCGGCCATAACCAAAGTTGCCGCCTCGATTAAGGAGTATGGCTTTCGTCAGCCAATTGTGGTGGATGAAGAAATGGTTATTATTGCCGGGCACACACGCTTGCAAGCAGCGCAGTCGCTGGAGTTAAAAAAAGTTCCTGTGCATATCGCTACTGGCCTTACAAATGCACAAGTAAAGGCATACAGGCTGGCGGATAACCGCACCCATGAAGATGCTGAGTGGGACGAAGAGTTGCTAGCCATTGAGCTTGGTGAATTAAACGATTTGGATTTTGATTTAAATCTGACCGGATTTGAAGCGATTGAACTGGAAGAGCTGACGGGTGGTGCTGCAATGGATGGTCTCACCGATGATGACGAGATTCCCGAAACACCAGAGCAAGCAGTTACCAAGGAAGGTGATATCTGGTTATTAGGAGATCATAAACTAATCTGTGGCGATAGTACTAAAGCTAAAACCATAGAAACGCTGATGGGCAAGGACCTCGCCGATATGGTATTTACCGACCCACCCTATAATGTCAATTACGGGCAAACCATGAAAGATAATCTACGTGGTAAAAAGCGGAAGATTAAGAACGATAATCTCGGTGTGGAGTTTCAAAAGTTCTTAACACTGGCCTGTACTGAGATGGTCAAAGTCTGCAAAGGTGCAATGTATATTTGTATGTCCTCCTCTGAACTGCACACCCTCCATAGTGCCTTTGCAGATGCTGGGGGCAAATGGTCGACCTTCATCATCTGGGGTAAGAATCACTTCACCATGGGCCGTTCTGATTATCAGCGTCAATATGAACCGATCCTCTATGGCTGGCCGGATGGTAACAAACATTTTTGGTGCGGAGATCGTAACCAAAGTGATTTATGGCATCATGACAAACCAAAAACCAATGATTTACACCCTACCATGAAACCGGTGGAGTTGGTCTGTCACGCCATTGAAAATAGCAGCAAAAGCCGTGATATTGTACTGGATAGTTTTGGCGGCTCCGGCACAACCCTGATCGCTGCCGAAAAATTGCAACGTAGAGCGCGGTTGATTGAACTTGATCCAATCTATTGCGATGTGATCGTCAAACGCTGGGAAGAATTTACAGGAAGAAAAGCGACACTCATAAAAACCTAAAGTCAAATGCCAACCTCCTATCCAGTATCAACAATTTCTAAGCTATTTGGATTGTCCGAGCGTCGTGTTCAACAATTAGCACGTGATGGGGTAATCCCAAAACCAAAAAAGAATCAGTATGAACTGGTGGGATGTGTACGTGCGTACATCAATTATTTACAGCAAAGGGCTTTTGGTCAGGGTGTTACCCCACAAGATACGCATCTGGAACGTGCAAGATTGTTAAAAGCGCAGGCCGATAAAACAGAGTTAGAGGTTGCTAGCCTTCAAGGACGTCTCATATCGGTTGAACAAACGGCAGAAGATTGGCGGTCAATCGTCATGGCATGTCGTTCAAAATTATTAGCCTTGCCAAGCAAATCAGCACTCCAGCTAGCAAGTTTAGGTAGTGATCCCAATAAAATTGAGCATTTTTTGAAACGGCTGATCTATGAGGCATTAACCGAATTAGCAGAGCCGGATTCTTATGAAAATATCAGCAAGTTATCTGAACACCAACATAAGGACTATCAAAGCCTGGATGCCACCGCCGGAATTGACGGTGAGCCAGTGGGCGGATCAGTTCCGGAGGCTAAGTCCGGAAGGAAGCGCAGAACCCGGAAAATGGAAAACTGATCGTGCCCCCTATCAGCGTGGTATGATGGATGCGGTGGGTGAGGTAGGCGTCTCTGAGGTGGTGTATATGACATCATCACAGATCGGTAAAACCGAAATACTTAATAACATCATTGGCTATTTTACCCATCAAGATCCGTCTCCTATGCTGCTGATTCAACCCACGCTGGACATGGCAGAAACATGGAGCAAGGATCGGTTGGCCCCGATGATCCGTGATACAGATGTATTAACAAAATTGTTTGGTGACCCACGCAGCCGTGACAGCAATAATACGCTGCTGCATAAGAAATTCCCAGGCGGGCATATCACCATGGCCGGTGCAAACAGCCCTTCATCGCTAGCATCACGTCCAATAAGGATAGTGTTGTTAGATGAAGAAGATCGTTATCCGCATTCTGCCGGTACGGAAGGTGATCCCGGCAGCTTGGCACAGAAACGTACTACGACCTTTTGGAATCGATTGCTGGTTACCGCCAGTACGCCAACGATTGAGGACGAGAGCAAGATTGAGTCGCGCTATCAGCAAAGCGATCAGCGCAAATATTACGTGCCTTGCCCTGAGTGCGACACATTTCAGGTTTTGAGCTGGCAGCAGGTTAAATTTGAAAAAGAAAAGATAGAGGATGCGGTATATGCCTGCGAGCATTGCGGATCATGCCTGAAAGAAAGCGACAAAATGTGGATGCTTTCTCATGGAGAGTGGCGTGCTGAAGCGGCATTTAACGGCATTGCCGGATTCCACATCAACGAGCTGTATAGCCCATGGGTTAAGTGGTCGGAGATGGTGGTTAGTTTTCTCAAAGCCAAGCGTTTACCCGAAACGCTTAAGGTATGGATTAATACATCGCTGGGAGAAACATGGAAAGAAGCCACCGAAGGAATTGATCCATCGGGTCTGCTTAAGCGTAAAGAAAACTGGGGGCGTGTGGCACCTGAAGGTGCGATCGTGATTACTGCCGGTGTGGACGTGCAGGACGATCGGCTGGAAGTGGAAGTGATCGGCTGGGGAAAAACCCAAGAAAGCTGGTCGCTGCAATATCATGTACTGCATGGTGATCCTGCTGGTAACAAAGTATGGGAAGATTTAACCTATGTGCTGACGCAGACGATTCAAACCACGGATAGCCGCACCTTATCGGTAGCGTGTGCGTGTGTGGATTCGGGCGGTCACCAGACACAGCGGGTCTATGAATATTGTAAAGGCAAAGAACATATGCGTATTTACGCCATTAAAGGTGCCAATCAAATTGGCAAACCTTTGGTGAGTAAATTTAGCAAGAACAACAAGCTTAGAGTCAAACTCTTCACGATCGGGACGGACACCGCAAAACAAATGATCTATTCCCGACTCAAAATTCATCAGCCGGGACCTGGTTATTGTCATTTTCCTGCCGACTATCCGGAAGAGTATTTTAAGCAGCTCACCGCCGAGCGCATCCAGACCAAATTTGTCAATGGCCATCCCACCCGTGTGTGGGTATTGACCAAAGGACGACGCAACGAGGCGTTGGACTGCCGTGTTTACGGCCTGGCCGCACTGCATATTCTCAATCCAAACTTGGATCGCCTTGCTGAAAGCCAAGAACGTCAACGCATACATATATCAAACAAACAAGAAACCATAGAAACGCAAGCCTCCAATGAATGGATGGGTTATGAAGATTGGAATTTTAGTTAATCATCATAAATATCACGACGATGACCAATCTTGTGAATAGTGATCATATGTTGCTCTGGATTGACATGATAGAGCACACGATAATCACCAACACGCAGACTACGCAAATGATACAAACTATGACGCAAAGGTTTGCCAAAACGGTTAGGGTCACTACTGAGCTTACTTTCAATTGCTCTTTGAATATGTGTTTTTACGGTAAAATCAAGTGCAGGGATGTCTTTAGATACTACTTTATTTGTGTATTGAATAGTCCAGACTGATCGTGTCATAGTTACTTATTTCCAAGCATCTTCATGGCTGACAAATACACCTTCTTTAAGTGACTCCTCATAGCGCTTGTCTGAAATTTTAGACAATATAATATCTTCATGAAGCTCCAATGCGTCACGAATAAGCTCAGCCGCAATTGCAGACATAGAACGGTCTTGTTTTTTTGCAATTGTAGATAGTAGTCCATTTGTATTCTCATCCAGTGTTACCTGAACTCTAGGGCGTTCAGTTGGCATTTTAAGTCTCCTTTGTTTGTTATAATTAGTGTACCACTTATCTAACACTTTTGCAAGGAATAAATCATGTCAATAAATACTACAACTGCACAGACTGCACTCGATGCATGGATTGCAGCAGATTTAGCCGTGGCCAAAGGGCAAAGCTATTCCATGAACGGACGTTCTTTGACATTGGCAAACGCACAGGAAATCAGAGAACAAATTCACTATTGGGAACGCCGCGTCTCAGCTTTTGAGCAGGTATCCCAGCAAAACCAACAAGCAGCCTTAGCAAGCTTTTCGGATTGACTCCTGCTTCGGCTTACTAGCCTTCGCAATGAGTCGGACTAAAGAGGCGGGTTTCCTAACCCGCTTTCTTGTTCCTTACTACCAATTAACCAACAACGATCAACCTATGACCAATCTCATCGACAAAACAATTGAGTTTCTCTTACCGGAATCGGCGTTACGCCGTGATACAGCACGCAAAGTGCTTAAAGCCCAGCGTGCCTATGAAGCCGCGCAGCCTTCACGCCTGCGTAAAATCAAAACCGATTCAGGCTCCGGCGACGCTATTGTAGAGCGTGCCGGTGAATCCCTGCGCCTGCAGGCTCGTCACCTGGACGAAAACCACGATCTGGCCGGTGGCGTGCTGGATGTGCTGGTCAATAACGTGGTGGGCCGAGGCGTGGCAGTCGAGCCGCAGGTCAAACTGAAAAATGGAGAGTTGGCTAAATCGGTTAACGACCAACTGATGGAGCTGTGGGAAGAATGGGTACGTTTTCCGGAAGTGACATGGGAAAGCCACTGGAATCACATGCTGCGCCTGCTGGCTCGACACTGGTTCCGCGATGGTGAAGTGCTGGTAAAACACATCGAAGGTACTAACGCGTCAATCGATCATGGGACAATTGTACCGTACTCGGTGGAAATGATCGAAGCGGATTTTCTGCCTTTCGATCTGAACGATGAAAAAAAGAAGATCGTGCATGGTGTGGAGAAAAACGCATGGCGCAGGCCACGCGCTTATTATCTCTACAAGGAACACCCTGGCAATTCTCATACGCTGGTGACGCGGCAGGATGTTAAACGCTTCCCTGCAGAGAAGATGCTGCATCTGAAAATTACAAAACGGATCAGCCAGACACGCGGCATTTCTGTCTTTGCCAGCGTGATGACGCGCATGGAGGACATCAAGGATTATGAGCTTTCAGAACGGCTGGCCGCAAAAGTGGCCGCCAGCATTTGCGCGTTTATCCGCAAAAGCCTCGATGGGCCTGCCACCGGCGTACAGGTAGATGATGCTGGCCAGCGCCTCATGAAAATGCAGCCAGGTATGATCTTCGACAATCTGCTACCTGGCGAGGAGGTCGGCATGATCGACAGCAATCGCCCGAACACCATGCTGGAGCAGTTTCGCAATAGCCAGCTGCGTGCGGTGGCTGCCGGTACGTCGACAGGTTACTCCTCGATATCGAAAGATTATCGCGGGACGTACTCCTCGCAGCGGCAGGAGCTGGTCGAGCAGTCGGTGCATTATGCTGTGCTGCGCGAGTATTTCATTGAGCGTTGCGTCCGCCCGATCTGGGAGCGATTCGTCACAATGGCGGTATTGTCTGGCCAGCTGAAGATCTCCGAAAACGAGATCAACAAAAGCACATTGATCAAAGCTGGATTCCAAGGGCCGGTGATGCCGTGGATCGACCCGCAGAAGGAAGCGGTCGCAGAGGAAAAACTTATCCAGGCCGGACTTAAGGCACGGGCGCAGTCTATCCGCGAACGTGGTGGCAATCCGCAGGCGACGTTTGAGCAAATCAAGCAGGAACGCGAGCAGGATAAAGAAGCGGGAATAACCTTCTCGACCAGCAATGGAGCTAAATCCGCAACATCTAACCCAAAACAAGGAGAATCCGATGCCGAAGAAAACGACACCGACTCCGGAGAAGAAGAATCCGGAGCTACTGACACGAACGATTGATCTCACACGAGAATCGATTGTTGATGAAGAGAGCCGCCTTGTGCGGCTTTCTTTTTCCTCTGAAGAGCCGGTCACCCGCGCTTCATTTTTCAGTGAGCCGTGGATCGAAGTGCTGGGCCATGAGCGCAGCGAGGTTGATCTGCAGCGCCTGAATAACAGTGCGCCAGTGCTTTATAACCATGATCGCTCCGAGCGCGGCAACCGCATCGGCGTGGTGGAACGTGCATGGGTCGAAGGTGGCCGTGGCTATGCCGAAATCCGCTTAAGCAAGCGTGATGAAGTGGAAGGCTTCTGGCAGGACGTTAAGGATGGCATTTTGCGTAATGTTTCCGTGGCCTACCGCATCAACGAGCGCAAGCTGGAAGAGGAAAACAAAGACAAACCAGACCTCTATCGGGTCACCAGCTGGACTCCAATGGAAATCTCACTGGTCGATATTCCTGCTGATCCCACCGTTGGGGTTGGTCGGAGTGCCGAGGATGATGCTCCTGATGAGCGCAACCTCAATTATCAACCCCAACTTACACATAAGGAGAAAACTATGCCTGACAAAGTCGTAGAAAAAGAAATGCCAGAGCATCTTGATGCGCAGCGTAAGGAATCGCCGCAAGTCGATGAAAAACGCGAAGGTGAAATTATGGATGAAGGTGCAAAACGCGCACTGGAAAATGAAAAACAACGCCGCACGGAGATTCGCAGCCTCTTTGAAGGCCACGATGATCATTCGGCGGTGCGCGATCAATGTTTGGACAATCCGGAGATCGATATTAACGAAGCCCGTAAGCTGCTGCTGGATGCTATCGGCAAGGATGAGAAGCCTGCCGCAAGCGGCCAGCGTGTCGAAATGGGTGAGTCCGATATTGAGAAATTCAGTCGGGCGGCTGAAGATGCCATTGCCTTCCGTGCCGGCATTGCCGATGAGAATGCTCAACGCACCGAGCTTTACGGTTACACGCTGTTTGAAATGGCGCGTAAATGCTTGGAGATGCGCGGTATTCGTACCGAGCGTATGGATAAGCGTGAGCTGGTGGGCCGTGCCTTTACGCACAGCACATCTGATTTTCCAAAGATTCTGGAAAACAACTCCCGCAAGGCCATGCTGCACGGGTTTGAGGAAGCAGAGGAAGTCTTCCCACGCTTTACACGACCCGGCAATCTATCCGATTTTAAACAGCATAGCCGTGTTGGTCTGGGTACGTTTGATACACTCGATGAGATCCCCGAAAGCGGTGAATACAAACATGGCACGATTGGTGAACGTGCAGAGAACATCAAGCTGGCCACTTATGGCAAGCTTTTCTCTATCTCTCGTCAGGCCATTATCAACGATGATCTTAGTGCCTTTACTGACATCCCACGCAAGATGGGTCGTGCTGCGGCACGTACGGTGGGGGATCTGGTCTTTGCCGTCATCAATGACAATCCTACCATGAGCGATGGCACGGCACTCTTCCACGCCAATCATAAGAACCTTGCTGGTTCCGGCGCTGCGCCGACTGCTGCCACGGTGGGAGCCGGACGCACTGCCATGCGCACGCAAAAAGACGGAAAAGCAACACTGAATATTCCACCTTCTTTCTTCCTGGTGCCCGCTGCATTGGAAGACACGGCCAAAGTGCTGATGATGTCTGAAACCGACCCATCCCAAGCAAACAGCAAGAAACCAAATCCGGTACGCAATGCGGCTGAGGTGGTGGTCGATGCGCGTCTGGACGCAGCCTCCTTAACTGCATGGTATTTGCTGGCCGATCCAAATCGTTTTGACACGATTGAGGTCGGGTATCTCGATGGTGTGGCGGCTCCGTTCCTTGATCAGCAAGACGGTTGGAGTGTCGACGGTGTGGAATATAAAGTACGCATCGATGCAGCGGCAGCACCTCTTGAATTCCGTACCATGTACAAAAATGCAGGTGCATAGTTTGTTGATTATCTCCTGCAAAAGCCTTCTTGCTTTTGCAATGAGATGCGCTCAGGGCTGAGGCGGACTACTGTCCGCCTTTCTTCTTTCTAACAACCATTAACAAATAATAGGAGAATCTTATGGCAACGAATTACATTCAAGAGGGAAAGACCCTCGATTATACCCCATCCGGTGCGGATGTAGCATCGGGTGATTTTGTGACTCTTGGTGGCCTTGGCGGTGTGGCAAAAACCGACATTGCCGATGGCAAAAAAGGTGCGGTACATATTGCCGGTGTGTTCAGCGTTCCCAAAGCCAGTGGTGCTGTTATACAAGGGCAAAGACTCTATTGGAACAGCAGCAACAATAACCTTACCACCACTGCCAGTGGCAACACACTGGTGGGTGTCTCAGCAGAAGCAGCTGCTTCTGGTGATGCCAATGTTAAAATCCTGCTTAATGTAGGGCTATAACCCCGTGCCTTTTATTCAGGACATGCAGGAACGCGATCTTATACTCCTGCAAACATTGGACGGACGCGAGGTCATCTATGCGCCTTCAATAGGTGAACCTCGCGCCATTTCTGGCATGTTGCAGGAATTTTCTGAATTAGTACCCGGTGAAAGTGTGGATGTGGTGGTCACCCGTCCGATATTTTCAGTGCGTACCATCGACATCCCGGAAATTCAGGTAGGCGATCAATTTACCATCGATGGGCAGGACTACGAGGTAGTCGTCATCCGCCCTGATAATGAAGGCATGACCGAATTGATAATGGAGAGACCATAATGCATGCACGCACACAAATCCGACAAGCAATCATTGCGGCACTTATAGGCAATACCAGTGCAGGTAATAACGTATTTGAAGCACGTGTCTATCCATTGAACGATCCAAAGCTTCCGGCCTTGCTGATTTATACCAAACAAGAAACCATCGGTGAACAATCGATAAGCCACCCTCGTACGCAACAGCGTGAACTCGAATTAACCATTGAAGCGTATGTTAAGGTCCGTGGTAATGTGGATGAAGTTACCGATAATCTGGCAATGGAAATTGAACAAGTAATTTCTGCTGATCCAACACTGGGTGGTCTGGTAAAAGATACTGCATTGGATACCACCGAAACGCAGTTCTCCGATGATGGAGAAAAGCCGGTGGCCGTTGCAATTTTAACTTTTTCGGTGCTGTACACCGTCAAAGAAACCAATCCCGATATTTTGATTTAACCAACTAAAATTAGGAGAAAAACTATGGCAACTCACGCTGGTAGCGAGGGTAAGGTCTTTATTGGATCTTCCCTAGTCGCTGAAATTAAATCATGGTCGATGGAGATTACCTCCGACACCGTGGACGCATCTATCATTGGAACATCATGGCGAAAAAATCAGGCCACCATCAAAGGTTGGTCTGGCAGTTTTGATGGTTTCTGGGATGAAACCGATACCGATGGTCAGGGTGCCTTAACCGCCGGTGGCACGGTAACGCTTAATCTCTATCCTGAAGGCGATGATAGTGGCGATACGTATTGGAGCGGCGATGTGATTGTTACCTCTATTTCTTATAACGCATCCTTTGACGGAATTGTGGAAGCTTCCTTTAGCTTTACCGGCACAGGTGCACTCACCGAATCAACCGTAAGCTAGGAGACTAAAACCATGAATATTATAGACAAAGCAACGGCACATTATGCCAACCAAGATCGGCTAATTATTACTGTGCCTGAGTGGGATACAGAAATCCATTTTTTTCCAATGACAATGGCTGAAATCAATATGATGGGCAGAATAGCAAGCAAAAAAACCAGTAATATTGAACAGGCCGCCAATATGATCGTAACCAAAGCCAAGGACAAAGACGGAAATCGTCTATTTACTGTCAAAGACCGTGACAGGTTGATGAACGAAGTAGATTATCGTGTGGTCTTACGCATTGCTGAAAAGATCGATGAACATTTCTTTGGTGATATGGAGGAAATCAAGGGAAACTCAAACGCGATCCAGCCCGCAGAAATCAATTAGCATTGGCATGGCAACTTTCTCGACCTTTGGCTGAGATTGAAGCCATGTCCACGCAACAATTTATGGAATGGATCGCATTCTTTGAACTTCAGGGGTCAGTCGACCCACAGATAAAAAAATAAGTAAAAATCATGGCAAGATTCGGTAGTGCAGAATTTACCATCCGAGCCGTCAATAAAACCCAGAAAACCTTTGCCCAGATTGGTCAGGGCGTGGACAATATGGATCGGCGTTTTTCCAAGCTCGGACGTGGGCTGCAGCGCATCGGCGGGCTAATGGCCACCGCGTTCGTGGGCAAGCAGGTGGTGGATGTCATCACCAAGTTTGAAAAGCTAGAAGCAAGCTTACGTACAGTGACAGGATCAGCAGAAAAGGCCAATATTGCCTTTGGCTTTATTCAGGAATTTGCAGCGACTACTCCCTTTCAATTGGAGGAAGTGACCGATGCGTTTATCAAACTCAAAGCATTGGGGCTAACACCGTCTGAAGAAGCCCTTACCTCTTACGGCAATACTGCCGTGGCGATGGGCAAAAGTCTCAATCAGATGATTGAAGCGGTGGCCGATGCTAGCACGGGTGAGTTTGAGCGTCTGAAAGAATTTGGTATCAAAGCCAAATCTGAAGGCGATCAGGTCACCTTTACCTTCCAGGGTGTTAGCACCACGATAGGTAAGAATGCCGAAGAAATCGAGGGGTACCTACGCTCAATCGGCGATGTCCAGTTTGCCGGAGCGATGGAAGAGCAAGCCGATACGCTTAACGTTTCCTTATCCAATATGGGTGATGCGTTTTCCAAGTTGGTCAAAGCCATTGGTGATGCAGGGCTTACCGACATTCTACAAGCCATTGCCGATGCAATTAAATGGGTGGCAGAAGGAATCACTTCTGCCATACCTTTATTTAAGGTAGGTTTTAAGGCAATCATTGCCGAGGCGATCAAGTTCGGGAATCTATTTATTGCCGTATTTGAAGGTGTGGGTAACGCGTTTAATGCGTTTGGTGAATCGATCTCCGCACGATTTGAGGCATTGGGTAAAGATCTGGCGGCCTTTATTCAAAACCCACTCGATGGTATGTCCTTTGAGAATACTAAAAAAGTTTTAGAAACCGGTTTGCTGGATGCGATGGGCAGTGCTTTTGACAAAGCATTGGAGGAAACTCGAAAATTCAATGCTGCGATCGATGCAGAAATTCAAGATGCTGCTTTGAAACTGTCCAAGACAGGGCAGAAGAAAGATATATCACAACTGTTTGAAACCTCATCTACTTCTGCAGAAAATCCACAACTGGAGGAGATAAAAGAATCTGCTAAGAGTGTCAACGATGTTATTGGTAATGAATTTGAATCTCTTGGACAGACCAT
The DNA here is from genome assembly GCA_030429625.1 of Alphaproteobacteria bacterium. Classification (GTDB taxonomy): domain Bacteria; phylum Pseudomonadota; class Alphaproteobacteria; order Rickettsiales; family UBA8987; genus JAUIFA01. Next base: position 230,327 of record JAUIFA010000002.1, on the reverse strand, counting down.
GGAAAATACCATCATTGATGCATTCGATGGCATCAATGGCCGCTTTGAGAGTTTTGGCGATTTTACCAAAGGCTTCTTGTCCGATCTGAATCGCCAATTGCTGCAATTTGCCTTGAAGGATTTGGGCATTACTGGCCAAACCGGCATTCTAGGACAAATCTTCGGTGGTTTTGGTGGTATATTTAAAAACAATAAAGGTGGTTTAGGTAATGTATTATCAAGCATAGGAAGTTTCTTTGGTGGCTTCTTTGCCGATGGTGGAACACTTAAGGCCGGTCAATTTGGTGTGGTGGGAGAAAACGGGCCAGAGTTAGCATTTTCTGGATCACGCCCCATGCAAATTACCCCTACGGGCACCGCCCCTATTACGGTTAACATGCACATACAAACACCTGACGTGCAAAATTTTAAACAAAGCCAAAGCCAAATTGCTGCAGATATGGCAAGGGCAGTGGATCGCGCAAGGAGAAACCTCTAGAGGTAAAGTATGAGTTTTGAAGAAATACAATTCCCCGCAGACATTTCTTACGGTGCTGCTGGCGGGCCAATGTTTTTAACGGATGTGGTCTCAACCGTATCAGGGTATGAACAACGCAATGCTAAATGGGCACAGGCACGGGCAAAATACAATGTGGCATCCGGTGTAAAAACCCCAACACAATGGCAAGCACTCATTGCTTTCTTTCGTGCTCGTCAGGGCAAGGCAATTGGTTTTCGTTTTAAAGATTGGAGTGATTATATAGCAGAGAATGTGCAAATTGGTGTGGGGGATGATCTTGCAACACAGTTTCAATTAATCAAGATATATTCCAGTGGCAGTGTAGCAGTCTCCCGCACCATCACCAAACCCGTGGCCGGTACAGTGAATATTTATGTTAATTCACAACTTCAATCTTCTGACATAACTATTGATAATCTCACAGGAATTATAAGTTTTGATTCCCCGCCTTCTGCCGGTGAAATCATTACGGCAGATTTTGAATTTGATGTGCCGGTCAGGTTTGATACGGACGAAATGTCTGTGTCAATGGATGGCTTTGATGCAGGCAATTGGAACAATATCCCTCTCATTGAGGTGCGCATATGAGAATAATAAGTCCACAATTAGAAGCACATTTCTCTGATAGGTTGCAGACACTGACAACGTGCTGGAAGATTACCCGTAAGGACAATGTCGAATTGGGATTTACCGATCATGATCAAATACTGAACCTTGATGGTTTGGAGTATGACTCCATTGCCGGATTTACCCCTAGCACGGTAGAAAGCAAATCCAACATGTCGGTGGATAATCTGGATGTGGAAGGGCAGTTCTTCCCCTCCAAGATCGCACAAGAAGACATACTCTGCGGACTCTATGATTTTGCTGAAATTGAAATCTTTGTGGTCAATTACAATGATCTCACTCAGGGCAAGTTGGTGGCTAAACGTGGACGGCTGGGCGAAGTCACACTCAGCGGCCAGATGTTTCAGGCAGAAGTGCGTGGCCTTACACAGCATCTGTCACAAACCATCGGCAATGTATTTTCTCCTTCCTGCAGGGCTGTTTTAGGAGACAATAAATGCGGTGTCGATCTAACCCCTTTTACTGTTTCTGCCATTGTGTCCGAGATAAGCAACAATCAAACCTTCAAGGCCAGTGTTCTTACAGAAGATGCGGGGTGGTATATTGGCGGGGAAGTGATCTGGACATCGGGCAATAATGTTGGACGCAGGATGGAAGTAAAAGAATTTGCCGCTACCCAATTGGTGTTGGCATTGCCAATGGGCAAAAGCATCTCTGTGGGCGATGGGTTTGATATCATCGCCGGATGCGATAAGACCCGCGAAACCTGCCAGAACAAATTTAGCAATATCATTAACTTTCGGGGGGAGCCGGACGTACCGGGCACCGACAAATTACTGACCACCGCAGGCACTTTAGATAAGACAAATCGTAATGACTAGAATTATTACATCGCAACAGATTATAGATCAAGCCCGTAGCTGGAAAGGAACATGTTACCATCATCAAGGACGACTCAAGAGATCAAGCGCAGGTCACGGTGGTGTGGATTGCATCGGCCTGATCATCGGCGTAATTGATGAGTTGGGTATGCAGGATGGCAATGGCAATCCCCTTTCTTATGCAGATGAACATAACTATTCCATCTATCCTGAAGGTGGCAGGTTGGTAGAAAACATTGCCAAACATTTGCAACACATCGAAAGAGAAAACATGGCAATGGGCGATGTGCTGCTGTTTAAGACCTTTAAAGACCCGCAGCATGTTGGGTTATTGTCTGAATATCCGTTAGGTGGGCCAGGATTGATTCATTGCAATTCCAGTGCGGGCATAGTGGTGGAACAACCTCTAACAGACACATGGAAACATATGCTAACCCATGTCTATCGTTTTAAAACAAAGCAACTTAGGTCTATTTCTTGAATAGCTGGGAATGTGAACCAACCCGTGCCAAACGTAACACATCATTGCCAACCGGTTTGTAGATCAGTAACCAATCCGGTTCAATATGGCATTCCAAATAGCCTTTCCAATTACCGGTCAGTTGGTGTTCTTTATATTTTGCAGGCAATGGTTTATCTTGTTGTAGCAGCGCAATAATACGCGCCAGTTTTTGGACATCCTTACCTTGTTTAAGGGCTTTTTTTAGATCACGCCTAAACTGGGAGGATGTGTCAAGTTCACGCATCAAGATCATCTAACAACGCATCAAAACGATCGTAACGCACACCATTGCCGGATTCTAATTCATCAATGGCTTTTGCGGTGGCCTCGTTCGGTAACCGCACCTCAAACGGCAAACCGTGATGGAGCGATACTTGCTTATAAAAAAGTGTCAGTGCTTCGCTGGTAGACAAACCAAGCTGGCTGAAAATAGCCTCAGCTTCGGCTTTTAAGTCCGGTTCGATCCGTGAATTAATGGTTGCTGTTTTAGACATAACTTTATCCTTTTAACGTATTTTATAATTGTAACACATACGTCTTACAATTGCAAGAGCATAATCATGGCTGACATCGTATTACCCGTTGCCGGTGGTGTGGCTGGCTTTGTGCTGGGCGGGCCGTCCGGTGCTATTTTGGGGGCCAATTTTGGCAATCTTGCTTCCGGTAGTTTCTTCCCCAAAAGCCAACGTGTGCAGCTACCTACACAAGAAGGGCCGCGCCTTGGAGATCTTCGGGCACAAACCTCAACCTATGGCAACATGATCCCCAAACTCTATGGCACAATGCGTCTGGCAGGCAATGTCATCTGGGCCACAGACATTAAGGAAGTACGCACAGAAACCACCTCGTCACAAACCAGTTCCGGTGGCGGCAAAGGCGGCGGTGGATCGGTTACGACCAGTCAGACCAACGTTAGTTACGAATATTTTTGTACGTTGGCCATTGCCATTTGTGAAGGTCCCATTGATGCGGTGATTCGTGTCTGGGCCGACAGCAAGGTACTCACCGAAGACGTGCTGTCTACCGCACAAGGCAAATACAACGTCCATCTGGGAGATGAAACCCAAATGGTCGATGACATCATCGCCAAATATCTCGATGGTGAGACCATCCCTGCCTATCGTGGTTTGGCTTACGTGGTCATAGAAGATTTTCCCTTGGCAGAATATGGCAACCGCATTCCCAACTTCACCTTTGAAGTACGCCGCACGGTAAAATTCACGCCCTCGATTGAGGATAAGGTAAAAGACATTATTCTTATTCCCGGTGCGGGAGAATTTGTCTATGGCACCCAGATCACCACCAAACAGGATGGGGTGTTTATCAACGATGTCTTTACCCCTTCGGGCGACAAAGATGCCACAAATATGCACAATTATAATACCCAACCTGATTGTCTGTTGGCCATCGATCAGATGATGGACGTACTTCCCAATCTTGAGTGGGTGGCGGTGGTGGTGACATGGTTTGCAACCAGCACCGATGCAGGGACGTGTGAGATTGTCCCAAAGGTGGAGTTTCAAGGCAGCACACAAGTCTTACCGCAAGATTGGAGTGTGGCAGGCATCGATCGCAATGCGGCACAGACCATTTTATTCTTTGATGAAGACACACCCACCTATGGCGGTACCCCCTCGGACCACACTGTGGTACAGATCTGTCAGGAATTACGCAATCGTGGCCTGAATGTCATGCTCTATCCGATGCCGTTTGTTGATCAGATCACTCCCATACCCAAACCCTGGCGGGGGCGTATTACTCCTGCTAATGCTACGGATGCGAGTCAGTGGTTTACCAAAGCAAACGGCTATAATGATTTTATCTTACATTATGCCAATTTACTACAAAACCACGTCGATGCGTTTGTCATTGGTTCTGAGCTTATTGGCATGACAGGCTATAGCGACATACCGGGCAATTATCCGGCGGTCAATCAATTGGTCAATCTGGCTGCTAGTGTAAAATCGATCATGGGTAGCAGCACCTTAGTTACTTACGCGGCCGATTGGAGCGAATATCACAGCACCGATGGTTGGTTTAATCTTGATCCGCTTTGGGCCAGTAGCAACATTGATGTTGTGGGGATTGATTCCTACTTCCCTTTGACCGAAGATCTACCACAATCGCAGATCACCGAGGATTTAATCAAAGAATATTGGGGGAAAGGCGAAGGCTGGGATTATTTCTGGAACGAGGATCGTACCGTACAAACCAGCTATGGCGGCGATGCTACTTATGCCTGGAAGAACTTGGAACATTGGTGGCAAAACACCCACATAAATCCGGACAGCAACCCCACCGCATGGGTGCCTGAGAGCAAGCCAGTCTGGTTTACCGAATTTGGTTTCCCATCTGTTGATGGGTGTGCCAATCAGCCCAACGTGTTTTACGATCCAACCAGTTCAGAGAGTTTCTTCCCACGCGGCTCCAAAGGACGGGTGGATTTTCAGGCACAGCGTGAAGCACTCAATGCCACGCTGGATTATCTGGAAGCACGCACACAAGAACCGGACAAAAGTGATCTGGTTGCCCGCCGGTTTATCTGGACATGGGACGCACGGCCCTTTTCTTTTTGGCCAGACTTAGAAGGCGTATGGCAGGATTCCATCCTCTGGGCCACCGGTCATTGGGTACAGGGCAAGCTGGGTAACTCCACGCTGGGATCCATCGTTGCTGAATTACTGCAAGCTACTGGTCTTTCTGCCAGCAATTACGATGTGTCACGTCTGAGCGATACGGTCGAAGGGTTTATCCTTGATCGTCCGATTACCGTACGCAGCGCATTGGAATATCTCACCTCGGCATTCTTTTTTGACATGGTGGAGAGCGATGGCATCTTAAAATGTGTACCTAGGGGTAATGCGTCTGTTATGGATATCCCAGAGGAAGACGTAATTCCTTCAAAAAACAAAGATGCTCAGGATATTTTAGGCATTAGCTACGCGCAGGAATTAGAGCTACCACAGCAAGTCAATGTGACCTATCTGGATCGGCCTTTTAACTACGATCCGGTGACCCAAATCTCTCAACGCCAGACGGTCAATGCGGTGGATCAGGTAAACATCCACCTGCCCATCGTCATGGGTGCCACGCAAGCCAAACAAATTGCTGACATCACACTTTACGGCACATGGAAGCAACGCATTGGCTTTACTCTAACCTTGCCTCCTAAATATGTACGCATTGAACCCACCGATGTGATCACCGTGACGGTGGCTAACGTGCCCCATGAAATGCGGGTGGTAAAAACCGACATGGAGGCCAATGGGGTGATGAAGCTAAGTGCCGTGGCTGAGGATATTAGTTCCTATGATTTTTACACTCAAACAAGCCAAACAAGTGCGCAGCTGACCCCGCCCGTCTTGGTACCCGATACGTTGGTGGAATTTATCGATGCGCCACCTCTGCCAAGCGACACCGTCCAGCATCAAGCCCTCTTGCGTATGGGTGTAGCGGCCAATGGTGCCAATTGGAACGGGGCAGCCCTCTACCGCTCTGACGACGGTGGGGAGGAAGGAGGCAACAGTTTTAATCTGTTGGCCGGTCTTGATGGTGCGGCGACTTTTGGTACGATCATTACCAACCTGCCCAACGGCCCCTTTGAAACATGGGACTTGTTTAGTGAGGTGGAAGTGATTCTTACCTCTGGCAGTTTAGCCAGTATGAACGAATTGGCCGTACTTAACGGTGCCAATGCAGCATTAGTCGGCAACCCACTTATGGGGTACGAACTCATACAATTCCAAAATGCCCAACTCATTGGAGAAAGCACCTATAAACTCAGCAAGCTCTTACGTGGCAGACAAGGCACGGAATGGGCGATGGATCAACATCAAGCAGGTGACCGGTTTATTCTGATGAGTCCGGCACTCTATACCACCGCCATTGCCAATAACTTGATTGGTCGTGAGCTACATTACAAAGCCGTGAGTGTGGGAAACTCTCTTAGCAATACCGATGAGCAAGCATTTACCCATCAGGGGAATAATCTTAAACCGTTTGCCCCGGTGCATGTCAAAGGCGTACGTGATGGTGCAGGGAATCTCACCCTTAGCTGGATACGCCGTTCCCGTATTGATAATCAATGGCGCGATGGGGTGGATATTCCACTGGGTGAAGAAAATGAGCGTTACGAAATTGAGATTTTGGATGGTGGTGATGTGGTGCGTACCATTGAAGTTACCAGCACCACAGCCAGCTACAGTGCCGCCGATCAAATATTGGATTTTGGCAGCCCTCAAAGCAGCATCGATGTGAAAATCTATCAGCTTTCGGCTTTGATAGGAAGAGGTTACACGGCGGAAGCCAGCATTTAGTCAAGAACATAAGGAGAAAACCATGTCTCAGACAGGAAGGCTGGGTCTGCCATATATCATCACGGCGCAGGCTCAGAAGGAAGTAACTCATAATGAGGCGTTAAACCGTCTTGATGCGTTCGTCACCCCGGTGGTGGTGGACATGGCCGATACGCCACCTATCAGCCCTGCGGTGGGGGAGTTATACATTGTGGGTACCAGCCCCATGGACGACTTTGTAGGCCATGAGAATGACATAGCACAATATCACACTGGCGGCTGGGTGTTTTATTCCCCGTTTAAATGGATGGACGCGGTGGTGGAAGGATTAGATGCCCGTATGACCTATGACGGGTCTGGCTGGGTACCTTTTGGCCTGATCATGAAAGACAGCGGAGAATATCTGCGTGTTGGCCATCAACAGGAAGACGTGACTGTAGATTCCGGTGCCTTTGTCGATACGACCATTGCAATTCCCAACCGTGCCATTTTACTGACCGTCAATGTTAGGGTGCTAACGGCTGTCACCGGTGCTAGTTCCTTTGATGTGGGCATTGCCGGTGAGACCAACAAGTTTGGTGGTTCCATTGGTGCGGCACAAGATTCCACCAATATTGGTGTGATCGGCCCCACCGCTTTTTATGCGGATACACCAGTACGCTTGAGTGCCAATGGCGGGAATTTCACCGGTGGTGTGATCCGCACCACCATGCAGTATTTACAGCCTAGAGGCCCGTGGAACTGGTAACGAATAAATCATGGAGACATATAAAAATGAGCAATGCCTATGGATATCAGAACAGTTTTGATGATTTTCTTGCCAGAGAATTCCGCAGAATATTATCTCTGGACACCAGCATAAAAGAACCGCCTATCTTGTCCTTATGGCTGGATGCTAGCGATGCGTCGACCATTGTCAAAGACGAACATGATAATCTCTCAAAATGGACGGACAAAAGCGACTTTAAGAATGACTTCATCCAGCCAGACCGTGCCAAGCAACCGCTTTATGTTAAAGACGGATTAAACCAGAAAGCCACCATCTATAGCGATGGGGATCAAAAGATCATTGAACTGAATCATGACATAGACATTGGACAAGCCTATACCGCCTTTACTGTCCTGCAACATGACATAGACAACCAGATCGATGATAATCCATTACTGCCAGTAGAAACACATTATTCACCGGAATTTTATGATGATGGTAAAGCCGCCTTATGTTCCACCATCTATGATGGACTCTATCTTTATCATTACGTCAATTTTGATCTGGTAGGCATAGAAACCCGTGATCCGGCCAATGCAGAAATATCCGACATTTATCTCTTTGGTAATGGCACACACCCAGCATCGTTGGCCTTTATTGGCTGGGTCAGTGAAGTCAAACTCTTCACCCACACATTAGACACCGCGTCTCATCTCTCACACAGTACGGAGCTAATCAACAAATGGAACATTCTCCTATAGACGAAGCACTCAAACAAGCCATACGTGATGCGGTCAGTCAAGGCATAGAAGATGCTCTGACCAAATACGGTATTGATGTTAAAGAACCCAATGCCATGCAAGCAGACATGGTCTATTTGCGTAAATCCCGTATCGGCTCTGAAGAAGTGATCAAATGGGCCAAACGCTCTGCCATTACCGCAATTATTGCCAGCACATTGGCAGCTATCTGGCAGGGCATTAAATCCATTTTATAAAGGAGAACACCATGCCGTTTCTAATGAAAATACTTACCTCTGCAACCCATATCTTTAACAGCTATCGCCTATACATCATCGTTGGGGGTATTGCCACCCTTGTGCTCGGTGGTGGTTATTTTTACAAAATGCACAGCCAATATCATAAAGGATACGATGCATGTGCATTAGAAGTCCAACAGGCTTCTCTTACAAAGAAAAAGGAGATTGATCATGCCAAACATCATGCCGAAAATAAAGCCCGTCATTGCATTGAGTCTTATGGTGTGTATGAGTGCTTGCGTGCCGAAGTACCAGATCAACGCCAGCGTCGATGGTATGATTTTACCCGCTTTGCCCACATCGACTAACATCATTGATGAATTGCAGCAATGTGGACTGAGTAATGACTCCCAACGCTGGCTGGAGGAGATTTACATCACCATCAAAACCAGCCAGGCGGTTGAAGGGTTGGATTAATAGTTTAGAAAATCACAAAATCATTTTCTACCAGTGAGGTAACACCCACCAAGGTGATGGTGTTGCCGTTACCAAAGTCCAACACTTCGTTTGAGAACGCAGCAACGGCTTCAGCAGCGTTGTTAAAAGAGGAATTGGACAGCCACATCTGATCGATGCCACTGACAAAGTCCATGATCGTATCGTTTCCATCACGATCTGCATAAAAGCTGAAACGATCACCACCATCACCACCATAAATGATATCATCTCCTTGCTCGCCATTGATAAAATCAGTACCACCATAGCCATAGATGGTATCATTATAGGGTGTTCCGCCAAGGGAATTAAAGCTGTCTGTGCCTTCCAGTACCAATCCGCCATTGAGATCTATTTCGGAACCGTCATCAAAGCGAATAACATCCAACGGGGTTTCACCATCGTTAAAGCTACCCTGAATGTAAATAGAATCGTCTGGGCTATTGTAAAAATCTACGTGCAAACCATATTCAATATGTAGCCGAATATCGCCTTGAGTAATACCAGGCCCTAATTGCAATACGTTATACTCACCGTCATAATCGTAAATGGTATCATTACCATCGCCGATGTTGTAAAGGTAGGTATCATTATCACCATAACCACGCAAAGAGTCATTGCCTGCGCCACCAGTAATGGTATCGTTGCCATCGTAGCCATATATCCTGTCATTGCCTGCTCCCCCATCAATCAAATCATCTCCGGCATAACCGTATATCGTGTCGTGACCCACAGTGCCAATAAGTGTGTCATTGCCGGATGTCCCTTCGATTAATATTGAGATATTACTTTCAATTTCAGACACATCAATTTCGGAGCCGTCATCAAAGCGGATAAAGGCAATCTCACTTTGACCCGTAGAGAGGTTGCCCTCAATATGGACGGAATCGGTGGGGCTGCCATTTAATTGAACGGTCAGAGAACCGTCTGTCTCAATCTCTAATGTTATGTCGTTCTGTGTAATGCCCGCCCCAAATTGTAACACATTGATGTCCTGATAATTGTCGTTGATGGTATCCGCACCGTCACCAATATTATAGAGATAGATATCGTTGCCTGCACCAGCATTGGTAACATCATCTCCACTTCCACCAATTAATGTATCGTTGCCATCGTAGCCATATAGATAGTCATTGCCTGCACCGCCATCAAGAATGTCATTCCCTTCATAACCTCGTAGTGTATCATTTCCCTCATAACCAATGAGCGTATCGTTTAATTCTGTTCCCGTCAGCGAATCATTGCCTGTGGTACCCTCAACGACTGTTCCCGCATACGGATCAATTTCAGAAAGATTAAACTCAGAACCGTCATTAAAGCGAATAAGCTGTATCTGATTCTCTCCTATTCGAATATCACCTTCAATATGGATCGAGTCGGTACCATTGTCCTGGAACCCAATGGTCACATTGCCATCTTCTTCTACGGTGATGATAAGATCGGCCTCAACAATGCCAGGGCCAAGCTGCAACACATTGGTTTCATCGTGGTGATCGCTGATCGTATCGTCACCATCGCCGATGTTAAAAACATACACATCGTCTCCTAAATTCCCAACCAGGAAATCATCTCCATCCCCTCCGGTGATGGTATCGTCAAAATCAGAACCAGCCAATGTTTCACTGACACCAGCAAGTCCTGTAATTGGTAACCCGCCGGTTAAATCTATGCCGTTGATGCTTTCAATAATTTGATAGTCGTTATAAAAATGCTCTTCTACCTTTACCATATCGTCGTTCCCATAACGAATATAAAGATCATGATCGTCTAACCCTCCATAACCACGAGTGAGATAAAAATCTCCTTCAACAGTAATAGAATCATTGCCTGAATCTTCACTAATCCCGTCATTTCCATCGCCAATGTTAAAGACATAGAGGTCATCTCCACCATGGCCGAATAAAAAATCACTCCCATCGCCGCCAATAATCGTATCGTTAAAATCTGACCCTGCTAAATTTTCTCCAATTCCAGGTAACCCAACAACAGGTAAGGCTCCGGTTAAATCAATTCCATTAACACTTTCAATGATTTTGTCTGGATCAAAAAAATGCCCAGATATCATTATTACATCACCATCCCCATAACGAATATAGAGATGATTATGTGTAGTAAACCACCCCGAATACGTACCACGCGTTATATAAAGCTCTGGGGTATTAATATCAATAATGTCATTATCACCACCTCTGTCATAAATAATATCACTACCATCTCCTTCAACAAATACGTATATATCGTTTCCATCCTCGCCCTGTAAGGTATCATCCCCAGCACCTGAGACAATAACATCATTATTACCATCACCAGATAGACTATTATTAGATTCATCGCCAAATACAATATTGCCAAAGGATTTTATGGCTTCACCAGTTTTCTCAAACATGAGATCCGCAACCGCATGAACAATTTCTTCATCCGTTGCGTTGATAGTATAGGAATAATCATGAATAATTTTACCCACAAGAAACCAATAAGCAAAATTAGCATCAATGGCTTGTGCATTTGCAATGATGCTGTCTAAATCTGTTCCTATTACAAGCTCATCATGATTGGCATTATAGCTAGCGTTGGTAAATATTTCTGACATTGGCCCTTGTACAAGAAGGCGGGTAATAAGGCTTTCTGAGGTAAAATTCCAGGACTGGTTAAGCAAATTAGATTCAAATTCTGATGTTGGGTCATTGCCGCTAAGGTAGCTTACACCAAGGAACCGTTCTAGGAAAGCCAAATTCTGACCATTAATGAACGGTCCACGACTATCCGGAAGCACATCTTCTACACCCGCCCATTGGAATAAAATATCTTTTGCAGAATCAAAGAGCTCGATAAAACTCATTTGGGTAATGTCACTAGAAGAAAAATCTTCTACCATATTCAGCAACATAGAATCAATGCTCATTGCTTCATTGAGTGCATAGATTGTTCCGTATCCACGAGATTGTGGTAAATCTTCTGTTTCTGGAAGAATTTGAATATGGCTACCATCTGGCTGTGCTGGTGATGAAACCCTATCAACCGTAAATAACACATCGGCTACCTGATGTTCCTGGTTATTAATTGTCATGCTAGATGTTTCAACAACGATGTTCCCTGAATTAAATTCAAACACATCTTCATAAGTCAGGTCTATTTCTGTAATGCCATGATAGGATAGGCTATTTAGTTCACCCGCATTCGTATGGCCGTCACTGTTTGCATCCTGCCACACTTGTATGTCATTAAATTGTACATCGGAAACATTAATCAAACCATCACTATTACTGTCAAGTAAAGCCAATTCATCAAATCCACTGATCGTATCGTTACCAAACAATTCAGCAATGTCATCAATCTGACCATTGTTATTTATGTCCATAGCAAGCAGTGCATCGTCTGGCTGCACCCAACCGATCTTTTCTTCCACTCCATCCCCGCTGATATTAAAGAACACAACAGAGTCACCAGGATCAATTAGCTCAATCCCATCTCCATCCAGGTCCAGAACAAGGGGGTCCCAGCTACGTGGAAAGTTAAAGGATATTGCATCATCCCATGCAGTTTGACTGTTACTGGCAAAATCTGTAGGAGCATTGTCCATATCCCGCACCAAAACACTCACTCTAGCTTCATTAGACACCGCGCCTTGAGAATCCCGTACTGTGTAGGTAAAGCTGTCAGCTCCTTTAAATCCATTATTCGGGGTGTAATCCACCGAGCCGTCACTCTTATTATAGTGATATTTACCATTTGTTGGGCCTGAAACGATCGTTACCACTTCTTGCGATCCTTGAGCCGGTCGATTAAGTCCCTCAGAAATGCGCTGTGGTGGGTTCGGATCAATTCTGCCATCTTCCGGATCGCTGTCGTTACGCAAAATATCAATATTAATCGACTGACCCATCTCAGCCATCACATAAGGTGCATCGTCAGGGTCATCCACCGCAATCGGAGCTTGGTTAAAACTAATGCCAAACGTACCGTCAACAAAATCGTTAATCGTGATTTGATCCGTCGAGCCACTGCGCGACATCACCAGATTGTCGCCCTCCATATGTAGGTTAAAATTGGTTTTACTACTAATACCACTGTGTGAAACGCTAGTGCCGGTATGCGAAAGAATGTAATGACCGGGTGTCAGGGAGTTATTATCGGGAGTGACAAGCGCCAACCCACTCGTCGAGTTTGCGTCTTGCCCAACAACGACACCACCAATCAACAATTGACCATCATCGTCCGTAATAACATCCTGCCCGAAAGACAAAGACCGCAAGGTAAACTCATATGTATCATTACCAGCACCACCAGTTAGATTGTCATTACCCATCCAGCCATTGAGGATATTATCTTCGTCATTTCCAGTCAGATTATCATTACCAGTTCCACTAATAATATTTTCTATCGAAAGAAAACCATAATATTCATCTTCAAAAGTATAATCAACAAGCGCATTTCCAGTACTTAGATTTGCAGTTACATTATGCCCTGTATATGAAAAATCTGCAGTATCTGAGTCAGCTCCACCATCAAGAAAGCCGCTACCTTCACCTCCTCTAAGGGTATCATCCCCACCGCCGCCAATTAGTACATCATTATCATCTTCACCAAAGATATAATCATTACCTGAAGAGCCCGTGATTTGATCAACTCCATTAGAACCATAGATAATATTAGCTGTTCCAGTAGGTGCTGCGTCTAATACGGTAAAAGTTGCAGCCTCTTCTGTTCCAAAGATATAATTACTAAATTCATCTGCAGAAAAACCCCCAAACGTTAGCAGAGAAGATGTTTGGTTAAATAACTCAGTTCTACCAATAATGTCATCAGGCATTTCTCCACCATTAGCAGCTTCCCAATCCTGTTCATTAAAGCTAACCGTAACATAGCTGAGGTCACCAGAAATATCTATTACCCCATCAAGAGCATTTGGATTATCATCTTGCTCTACTTGATTATCCGCCAAATGACCCGCATATTGTACAAAGGCCTTGGTTATTGAATCTGCTTTATCTTCCAAAATTTCAGAAACAGAAGCAACATCAAAGGCGGCGCCCAAATCACTGGCATCATCCCACATAGCAAAAACCGCCGTATTCCCAAATACCAATTCCCCACTTTCAATCGCCGAATAAGCAATCTTGTTGAGCATCCCATCCGCATTATTAGAGCCTGACGCAACCCCAACTTCATTCTCAAAAAGAGTATCGATAAAAGTTGGGGCAATATGTATCCATTCATTAAAATCAGGATGAAGGTCCGCAAACATCAAATTTACTAGCAATGCTTGACTGTGTAAGTCAAAAGCACCTTCATTGGCATGTGGATCAAAATACGTATTATACGAATCCCCAATTCTTATATATTCAAGAAATTCTCCGCTTGTTGCAAACCCACTTACATCACTATAATCCAAAGGTGGCGGTGATTCACTTTCAATATCAAGATTTCTGTAATAATATGCTACAGCAATAGGCAGCTCTGACAAACCATCTACTACTGTATCAAATACCCCATTTGCAGACCGTATAAAAGGCATATTATTAAATATAATGGCTTCCTTGCCATAGACACTCGCCATTAAGCCGGCAAGCCCACCCCCTAAAGAATGACCGGTAAATGAAATATTGGCATTAAATGGATTATTTTCTGGATCACTTCCTACAATATTATGCAAAAAATTTGTACCTATAAGTGCTTGTAATGAATCCCAGGCGCCGTTACCAGTGGACCAACCTGTAATCATATCAGCCGGAATAAAATCCGTGCCACGGTAGGAAATTATTATTTCATCATCTGAAGTATCAGCCGTACCCTTCGTATCCTTATATGCCGAAGCAAAAAAACTTAAACCTGTATCACCAGTCTGGTCAGAATTATTAATAATTTCTAGATTTGCAATAGATGTTCCAGGAAGACCTGTATCTGGATCTCCAAGACTGCTCCCTGATCCACGGTTATAAGAATCCATAGCTAGTATGGCATATAATAAATCTTGTGATGTTGTCATTATAATTACCTCTCCCGGATAAATAATTTTTTTCTTATAAAAAATATGTCAGCACCGTTATAGCGACGCTCTTTATAAACTTGTGCAGTCTTTTCCTTTAACTCAATAGAATTGTTCATCCAACGAAGCTTTTCTCTTAAGATATTTGATACAGGGTCTTGTGTAAGTTCAACATATACCCCTTTTAAGGTGTACCCTTCTCCAAAAACAGACTGTATATTATTTTCTGCAACCCTTCTCTTGAAAAGATATTTACCTTTACCATTATTTGCATCATATGACTCAGTTGAATATAAAATTTCGGCAGACCTAGGGTCATTGTCATTTATAAATGTTATTGTAGTTGGAATGTAGTTAGGCTGAATTTCAATTTTATTTCCAACCATATTTGATAATTCACGTGCCCATTTTACAGAAGGCCTACCAGATTTATATTCCCTATTTAACATCTCATGAGGCAACAAATAAGCCATAGCATTGACTCCTTCAGCATCACGCCCAGTTGCTAACAAGGTAACCATATTTTTACCACTTCCCAAATCAACAAATACAGCCTCACCCTTTATATAATATCCTGAATGGTTTCCAGCAGAAATCCCTGACAACCACTTGGGCCATTGGCTAGTTGTGACTTCAATCACACTTGACCCAGACTTCACCCCTTCCGGCGTATTCACCTCCACCGTCATCCGATAACGATACGTGTAGGTTGGGTAAGCGAGCTTATACACAACCACCAACCCAATAATAAGAAGTATAATTATTTTAAGTGTCTTCATCTTTGCCTTCCTTATATGACTATCTCTCGTCCCAAATTTCTGTGTATTCTAACGGCAATCTATTAAAAGTAAAGAATTCATTAACTTTTGGTTGTGTGGGCGGTTTATTGTTCTACCATCTGCCATG
Source organism: Alphaproteobacteria bacterium (assembly GCA_030429625.1). Lineage (GTDB taxonomy): Bacteria > Pseudomonadota > Alphaproteobacteria > Rickettsiales > UBA8987 > JAUIFA01. The sequence goes on along the minus strand of JAUIFA010000002.1, from coordinate 214,508 downwards.
TTTGATTGTCATTGTCCCAATGCAGGAAATAGCTGTTATTATCCGTGCAAGTAGCTTTGTAGGCATTGTGCTCTTTGTCGAACAACACGCCTTGATCAATGCCGTCACATGGCTTGCCATGGGTGCGGATAAAATGGACAAAGCCTAAACGTTCTGCTTCGTAATCATATGGCAGGGTGTATTCCGATAATCTGGAGTGACTCCTTGGTTCGCTGCGGGCAAATCCTCTTTTACAAGAACGTTTCTTCATCGGGTGCAAGGCATAACATTGCAGATAGGCCAGATGTTCCGATTCAGGGGCGTTCTTAGCGTCCTCTCTGGCTTGTTGTTTCAGGGCATTGGCTTCTGATTCGGTCAGGCTCACGCATCCGGTGACGGTCAGTAACAGGGTCAATGTGGTGGTAATGAGTATGTGTTTCATGTCTGTTTCCTTATCGTATGTTTTGGTGCATAGAGCATAGCAGATCTTTTTAAAATTGGGAACGGCAGCAAAAGCAGTATTTTGCTGTTATTTAAGGGTTATTTCTTTTAAAAGACGAACTCTCATGCCGTCTCCATCGGGCGGTTATATTCCGTATCAATCTCTGTGATGGCATTTTCAAGCTCACTAACAACGCATACCAGCCCGTAGAGTGCCCTTGTGAGATCGTCGGTATAGACTTCCTGACCCAGAAGATAGCTGGCCGGTACGTCGAGAATCTCGGCAATCTGCTTTAGGCGCTCGGTGGTAATGTCCACTTCACCATATTCGTATTTCTGATAGGTTCTGACATCCACACCCAGCTTAGAAGCCATCTGCTTCTGATGCCTCTTACGCGCCTTGCGTATGGTTTTGATGCGGTGCCCGATAATAGTGTTTTGCTCTCCCATGATTTCTCTCCCTTACGTACTTAGCTTATAGGTGGCGGTGCGGTTATCCCGTTCCAGGTGCTGGCGGATGATCTCCAGATGCTGACGCTGATATTCAATACGTTGCTGCTGTAAGCCGTTATTCCGATAGCCGACATAGCCAATGAACAACACCCCGCCAATCATCATCACCAACAGGCAGGCTTGCACCACAAAGAGCTGCAGAAGGAATGGTTTATCGATCATCGCAAACCTCCTTCAGGCATTGCTCGCATAGGCCACCACGCGGCCATGATGCATGATATTTCCATCATTTTTTGTGCTGCCCTCATCCTTCTTGAGATGGTCGATCTCTTGCTTCATCATCTCAATAGTCACGTTGCGCCGGTGGATGATCGCATCCTGATGCTGTATGTGCCTGTCCGCCTCCTGCAACCGCGCAGCAAGCAACTCCATCTCTATGTCGTTCTCGTTCTCTCTTCCCATAGCATCCTCTCTCCTTGATATAATTAATTGGTTATATAGATATGTTATATGACGGAAATTTCATTCAGTCAAATAAAAAATATAAATTGTGGTTGAAAATTCCATCAGTTTATTGTTTTGTAACCAATTATGATAAGTATAAAAAGTGCCTTTATTAACATTTCGTTAACTATTTCTATGGTATACTCACAGATTCGTACAACTTCTAAAGGGTGTATATGACAATAAAAATAGGAATAGCTACATCAGATCCACGGATAGCTGCACTGGTTTTTAGAGAAATGACTAGCTCTACTGATGTATGGACTTATAATGAGTTTCCAGAAGTTGCCATATATGGCTCCCATAGAAATGAGCCTCATGCAATCAATGGCTCTGGTGCAGTTCATCATGTAAATGAACGAAGCTCTGTTTTGGCAAAGCTTGATGTGGAGATTGCTCTGATGCCGGATATCGCGGTACAACAGGTTATTAATAATAAAAATCTTGCCAATACTATTCCTATAGTAATACCACCATCTAGCTTACCTATAATCACCAGTGAAATGTTGGATGGTATTGAGCAAAATTTATATGATCAGAAGCCACCACGTCCCAAAGCAAAACGTGAACAATACGAAAAAGTTATGGAATTAATTCAAGGCTGGGGAAATTTAGCCAGAGAGAGTGCTCTAGGTATTGCCGATAAGGTGGTTGATAGAAGTTCCAATCAATTTAGAGAAACAGCCTTACAAGCTATTTTGTCTGGAAAAAAAGAAGATGTGCCACTGGTAGCTATTTCTGGGGGTGTAACACCTTGGAGCACAGCAGAAAGCTTGATGTATTCTTCATTTAATTATAATAATGCATTAATTGCATTAAGCGCTTCAAAAACGCCAAACCCTGTACCAAGAGCAGAAGAAGATGCCTTAACAAAAGTACCTAATGAAAATACGTTAAGTCCATTACCAAAATTACTTGAAACAAATAAACTATTAGAACAAACTGAGCCAACGCTCTTAATAGTAGATTGTAATACAGTTCATTTATATTTTGATAGAATACGAGAATCTTACAAAAAGCCAGTTGTAAGCATTATTGAAGAAACCATTCAGAAGCTTCCAAGTGGTAGTACTGCACTCGTATTAGGTTCTGCTTCTACAGCAAAATCAAAAATATACCCAAAAACCTTAAATAAAATACGTCCAAATGATGGTATTAAAATAATAACACCAGATGAAAACCACCAAGAAGTTGTTAATTCAGCATTATTTAATGATATATTGGCTGGAAAGACTGTTGCTGGAGGCAATAAACTTAAAGGTGTCATAGATCATTATAATAAGACAACTAAAGGAAAGCTTTTTGTAATTGCGGCATGCACAGAAGTTGGGCTTGGGCTGTATTCTTTAAATAACAAAAGACTAAATTCTAAAATAGTTGATTCTGCTCATGTAGGGTATGATAGAGCAAGTGAATTCTTACAAAAACAAGGAGGGTATGTATTATGAATAGAAAATTAACACAAGATGAATGTCGTCAATATTTTCAGGGTTATGAAGATATGTATGATGTTATTGACAGAATGTTAAAACGAGTAGAAGGAATAGAAGATGATACGACAGGCATTAGGATAGCCAATATGATATCACCAATTGCAAGCCAATATCATGAATCTTTTGAGCCTTTATGTGAAACATTTATTGAATATTTTGAAAATGGACAAGAAATTACTCCTGAAATGATTGCAATACATGATAGGGAAGTGAGAAGGGTTATGACATCAATAATGGATGTTGTCAAAAATGCAGAAGCATTACAATCTGTAGTATATGGAGCATAATTATGAGTGAAGCAATAGGAATTTATAATAGCATTATTGGCCAAGATTTAGATGTTGGTCATGGACCAGGAATGAAAAGAATGAAAGCAGTTGCTGGTGCTATACCAGAATTAGCACCTTTTATGGAAGACCTGATGGATTTTTCCACTATAGCCATGAAAGAAGTTAGAGCTGCAGAAGCGTTAGGACTTTCTTCACCAGTCAGAGATGTAGAACCTGCTGCAGAAAAAACTAATGTGAATGCATACAGGCAAATGGTCGATGATATGTCAAATGTAGATAAGCTATTGGCAAGTGGAAGAAGTGGAAGCTTTACAGATAGGGTTTAACCAAAAACCCTTCTGCCACGCTCGTGGCTTTTGATTCGTGCATGTTGTATCGTTTCACGTAGTGTGTTGATGCGCTCCTCATAATTTTCTTCTGTTATGCTATCACTGGGGAGCAATCTTTCGCTTCTTATGGCGGACTTTAGAACCCCTTTAAGCCTCTCAGATTGTTCCACCACCATGCACTAAAGAACCTTTTTATTGTTTTTTTCTATACATTGACCAACGATGTATTCTGACAATAAATCAGGGATTTCTTTTACATCTTTTTCCCACATAAATGTACAAAACTCCGTTGCAATTTCATCGAGCAGACTATCATCAACAGACAAATCACGTGTTGCCTCACGAGCACGCTTAATTGCTAACCTCATTGTCTCTTTATCTGGCATTGACCTTAATGCTGGTATACTAAAATCTTCACTAATCAAAGCTTCTCTAAATTCTTCTTCTGTTGCATCGCATAATGTTTCTATAGAAACATTTAAAGTTTGTGCGATATTTTTCAATGTTCCGTAGCGAGGATCGCCGGCCTTGCTTTTCATTATGTCAGATATACCACTTGGGCCAATGTTTGCTTTTTTGGATAACGCACGCATTGAGAGATTTAATTCCTCTAATGCGATATTTATATTTTTTTGTAATTGCGTTTCCATACTTCTACCCATAAGGAAGACTATAACACATCGCAGGAAATCTGTAAAGAAGGGGGGTGATGGATCACATCATAAAATATTGCGATAAAAAATCATTTTAGGGTTGCATGAGATGGATGTACGTATTAACTTTTAGGCGAGAGATGATGTGTTTTTAGTAACCGGTTATCTTTTAACCCCTACTTGAAAATATTCGGCTACGTGTTGTTAAACTAAACAGAGATTGCGAGGTTTTGCGATGCCTTTTCCGCAACGTGAATATTATCGGGTAGATGCGCTAAAGAAGCGGTGGGGTGTGGAAGAGGATGATATACGTTATGCGCTAGAAACAGGCCAATTACGCGCCTGTATCTGGTTGCAGGAAATGGTGGTAGAGAAAGTCCGTCATAACGGAGAATTTCGTATTATTTGCGGACAGGAAAGAATCACTGGATTGGTGGTGGTGCAAGAGAATGACTGCCGCCGGATTTTTTCCAATAAGCAGGCCAGAATTCGTTGTTTTCGATCTTTGCAAGATCACCATACATGCTTGCGCCTTTCCCCGGAAGAATCAGAACAGACCGCTATGGTTGCCTCGATGGATCAGTTGGTAATTCTGTATAAAGATTGTGTGGATTTTGAAGATTCCTATGCCTTAAGCAAACACATGCCTCCCTCAGAAAAGAAGCCAAAAAAGAACGACGTGAGTTTTAAACACAATAATCACTATCGGGCAGTTTCTTTACGCGGAGAAGAATTTAAATTAGGCCCGATACAAGCCTCTATTGTCAAAGAATTGCACACTGCCAGCATGACAGACAATCCATGGGTTTATGGTAAGTCATTGTTACATGAATCCGGGTCCAGTGCCTACCATATGAGAGACGTATTTAAAAGCCAGAAGAGATGGCGGAAATTGATTCTCTCTGATGGGCGTGGTTATTACCGTCTAAATTGCTAATTTCATCCCCATGTGATGTACCGCTGTGATGGCTGCTTGATCTTCCTTTGAGAAGATTGATCCACATCCAATCCCTACCCCATCCCTCACCAAGCCCCACGTCAAAGACAAAAAAATCCTGCAACCTCCGTTCAAACAATTCGAACAATGGAGGCACATATGACAGACCAACATAAAAACACACCCATCTCAACTTTTGATGAGATTTGCAATCTTACCATTGAAACCATGCGCAGGATGGATTTGGAACCCCTGATGCAACTGCAGAAACAGGCAGTACGTGAACTTGATCGTGCCAAGCTGACCAAAGGCTGCATTGATCTGGCACTCTCTCTTAAGAAACAGGATCAGGATCGTGCGGCTGGATGTTTCAACGACAATCAACAGAGCTTTCTGGATTAAGGGTGATGATGATGGAATGGTATCGAACATATCATGGGTTGCCCTATGACCCAAAATTATTGGTCATCGCACGGCGCACAGAACAACCAATGGCCCATGTGGTGGCGGTATGGATGTGTGCTCTGGATTCTGCCTCAAAGAACGACCCTCGTGGCATTGCCGTGATTGATGCCGAAGAAATCTCTGTGCTTCAAGACATAAATGCGGATGCGGTAGAGGCCATCGTAAAAGCCTTTCACGACAAGGGGCTAATCGATGAATTTCATAGACTCACAGGATGGGACAAGCGACAACATACGTCCTCTACCGAACGGATGAGAAAACACCGTGACACAAAGAAACAAAAAGTGACGCAACGTGACACAAAGAAACGCCATGTAACACGAAGTAACAAAATCCCTCTGTATAATACAGATACAGAACAGAGCAGAACAGATTCAGAAGAGAATACAGATACAGATAAAGAAACATATAAAGAAAACAGAGCCAGAGAAGAAAAGAAAGAGTCTGAGAAAGAAAAACATACACTTGGCAGAAAACAGATTCTTCATCAGATGGTGGATATCTGGAACGAAGAGGTGCAGAGAAAGATCACACCCAATCAAAAGGCCATACTCACAGAAAAACGCAAAAAACTACTTACCGCCAGATGGCAGAAAGAATTTGCAAAAGACATCCAGGCATGGCGGTATTTTTGTCGGATCATCGGACATTCTGATTTTTGTTTGGGCAAGCTCGAGGGCAAGCACTGGACGATTGATCTAAGCTGGGCCATCGAGTCACCCGATCATGTGGCCAAAATCCTCGAAGGTGGTTTCTCCGACGGCAAACACCCCAAACATCCACCGTCCTGCGCCATACCGGAACTGGTCGACGGGTGGAATGAGGTTCTGCAAAAGCTTGAACAAACACACAGCAAGGCTGCCGTGGATTGTTGGTTTGGCAATAGCATGATTACCAAGGCCATCGACACACCCGACGGCACCATGCTTACCCTCCAAGTTCCTCATGCATTTGTACGAGATTGGATGGAGCAGCATTTTCTACCTGACATTAACCGCTTCTGGGCAGAGCAGCACCCACAGATCATCGCAACGAAACTCACCACCAAGGAGAATGGATCATGATAAAATCATACGAAGAATGGACCGCCACTATGGTGGCCGATCAATTTGAGGAGGCCATCCGCACATTACGCCGGTTGGAAGTCCCGCACCTCAAACCGATGGAATATTTCAATAGCTGGCCGGAGATTGTCTACACTGCTTGGGAAATCATGCAGCAGGACAAGCTTCCCACAAGGCTTGGTCCACCACCACCCGATGCGATCACCCGCATGGAGAAAACCTTTGAGTGGCTAGCATGGCTTGAGGTGGAAGAACGCAACCTTATCTGGTGGAAAGCAGAAAAAAAGCAGTGGAAACCCATCTGTGCCTATCTTGGTTGCGGGCGCAATAAAGCATGGAGAATGTGGGTATGTGCCCTGCTGAAAATCACCAATCAACTGAACAAAGACATAAGAAACACAAAAGACAAAGACAGCGGAGACAAAAAATGCTAACTTCTTATACAGAATCGCCAGAGGTGGGCGATGCACATTTTAACAGTCATTTTTATATTTTTTGTTTCGCTGAGAAGTTTTCCTCACGCATCAAATGCGTTGTGGGACCTGTTATCGTAAATCACAATCCAAGGAGAAAATTATGGAACAGTCTCAAAGATGTTACACGGTCAAACAAGTTGCAAAGATGTGGCAATGCAGTACAAGAAAAATCTACTTTCTTGTTGAACAGCAGCAACTTGCATGCATTCGTATGGGTTATGGAAAAGGCAATATCCGGATCAAGCAAGAACATCTGGATGCCTTTGAAAAAGCCAACGAGGTAGGAGTAGAAGAATGCAGCAAAGCGTCCCAGACTTCGAAATCGCATGGAGAGCAGAAAGAAACAAATTCTACGTCCAATGGCGGGAGAGTGGTCAGCTTAAACGGGTTTCAACGTGCACAGATGATAAAAGCGAAGCAAAACGCTTCTTAGCCGATTTTATATCCGGATGGATTGCCCCTACCGAAGAAGAGAAGGTCAATCTAACCATTGCGGAAATGATAGATTTATACGTTGAGTATAAAAGAAGAAAACACCGGGAACGATACAAAGATGATGATAGTCTGGAAGAACGTTTCATTATTCGTAATATTAAGAATTTGGATCATGGCATCAGTTACCCGCTGGAATCGATCAAAGAATTTTGGGGAGATCTCTATCCCAAACAGATTAACCGTAATCTGTGCCGAGAATTCACACGCCGACGTGTGGAAGTAGATGGGCTGAGTGCCACGACCGTAAAGAAAAGTCTAAACTTACTGGTTGCGGCCATGAATCATGCACGTAAAGAAGGATTATTGGACATCGTACCACATATAGAAAAACCACAAGATGGACCACCACGGGATAAATGGGCACGCCCACATGAAATCAAGCAATTGATGCTGTCCTTAAAACACTACCCGCATTTGGAATTATTTGCCATGTTAGCCCTACACACATTGTCACGTAAACGGGCAATTTGTGAATTGAAATGGGATCAGGTGGATTTTGATTTAAAGCAAATTGATTTTAATCCTCCTAACAGGAAACATACTAAAAAACGTCGGGTGCCCGTACCCATCAACAAAACATTAATGGAAACATTGATCGGGGCACGAGAGGTAGCCACCACCGATCATGTTATCGAGTTTCGTGGTAACCCATGTTATGAAATTGGTCGGGCATTTAGAAAATATGCCAGACTAGCAAATCTGGGATGGATTACCCCACATGTGCTACGTCATACTGGAGCCACTTTGATGGCCCAAAACAAAGTAAGCATGGTTGAAATTGCAGGCATCATGGGTGACCGCATTGATACGGTTGAAAAACATTATCTAAAATATCATCCAGAATATCTAAAAGATGCCATTACTGCATTAGACAAAATCTATGGTTAAACAAGTTGCTTTTTTAATTTAAGGGCAAACAGCAAAGTCTTCGACCCCCGCCTTTTTAAGCAATACAGGTTTGGGAATCAATTACGAAGAATTCTGATATAATTTTGTGAGATTTCCTACCCTATCCCGGCGATCCCGTGGGATCGTTTTTTGCCGAAATAGCCTACAAATACGGGTAATTCTTTCACAAATGATGTAAGAAATATCGCAGAAATGCAAGGATTTCACACTCCCCCGCAGTCCTGATAAGGCGGAGGTCGGAGGTTCAAGTCCTCCTCAACGCACCATTTCTAAGAAAACACCACAAACATAAAAAACTCTATCGGCTCGGGCTTTGATCTTGCCCATTAACTTTACTCAAACCCTGCTCATAAAATCTATCAAATTGAACTTTTTCCGAACGGTTAAGCATGTTCTTTAGCTCGTGCTCAAAATTCTCCAACAAAGTCAGGGGCTTTCCTACCGCATCCATTCCGTCTTCCAAAGGCTGGTCATAAGCCTTCTGATATGCCGCTAACACTTTATTATACACCGTATCGGAAGCCTCTGGCGCTTCACCTAACAACGCACCACCCTTACGGTACAAACGATTTCCATCTTCGGAAAAAACCTGCCCTACTGCAAACAAATAATGGATTTCTGCTGTTGCAATATTTGCTTCATCCACCACACGTGTTTCTTGAGATTGTCTGGATGACATCTTAAACATTCTGGCTTCCACCAAAGATTCTGCAGCCATTTCAATTAAATTGGCCGCATTTCCTGCAGGATATTCTGGAAGAATAAATCGGCATAATTCCTGCGCCATACCCTGCTGCACCAAATAGGTTTCATGAAAGGCGCTCTCAAGCAACTCACCAATCCGCACCACAAAAAAGAACTGGTTTGTAGTGTCCTCATCCAAAATGCCTAAAGAAGCCAATGCATTGCCTTCTTCTCTAGGCAACATAAGATTTTTAAGGGCTGGATCCTCTATTGTCTCGATAATTTCTTTTACTGCACCTAAGCTAACAGTTTGCTCTTTTGGTTCTTGTTCTAGTATGGTGGATAGTTTCTTCTCCACATAATAGATTACCCTATTTTCATTGAACTTATCTAGTTGTGCCTCTTCCACTCGTTTTGGGTTTACAAAACCAATTGGTTTACTAGCGATGTCCATTAAACGGTTAATAAATTCCTCAATCCATTGACCATAAAGCTTCAATTCGTCTGGCTTAGACTGGTCAAAAAATTCGTGAAATGGTGAAGATGGCTGTGTGTACTTACTCATAATTTTTTGTTTTACGTGAACAATCTTTTCAGACTAACACAGAAGGATTAAGAAATAGTTAACTCCATAATCAAATTATTTTTACAGCCCAATTAACGGAACATCCCAAAGTCGCGTTTTTTTTCAAAATCCCGTGCGCCTTGCGCTTCAATTTCTGGTAATTTTTCTTTTATAGACTCTACTGCGTTTGAAATTGCTTCATTTAGATCGACATGCTGAGACCGCCTGCCAGAAAACACAAATTGATAGCCTGATGTGTTTTTAATATGTCCTTCTGTACGCGCTTTTTCTTCAATTTGGTCAATAAAGCCATCCAATTTTCCTTCCCGATGTAACTCGCCCAACCCTCTTTGAGCAATAAAGCTCATCAATTCTAACATGGTAACAAAATTGGGGTGCACACTGTTATGAAATCTATCATATTTACTAGGATCTCGTAAATCTTTCCATTGTTGCTCTGAAAGTTTTGGAAATGTTAAATGCGCCGTTGACTCAAACCCGTCCATTCTTAAACCTAGCTCTTCTCCCGCACCAGCAATTAACCTGTTTGGCATGGGCACAATCCCTTGTGAGACAGATTGCCTCAGCTGAGCCATTTCACAATCTTGCGAATTATGGGTCAAAATACATAAACCGTTTTCTCCCATAACGGCTTTGACCTTGTCCATGATAGAAACAAATTTTCCTTCTAAAATTTCTGGTCTTTCTTCTGCACCCGCCACATAATAAAGAGCATGCCCGACTGTCACCAACACATTGGGTATGTTCTGAAACGGAAACGGGTCATCGCTTAAAATATCAGCCTCTCTTACATTGATTCCTTCGATCTTTTGATTTCTAACTTGACGCGCCACGGTGAGTTTTTCAGTGGTTCTTTCTACAAATCTAGAGTCAATGTCAAATCCATTGTAATTGACACCCGCATCATGCACCCCATTGATGGCGGCCACCATCTCCAGCGCAGTATCGCCATTGCCACAGGCAAAATCAAGAAATTCAACCGGCCTTCCCTGTATCAACACCGCGCCATTTTCTCTAAGGCTTTCTAACAATGCTTTGATGATATGACCGTGAATAATTTTCTGATCCGTACTACCAGAAAACTCTGAAAACGCCCTGCCCGCGTCAAATTTTCCTAAGTGAACCGCTCTCCTAAAATCACCCACCATAATTATCCTATATTGTGTTGCCTAAAATTTTTGCTATTATATTCATGATTGGTTAACAAACCATTAACCAAGATAATTTTTAATCACATAGCCTAATGGATAAATCCATTTCATTAAATTTTATCTATGTTATGATCACAACATGATGGGTACAATCAAAAACATAAAATTATTGTATGTTCTTGCTGTAATAATGATATTATTTGCCGGAGGTTCAGCCATAGCCAACGATAAAGAACAAAATATCCAAGCGCTTACCGATATGCAAAAATATGTCACCTTGCATGACGGGACAGAAAAACCCTTTGAGAATGAATATTGGAACAACAAAGAACCGGGAATTTACGTAGATGTGATTTCCGGCCGAGCGCTTTTCTCGTCCAAAGACAAGTTTGATTCTGGCACAGGCTGGCCTAGCTTTACCAAACCCATTGAAGAACAGGAAATTGTTGCCAAGCCGGATTATAAATTGGGGCAAACGCGGGTGGAAGTACGCTCCAAAAATGCCGACGCACATTTAGGTCATGTGTTTGATGATGGCCCTAAGGAACATGGCGGATCGCGCTATTGCATCAATTCTGCAGCGCTAAAATTTATTCCTAAAGAGCAAATGATCGATGCCGGATACGGGGAATATTTGGGGCTGATTGATAAAGATTATAAATACGAAAAAACCGTCCTAGCAGGCGGTTGTTTTTGGGGCATGGAAGAATTGCTCAAAGAACTTGATGGCGTGGTGGGTACGCGCGTAGGCTATACGGGTGGAACGATCGACAATGCCACCTACGACATTGTTTCCACCGGCACCAGCGGCCATGCCGAATCGGTAGAGGTGATTTTTGACCCTAAAAAACTCAGCTACGGGGATGTGCTAAAATATTTCTTCCGCATCCACGACCCCACCACCAAAAATCAACAAGGCAACGACAAAGGCACACAATATCGCTCGGTGATTTTTTATGAAAATGATGAGCAGTACAAAACCGCGCAGGATATCATCAAAAAAGCCAACGAATCGGGTGTGTTTGATAAACCGATCGTCACGGAACTGATTTCTGCGGGTAAATTTTACAACGCCGAAGACTATCATCAAGACTATCTTGATAAAAACCCTAACGGCTATACCTGCCATTACATAAGAGATAAGTGGAAGTTTTAGACCATTGCAGGTTTAAAAAATAAAATCTGAACCACCGAAGTCGTTTACACCAACATTTTCTACCAGAATACTGATCGCTTCATTGTCAATAAAAGTGATCAGCGTGCTGCCATCAACATTTTCAAACAGCATGTTATATTGCCCTTCAGTAGAAAAAGAGAAATTAATTTGATCCTCACCGGAAACAAAATCTGTAATGACATTCGTACCACCAGTATTAATAAACAGGAAAACATCCGCACCATCCCCGCCGGTTAATGTATCGTCACCATCCCCGCCAGAGAGCAGATCATCCCCCAAATTGCCACGCAAATCATCATTTCCATCACCACCATAAAGTGTGTCATTTCCCTGACCACCACGTAGCTCGTCATTTCCATAACCACCATTTAGAAAATCATCACCAAGGTTACCATTTAGAAAATCATCACCAACATCTCCATACATCAGGTCACCGTCTTTACCACCACGCAATTGGTCATCGCCATCGCCACCATATAGGCTGTCATTACCCATATTGCCACGCAAGTCATCGCTGCCACCACCTCCTTGCAACAGATCATCACCCGAACGACCGTAAAGGAAGTCATCTCCTATCCCACCAATAAGCTGATCCGCTTCTTCACTACCATACAACACTGTCATATTTTTCCTCCCAAAATTCAAATCACCGTTTAAATGATATCACAAAACCAACAGAAAATCTAATACTTGCTTAATTCTAAATTACGGCTATATTGACGGCTTATTTTTCTAAGCCTAACGACCCATACAAAGGAGAGAGATCTATGGCTACACTTTCAACGTATGAATTCTATAAAGACGACATCAAACAAATCCCACCAATTCGTGCGGTTGCCGAAACATTAGTCAACGATCCTAGGGTCCGCAAAGTGACTCCTGCTGAGGCGTATGAACTAGCCCGCAAACAATGGGATGTGATGGAAACGGATCTCGATATCCATGCACCAACGGCTGAGCGTCTTGGTTTGCCAAAAGGCGCAAAAGTCTTAAACAATTGCCATGGTAAAATTGTTGGCCGTACGGCTGCGGCACGTCGCTTCTTCCCCCACATGAACGATGCCGACAAGCGCAAAGTGATGGGCGACCTTCTTGATGCGGTGTCTGACATGCAAAAACGTCCGCTGATTAAAGCCGAAGCCGTAGTCGGCATGGACAGCGACCTTATGATGAAAGCCACGATTGTGGGTGGCGAAGACGATGCCAGCAACATCTTTAACTGGTTGGCAAACTTCACCCCATTTGACGAGGCAGCGGAAGAATACGCAAAAAGTAAAAAACTACAAATTCTCGACATCATCGTTATTGGTGACAATAACTGGGAAATTGAAGACGATTTCTATGAAAATTGCGGTCACCCACAACTGGCTTTGATTGATCATCACTGTAACGTGATCTTCAATTTTGGTATGCGTTATTTTGGTGAACGTAAAAAAGGTACTCTAACTTTAGCATGGACAAGCGGGATGAAGCTTGGTCAAGCTGCCTGCCACTCTGGGATTAAAGAAATTGACTTCTCTGAATGTGACGACAACCAATATCATGATCTTGGCAAACGTTCGATTGCATTCTTTGGCCTTTCTGGTACTGGAAAAAGCTCTCATACCAACTCTGCCAGCAATGGCGGCACCATGCCTGAAGGCTTTAAGAAAGTAGTATTGCATGACGATGCGTATCAGATTGATTGTGAAGACAAAGTCTGCCGTGCTTGGGAGCCAACATTGTTTGACAAAACCGACTCTCGCCCCATCGGCAGTGACGATTGGAAATACATGATTTCAGTACAAAATCACGGCATCATTGACGTAGACGGCAAACGTCTTCCTTTAGGTCAAGACGTACGTAATTCCAACGGCCGGGCGCTTTTAAGCCGTGATATTCTGGGCGAAGGACAGTATGTAAACCGTTGTTCCTTCCCTCAAATGATTTGCTGGCTAACCAAAGACAGTACTCTTCCTCCAATTCTTCGTTTGGAAAATGTGGATCTGGCTGTCGGCATGGGTGCAGCATTGATGACCAAACGTAACCGTGCAGAAAATGTACGTGAAGAAGAACTTAATAAGCTCACTTTCGTACCATACGCCAACCCATTCCGCGTCTATGCTCTGTGGCGTGATGTGGAAGCCTTCCACAAAGTGTTTGAAACCGGTGCGGTGGCTTATAGCTTTAACTCCGCTGGTTTCTGGAGAACAAATGATGAAGACACAACCGGTATTTCTCTGCAAACCTCTTTGACCTTGCAAACGGCTTTGTTAACTGATCAACTTGAATGGGAAGAGTGGGATCTGTTGCCTGGCGCAAAAATTCCAACCAAAGCCAGCATCGACAAAATCCTTCCAGGATACTACGAAACCTATAATCCTGATAATGTAGACAATATGTTTGATTACATTACAATTCTTAAAGACCGTTTCCGCCAGCGTCGTGATTTCCTTAGCAATTCAGATCTTAAAACCAAGCCGGAATTGCTTGAAGGGCTGGTAAATTCTATGGAAATCAACAGCAGTCTTGCTGTGCACGATCATAATGAAGAAGAAAACAAACACAAAAAAGCGGTATAATTCTTACCAATTTGATAAAAGAAAAGGCGGGGAAAATCCCCGCCTTTTTTATATAATGATTCTAAGAATCTAGCCTCTTACGCTCTGCTGAGTAGTAATCGTAGACTCCAATGCTCTGGCATCATCAATCAATGCACGCTGTTGAGTAGACCCATATTCTCTTTGAGCAACAGACATTCCCCCTTCCGGCGCAATGACTGCCATCAAATGCCCTGCTTGCGCTAAATCTTTTGGTCTCCTCTTATCACCCACTTCTGTGAGTGCCGCCCGCTTCAACATCTCTTTAACCACTTCAGCACCTTGAAAATCTTCTCGGCTTAAAAACGCACCATGCCTATCCAACAAATGGATAGCCTCATCTGGTGTAATCTTTTCAAGTGAAAAATTACTGTTAATTGCCGTCACACGCTCTACATGACTAGGGCTTTCCTCCCTAGGATTCCCACCATTCTCGGCATGGGAAACCGTATCCTGCTCTTGCTTATCCACCACACGATGAACAGCAGAAACAGGAGGAACTAGTGGCGTATCACCATCAATTCTATTATTCATTTATCACTCTTTAATTAATGGAAATTAATTGAACGTCAAACACCAACATACCCGCTGGCGCACCTGAACGTCCGCCATAAGCTAGATTTTCAGGAATCCACAAGCGGCGAGTTTCGCCTTCTACCATCAATTGTAGCCCTTCAGTCCATCCAGAAATCACACGGTTTAGAGGAAAAGTTGCCGGCGTACCACGATTGACCGAGCTGTCAAATAATTTGCCGTCCGTTGTCCACCCAGAATAATGCACCGTAACTGAACTGGCGGCCGTTGGATGGGTTGTTCCTTCGCCTTTCTCCAACACTTTGCTTGCAAGGCCAGAAGCTGTCACTTCCGCACCTTCAGGGATAGCGGCCACATCTTCCGGCGCAGTGACTTCCACAGCAAAAGCTGGAAGAACGAATAGAGTTACCAATAGAACTGTTAAATATTTTTTCATGATGTATCCTTTTTATAAAATTACTGGAGTATTTATATCAGCTTAATTATTAAAAATCTATGAATATTATGCCTCTTGTTTTTGATAAATCCTTCCCTATATCAACTATTGAAGAAAGCGAATCTACATTGTATATTCCCCAAGCTTATAAATTACATATTAGGACACCTATGGGACTGAAGCAGCTAGTAAGAAATATTTTTGGTACAGCCAACGACAGGGTGTTGCGTACCATTGATCCCATTGTTAAACAAATTAACGCGCTTGAGCCAGAATTTGAATCTCTTAGTGACAACCAGCTCAAAGCAAAAACCGATGAATTCCGTCAACGTTTACAATCCGGTGAAACGCTTGATGACATCTTGCCTGAAGCCTTTGCTACCGTGCGTGAAACAGCCAAGCGTACCCTTGGCCAACGCCATTATGACGTGCAGCTGATGGGTGGCGTGGTGTTACACCGTGGGATGATTGCCGAAATGCGTACCGGTGAAGGTAAAACATTGGTTTCCACTTTGCCAACCTATCTTAACGCGCTCAAAGGCAAAGGCGTGCACGTGGTTACAGTCAATGATTATCTGGCTAAGCGTGACTCGGAATGGATGGGAGAAATTCACCGATTCCTTGGCCTAAGTGTGAGCTGCATTACCCATGAACTCTATCCAGACGAACGGGCAGAGGCGTATGCGGCTGATATTACTTACGGTACTAATAATGAATTTGGCTTTGATTATCTGCGTGATAATCTCAAATTCAAGCGTGAAGAAATGGTACAGCGTGAATATAATTATGCCATTATCGATGAGGTGGATTCTATTCTGATTGATGAAGCCCGCACACCGCTGATCATCTCTGGTCCGGTGGATGACGATAGCAGCCTTTATGTAAAAGTCGATGTTCTGATTCCACAACTAAAACCAGAACATTATGAAATTGATGAAAAAGCCCGTTCTGCCAGCTTTACCGAAGAAGGCACACAATATATTGAAAAAGTTCTGATAAAAAACGGCATCATCGAAAAAGACAGTAATCTCTATAATCTGGAAAATATTTCAGTGATTCACCACATCAATCAGGCATTGCGGGCGCACAAACTGTTTGAAAAGGACAAAGACTACATTGTTAAAGACGATCAGGTGATTATCATTGATGAATTTACCGGCCGAATGATGGAAGGGCGACGCTTTTCTGAAGGTCTACACCAAGCACTTGAAGCCAAGGAAAGAGTCAAGATTCAGCAAGAAAATCAAACTCTGGCTTCCATCACCTTCCAGAATTATTTCCGTCAATACCCCAAGCTTTCCGGCATGACCGGTACAGCCATGACGGAGGCCGGAGAATTTGAAGACATCTACAACCTGCAAGTGGTTGAAGTTCCTACCAACATTCCGGTGACTAGGATTGACGATGACGACGATATTTACCGCACAGCTGATGAAAAATACGATGCTATTTTTGAATTGATTAAAGATTGCTACAAACGTAAACAGCCTGTGCTGTGTGGCACTACCAGCATTGAAAAATCCGAATATCTTTCCAAAAGATTGAAAAAAGAAAAAATTCCGCACAACGTGCTTAACGCCCGCCAGCACGAGAAAGAAGCCGAAATCATTGCTCAGGCAGGCAAGCCTGGCACCATCACCATTGCCACCAACATGGCCGGCCGTGGTACGGACATTCAGCTTGGCGGCAACGCACAATTTTTGGCGATTGATGAAACACGTTCCATCGAAGATAAAAAGAAGCGCCAGCAGGTCAGTGACCGTATTAGCACCCAAATTAAAAAAGACAGTGAGTTGGTCAAATCACTGGGCGGCTTATGTGTGATTGGCACCGAACGTCATGAGAGCCGCCGCATCGATAACCAGCTTCGCGGCCGTTCCGGTCGTCAGGGCGACCCCGGATACACCAAATTCTTCCTTTCAGCAGAGGATGATTTAATCCGTATTTTTGGAGCGGACAAAAAAATGGATTGGGTATTAGGCACGATGGGCGAACCCGGACAACCAATTGCTCACCCAATGCTGACCAAGATGATGACCAAGTCACAGGAGAAAATTGAGCAGCACAACTATGAAATTCGTAAAAACCTACTCAAATATGACGACGTAATGAACGACCAGCGTAAGGTGATTTTTGAACAACGTATTGAGTTGATGGAAGCCGACGATGCCGACGACATCATTGAAGATATGTGTCTAGACATTATTGATGAGCTGGTATCCACTACTATTCCAGAGAAATCCTATATTGATCAGTGGGATGTAGATTCCCTGGAGAAGGAAATCTTCCATATTTTTGGCCTCAAATTGCCGGTCAAAGAGTGGTCAAAAGAAGAAGGCATTGCTGACGGAGAAATTAAAAGCCGCATCACTGATGAGGTCAATAAATTATACAAAGAAAAAGAAAAGCGTTACGGCATTGAACTGTTAAAAGATGTCTATCGCCGGATTCTTCTCTTCACGCTCGACGAATTATGGAAAGATCATTTGTTGTCACTGGATCATCTGCGTCAAGGCATCAATCTGCGCGCCTATGGCCAGAAAGATCCGCTCAATGAATATAAAAAAGAAGCCTTTTCTATGTTTGAGGTAATGTTAGGAAAATTACGAGAAATGGCCATCAACCGTATTTCTCATATGGAAATAACCGCTGATGACGAAGGTTCAATCTCTGTCTTTGACCGGCGTTCCATTCCTATGCAGGAAACTCGACACGCCCCCAATGAGCCACCCGCACCAAATCCTGCCATTGCAGCCACCCCTGTACGCAGCCGTAATGTGGAACAGATCGACAAAAACAATCCGGAAAGTTGGGGACGGATCGGGCGCAACGAACCATGTCCTTGTGGTTCAGGAAAAAAATACAAACAATGTCACGGGAAGATTTAACCATGAGTAAAAACAAGCATGCGGATATTGAAAAAATGAGTTTTGAGGACGCACTTAAAGAACTTGAAAACTTAGTGCGCAAACTTGAATCAGGTGGGCAAACGCTTGACGATTCGATTGAGAATTACAGTCGTGGAGTAGCGTTAAAAGAACATTGCGAAAAGAAACTCAAAGAAGCTAAGCTCAAAGTCGAAAAGATTGTCCAAAATCCTGACGGGTCGCTCAGCCTTGATGACGCATAAAATTTAGGACACCATCTCAGAACGCACAAGGGCAAAAAGCTCTTCTCTGGTGGTGCGATAGTCGTTGGCTTCCCAAACAGCCTCTGCTTTTTTAAGCAACGCACCCACTTCTTTGCCTTCACCCACTCCCATGTCCAGCAAATCACGTCCTCGAATGGGCATGATCGGAATTTTCCATCCCTTAGCAAAATCAATCAGCTCTTTATAGGCCTGATTAATTTTTTCCGGATCATCTACAAAATGACATTCTGCCGCCCAACGCACCACACAAGTCGCAATAAAATAATCCTTGGTTAAAACGCGGATTTCTCTTTTGGCTGCTGCCCGATCCATGTCTGAGATCACCTCATGTTCTTGCGACAATATCACTGCAAGAAAGTTTCTATTGTCACTTGAAAACTTCCAATAACTGCCCAGATCAAGGATAAATTCCTGGCTGTAGTTTCCCAAAATAAGCATTGCCGCCAGCCGCACATAAGGATTGACGACTGCCTCTTCTGGATAAAATTTCTCAATCCGTAACAATTGTTTTAACGCACCAAAATTAATTTCACCGTTCAAATTAGGAATAATATAATTAAACAAACCTATCTTATTCATCACCATCAGAACATAAAGTGGTCGGGGTGAAGAAAGAATTTTTAACATCTCCGCCTGAATTCTCTCTCCTGAGAGCTGAGCCAGTCCTTCGAGATTTATTGCACAAGCTTCCAGCTGCATGGGAAATTTGAATTCATCCGAATAATAAGACTGAAAGCGAAAAAAGCGCAAAATACGTAAATAATCTTCCTGAATTCGTGCCACAGGATCACCCACAAAGCGGATCACTTTATTTGCCAGATCCTCCTGACCATTGAAATAGTCGTAAATTTCTCCCTGCGCATCCATGTACAGAGCATTGATGGTAAAATCTCGCCGAGCCGCATCTTCTTCCCACTTGCTGGTATATTCCACCTCCGCATGACGGCCATCACATTGGGTATCTTTACGTAATGTAGTGATTTCAAACGCCTGCCCTTCCAGCATAGCAGTGACTGTTCCGTGTTTGATGCCAGTGGGAATGGTTTTTATACCCGCCTGATCCATAAGCCTTACCACTTCTTCAGGAACATGTGTGGTGGCAATGTCAATGTCTGTATAGGATTGAGTAAGGAGATGATCCCTTACACAGCCACCTACAAAACGCGCCTCTCCTCCCTCTTGATTCAAGAGATGTAATATTTTTTGTGAATTTAAAGATTCAACGGTGACATATTTTGGCGGCATTATTTATTTTCCACATGACCCGGGATAATTTTACCCCCCTGATACGAAGGTGGGACATACTCCCCATTGACATTTTTTTCTGTTGCAAGAGCAATCCACAACAGGCAACAAAAAGCGGCAACAATCGAAAATAACAATGTCCAACGCCACAACGCCGCCTCTTTTTCCGACAGCTTGGGAGTCTCCTTTTTTTTACGCGATAGCGCATACCACAACCCAAACAACACAATTGGAGTAATGGCCGGCCAGAATTTCAGCAAAATCTTTAACATGGACTTATTATCTCATATATTCTAAAAGACAGGTGGAATATATTTTTAAAATGGACTAAAAGCAAATGAAAATGGAAAGTTTAAATATTGGGATTTTTGGCTGCTCCGGACGTATGGGCAGAACATTGCTTGCAGAAGTTATCAATACGCATGGCTGTACTCTTTCCGGTGGTCTGGTAAGTGGCTCCAGCAGCGCCTTGGGAAAAGATCTAGGAGAATTGGCCGGATTGGACACATTGGGTCTTGTCGCCACAGACGATATTGAATCCTTTGTTAGCCAAGCTGATGTGATTGTTGATTTCACCTCGCCCTCTTCCACACTTGAATGTGTTGAAATTTGCACCCGCTTAAAAACCCCTGTTGTTATTGGCACTACCGGACTTACCGGCTCTCAAATCTCAGAGCTGGAAAATTACGCTAAAGACAATGTGATTGTGTTTGCTCCCAATATGAGCATCGGGGTAAACCTACTGCTTGGCCTTGTGGAAAAAGTAGCAGCCACCTTAGACGATTCAGTGGACATCGAGATTGTTGAAATGCACCACAAGCATAAAGTGGATGCGCCTTCAGGTACGGCTCTTGGCCTTGGACGTGCGGCAGCAGAAGGACGCAATGTTGCTCTGAGTGATGTTGCCTGCTACAGCCGTGAAGGACAGGTTGGTGAGCGTCAAAAGGGTGAAATTGGCTTTGCAACCTTGCGCGGAGGTGATGTGATTGGAGAACATAGTGTTATCTTTGCCGATGAAGGAGAAAGAATTGAATTAACGCACAAAGCTTCAAGCCGTAATATCTTTGCAAGGGGTGCTATACGTGCTGCGATCTGGACACAATCAAGCGGAAATGGTTTGTTTTCAATGCAGGATGTGCTGGGCTTAAACTAAATTATAAACCATATTCTCCATGCTTTTTCACCTGAAGATGAAAGCGTAATTTCTTTAGATATTCGCTAGGGTCCTTGACGTTCACCACCGCACCTTCCACCTGATAGAGATAGTCGTATAGGCGGCTGACCAAAAAGCGCATAGAAGCTCCCACACACAAAACCGGTAACGCCTCAAGCTCATTTTCGGTAAAAGGCTTAACCTGATTATACCCCTTCAGCAATGCTCTGGCCTTGGTAATATTAAATTCCGTACCATGCTCAAAACACCACGCGTTTAAGGTAATGGCCACGTCGTAGGCAAACAGGTCATTACAAGAAAGATAAAAATCCAACAAACCTGAAACTACATCTGCCTGAAAAAACACATTGTCCGGAAATAAATCTCCGTGAATAACCCCATCAGGCAGCCTACCTTTTTCTGGCCAATGCTGTTTAATATACTCTAAGGCCTGAGAAATCTCATCGGCCACCTGCACAGAAAATACCTCAGCAACCTTATCCCGCATCCCATTATATGTATTGTTCCACGCATCAACTGAGAGAGGATTAGCCAGTTTCTGATCAAAGCTACGAGCAGAAATATGCATCCGCGCCATAATTTTACCGACTTCCATGCAGTGAATATTGCGAATGTTTTTTGGCCATTTGCCTTTTAAAAAACTCACAATAGCAAACGGACAGCCGTCGACTGTCTTTAGTATCTCACCTTTCTTATCTTTAATCGGCACTGGACAAGGTATGCCATCACCATGCAAATGCTCCATCAGCCCCCAATAAAACGGCAAATGTGAACAATCCGTACTTTTTTCATAGATAGTCGCAATATAACTATCCTTATCAGTTTTAAGAAGATAGTTTGTATTAGATACCCCCTCAGCTACTCCTTTAAAACTCACAAGATTGCCAATGTCATACTGGTCAAGTAGCTCTGTAAACTGCTGGTGCGTAATGTGTGTGTAAACTGCCATTATAGTCTTTCAAATTTATGTTTTGTTCCAAGCAACAAAAAAGCGTAGGCAAACCTAGCCCACGCTTTTTGCGAGATGTCACAATCCATCATGGATTATGAGAATAGCCACCCATCATTAATCGGGCTACGCGGACCACAAGGGCTATCTTCAGCACCAACACAAGGGCTTTTTAATGGAGGAGTCTTTGGTGAACAGCCCTGCACCACACAAAGCATAACAACTAATAGCACTATAACACGCATAATAAATTCTCTCTTCAACAGTTATAAATATGTCTATACACATATTACTCATTATAATCAATTCATCAAGCACCAATTTGTTAACCGGTGATAATAACTCTAATCCTCGGGTCTTTCGTTTCGTGGAGGAGTACGTTGTGTGTCCACACCACCAGAATCACCACCACGACCAGAGGAAGAACCACCACTGTCCTTGATATTACCACTTCTGCCAGAAGAACCTGGAGAAGAAGCACCATGTGAGCTGTCAGGACGTACCGTTGAGTCTCCTCCGCTGCCAGCCCCACCTTTACCTTTATAACGGTTTTCAGGTCTTTTAGCACCTTCCCAGCCACCAACAGCAGCACCCTTAAGACCCTGCCAAGCTCCAGACGCGAACCCCCCTAAACCACCGGTGAATCTTGCAGCACCGGTGCCCGAATCCCTTGCGCCTTTATATGCACTTCTGGCCGTATGCCATGCTGCATTAAAGAGACCACCGCGTAATCTAGTTTTTCCATCATATCCTTTGACTACGTTTCCAACAGTTGCGCCTTTAGCAGCACCAATTCCTCCTCGGGCGGCACCAAAAATAGCCTGATTTCTTTTTACCTTCATGTTACTTTTGAAACCCTTCTGAGTATTGCCATGCCTATCTTTGGTGTCATCCCACCCACGTACCGGAGCAGAAACAGTGACAAGACCACCAGATATCCGCGCAGCAACTTCAACACACCACTCTGTCATTTCTAACATCATGCGTGCTAAAACACAAAGCGCTATTAGTGCCCACCAATTAAGAGGCACTTCAGCACCAGGACCTTGCTGCTCTGGCTTAAAACCCCAGAATTTAATCCAACTAAAGAAAGATGCTTCTGGAAATATAGAAGTTACACATACCTCAACACTATCGCTAGTAACAACTGCACTCTGGATAAAATTGATAATCATGATGTTAAACATCCCAAAAAATGCAAATAAGAAAATAGGCTGCAGGCTAAAGCTGACCATTTGCTCCAACCATGCAAAAAATAAAGATTCTGTTTTCTTAAACAGCATAAATGTAAAATATATTGGTGCCACAGCATAGAGTAAATGCCGTGCTATAAGAGACATCAAATATACCCTAATAGCACCAAGAACACCCCATAAATAATAGGCAATAACAATGATCAGAATAACTGCAAAGAAAAATGCCCAGCCAGAGCGAGCCATTGCCAACAGAACCTTCCAGAATCCACTAGAAAAGAACATAAACAACGTTCTGTCGACTGATTCAAACGTGTAGGAAAAAGCATATGGCACCACAGGCGCAGGATCCGATGGGTCTGCATTGGGATCCACCAATGGCACTCCCGAAAACACATTGGCCATCGTACCGGAGAGGTCCAGAACAAGTCCCTCCACCCCATCTACCACAAAATCTTTAAAATGTGGCCAGTCTGTAGCAAGATACCATATAATAACTATTTTCATAAAAAAGAAAATGGCTGTCTGGGTATTGGCCTGAGTCGCTCCGATTAATATAGAGGCTCCATAATACATAATGGACAATACGATACAGAGTTTAATAATCTTTTCAAAACCAATGCCATCCGTCGAATCATTGATTCCTTCAAAAAGCTTTTGTGCCCCAACGCCCATAGCCTCGGTAATCACATGCACCACCCATGTCACTGGCGGCATATCCGGCATTGGTTGTGGAGGACCTGCCACATCATCCGGAAGCCTAATAAATTTTACTTCATCACCCGGCGTAGGAATTCTAAACACATTAGGTATCGGATCGTTTGGACCAAGAACATTCATTGCGGCTTTTACATTGACGCAACTATTATTATTACCACTATCATCCACATCCGAATCTATGTCATCAGAACAGGATGTAAGCATAATCAAACAAATAATAATTAAAAGATTTTTGGCCATGTTCATGTTGTCTCTCCTTATCTGCGCACAAAACTACCTATACCTATGCCGCTAAAAGCCTTTCTTTCTGCATTATGTTGTTCCCTCATACCAGCATTAGCAATTTTTTCGACAGAACTTAAAGTATTTCTCTGCCACTGCTCTCCACCTGATACGGCGCTTAAGTCTGCCACTTGTTGACCAGCAACAAAATTATCCAACAAGCTAGGAATTTTCTTTAAGAATGCCTCAAGTAATAGGAACAATAACACTGTTGTAAGCAAATACATTATCCATATAAATATTGTTTTTGCGGTCCAAGGCAAAGAAGGAACGGTGATTGTGGATTGATGCTTACGCAACATTTTCGAAGCCACTGCCTCAAGGGCAAAGTTTGCCGGGCCAGCAAAAAGCCCATCTTCTTTTATTTTATGAAACAGATAGCCTACATTCTCAAACTTTCTTCTTAACCCCTGCCACAATTTTTGCATCATACCATGGTCTTCATCTTGTAAATCAACAACCGGCTTTGGTGCTAGGCCATCACCATATAAGGTTGAGAATGTGTCGGCACCCACATCGTTATATCCACTCCACTGATTGGGGTATAATGTACTGTCCAAAGCCTCCTGCTGATATTGTACCGTCGCATCAAAATCCTGCTCTCTGATAGAAATGTCTTTACTATTAAACATCACTCTATGTGTTTTGGCATTGTCGTCCTGTAAAAGCTCTAACGCATTATGATTCATCGTCATCAATTGTTGTGCCATGAATGTAATTACCGCAAGCATTAAACCTAAGAAGGCCGTCGCAACGATGGGCTGTAAGCTGTATACGATGATAAACTTCCACCATCTTTCTGTAACAATTTGGAATTTGTTAAACAACAGGAACGGAAGTACCAAAGGAGCAATTCCCATTAATATTGTCAACGCAAACATCGCTTGTAAATACAAAAATAATGTCCAGACAACCGAAGTAATCATTGATACCACCAAAGACACAGCCAGCATCAGTACCTGCACACCAAATGAACTGTATAAAAGACCGCCAACAACTGTAATAAAAATTACAACATTTTTAGTGTTTATATATTCAAAGCCGAACACCTTATTCAAAGCACAATCAAAAACAGAGAAAATGCTGCGGAATCTTTCTTCATTAGTATGACTCTCTGCAGCATTAAACGGATCATCAGGGTCAAACTCGACTGGCACAATTTCACAATCCATCGAGGTATAAAGCTGCCGAGAAAAGAAATCGCCGATAATATGCATGGCATCGACTACCCCATCGCGATACGCAACCAATATACCATCAGCGTTTAAAGCAAAAACACTGACAATCATTAATTTTATCACCAGTGTAACGGTTTCCGCAATTGGCTTATTTATTGCACCCATTGCTACCCTATAACCATAAATAATGATTACGATAACGGCTATTGTTGCCACAAAATTTCCCATCACCGTAACAAATCTATTGATAAATTCCTCGATCATATTGCTTAAATAGCCATCGATACATGTGATAAGACTTTCGGTTAATTTTTCTGCTTTAAATGGACACACAGATGGTGTAAACGCAAACGCATCTAAAGGGAAAACATAGACAAAGATGCAGGCAAGCACAATTGCTACCTTGCTATATACATCGCTATGTTTATTTAATATTAACATTTAATGGTTATCCTTTTCCCTGCATCGCTGCTTTCACCGCTTTCGTACCATTTTTTCTAAGTTTAGCAGCCCTGGAGGACAATGCCCGCCCAGCTCCGCCATAAAAATTAAATTTTTGATGAGGGCTTGCCAGTGGAAGCCCCACCATATTCGCCGCACTTTGTAAAATATCCTGCATAATCCCAGCCATTGCTACCAATAAAATCATAACCATGATAAGTTCTCTTAAGAAAACAACTTTCTTTTCTATGTCTTCTGTAAAATCACGACTAAATAAAAAGTGGGCGGTATAGGCAGTGCCACAATCATAGTTTTCTTGCTTTGCCCTAGGGTTACAATCGTTAAGCTCCTCATCAACATACGATGACATTCTTGTATTGACTGTCATTATTTCTTCTGCATTTTCATGCACCGATGGATCTTTTCTCGCGTCTTTATATAAATTCATAAGTCCACATCGCACTGTGTTCGGTTCAGCAGGAGGAGAACAATCTCTATCAAGCATGTAGCCAAGTACTGAAAGTGTAAATGCAATATACCCGATAACTAAAAGGGGTTGTAATATATTTAATGCCAATTCCCTAAGCCAGTTGTCAAAATATGTTTTTGTTTTCTCAAAGAGAATCATTGGCAGGAAAAGTGGGGCAACTACTGCAAGAAGCGTGATGGCAAGAAGTGAGGTAATGTATATTGCCATTGCCTGTGCGATAACAAGAAACATCGCCACAATGATTATAAAAGTTATAATACCAAAAATAATACCTTGTGGTCCCGAAAATATTATGCCCGCTATCGTCTTAAGTAATGTTAAACTAACTTTCAGGCTAGTAGCCAAAACACCGTGCGTGCCAAACCCACTTTGACCATCTGCCTCACCTACAATGGATGCACCCAATATATTGGAAAGAATGCAGTCTAATTTTAACCATATCTCACTGTAATCACATATGAAATTGCCGTCAGGGTAGACCGATTGAAACGCGCCAACATTGACCGTATTAGTAATCATTGCGGCAAAATCCTTCTGAGCTTGTTTGAATATAGTAACATATTCCTGCACGCCCCCCTCATAGACAAGATACGCAATAACCATGATCTGTATCACGGCGATCACCACCTCTCCTTTAGGCGCTTCTATAGAACCCATGGCAATTCTAATACCAAACAAAACAAGGTACAAAACAATAACCGACGTTACTATGTTAGTAAACGTATTGTTAAGGATCGCAGCATAATTCCATGTCACCTTATCAATCTGATATTCAATGCATCGTATTAATTTATACGAAATACCCGGCATAGGCACATGTTCGTCAGCGTGGATGACATTACCACTGACATCAACTGTGTTATTATAATTGTCCGTTACCAAGGTACCCGGTGGATACACTAGCGGATCCCCTTTATAATCAAGCCCTGCTTGAAATTCACCGTTACAGGCATAGGTGTAATCCGGCTCTACTGGCAAGGCATCTGCATAAACATTCCATGAGGCGAACAACACTAAAAATGCCGCCATTACCATGAAAATATTTTTACCCAATCCACACATTATATTTTTTTAACTCTCTCACAAAATACAGGTAGCCAATCGTCTGGATTATCACCCACTTCTTCAATGACCCTATCCAACAGAATTACTGTGTCAGCTCGACCAGACAACACATTGATCACATCGTCCATACCGGAAAGGTCAATCCTAGCAACCACTGCATCTTCATCCTGCTTTACAAGGAAAAAACGGCTGGAAGGGTCGGTAGAGCGTATCAGCTGGAACTCACGCTCAGAAAGCATAAAGGTACGTTTATATTCCTCTGTTCCTCTTCCATTTGGAAGAAATATCTGGGTAGCGGTTTGCTGCACCAACGTATCACTGATTCTACTATGTGCCACATCCTCCACACTTTGCGTTGCAAAAATCACAAAAGCGTTAAGTTTACGTAATACTTTAAGCCAGTCTTTAATTTTTGGTGCAAAAATATCGTTATCAATCAACGCCCACGCCTCATCGAGAACAATAATAGTCGGCGTGCCATCAAGTGAAATATTAATTTTATGGAATAAATACAGCAAAATCGGGCTAAGGGATAGCCCATCAGCCAGAACATGTGCCATTTCAAAGCCAAACACTCTGGCCTTAGAGAAGTCCAACTTATCCCGCTCATTATCAAATAATCCGGCATGCGTTTCCCCACTGTGCCACATTTTTAAACGGTTAGGCAGCGAGCCCGGCTCCTCCAGCCCTAAGAACGGTACAATATTGCGCAAACGTCTATTTTCCACCGGCATTTTATAATTGCCCACAATGGCCTCTGAAACCCTATCATTTTCTTCCGGAGTCAGCGGCACATTATGCGTGGTAATGGCCAATGTTCTTACCCACTCGGCAAGAAAATTACGATTTTCCATATTATTGGAAAGCTGCAACGGATTAAACGACGTATTACCATCGGGTTTGATAATGGAATATATCCCACCAATAGCACGGATAAAAATCTCAGCGCCTCTATCCTTGTCAAAAAAGAACATCCTAGGATTAAATTTCTGCGCCTGTGCCATCAGGAAGTTCATCGTTACCGTTTTACCCGCACCGGTCGGTCCAATAATCATCGTATGGCCAACATCACGCACATGAAAATTGAAATAAAATGGGGTGCCTGAAGTAGTATCAAACAACGTTACCGCTGGACCCCAATGATTTTTACGGCTTTTACCCATTGGATAGTTGTGTAAAGAGGCAAATCCTGCCAGATTTAATGTATTGATCGTCGCTGCCCTAGCAATATATTCAAAGTTAGCCGGCAATTGTGCCCAATAAGAAGCTTGGAGGTTAACCTTCTCACGCACCGGCGCAACCCCAGAGTCTACTAGTTTACCATAACACAGCGAAATTGCTTTTTCCAGTTCATCAATATCATCGGTAATGGCCATTACTGTTAAATGATGTTTGCCAAATCCAATATGCCCACCGGAGGCCAAATCCATAGCCTCACTCAGCTCTAACATTTGCGATACCGCCTTATCGCCTGCCGTATCCATTTTCCGCTGCTGATTTGAAATACGCGAAATCGCCGCCTGCCGGTTAATAAAGGTACAAGATTGAGAAATAATCAATTCAAATGGTAATTGCAAATACACGTCCAACACACCGGCAAAGGTTTTGGGCGAATATCCCCGAATACTGATCATCGCACCATAGCGACTGTCTCCGGTCGGCTTACGTGCTTCAACCGCACCGCCCCCAAAATACAGTCGACATACAGGAAGATAGTGTGAGGCATCGGTTAAAGGAATGAGCATTGGTGTTCTTTCACCACAATTAACCAACGTTCCCAGAAATTCCATTACCTCAGAGAATTTACCATCCTCATTTTCATTTATCCCCAAAACTTTTGGCTTATAATCTCTCAAAGAACTGACCATTCGAAGAACCACTTCACGTAAATTCTTAGCACGTTTTCTAAGCTCTACATCTTTCATTTCTTTATCCGCAGCTTTTGAAAGTTTATCCAAAGCGTTCTGAATGCCTGCGGCCGCACCGTCCGTGTTTATTTTGTCAATCACCGTAATGTACAAATCATTAATAAAGGTTTCATCATCCGAGTGTTTTTCTACCCACTGCGCATTGACAAAGCTACCAAACAGCGTATCAAACTCACCTTCTATCGTAGCTTGACAGCGCCGACGTATGGTATGGAACCATAAGGCAATATCACCATCACCCACCGATTTAAATAGGTTATTGCGCACATGTTTACGGATATCGATGTCTTCGTCGTCGGCGGTTTCAAAGGAATACCCCTCAACCTTGATCACCATCAACAATTCCTGTTCCTTCGTGATGACAATTTCTTTGTCGTAATGGCCTTCATAAGGAATAAAAATAGACTCACCCACCTCGTTCTTCGAGTATGCTTCTTTAAGAGTGCGTCTTTTTTTCAGCTTCATTTACAGTACACCACTAATAAACATCATACGAACTGGTGTTTGAATGATATCTTCGATTAATACATTTGGTACTTGCCTTTGCCCAAACCTGAATAATTTCAATAATCATGGGTTCTTTAGCAAAAAGCAAAATTCCGATAACATGGAGAACTCCAGCGATTAGAAACGCATAGAACTTACCATCATCCACATTGATGAACCACACCAACGACCCAAGACCCTCAATCATAAGCCATTGATACGTAATACCAAACACCATCGTTGGACGTGTTAAACCCAAAAACAAAGAATCAGTCTCTAATCTTCCTACATTTTTGGCCATAAAACCTCCAAAAACCCATATATTTCATGATAACATAAAATATAACATTAATAAAGTTAACATTTAGTTAAAACTTTAAATTTATTGGGTATATATACCAAATTATAGTTAGAAACGTATATATAGGCCCAAGATTAAGTAGGATTCTAACAGAGAAAATGATGCTTTGCAGTAAAAAGATTAACAAATAAAAAAGCTCCCCGAAGGGAGCTTTTTTATCTTAGAAACGTAAATAATGAATGTATTGATTTGCTTTGTAGACCCGGCAACGACCTACTCTCCCACACCTTAAGATGCAGTACCATCGGCGCTGAAGAGCTTAACTTCCGAGTTCGGGATGGGATCGGGTGTGGCCTCTTCGCTATAACCACCAGGTCAACAAAACAAATCAATATATGCCGACAATAGCAAAAGAACTGTCACACATGTGTTACAAACCAAAGAAAGTTTAGTGCTGTATATGACATGCGATCTCAGAAAAATAATTAAGTCAATCGGGTTATTAGTACAGGTTAGCTTCACACGTTACCGCGCTTCCACACCCTGCCTATCAACGTGGTAGTCTTCCACGACCCTAATAGGGAAATCTAGTCTCTAGGTGGGTTTCCCGCTTAGATGCTTTCAGCGGTTATCCCTTCCGTACTTAGCTACCCTGCGGTGCCGCTAGCGCGACAACAGGTACACCAGAGGTACGTCCACCCCGGTCCTCTCGTACTAGGGGCAGATCCTATCAAATTTCCTACGGCTACGGCAGATAGGGACCGAACTGTCTCACGACGTTCTAAACCCAGCTCACGTACCTCTTTAAATGGCGAACAGCCATACCCTTGGGACCTTCTTCAGCCCCAGGATGAGATGAGCCGACATCGAGGTGCCAAACAGCGCCGTCGATATGAGCTCTTGGGCGCTATCAGCCTGTTATCCCCGGCGTACCTTTTATCCGTTGAGCGATGGCCGCATCACGTCGAACCACCGGATCACTATGACCGACTTTCGTCTCTGCTCGAGCTGTCACTCTCGCAGTCAGGCTAGCTTTTGCCATTATACTCTAAAGGTTGATTTCCGACCAACCTGAGCTAACCTTCGCACGCCTCCGTTACCATTTAGGAGGCGACCGCCCCAGTCAAACTACCCACCATACAATGTCCCGGATCCAGGTTCATGGACCGCGGTTAGGCATTAGAACTAAGAAGGGTGGTATCTCAAAGATGGCTCCACGAAGATTGGCATCCTCGCTTCAAAGCCTCCCACCTATTCTGCACATCTTAATCCCAACACCACTGTAAAGCTATAGTAAAGGTGCACGGGGTCTTTCCGTCTAACCGTAGCAACTCTGCATCTTAACAGAGAATTCAATTTCACTGAGTCGACGCTGGAGACAGCGGGGAAGTCGTTACGCCATTCGTGCAGGTCGGAACTTACCCGACAAGGAATTTCGCTACCTTAGGACCGTCATAGTTACGGCCGCCGTTCACCGGGGCTTCTATCAAATGCTTGCACATCCTCAATTAACCTTCCGGCACCGGGCAGGCGTCAGACCCTATACGTCGCCTTAACAGCTTCGCAGAGCCCTGTGTTTTTAGTAAACAGTCGCTACCCCCTGGTCTGTGCCACCCCTAAAAAGTTGCCTTAATAGAGGTCACCCTTCTTCCGAAGTTACGGGTGCATTTTGCCTAGTTCCTTCAGCATCGTTCTCTCAAACACCTTGGTATTCTCTACCTTCCCACCTGTGTCGGTTTAGGGTACGGTCCTAATGATGGAGCTATTTCCTGGGACAATTTCACTGCACCTCCAATCCAATAAGGAGATACAATTTACATCATCCGTCACTACCATCGGGCTCAGGAATATTAACCTGATTTCCATCGACTACGCCTTTCGGCCTCGCCTTAGGGGCCGGCTAACCCTGCGTAGATTAGCTTTACGCAGGAAACCTTGGGATTTCGGCGGAAGTGTTTCTCACACTTCTGATCGTTACTCATGTCAGCATTCTCACTTCTGATATCTCCAGCAATCCTCACAGATCACCTTCACAGACTTACAGAACGCTCCGCTACCGCGTGCAAAGCACGCTCCAAGCTTCGGTGGATAGTTTAAACCCCGTTACATCTTCGCCGCAGGAACACTTATTTAGACCAGTGAGCTATTACGCTTTCTTTAAAGGATGGCTGCTTCTAAGCCAACCTCCTGGCTGTATTGGTATTCCCACCTGCTTTTCTACTTAACTATCACTTTGGGACCTTAGCTGTGGATCTGGGTTGTTTCCCTCATGACCACTGACGTTATCATCAATAGTCTGTCTGCCATACTATACTCAACGGTATTCGGAGTTTAGTTCGGTTTGGTAAGGCTTTGGGCCCCCCTAGCCGATCTAGTGCTCTACCCCCGTTGGTAAACATATGACGCACTACCTAAATAGTTTTCGCGGAGAACCAGCTATCTCCGGGTTTGATTGGCCTTTCACCCCTAGCCACAAGTCATCCCCCCATTTTTCAACATAGGTGGGTTCGGTCCTTCAGCGAATGTTACTTCGCCTTCAACCTGCTCATGGCTAGATCACCCGGTTTCGGGTCTAATGCATGTAACTAAAGCGCCCTATTCAGACTCGCTTTCGCTACGCCTACACCTAACGGTTTAAGCTTGCTACATACACTAAGTCGCTGACCCATTATACAAAAGGTACGCGGTCACATCTCAAGGATGCTCCCACTGCTTGTAGGCACAAGGTTTCAGGTACTATTTCACTCCCCTTATCGGGGTACTTTTCACCTTTCCCTCACGGTACTAGTTCACTATCGGTCTCTAGGGAGTACTTAGGCTTCGAAGGTGACCCTCCGATATTCAGACAGGGTTTCACGTGTCCCGCCCTACTCGAGGATCTAAAAGCTTTTTACCTGTACGGGGCTATCACCCACTATGGCCCGACTTTCCAGACGGTTCCAGTTGTTACTTTTAGACCACTGGCCTGATCCGCGTTCGCTCGTCACTACTAACGGAGTCTCGGTTGATGTCCTTTCCTCCGGCTACTAAGATATTTCAGTTCGCCGGGTTTGCTTCCTTAACCTATGTATTCAGTTAAGGATGATGCATAAAGCACCGGGTTTCCCCATTCGGAAATTCTGGGATCAAAGCTTGTTGACAGCTCCCCCAGACTTATCGCAGCCTGCCACGTCCTTCATCGCCTCCTAGAGCCAAGGCATCCGCCTTGCGCCCTTCTTATACTTAATCGTTTAGCAGGTATAAAACCTGCTGAAACTGAGATCACAATGCCACACACAGAACTAAACTTCTTTGTTTCACTTAGGTAAACCTAAATGACAAACCAGTTTGTTATCTCTTATGCATGACTCAGTTAGATTTAGAATCTAACTACGTTCTTGTTGCTATAACCAAGTAAACTTGGCTACAGCGTATTTTGCTATAGGAATAAATTACTAATATATAATTTATTTTGTCGACAAACTATAATAGACATTCAATTAAATGAACAAGCTATTATAGTGTATCATTCATTATTCACGATTTCCAACATCCTGCGAACCTGTAGAGAATAAAATCCACGGCCGCGCAACCAGCAAAATAATAGTCTTATATGATTTGTGGTGGAGGGATTTATACGCATTGCTCTCACAAGAGTCAACGTGTTTTTTTAAAGAAATGACATTTTATTTTATTTTTTTTACTAAATCTTTGAAATACAATACGTTGTTGTCATAAGAAAGCGGTAAAAATTTGTCTAAAAATATTAAAGAACAGCACCTATTGCACTATTTTATACACCAAAACAAATCTGATACGATTATTTAGTGTAATTGTCGCCCCTGAAGCAAATTTGCGATTGCAGGACTGTCTTCACTGAGAGATTCTTCTAAGCCACTTACTTTCTGCCGCAATTTTTCATTATAAGTATGCGTTCCCGGCACAATACCTTCCTCTTCCAACATATACATTGCCGCTTCGTGAATATAGTTGCGTAAGATATCCACCTGACCTCTAACGACACCTTCTGCTGCATGCAAATGCATTGACATTGGAACAATAATTGAAACCTGTTCCTGACCATTTCCTTCAGCATCTGTGATAGCCGCTTGATATCCCGCTATTTCCGTTGCCATTTTAAATATGTATCTTAATGCCCCAATGCTTTTGACCCCAGCATCATTAGTGTGGCCATTATCGTCGTCAAAATTACTAACCATATCCCTCCTATGTCAACATCGTTACAGACATGCTCTTAATGTACTTTAACGATATTCTCACAACTCCATTATTAACCCTCAGTTAAAATATAACAGAAAAAGGTTAACAAATGGTTAACTTTATATTAAGGCAGTTAAAATATTAAATATATATTACAGAATGTTAGAATATAATTTTAGAAAAATTTGTGTAAAATTGTATAAGCAAAGATATGGCTTGCAAGGGGGCAATGAAAAAGTTACAACTCTTTGATGGTTAAAATCGCAACATACAATATCAATTCGGTGCGTTTAAGGATTGGTCGGGTCACGGATCTTTTAAAAGCGTATGATCTCGATATTCTCTGTCTACAGGAAACCAAGGTGGAAGACAGTAAATTTCCTTTAAAGCAACTGCATGAATGTGGCTATGAACATATCGTCTACAGCGGAGAGAAGTCCTATAACGGGGTAGCCATCATCTCCCGCCTGCCTTTACAAGAGATGTTCTGTCTGGATCTGGTCAATGACCATAAGCGTCACATTGCCGCAAAACTCTCTAACGGGGTTGAGATTCATAATTTTTATGTCCCCGCTGGCGGAGATGAACCAGACATTAACATCAACCCAAAATTTGCCCATAAGCTTGATTATGTCGATGAGATGGGAAGATGGTTTACTGACAATCGTCAACAGGAAGATAAAATAATCATTGTAGGAGATTTTAATATTGCCCCGCTGGAGCACGATGTGTGGAGCCATAAACAACTGCTCAAAATTATTAGCCATACACCTATTGAGGTCGAAAAACTTAATCACATGAAGTCGTCATTGGGTTGGATTGATGTGGCGCGTGAATTTACCTCGCACGATCAAAAACTCTACAGCTGGTGGAGCTACCGCAATCGGGATTGGCGCAAAAGCAATCGTGGCCGACGGCTGGATCATATCTGGGTTACCCCATCATTATCCAACCGCTATAAAGAATGTTACCCCCTGCCGGATTTGCGTGATGGCGAAAAACCGTCCGACCATGTCCCGGTTATTATGGAGATAGAACTATGAAACATATATTAGCCACCATCATTATTTTACTGCCGCTGGCCTCTTTTGCCATTGAGCTATCTTTTCCGGTCGATTGTAAAATTGGAGAAGAATGTTTTATCCAGAAATATGTGGATATGGAAAAAGGGGAAGAGTTTAAAGATTATCAATGTGGTCATCTGGCTAATGATAAGCATAAAGGCACCGACATTCGCCTGCGTAATTACGTTGAGATGAATAAAGGAGTGGATGTCTTGGCTGCTGCCAGTGGAAAAGTATGGGCAGTGCGCGATGGGGAAGAAGATATTTCTGTTTTAACAAACGCCCGTTATGACCCGACCCGTGGCTGTGGTAATGTCGTGGTGTTGGAACATAACGACGGTTATCGCACACTTTATTGCCACATGAAAAAGGACAGCATCAAGGTACGCAAAGGATTGTACGTTAAAAAAGGGCACGTGCTGGGGCAGGTTGGCCTTTCTGGCAACACGCAATATCCCCATCTACATTTTCAATTAATGAAAGACAACCAACCCGTTGACCCATTCACTCAGGCCGGGTTGGAATCAGGCTGTGGGCAAAAAGAAGATTCTTTATGGGAGAAAACCCCTCCTTATAGCCAAGCCACCATTCTTTCAATGGGGGTGAACGACGGTAAGGCAGAAGCTGAAAATGCCCGCGAGGGTATGTATGATGATACGACAATCAGGCCGGATTCTGATGCCATTGTTGGCTGGGTCGACGTGATGGCACCCAAAGCGGGAGACAGTATTGTCATCACCATCGAACAGCCCGGCGGATTAAAACGCAATTTTGCCACCCCAATTGATAAAGACAAGGCGCAATGGTTCCAATTTGCCGGTATCAAGCGCACTCAGCCAGAATGGGATTCTGGCACTTACACTATCTCCGCCCAGCTGGTACGCGACACCATCCCCATTTCCGAACAACAACGCACGATCACGATCAGCCAATGACGATACAGCGGGTGATGCCTGCTAAATCCTTTCTAAAGCCCATAATTTGCAAACCAGAATCGGCACATATTTTTTCTATGTCCTCTTCCTGTCCCTGACCAAATTCAAACACCGCAATACCTCCCTCTTTGAGCAAAGACTTAGTCTTAGGTATAATTTTTCTGTACGGGTTCAGCCCATCCTCACCGCCATCGAGCGCCAGATGCGGGTCAAAATTGCGTACGTCCTCCGCCAAATGAGCAATGTCTACACTGGGAATATAAGGCGGGTTGCTGATGATAATATCAAACCGGCCTTTCACCTCTTCTACCCAATTATTTTTGATAAATTCCACACGGGACGACAGCCCTAACTGGCTGGCGTTTTTTTGTGCTACTACCAATGCCGGATCGGAAATATCCACCCCAACCCCTGTGGCCTTTGGATATTCAGACAATAGACTTAATAACAAACAGCCCGTACCCGTACCAATGTCGAGTATTTTATGTTCCACACTGCGATTGGGCTGATATTTTAGTACCGACTCAATGAGGGTTTCGCTGTCTGGCCGTGGCTCGAGTGTATGCTCATTAGTCAGGAAATTCAGACTCCAAAATTCACGATAACCAAGAATATTTCCCACTGGCTCACCGTCTATACGGCGACACAACAACGTATGATATTGCCTCACCACATCGTTAGAAATCATTTCATCCCCATAACGAATAAGGTAAGTATGTTCCACGTCCAAAACATGCTCCAGCAAAATTCTAGCATCAAGATTGGCCGACTCTATATCAGCAGATTTGAGTTGAAGTTTGCCTTGATGGAGTATGTCGTTAATGCTAGGCATTACGCAACAGATTGAGATAATTTTGCGGCCTGATCTTCGGCAATGAGTGCGTCAATTAACTCGTCCAATTCACCGCTGGCAACAATCTCGTTGATTTTATAAAGCGTTAGATTGATACGGTGATCACTGACCCGCCCTTGCGGAAAGTTATAGGTGCGGATGCGCTCGGAACGATCCCCCGAACCAATTTGTGACTTACGATCTGCCGCACGTTCCGCATCGGCCTGTTCACGCTGCACTTCATAAATTCGGGTTTTGAGAATTCGCATCGCCTTTTCTTTGTTTTTATGCTGGGATTTCTGATCCTGATTCTGCACCACAATGCCCGTGGGAACGTGCGTAATGCGTACGGCACTGTCGGTGGTGTTAACCGACTGTCCGCCCGGACCACTGGCTCGATAGACATCAATTTTTAAATCCGCCTCATTGATCACCACGTCCACGTCCTCCGCCTCTGGCAACACCGCCACCGTGGCGGCGGACGTATGCACGCGCCCTTGTGTTTCGGTTGCCGGAACACGCTGTACCCGATGCACACCGGATTCAAATTTCATGCGGCGGAACACATTACGCCCAGAAATGGAAATGGTTGCCTCTTTATAACCACCCGACTCCGATTCTGAAGTGGAAAGAATTTCAGTTTTCCAGCCCATTTTATCGGCATAGCGCATGTACATGCCCATCAAATCTCCGGCAAAAAGCGCGGCTTCGTCCCCTCCTGTTCCGGCACGGAATTCCACAATCACGTTCTTATCGTCGTCTTTGTCTTTGGGTAACAAAGCCAGTTTAATTTCATGTTCTTCGTCCGGCAGGCTACGCTTAATTTCGTCCAATTCTTCTTGTGCCATGGCCTTCATTTCAGGGTCAGAAAGCATCTCTTCCAGCTCCGGAATAGACTTTTTCTGTTCAATATAATGGTTAATTTTCTCCACCACTTCGGTCAAATCCGAATATTCTTTAGACATACTGGCGAAATCTTTATTGTCTAACTTCCCCGGATCTGCCAGCTTCTCACCAATATCATGATGTTTGGCAACAATGGATTCTAATTTTTCTTCAAAGCTCATCTGTTATTCTCTTATATTTTTGTTATCCTGTGGAATTAATGTATTAATTGGCACAGGATCTATTAAAAATGGATTCTGTGCAAGCCATCGCTTCACAGAATGACATGCTACGATTCCAATAATTTTTCTAATTCGCTCAGTCTTTGCGCATTCTCTGACTTTACTAGCGGTTTTTCGTCTTCACGCAATATGATTATCGCATCTGCCCCACGATTATTGGCTTTTTTCATGCGTTTATTAAAATTGCCTCCGGCTAGCAACTCCACCGCTTGCCCTTGCGCACGCAACCGTTGTGCCAGTGCCAAAGCCGCCTGATTCTGGCTGTCATCATCCGGTAAAATAAATGCCGCGCCTGCTTTTTGTGGTACAATACCGGCAATCAATGCCAAGCGTTCTACCCCAGCAGCAAAGCCTGCAGCCGGCGTATCACCCCCACCCATCTGCCCAATGAGGCGGTCGTAACGCCCACCGGCCAAGATGGTACTCTGCGCACCGATACGCTCATCGTCGGAAACAAATTCAAACACCACGTCGTTATAATAATCCAGCCCACGAACAATTTTTGGGTTCACGTGATAGGCAATGCCCAACGCATCCAAACCATCCGTGACAGATTGCAAAATCTGCTGAGAATTATCGCTTAAATAATCCACCGTCTTTGGCGCATCGGCAATAATCTTTCTGTCCCCCTCGTCCTTAGAATCCAAAATTCGCAACGGGTTAACCTGTAAACGATTTTGACTGTCTTCAGAGAGCTGACCTTGATAGTCTGCCAGATACTCTACCAGCGCAGCACGGTAATTCTGCCTACTTTCTTCATCGCCCAAACTGTTGAGCTCCAGCGTATAATGTGTAATTTTCAGCGCACCAAGAATCTGGCTAGCCAGCGCAATCAACTGCACGTCGGCAGAAGGATCGGCTGCGCCCAGCCATTCAAAATTGATCTGGTGAAACTGACGCTGACGACCTTTCTGCGGACGTTCATAACGGAATAACGGCCCGGCGGAAAACAACTTCATCGGCAAATTCTGCTGCCAGCCATTGGAGATAAATGCCCGCGCCACTCCGGCGGTAAATTCTGGACGCAAGGTGAGGCTATCCCCGCCTTTACTTTCAAAGCTATACATTTCTTTGTTCACCACGTCCGAGCTTTCCCCCAGCGTACGTTTATACACATCCGTGGATTCAAACACCGGCGTGGCGCAGCCCTCAAACCCATATAATTGACCAATATCGGAGGCCACCTGCCGAATGGCCTGATGCAGGCGATATTCCTCACCACAAAGATCCACCGTTCCCCGAATTGCCTGTAATTTCTTGCTCATTATGTGCTCCATTGCCCTATCTCAATCCGTCATTCTGTGAAGCGCCAGCTTGCACAGAATCCATATCAAATCAGGCGATCATACAGATCGCTCCAATTGGGATTGTCTTTTTCAACAATCTCTATTTTCTTTTGCCTTTTCAGGTGTTTTAACTTCTTTTCATGCAGTATAGCACTTTCTATATCGTCATATGTTTCATAATGCACAAGATTTTTTATATCATATTTTTTGGTAAAACCATCCACCAAACCCTGTTTATGCTCATAGACCCGTTTTACAATGTTCGAGGTGACACCCACATATAACGTGCCATGATGTCTGCTGGCCATAATATAAATATACCCTGCTTTCATATTATTTTCCTGTGGATCCTGTGCTGATGCTGCGCATCCCACAGGATGACGACAATGGGGTATAATGGGTTTTGATGTAGTCCATTACCATCTCTTGAAATTCTTTTGCGATGCCATCTCCGCGTAGGGTAGCCACCTTCTGTCCGTCCACAAAGACCGGCGCAGCGGGTGCTTCTCCTGTTCCGGGTAAGCTAATACCGATATTGGCGTGTTTGCTTTCCCCCGGCCCGTTAACAATGCAGCCCATCACCGCAATTTTCATGGCTTCTACGCCCTCATATTCCTCGCGCCATGCGGGCATGGAGCGCTGAATAAACTGCTCAATTTCCTGCGCCAGCTCTTGAAACACAGTGGACGTTGTTCGCCCACAACCCGGGCACGCCGTGACTTGTGGCGTAAAAGAACGCAAGCCCATTGACTGCAAGATTTCCTGTGCCACCTGCACCTCTTTGGTGCGCGGGCTGCCGGGTTCTGGCGTAATCGATACCCGAATCGTATCGCCAATGCCCTGTTGCAGCAACAAACTCAACGCCGCAGTAGAAGCCACCATGCCCTTGATGCCCATCCCTGCTTCGGTCAAACCAAGATGCAGCGCGTAGCCAGACGCTTTGGCCAGACTCTGATACACGTCCACCAACATCTGCACGTCACTCACCTTGCAGGAAAGAATGATTTTATCTGCCGCCAGACCAATGTCTTCGGCCTGTTTTGCGCTGAGTAAGGCGGATTGAATCAGCGCCTCTTTCTGTACTTCTTCCAGCTCTTTCGGGTTGGAAGATTGGGCATTCTCATCGAGCATTTTTGCCAGCAGAGCTTGATCCAAACTGCCCCAATTGACTCCAATGCGCACCGGTTTGTCGTATTTTATGGCGCATTCAATCATGCGGGCGAACTGATCATCCCGTTTTTTACCAAAGCCTACATTTCCGGGATTGATCCGATATTTGGCTAGCCCTTGCGCACAGGCCGGATATTTTTCCAACAAGCTGTGACCGTTATAGTGAAAATCTCCCACCAGAGGGACATCATAACCAGCTTCATCCAACCGGCGGCGAATTTCCTCCACTGCCGCAGCGGATTCTTCGTTATTCACCGTAATGCGTATAATTTCTGAACCGGCATCGGCCAGCTCAATAACTTGTTTGACGGTTGAATCAATATCCGCCGTATCAGTATTGGTCATCGACTGCACCACCACCGGCGCATCATCACCAATGGCTACCTGACCTACATACACCTTATGACGTTTTGGTAACACGTTATCACTCGCTATGTTCGGGTTTAGCTACCACTTTTTTACGGGTTTGAATGTCTCCCAACGCTTTATCAAACACATCTTTTATCTCAACCGAATGATCATTCTCAACAGGCATTTCAGATTCCACATTGGCCAGCAATTTATACACATCAACAACAAGACCTTCATTCTTCTGCTCTAAGTTTTCAAAGGATGCCACCTTATTCCCGTCCGCAAAAAATATCAAATCCTCTAAGTTTTTAGCCTGAATTACCAACTCTCCGTCCTTAGGAATAAACAAAACATCGGCTTCGTCCATCTCTTTCTCTTTTACTACCTTGCCTTGTTCATCTATAAGAGAAACTTTCATAGGGCTACCCACCATCACAACCATTTCTGCCGAGATGGGTGCAACAGATGCAATTTCTTCTTCCTGAATTTTTTCCACATCTTTAGTCTGCAAAATTTCCTGATTATTTTCTTGAATGACATAAATTGCTCCGGCAAACAGGGCAAAAAATAAAGACAGAACCACCACCATCTGAGCCGGAGACACATCTCTGTATGAAGCCTTAACCCGCTGTTCCTCTATCTTTGTTTCATCCTCTTCATCCGAAACATCATCAAATTTTTCCAAGAGTTCACTGGGATCAATTTTTAAGAATTCACAATAAGACTTCACGTACAAACGTGGATAGATTCCCTCAGGTAACAAGTCAAATTCACCGTTTTCAATCGCGCTTAGAAACGCAACACGAATACGCGTATAGTCTGCGACATCCTCTACTGAATGACCCTGCTGTTTTCGTTCCTTGCTTAAAGTCAGCCCAATCGATAGTAAAGATGTTTGAATATCTTTTTTATCACACACATGCATATAAATACCTTCAATCCACACTTATCATGATGCGCTACTATAAACAAATATCAGATTTTCACAACCATATTATCGTAGGCAGGAACAACATTATTAGGCAATTCCTCCAATAAGGCTTCATATTCGAAGTCATGTCCCATATGGGTTAAGATAGCCTGCTGGGGTTTGATGCGGTTGATCCACTCCAGCGCCAGTTCCAAATGCGCATGGGTGGGCGCAGGTTCACGCTGCAAACAACCAATCACCCAGATTTTAGCACCTGTTATTATGTCAAATGATTCTTCAGGCAACTCATTTAGATCGGTAGAATATACAAAATCTCCAATTCTAAACCCCAGCGTTTCCCCAGCGCTACCATGAATTTGTGAAAATGCCTGAACCACTATCCCCCCAATCTCTACCACATCTCCATGAGCGATCATATGTGGCACCAAACACGGCTTATACCAGCCATATGCCTCATTTTTTGGTTTAAACGCGTAAGGAAAGCGCCCACTCAATTCGTCAAATGTTTTTTGCAAAAGATAGGTTTCAATGGGCGCATCCGCGTTGTAATTAAACGCCCGCACCTCATCAATGCCGTGGGTATGATCGGCATGGGCATGGCTGTAAAAAATTGCATCGACCGCTTTGATGTCATTGTCCAAGGCTTGTTGACGCAAATCCGGCGATGTGTCTATAAGAATCTTGGTTTCATTCTTTTCAATCAGAATAGAGCTGCGCCGACGTTTGTTCTTAGGGTTATTCGACTTACAAACAGCACACTCACAGCCAATTAATGGCGTTCCGCCAGAAGGTCCACTGCCCAAAATTGTCACGTGCATAGCGCCCTACCTTTTGGCCTTTGTAAACAGCCTATAAAAATTATCGGTGGTCTGCTGTGCCACCTGCTCCGGCGTAATATTTTTTAACTCGGCAATTTTTTCGGCCACATATTTGGTGTAGGCGGGCTGGTTCTTCTTCCCCCTGAAAGGTACCGGCGCAAGATAGGGCGAATCGGTTTCCACCAACAAACGCTCCAACGGCAAATCGGCCACAATCTCTTGCAATTCCACCGCTTTATTAAACGTCACAATGCCCGAAATTGAAATATAACCGCCCAGCGTAATGGCCGCCTCAGCCATGTCGCGGCTAGTACTGAAACAGTGAATCAAAATCGGGAACGGTGCTTTTTTATGCTCTTCCTGAAGAATTTTGATCGTGTCTTCGTCCGCATCGCGCGTGTGCACAATCACCGGCAAGCCTGATTGTTGCGATGCAGCAATATGCACTCGAAACAAATCCTGCTGCTCTTGGCGCGGGGAATGTTCGTAATAATAATCCAGCCCGGTTTCTCCAAGGCCAATCACACGCTCATGCGCCGCCCATTTGAGTAGCTCATCCACCGTCATATCCTGATGATGCTCAGCCTCATGCGGATGCACCCCGATAGAGGCATAGATGCTTTGGGATTGTTCAGCAAGGGCAATGACCTGCTCAAAATCCGAACGTTTGGTGGAGATGGTCTGCATCACTTCCACGCCCAAATCCTTCGCCTGTGCCAATGTGGCCTGCAAATCCTCAAATTCAGGATAGTTTAAATGACAATGTGAATCGATAAGCATATTTACTCCCTTACTGCCCGTTTAGTAAACAGCAATTCAACCCAACAGGCAAGCCAATATTATAAATGTGACCCCTCATCCGGAAAGCCATTATGGTGTCATTCTCAGCCGTTAGGCTGGGAATCCAGTGCAATAAGACTGGACCCCGTGGTCATGCCACAGGATGACGCCAACCACTCCGTCATTCTGTGAAGCGATAGCTTGCGCAGAATCCACTTCTATAGTCTTTATGGATCCTGTGCTAATTTCTACGAAATTCCACAGGATGACACCTTTTGGTCATTCTCAGACAAAATCTGGGAATCCAGTTATTTCTCAATACGGGGGAAGACGCCTTCCGGTGCGGGCAGTTTTGTTCCTGACTGTAAGGCAAATTCGTCTGTTAGATGCTTGAACATCCGCTGGTTTTGCGGCACGGCCAGTTGATCAAGAATCTTACCGGCAGCTGTTGGGCAAAACGGTTGCAGCACAATGGCAATGCGACGAATGGCCTCAGCCGTATGGTATAACACATTACCCATTTCATCCAGCTTACCTTCCTTTTTTAACGCCCAAGGCGCATTTTCTGCAAAATATTCATTGGTACGAGAAGATGCTGCCATAACATCCATCAATGCCATATCAAACCCTATCGAATGTTTATAACTATCTGAACGCATATTAGAAAAATATGACCCAGGATTTCTATTATCAATGGACAGAATAGTTTTTACTTCTTCCAACAAATCAGTATTATCTTCTCCAAATTCAGGCACTTTACCGTCACAGTTTTTCTGGATCATCGAGAGTGTACGTTGCGCCAAGTTACCGATATTGTTGGCCAAATCCGCATTGACTACTTCGGCCAGACGCTCACGATTAAAATCCCCATCATTGCCAAACGGCATCGCGCGCAGCATAAAATAACGCAGCTGATCCAGCCCAAAATTGTCGACCAATTCCTGCGGAGAAATCACATTGCCCAGAGATTTGGACATCTTCTCACCCTCAATCGTCCACCAACCATGCGCCACAATCTGCTTGGGCAGGGGCAACTCCGCCGCCATCAAAAAGGCCGGCCAATAGACCGCATGGAAACGTAAAATG
This sequence comes from Alphaproteobacteria bacterium, assembly GCA_030429625.1. GTDB lineage: Bacteria > Pseudomonadota > Alphaproteobacteria > Rickettsiales > UBA8987 > JAUIFA01. The sequence continues at coordinate 169,690 of JAUIFA010000002.1, read as the reverse complement.
TCTTTTCCCACCACATGGACGGCCTTACGGTTTTCTTGCGTGCCCCAATATTTGGTGAAATTGTCCATATCATCAGGGAAGCCAGCCGAGGTAAGATAGTTACACAGCGCGTCAATCCACACATACATCACATGAGCAGAATCACCGGGCACTTCTACCCCCCAATCAAAAGTGGTACGAGAAATGGAAAGGTCTTTCAGCGCACCTTCTTCAAAATCTTTGCCGCCTTTGACAAAGCTCATCACCTCATTTCTGCGGCTCTCCGGGAAGATAAAGTCCGCATGTGCCTCATAAAAATCCACCAGCCTTTTCTGAAATGCCGAGAGCTTGAAAAAATAACTTTCCTCTTCCACCCATTCCACTTCCGCGCCGGAAGGGGCAATTTTTTTGCCGTCTTTTTCGGTCAGCTCATTTTCCTGATAATAGGCCTCATCACGAATCGCATACCAGCCACCATACGTATCTTTATAGATATAACCATTGTCTTCAATACGCTTCCATAGAGCCTGTGCGGCTTTTTTGTGACGCGGCTCGGTGGTGCGAATAAAATCGTTATTGATACAATTGAGCAAATTATGCCCACCGCCGCTAGGGCAACGCACTAGGTCACGGAAAGACTGCGACACTTCATCGGTAAATTTCTGCGGATCAATGCCCTTATCTTTTGCCGCTTTGTCCACCTTTTGCCCGTGTTCGTCCGTACCGGTGGTAAATTTCACGTCATAGCCATCGAGCTTCATAAAACGCGCCAACACATCGCACGCAATGGTCGTATATGCATGGCCAATATGCGGTTTGTCGTTCACATAATAAATGGGTGTGGTGACATAAAAAGTTTTTTCCGTCATAATTTCTTCCATTATGGTTGATGGCTCTTAGGCAATCTTCTATTTGATAAACGCACCGAATATCTGCTGGGTCGCAAGCTTTCTGTCAATGTTCAAGCCATCGCTCTGCGCCACTATTTGGCCGATCTTTTCCCACAACTTTACCAATTGGTCAACTGAATAATGTGTCTGAAGTTTTTGACATATCGTATTTTCATCTGTGATAAATTCTCGATATTTTTCTCCCGTGATCTTGCTGCGCACTGCTTTAGCCAAAAACCACTCTAAAAGATAGGTCGTCATCCGCCATTGATGGTAATTGTCCTTTCCGGCCAATTTATCGCCCAAAACCTGAATTGCCGTAACTTCCAAACTAGGCAGAGTACTGAAAATAGAGAGAGACTCCTCATAAAGCTCCAACCCTGAAAGCATGTATAATTCTATGGCCATCCCCGGCGAACCATTGCTCAAAACAGAGGCAAATTCTGCAGCTTTTGGGTGGAGGTCTTCGTCTATTGTTCCCAATAAATCCATTACCTTTTTTTGTTCCAGCGGACGTAATTTCACAAAACGGCAGCGTGAACGAATGGTGGGCAATAATTTTCCTGGACAATGACTGACCAACAAAATCACCGTGTTTTTAGGCGGCTCCTCAAGAATTTTCAATAGCGCATTGGACGCGTTACGATTCATTTCATCGGCCGCATCAATAATCACCACACGCCAACGTGATTCAGAGGCGGTCTGACTTAAGAATTTACCCACTTGACGAATCTCATCCACCGTAATTTCGCTTCTTCCTTCCTCATGGTTGACTTCCACCGTGATCATGTCGCCCAAACCACCACTGACCATACGATGAAAGATAGAATGTTCTTTGGAAAGATAAAGGCTTGAATCACCCTCCCCAAATAGTTGCTCTTCATTATCATATGCAAATAAATATCTAGCCAAACGATAGGCTAGCGTTGCCTTACCGATACCCTTGGGTCCAGTAATCAGCCATGAACCTGCTATTGTCTGATTCGCAATGGCCTCAAGAAGCAATTTCTCTACCGCCTCATGTCCGGTCAAATAAGGGTTTTCCCTCGGATGTAAGATTAAATCTTCCATAATTACCCTGTTTCTTTATTTTCTGTCATTCTCAGCACAAAGTGCTGGGAATCCAATACATTGTGAAGCCATTTATAAAAGCAACGCTTTTCTGGATCTCCACCTACGGTGAAGATGACAATACTCCAAATCTCTCTGACATTATCCTAATAATATTTTTATGGATATTTTCGATAGTATCCGAACCATCAATAAGCACGCAGCGTTGACTATTGTTTTTTGCAATGTCCAGAAAGCCTTCACGCAGGCGTTTGTGGAAGGAAATATCCATATTTTCATAGCGGTCTTCGCTATCCGAACGCCCTCTAGCACGCTCTAATCCTTGTTCAACATCAATGTCAAAAATAAAGGTAAGGTCGGGCAACAGAGAATCAATAGACAGCGTGTGCAGAGTATTAATCGCCTCCTTATCCAATTCATAACCGTACCCCTGATAGGCCATGGTAGAATCAACAAAACGATCACACAGCACCCACTCTCCACGCTCAAGGCGCGGCTTGATCAGCTTTTCCACATGGTCACGACGCGCCGCAAAATGAAGCAGGGTTTCAGTGATTCCGTCCCATGGCAAATCCCCCTCCACCAACAATTTTCGGATGGCATTAGCTCCTTCTGTTCCGCCAGGTTCACGCGTTCTGACCATGTCAATTCCAGCACTGAACATCGCATCACACAGCAACCCCAGCTGAGTGGATTTCCCGCAGCCGTCTCCGCCTTCAAATGTGATAAACTTGGCTATAATCCTCTCCCAGAATTAAAATTAATCCGAACCAAACAACTTATGCATCACCACGAACTGCATTCTGCCAAGAAGACCGAGACGTTCGACGGATTTCCCCGCGACTAATGGCACTTGCTTGACCACCTCTCCATCTTTCTTCAAAATAAGCTCTGCAATTTGCTGCCCTTTTTCAATGGGAGCAGCAATAGGCCCCTCATAAGAAACCGAAAGGTTATATTCTGCCTGCTGGCTGATTCTCTTCTTGGTTAATATTTTTAAATCTTCTTCCATGACAAGCGGTACGGTTTCCTCTTTACCCATCCACACATTGGCACTTTCCACCGCATCACCGGCACTGTATAAATCCAACGTCCTAAAACCATTAAATCCATAACGAACCATACGCTGAGCCTCAGCCACACGCTGCCTAGAGCTTTCCATTCCATTAAGCGCAATGAAAACCCTGCGCCCATCCTGCTCTGCCGAAACCACAATCCCGTAACCATTGTCGCTGGTATATCCGGTTTTTAGCCCATCTACCCCAATATTTTTGTATAACAGCTTATTACGGTTGGCTTGTTTGATGTCGGCATAGGTGAATGACGGCTGGGAGAAATAATGGTAATATTGTGGGAAATCTTTGTACAAACGTTTAGATAACGTAACCAGATCTTTTACTGTCATTACGTGTCCATCTTCCGGCCAACCCGAAGCATTTTTAAAGTGACTGCCTGTTAAACCAATTCTTTCGGCCATGGCGTTCATATCTTCGGCAAAAAGTTCTTCGCTGCCCGCCATCCCTTCGGCTACCACAATACACGCATCGTTACCAGAGACTACTAAAATACCGGGAATCAGGTCTTCTAACGCAACATTGTCCCCTTCTTTGACATACATTTTTGAACCACCTTTCTTCCAAGCTTTTATACTCACAGGAAAAGTTGTTTCCATCGTGATGCCACCATTTTTCAGCGCATCAAAAATCATATAGCCCGTCATTAATTTGGTCATTGAAGAAGGCCCCATTTCTTCATCGGCATTCTTTTCAAACAACACCTGCCCTGTATCGTAATCAATCATATAAGCATATTTGGCGTTTGTTTCTATCTCTGTTGCCGCAGAGGCATAAACACTGCTAAATATAATAAAAGAAGCGATGAATGGTGCGAATAACCACCTTATATTTTTATTAATCATAAACAATAATTGCATCCTTATATCCTAACATATTTGCTTTACTATCAGCCACATCCGCATCTTTTTCATCCGAAAATGGCCCCATTCTCACCCTAAAAATATTTTTATTATTTATTTTGACTTCCTGAATCACAACACGGGAAATAGATTTTAAATCTTCCGCCACTTTTTTGGCCGTTTCGTATTTACTATATGCCCCACTTTGGACAAAAAGTCCACGACTAGCATCTTTTCTTTTTGGAATATTTTTCTTCTTAGCAATTTTAATATGACCAGCCGTCCCATGCCCCACATGAGACTTCGGACGCTTATAATCTTTGTGACTGGAATGTGCAAACATCTTATTCGTCGCATCATTGTCAAATTGCACCCGAACCTTTGCCGTTCCTTTTTGATACACACCAAGCTTTTTGGCCGCTGCTTCCGACAAATCAATAATCCGATTATTTACATAAGGCCCTCTGTCATTGACTCTAATAAGCATCGATTTTCTATTTTCTAAATTGGTCACCCGCACCACACTGGGCAAGGGCAGGGTTTTATGAGCTGCAGAGATCACATCCTTATCAAACATCTCTCCGTTGGAGGTTAGTTTACCATCAAAATCCGCACCATACCACGAGGCAACACCGGTTTTGTCATAAGACGTATCCACCTCTGGTGTGTACCAAATACCCCCTACCTTATAAGGGTTTCCTACCTTATAATGACCTGCATATTGGGTTTTGCTCATTTTGTACAGATAGGTGCCAACTGTCTTAACCAACTCCAATGTGGTACAATTTGAAAGCCCAATTACCATTAATGTGATAACAATAATTTTTTTCATATCACCCCTATTTGACTTTACGTCGTGGTAGATACAGATTATATATTCACGCCATATGACGCAAGATATTATACAAAAAATTCTCGATGGTAACTATATTTGTCCCCAAAGCGGGGAGAATGTTTCTGTACCGATTCAACACATCACCATTGAAAGAAATGCACGAAAAAATCTAGATAAGCTTGCTCTGGAAGGCAAATCCTGCACCATCGTCTGCGACCATAATACTTACGATGTATTAGGAGAATATTTATACGATACAATTGATTGTAGCAATATTTTAATCCTTGAAGGCAATGTGGGAGCGGATGAAAAACATGTGGATGAAATCACCCGTACTTGCGCCACAGATGAAGTAATAATTGCCGTAGGCAGTGGCACCATCAACGATCTGTGCAAGTATGCTTCGTATCTGCTAAAAATTCCTTACATCGTCTTTGGCACTGCCCCTTCCATGAATGGCTATGCTTCAGCCAATGCGTCCATCACTGTTGACGGGCATAAAAAAACCATAGCGGCAAAGCCTCCAAAAGCCATCATTCTCGATCTGGACATTCTCGCAGCTGCGCCCACACGTATGATTCAGGCTGGATTTGGGGACTCCATCTGCCGCAGCACCGCTCAGGCCGATTGGCTGCTGTCACATCTACTTTTCGACAGCTATTACAATCCGACTGCTTTTGCTTTGCTTATACCTTACGAAGAAGCATTATTACAAAGCTCTAAGAAACTGATTGAAGGGGACATTGAAACCATTTCCCTACTCGCCCATACGCTGATTCTTTCTGGCATTGGCATGTTGATAAGTAATGGCAGCTACCCTGCCAGTCAGGGAGAACATATAATTGCCCACACGCTGGAAATGCTGCGTGGTAAGAATAAAGAATATGATATTCTTCATGGGGAAGAGATTGCTATAACTACATTATATATGAGTAATTTACAGCAAACTCTTCTTGCGAAAGATAAAGTAAATATTTTACCATTCTCCCCTAAAGAGGACTTTCTGAAATTCACCTTTGGAGAAGATCTTGGTACTTCTTGCTATACCGAAACACAAAAAAAATCTCTTTCTGCCAAACAGGCTGACCAAATCAACAAGAGATTACACACTCAATGGCCACATATCCGGCAAGAAATTCAACGCATCACCCTACCCTATCACACCATCAAACAGGCTTTAGAAGATGCCAAAATCTCCACTCAACTAACCACATTAGGCTGGGGTGAAGAAGAATTTGACTTTGCGGCCAGACATGCCCACCTCACGCGCGACCGTTTTACTTTTCTGGATTTAGCACAGCTCAGCACCTAGGAAGACAATTCATACAATGCGATGGCCGCTGCATTGGACACATTCAAACTCTCAATGGTACGTTTGATAGGTAATTTGACCAGAAGATCACATTTTTCTGCCGTTAAACGCCGTAGCCCTTTGCCTTCCGCCCCCATTACCACCCCTGTCTTATCATAAGAAGGCGTGTCTTTCAGGCTAGTTTCTGCCTTTCCGTCCATGCCTAAGAACCAAAAACCCTGCTCCTTAAGCTCGTCCATCGCCTGAGCCACATTGGCTACCTTTATCAACGGCACGATTTCTAACGCACCAGAAGCCGCCTTGGCCATAGTACCGGTTTCCTGCGGGGAATTTTGCTCGTGCACAATCAGCGCATCGACTCCAAATGCTGCAGCAGACCGTAATATCGCACCAATATTATGCGGGTCAGTCACCTGATCCAAAACCATCACCAATTTTGGGTTCTGCAAATCCGTTACGCTTACCCCTGGTAACGGCCGCACCTGCAACGCCACCCCTTGATGGGGCGCGTTATCTGGGGCGTGGCGTGCAATCACATCTGCCTCTACCAACTCTGAGGTCAAACCACGACAATCCACCGATTGCAGCATTTCAGCTCCAGCCTTTGTGGTTAGCAGCCGCTTAACCTCCCGTTTAGGGTTTTCTAACGCCGCAATTACTGCATGCCTGCCATAAAACCAAAGCCCATGACTTTGCTTTACAGAATCATTACTTTTTCCAAAATGTTTTTTGTGTTGTTTTGTCATATGATATAATACTAACCTTATGTTTTTTTGACTGTATGTATACATCTATATATGTTATCATAGCAAATGAATGTTTTGACAGAAAAGGGTAATATGGGAAAAACATCTGGCTTTACATTAGTAGAACTCTCCATTGTTTTGGTTATTATTAGCCTGATTACAGCAGGCATTGTCTCTGGTCGAGAAATGATCCACACGTCACGCCTAACCAGCATCATGAATGATTTTGTCAAATACGAAACCGCCTTTAACCTGTTCCAAGCCAAATACGATGCCATTCCTGGTGATTTTGACGAAGCCTCGGATTATTGGCCTGGCCAAACAGAAGAAGGCGACGGCAGCCACACCATTACCACCCCTGGAGAAACTACACAATTCTGGGATCACTTGGCTCTTGCCGGGTTGATTGAGGGCACGTACGACGAAACGGAAGGCAACATTGTTATTGGCACTAGTCGGCCAAAAACTGCCATGGAGGGGGTCACCTTTTCTCCCACTTATGTAGCCAGAACCTTTATGTTTTCTTTGGATGTTGCCGCATTGAACGATCAAAAAAGCCTATATATTTATTTGGCCAGAAGCGGCCCAAGCTACAATGTATTAACACCTGAAGATACAAAATATATTGATAAAAAGCTGGACAATGGCATGCCAGGCACAGGCAAGATTTTTGGATATAGCGGAGGAAAAGCTTGCGCCAATAATCATACTTTGGCTGCTATTGATACGGATACTTACGACGTTTCTAATACATCTGAAGTCTGTTCACCATTTTATCTACTCTATCAATAACCACAACTTTTATCCTTCTAAGAATAATTCTTATTTTTAGTTGACATATATTTCTGGACACATATACTCCATTCCATTATTTAATAATGATTCTCATTAACATTATATTACGGAGTTATGTTTATGCCACCTAAAAAAGCGTTATTTAGTTTTTCTATCTTAGCACTAAGTGCAACTACTGCCTTACCGGCCCATGCCCAATACCCAAATGTCTCGGGAGAAATTGTTGTGGAGATACAAAACGAAAACACGGTCGATTCGGACGATAGCACTACCGAACATAATAATATATTTCTACGTACAGAAGTTGCTCCAACCATCACTTTGAACGAGAATATCTTTATCGATGGTGTACTTGTGTTAGAGCCTTTTGATCAGGCAGCCACCAAAAACATCGACGACGATATCTTTTTCCAAAGCAACGGCCTGTTTGCTGAAGAAGTTAAAATCAATTTTGCACATAATGACTATGCCTTTTGGGCAGGAAAATTTAACCCAGCCTTTGGTACAGCGTGGGATGCACGCGGAATTTGGGGTGAAGATTTTGCCGAAGATTATGAAATCACTGAAAAATTTGGGGTAGGAGCATCTTACAGCTTCATCACCGGAGAAAAAAGTGAAAGCACCCTTTCTGCCAGCACGTTTTTTGCTGATACCAGTTTCTTGAGCAAATCTACCCTTACCAGTCGACCCAGAACCACCCTGAGCGACGGCGGCGCCAGCAATACTGAAGATTTATCCTCTTTTGCCATCTCCTTAGACAGCACAAATGTTGCCGGCATTGAAGACTTAAACTCTCATATTGCTGTGCGTCACTTGGCACAAGGCGATGCCGATATAGGTGCTGGATTTGATGATGAAAAAGGCATGGTACTCGGCTTACATTATACCATCCCTGTGTCTGAAGATATGGCGTTGGAAAATATTGTTGAATATGTCACCATCGAAAATTTTGAAGGCATTGCCGACAGAGATCACCAATATGTTACCATTGGTACCAAGGCAATCTATCAGGAAAACTGGAACGTGACCTTCAGCTATACCGCACGCAACATTGATGAGGTCGGTACTATTGCCGATTTTGACGACAGTTTGTTCCAAGTCAGCACGGGTTATGATTTTAACAATGGACTTACCGCCGAAGCCGGGTATAAAACAACCGATGAGGCAGGTGTAAATTCCAACATATTGGGCTTTCTGTTCCGCTACACAAAAGAATTTTAGGAGAATAACATGATCAAAAAATTATCAACACTTGCCCTTCCAATTGCCCTTTCTTTTACAGCATATTCTGCGCTGGCAGTAGATACAAAAGTTATCGTCATCGACAATTCTTTTGATACAGCGGGGGCTATGCTGGCTTATACCGAATTTGAACTTTCCGGCGAACCTCTGGCAGAAACACTAGGATTGGATCTCGACATGTTAGATCCTAATGCCATTGATGTCCCAACCGCGTTTGATTATGTCACGGGCATTGAGAGCTACGAATATTCAGAAGAAGCCATGTACGCGCTGAATTTCCAGTCCCGCATGGGGCCACATCTTGCCAATGGGCTAGCAAACAAACAACGTGGTGGCACATCGGAATCTTTACAACAGCGTTTTTCTGAGCTGGCACGATCAGTAGGTTTTGATAGTAATGATCTGCCTAAAAATATGTATCCGGTGGGCGTGCCTTATGTTTCTGGTACGCCAGAGTTTGCTCAAAAGGTAAACGTAACAAAAAACGGAGAAGAAACCCTTACCATAGATGACAAAGAAATTAAAGCCATTACCCCCGCCTATGTTGGTGATTTTACCACACTAGCATGGGAAGAATCCGGCATGGACAAACATTTTAATCCAGCAGCTTTTGGCGGTCAAATGCTTAAAGACGTGATGTGGACACAGGATTTCCTTGGTGGCATGCACGTGATAGAATCTGACGAGGAAGTTGAAGCGGAATCTACCACGCAAGACCAAGACGGCATCCATGCGTTGGGAGTCTCTGCGGCCGATGGGGTCAATGGTATGTTACTTGCTGAATTAACTTGGGACAAACTTCTAACCATTAAAACAAAGTTGGGCTATAACGGTAAAGAGTTGGGAACCCCTATCATTACCAACTATTCTCCCAAAGAAGGGCCAATCTGGTTACCGCACAGCATTAAAATCAGCGAAAAAGTGCACAATGGTTTTAAAGGCATTGGAGCGTTGAAGGTTACCGATAGCACCTCCTCCTTGCGGGACAAATGGCTTCTCTTGTGGCCACTAAGTGAATTCTATGCCATGACAGACCAACGCACAGCCAATACCAATCAAAATCCAGCCTTCTTGGCAGTCTATGACGGTGCACCATTCCCTAAGGCACCGGCTGAAAATATTGATGACTATCTGGAAAATGATATTGAATCAGACGACCCCTTCTCGCTAGCATCAGCATTGACCAACGCCCAATTTAAGAACCTTATCAGCCTGCACTTTAATAAAGAAAAAGGCACCTTTGTCGATGTCTATACCAACGGCAAAAAGGGCAACATCGTTACCGCCTATGACGCAGCCTATGCGCTGCATGCCCTGTCCATTTATCAACGTTCGCAAGACGCACTTCCGGTGGGCTATGCCTCAGCCGATTCGGGTGAAAGCCTTAATACCGAACGTGGCAAAAAAGCACTTGATGTGATCCGCCAACAAGCCGATTTTATTTTAGCGAATCTGATTGGTAAAAACGGTTTGGTTGCCAACAAATATGAGATTGGTAAAGGCATCCTTGCGGGCAATTCTGTGGGCACGCAGTTTGCAGTTATTCATGGGCTTTCCTCTGCCTTTAAGGCCACCGGCGATATGAAATATCGCAAAGCGGCACGGACTCTTTTTGTGGCGGTGGAGAAAAATTTGTTTGACCCACAAACCGGCGTTTATGCCAACAAAGACGGTATTTATACTCCTTGGACAGTCGCGGCCGTTAGCGCTGGCATGCGTTCGTTAATGACGGTTCTTCCTAACACAGAAAAAGAATCTGAACCACTTTTAACCTTGCAACACCTCACCTCCCGTTACAAAGATTGGTTCCGTACCGTGATTAACGGTCATAAAGTGGGCGAAGGTATGCAATTGGCAGAATGGCCAACCGACACGGGTGAAAATATAATAAGTGATGATGTGATTGACAGTGATGGTGACAATGTTGCTAGAATCAGCCGAGCTGGAGCGTCTTACGGCTTTGCTCCGGTGATGGCGGCAAAAGTCCGAATCACACAGTAACATTATCACAATAAATTGCAGACAATTCCATCCAGAGGAGTTATACTCCTCTGGATTTTGCGTTGGGATAAAGAATGGGTAGAAAATTATCAAAGCACGAAGAACTGTTGCGCGCAATGCCTTGGTGGATAAGGCTGGGATACCGCTCAAAATCAGCGGAATTTACCCTGTATTTTCTAGCCTTTAGCGGACTTATCTTATGGAATGGTTTCACCCTTGATTGGACGCTTGTTCGCTTCAGTCTGTTTGTCCATTTTATTGCTGCCTTATTTCTGTTTTCTATTTTTGTTATCCCCTTCTGGCTGTCTCACAGAACCCTCTATAATAACAGCAGCAAACAGCCCTTACGCATCACAGGAAAAATATTGGACTATGCCATTTTATTGATGATTGTCAGCGGTATTTACCTCACCTTTGTTGGCAATCGTGGTGGTGATCTCTCTGGTCAAATATCCTATTGGACACATTTGATTGTTGCCATACCACTGACCGTTTTAGTGTTATACCACGCCATGAAATATTCCATGCTAAAGCTAAATAAATGGGTTATTGGTTTTGCCGTTGCGGTGATATTAGTATTTTTCGGTGCACATGTTTTTGCCGCTGAAGAAAGTTCATCCTTTGTGCTTTCCAAAGATGGAAAAACCCTCTACAGCGCAAATTTTGAGGCCGGTTCAATTTCGAAAATAAACAAAGAAAATAGTGTGTTAGAAAAAGAACTTCACATTGGGAATGACATACGCCGTATCGCTTTGGACGAAGAGCATCACCGCCTGATGGCAAGTGATTACACTGACGGGAAAGTACATCTGATTGATTTGAATGACTTTGAAAAAATTACTTCTATTGAGGTGGGTAAGCGCCCTTTTGGCGTAGCTTATGATGCAAAGAATCAACTCTTCTGGATCACTTTGTTTGAAGACCATCGCTTGCTAGCCATCAATGAACGTGGGCAGATTCTCCACTCCATCGCCACCGAGAACACACCGCGCGGGCTGGCACTACTCAGCGATGGAAGATTGCTTGTGACGCACTCCATGATCGGCAAAGTTTCCATTTTTGATACCACCACACTTCCCCTCACCGCACCAAAAATTATCACGCTGGAGGTAACTCAGAATGCGGACGAATTTGTTTCCCAAGGTCTGCCGCGCCTGTTGGACGACATTGCCATCAGCCCTAACGAAAAAGAGGCTTGGCTTCCGCATGTGCTGTGGAATTTTGACCACCCCTTTCAGTTCCAATCCACCGTCTTCCCGGCGGTGTCGGTATTGTCTCTAGCCAAGGGCAAGGAGCATGAATTCGCCGAACGGCGCAAACAGCTTTTTGAACAAATCAACATCCTTGAAAACGGTACCAAAACTCGTATTGTTTCCAACCCACATGACGCAGAATTTTCTGCCGATGGCAAAAAACTCTATGTGACGCTGGCTGCGAGTGAGGACTTGATGGTGTTTGATCTCTCCCGCCGTAGTGTGCCAAAGAATCAACGCAACCGCCACGCTAAAAAACAAAATCAAGGAGGCGCAAAGGCCACGCAGATTTTCCGTCATGTTCCCGGAGATAACCCTCGTGGGCTGGTGATTGATGGTGAAGATATTTTTGTACAAAACGCCATGAGCTTGGACATTGCCAAACTCTCACGCGGTAAAGGTAGTTTTGCTAAGGTCAAGCTAGCATCCGCCAATTTTGCCAAGCTGGTGGAACAGGATCCGATCGCTCCTGAGCTGCGTGCCGGCATGCGCCTGTTCAACAGTGGCAATCGTGATGATATTCCCGATCACCCCATGGCTGGGGATTATTGGATGAGCTGCGCCAGTTGCCACGTGGACGGATTTAATTTTACTGCCGGTTACCTCTTTGAAGATTTCCAACATGATAAGATGGAAAATAACATCATTGGCCACGCTGATTTAAAGAAATTAATTGCGGATGGCAATGCTGGTGATCTGGTGAGAATAATCAAAGACACGCAAGGCGGTATGGGTGCGGATGAGAAGAACGACCCTACCTCCACCAACCCTGATGCCCCCAATAAAGCAGCCAAACAAATGATGCAGCATCTGGCAAAATTCATCACCTCTCGTGGGAATTTGCCTCAGACCTCAAGCTGGATACGTACTGAAGATAAGGGACAAATCCCCGAACATAAATGGGTCAATTCGGCCAAATGCGCCTCGTGCCACAGCGAGATTTTTGATCAATGGGTCGACTCCAACCACCATCTGATGGCCGATTCCAACCCGTATTACAACGTGGTGGAAGACATCGCCGCCAGCATGGAGGGCGAACCGTTCCGCAAATGGTGTATGGGCTGTCACAACCCACAAGCCATGCTTTCCGGCCGCAGAAAAACCCCTGACAATGGCCATATGTTTGAAAAAGGCGGGCACAGCCTGTTTATCGCACTGGAAGAAAAACGCCCCGACATAGACGAAGGCACAACCTGTTTAATGTGTCATCGTATGACTTCTATAGAAAACGCCATGTCGACGACATCTGGCGGCAATGCTAGTTTCACATTAGATATTGCCGGTCGCCCTACCTATATGGGCGAAGAGAGCCTTAACGGCCTGCTGCACTGGTTGGGCGAAAAACAAATCAACGCCAAGCCGGAGCAACATGCTGACTCATACAGTCAGGATTTTTATAATAGCTCTCGATATTGCTCTACCTGTCATAATGAGTTTGCTCCTGGCACTGGTGCGGTGGTTGTCAATACCTATAAAGAATGGGAAGATTCTCCTTATAACAACCCGCAAAAACCAGAAGAAAAACTGAATTGTTTGGACTGCCATATGCACAAAAACATCGAAAATATCGGCACAGATATTCCCGGATTCTCTACCGATGGCGGGAAGAAAAAAGCCAATGTCCGTACCCACCAATTTACCGGTGCGAATCACCATCTGGTGGGTTTACGCAATAAAAAGCTGGCGAATATGAGCATCCAATTGCTTAAATCTGCTGCCAAATTGGAACTTTTACCAATGCAGGGCAATCAGCTTACCGTGCGGGTTACCAACATTGGTGCGGGGCATCACCTACCCACCGGCGTGGCCGATTTCCGCCAGCTCTGGCTGCACGTGATTGCCAAGGACGCACAGGGCAACATCCTCTATCAAAGCGGGCAGCCTAGTGAGACTGGCGTTGTGCCCAAAGACGCGCGCATGTTCCACAAAGTCTTTGCCGATAAGGAGGGCAAGCCGGTTGGGGTTGCCTTCTGGCGTAACGCAAAGCTGATCAAAGATACGCGCATTCCCGCCAAGTCACATCGTGATGAAATCTTTATCCTGCCTAAGAATATAGAAGCCCACACTATAGAAGCTCGGTTATTATTCAGGATTTTCCCCAAATGGGTTAATGATGCGGTACAGGCACACTATCCGGATTTACCAACACCAGAGATTCTTGAACTGCAAAAAGTCAGTATAAAGCCATAAAAATAGGTGACAAGCCGATCTTCCTGTGTATATTAGCCCCCGTATTTGCCTTAAATATTACATCTCTGTGGAGGGATGGCCGAGTGGTTAAAGGCAGCAGACTGTAAATCTGCCCGCGTATGCGTACGTTGGTTCGAATCCAGCTCCCTCCACCATTTTCAGTTTTAAAGCCATCGGCGCAACAGCGCGGCTTTAAAAGTGGAAAAATTGAAGATGTGGGTTCGAACAGAGTTCGACGCCGAGGCCACAGGCCGAGACGCCCCGCCGCGCCACAGGCGCAAGGAAATCCAGCTCCCTTTAATATCCTTCTTTTCTCAATCGCTCTTTTCCTTTATTCCTATGACAATGCGGTTAAATTAAACGAATGGGAAATTATAAGGAAGGAATGTGTTTATGAAGAAAACAACAATAGGACCATTACTGGTAATCGTTTTATTTGCAGGTATATACCTCTCTGCAAAAGGATATATTGATTGGATAACGATGGGTGAAGATCGGCAATTCTTTTATAATTTAGAAGATAAAATGAGCAATAAAAATCAATCTTTTAAATTAAAGGAAGTAACATATTTTGACTGGACTCATGTTTGTTATTTTGGACCGTATTCTAATCCATATGATTTAATCAAAAAAGAATTAGGTATTGAAGTAATGGGAATACAACAACAAGACTTTTTAGATGACGGAGTATTTTCTCTATATTTTCTAAAAAATGATAGATTGGTTAATAAAATTAATTTACCCGCATTTGGAAATCATTTTAAAAATAATTTAATGTTCTTTTATGCACTAAAACAAGGAACATTCTGCGTTAAAAAAGATGATGCAGAAATGCTCCCATACAAAGATAGTTTTCAACTTATTAACAAACAAGAGAAGGAAAAATAATGTGGTTAAAGTTATGGCATGGAGAAGAAAACATGCATAAAGTATTTTTTCTGTGGGGCATTGGGAGTGCCATTTTAAGTACCATACTAATCAATTTTTCATACCCAAACATCTCTCTAGTGCCTTTCTATTGTTTATTCCCAATTTTTGGCGGTTATTTAGTGTGGAAAAATTCACATTCGAATAAAGGGTCTATAAGAAGCATTATTCTATTTCTGGAAACAATTATAGTGCTTTATTTCTCTTCACTTTTTTTATTCACAATAATGAATATGACTTCTTTTGCTAAAGAGAACGTGGCTCCGCAAGCAACCTCCTTATTTCATAAGGGTTTTGAATATACATACGAAACAATTCCTGCCAACAACCCTTCTGCAGACATAGTTTATTATGGGAAGATGTCCGTAATCAACCCGGCAGGTCAGGAAATTTATTCCAACTCATCACAATATATGCCCGGATGCGCAAAGAATATTCCGGCAATCAGTCTGTTAGAAACAAGCCCAAAAGAAGAATGGGTGATGTTTTGTGGAAACACAGGAGGACGCCATAACACCGTACATATATTTAAACCCTATCAGGGCATTGTTGCTTATCTGGATTTTCAAGACGGCCCTGTTAATTTAAAGCCTGATTCCCAAGGTGTCTATAATGCAATTGTCCATTACAAACATAGAGAAAAAGGGGAAAGTGGTTGGACTTATTATTCTAAGCATTATCAATTACAAAAGGTAGAAGGAGCGCTTACCTTCATCCCTACCGAGACATGCTACGTTCCGCCCCGTTGCCATTAAGCAGGATGTGGGGTTTTTGCATGTAGCGTTGTTCTTCGGCAAGAGCTGTTGCATAGGATTTTATGATACCAAGATCGAGGCCTTCCTTCTCCTGATCACCAAAACGGCCCCTGTAGTCAGATTTGTCTAAAATCTCAACACCCACACCATGATCGTGGAACATTGCAGATAGACTTGTCTCTTTAGTCACTCCATTCTCTAAATATTCACGCACTACCTCCCCCATCTTCCGCATTTCTAGGCATGATGCTTCAATGCCATCACACAAACCGAGTGAAGCCATATAATGTAAAGAGCTATGTTTGCCAAAATTGGGGAGTTTCTTCCCATTAGGCCCATCAATATGATTGTACACAAGACCAGGAGCAACAACCAACGAAACCTTATTACCACCATCAGACAACGCCCTAACCGCTGGACCAGCAGGATTGGCCATCATATCGCGTACAATGCCACGGAAATATATTGAAGTCGGAAAGAGCATATCATCCGCCGCAACAATGCTTAAATCAGGAGATTGAGTAAATGATTCACTGTATTTACTTGTACCCCATACTGGTTGCATGCCAATTGAGAATACCCTTTGTTGGCTAAACACATCTTTTATCGCAGCATCACTTAAACGATGGCTGCCTTGTGGGTCACGCAGTATTTCCTCGATGGCATTATCCACGCCCAACCCAAACATAACACCATTACTATAGCGCACAGACAGCCAGTCCAAGTTAAGCATGGCAACAGATTCCGTTCTAGCGTCTATAATTTCTTGAGCGGCTCTCCTATGCGCATCATGTACCCCTGAACGTTTTCTCAATACTGCAGCAAACGCATCCCCAAGTTCCGCAGGTTTACTGTCATAATGGTAGAATGCAGCATCATGACCCGATATCTGCTTGATTAATTCTGTCTGTGGTCGGAAAGTTTTTTTGAACCCGTTTTGGTCAATACCATCAAAATAGACAGCCCGAACCGCTAGCATTTCTTCTCCAGAAGGGCGATGTGGAGCACCATCAATATTCTGAAAAAGCAACCCTCTATTTTCATTGTTGCCTGTTAGAAAATTTAAACTGCCGTCTATTCCAAATCTTTTATAGGTGAGCTGTACCATGTCTTCTGACAACACACGGCGGGATTGCCACCATAATTTTTCTGCCACCTCAACAATGGCAAGTGCCTTTTTAGCTACAGACGCAAGAGTTCTGTCTTCTAATATATCGTTGAAGAATCCATAATTAGGTTTCTCTCTTATATTTTCAACTTGCTTTATACCCTCATCGTAACGCCTATCTTTTATACGGTCACGATGTGATTTGAGAATATTTAAAGAATGTTGTACATCCTTTAAACCATCAAGCTTGGGGATTTCTTTGACAAACGCTTCAATATATTCTAGCAGTTTTGTATGCTCATATTCTTGGCGTTCTGTTGCACGCAGCATAAAGTCTCTCCATAATAATGGTGGCATTATAGGGAGAAGTTCTTAAGAAACCATTAATATCTTTGAAAAATGCTATTTTTCTTTGGCCTGTTTAAAAGCGTCCAGCGCATCGGCCGCATACATCAAAGACGGGCCGCCGCCCATGTAAATAGCCATGGCCAACACTTCGTTGAATTCTTCGTCCGTAGCGCCCAGTTTGGCCAACGCTTGGGAGTGGAAACCAATACACCCATCACACCGTGCGGCCACACCAATGCCCATAGCGATAAATTCTTTAGTCTTTTTGTCCAACGCACCGTCTGCCGTTGCAGCACCAGCCATGGCCGAAAAGCCCTTCATCACGTCGGGAATGGATTTGCGCAATTCGCCGATATTACCGGAAATGGAAGCGGTTAATTCTTTATAGTCTTTTGTCATTTTTTCCTCACTCGTTAATATTAGTACTTGCTTATATTAGAATTATCTTATATAATTGTCAACATGAGAATAAAAGACGACATAAAAAATAATGCGGACGGCGCGGCGAAGTTCTTACGTAGTCTGGCTAATCCTAACAGATTAATGATCCTTTGTCTATTGGCGCAGGGGCGACTTTCGGTTGGCGAAATTGAAGATGCGTTGCCGCTGTCACAATCCGCCCTTTCGCAGCATCTTATAAAAATGAAAAAGGACGGGATACTGACGTCCGAACGCGACGGGGTGAAGATCATATATCGCCTAACTCACCCGCTAGCTAAAGATGTTATGCAGTTGTTATACAAAGAATATTGCAATTAGAGAGACCATTATGAGCTTTACGATTATTACGGCGGAAAACGCTGCGCCCTTATTAAAAAACGGGCAGGCTATCATTATAGATGTGCGCGAACCTAGCGAATTTAGAGCCGAGCATATCGAGCAGGCGACCAATCATCCGCTGTCTTCTTTTAGCCCGAAAGTGTTAAACAGTTACGAGACAAAAGGCAAAAAAGTAATCATACAGTGCCTAAAGGGCGGCAGAGCCAAATCCGCCTGCCAATTGTTGGAAAATATAGACACTGATTTTGAGTTATTATTGCTCGAAGGCGGCATCAACGGCTGGAAAGAGGCTAAATTACCTACAGTCAAATCCTCTTCTATGCTGCCTTTGGATCAACAGGTTCAGCTCACCATCGGCATCTTAATCATACTGTCCTGTATTCTTGGTTTTACAGTGGACAGCAATTTCTTTTATCTAACCGGATTAATCGGCATCGGGTTATCGTTTGCCGGCTTAACCGGCATATGCGCTATGGCGCGCGTGTTGGCCAAAGCCCCTTGGAATCGTTAGCATTTATTGATCAGATTGTTTAGTATGTATTGCATATTGCCGTCCCACGCACCGTCTAACCTTGCTTGTGCAAAATGACGCTGAAAGGCCTCAACAACATAGGACGTCTGCACCCCAAAATAACCATCAGCGGTAATTTTATAGCCGAGTTTACCTAAGTCACGCTGGAGTTTTTCCACCTGCTTATTTGATTTACCAATCTCCAGTACCGCCTCCACCTGATATTCATAATCCTTATCCGGCCACAGACCAACCCCCTGTTTTGCCAGAGATTTCCAATCAAACAATTCCCCCGGATCCTGCTTTCTGTCCGGTGCAATGTCCGAATGGCCAACCACATTATGTGGCTTAATCTTATAGCGCTTGACCATATCCACACATAAATCCACTACACTATACATTTGATTTTCTGGGAAAGGCACGTAGCCAAATTCATGCCCGGGATTAACAATTTCTACCCCGATGGAATAATCATTAAGTTGATTTCTCCCACGCCAATGGCTGATGCCCGCATGCCATGCGCGTTTTTTCTCATCGACCAACTGATAAATCTTACCCTTTTCATCCACCATATAATGGGCACTGACTTCCGAATCCTCATCACGCATACGATCAAGTGCCTCTTGTGCGGTTTTCATGCCTGTATAATGCAACACCAGCATGTCAATGGGCGCACCATTAACCCTGTCATTAAAATTAGGGGACGGAGTTTGGAGAATTTCAAACGACATTAGAGTTTTTGGGTCAGTTCAGGTACCGCATCAAATAAATCCGCCACCAAGCCATAATCTGCCACTTCAAAGATAGGCGCGTTTTCATCGTTATTGATGGCCACAATGATTTTGCTATTTTTCATACCGGCAAGATGCTGAATCGCCCCTGAAATACCCGTAGCAATATAGAGGTCAGGCGCAACAATTTTTCCTGTCTGCCCTACTTGCAGATCGTTAGAGACATAACCCGCATCCACCGCCGCACGAGAAGCGCCCACTGCCGCACCCAATTTATCGGCCAATGCTTCAATCAACGCAAAATTTTCTTTACTGGCAACGCCTCTGCCGCCAGAAACCACCACGCTAGCAGCGGAAAGATCCGGCCGGTCAGATTGAGTAACTTCTTCGCCAACAAAGGAAGAAAGCCCACTATCCCCCTTGCCAGAAACAGATTCCACTGCTGCTGAACCACCCTCACTAGATGCCTTATCAAACGCCGAAGGGCGTACCGTAACAATCTTAATAGAATCATTCGACTTCACCGTCGCAATCGCATTGCCCGCATAAATAGGACGGGTGAAGGTATCCGCATCAACCACAGAAATAATGTCTGATATTTGCGCCACATCCAACAGGGCCGCCACACGTGGCATAAAATCTTTCCCAAAGGTCGTTGCCGGCGCCAGAATATGGGTATAATCAGGTGCCATATTGCAAATCAGGCTTGCCATATTTTCAGCCAAGTTATGGGCATATTCTTCGCCATCAGCTACCAGTACTTTTGTGACTCCGCCAATGGATTTTGCCTGCTCTGCAATATTAGCCACCGAAGAACCAGCCACCAAGACTTCCACCGCACCACCAAGCTGCAATGCTGCATGGATTGTACTTAATGTTGAGCTGGCCAGAGACGTATTTGTATGTTCCGCAACAACGAGAATTGCCATAAGTTTACCTATACCTATTTAATAATTTTCAATTTTATTTCATCACCCTTAATGGTATAAATCACAGCAACTTGCCTACGATTTTCTACTGGAAGTTTTGTGGAAACCAGTTCCGGTTTATCCCACATATAGACTTCACAATAGTCA
Organism: Alphaproteobacteria bacterium; assembly: GCA_030429625.1. GTDB lineage: Bacteria > Pseudomonadota > Alphaproteobacteria > Rickettsiales > UBA8987 > JAUIFA01. Next base: position 149,225 of record JAUIFA010000002.1, on the reverse strand, counting down.
TCATTACCGTAAAATTTACAGATATTGATTCCACCACGGCGCAAGAGTACCTTATCTTTTGTACTGACAACTTTTGGATCAATATACACAAAATGATACGCACCATGGGCAGCAATACGCACAAACCCTTCAGGTATTTCCACTTTACGTTCACAGGCAGCCAGAACCGCTACAAATAAACCAACGTATAAAAACTTTTTAAACATGATTCAAACCTTTAGATAACCTTTGCTTCATTACGCAACTTATCAATTAATTCATCAACATTATTGACTTTTATACCCGCCTGACGCACCGGAGGAGAATCCACCCTTTGTGTTTGCAGCCGTGGAGCAATATCCACACCATATTCTGCAGCGGACTTCTTCTCCAATGGCTTAGCACGTGCTTTCATAATATTAGGAAGCGCCACGTAGCGTGGCTCGTTGAGCCGTAGATCCGTAGTTACTACCGCAGGAAGCTTTAAATGTACCGTTGAAAGCCCTGCATCCACCTCACGCGTTACATTCACTCCACCATCAACCAGCTCTACCTTGGAAGCAAATGTTCCCTGTCCCCAACCAAGTAACCCTGCAAGCATTTGCCCCGTCTGATTACTGTCATCATCAATGGCCTGCTTACCAAGAATAACCAATTCTGGAGATTCCTCTTCCACTAGTTTTTGTAGCAATTTTGCCGCAGCAAGGGGCTGTATTTCTTCTTCACAACTTAACAGGATAGAGCGATCTGCCCCCATCGCAAGCGCGGTTCTTAAAACATCTTCGACCTTATCCACACCGATGGAAACAACCACCACTTCCGAAACCTTACCCGCTTCCTTTAACCGCACAGCTTCTTCCACCGCAATTTCATCAAAAGGGTTCATTGACATCTTGACATTTGCCGTTTCAACCCCACTATTATCAGCATTCACACGTACTTTAACGTTATAGTCAATCACGCGCTTTACAGGCACCAGAACTTTTATGACCACACTCCTTACATACTTAAATAAAACAAGGTCATGGTAGCACAAAATCAGTACATTTTCTAGCACGCAACACAGATAGCCAGCAATCATAGTTTTTCACATTGCCAACTGTGTTAATTCCACAACAGTAGAAAAATTACCCCTATCAATAAAATGCTTGCATTGTGGTTAAATAACCCGTATATACGCACGCCTGCGCTGGATTTTCCATGCGCTTAGCTTCTGTTTTTTTAAGCAGAATGAATTTCACACACAGGTGTTACGTCGTTTTTCTGATGTTTCGGTGCCAAGATTTGGTATGGCCTGTGGAGGACAAACCGACAAACAAGGAGAATATTATGTCTGCATTACTACCTAAATTTTCTATAAAACAGCTTTTAGATGCTGGTGTGCATTTTGGTCACAAAACCATGCGTTGGAACCCTAAAATGGCTCCCTATATTTATGGAGCACGTAACAACACTCACATTATTGACCTACAAAAAACCGTCCCTCTTCTGCATAACGCACTGGACGTGACGTATAATATTGCAGCAAATAACGGCCGTGTTCTTTTTGTCAGCACAAAACGTCAAGCATCTGAGATCGTTGAAACAACTGCCAAACGTTGCGGACAATACTATGTAAATCACCGCTGGTTGGGCGGCATGTTGACAAACTGGGGTACTGTTTCTCAGTCCATCAAAACACTCCGCAACCTACAGAACCAGCTTGAAGACGAAGAAACCAATTTAAACAAAAAAGAACGTTTGCAGATTGAACGTCGTGTTGAAAAACTTGAACGCGCTCTTGGTGGCATCAAAGATATGGGCGGCGTTCCTGATCTTGTTTTTATCATCGATACTAACAAAGAACACATTGCCATTAAAGAGGCCAATACACTCGAAATTCCTTTGATTGCAGTGGTGGATACCAACTCTGATCCTGATAATATCGGCCACATCATTCCCGGTAACGATGATTCTACAAGATCCATTCAACTTTATTGCGATCTTATTGCTGATTCTATCCTAGCGGGCATGGAGCACGCTCTTGCGACTTCTCCTGCAGCCAATGCAGAAAAACCAGCGGCAGAAGCTGCCTCTGGGAAAACCGCAGCAAAGAAAGATGAAAAATCTAAAGAGAACGCTGAAGAAAAGGCAAAAGCTGCCCCTAAGAAAGAAGAGGCAGAAAAAGAAGAGAAAGCCAAAGCAACCTCTGGGAAAACCGCGGCAAAGAAAGATGAAAAATCTGAGGAAGAGGCTAAAGCCACTCCTAAAAAGAAAGCTGCCCCTAAAAAGAAAACCGCAGCAAAGAAAGAAGAGAAATCTGAAAAGAAAGCTGAGAAAAAGGCAGAAGCTGCACCTAAGAAAGAAGAGGCAGAAAAAGAAGAGAAATCTGAAGAAGAAGCTGCTTAGGACAAACAATTTAAATGGCACTGTCGCCTTGCCGATATTGCTAAATCGTTAAATACAAAATACATAGGTATATCATGACTCAAATTACTGCAAGCTTGATTAAAGAACTCCGTGAATCCACTGGCGCTGGCATGATGGATTGCAAACAGGCACTAAACGAAACAAACGGAAATTTTGAAGAAGCAACCGATTGGCTACGCAAAAAAGGTATCGGAAAAGCAGCGAAAAAAGCTGGGCGTACGGCTGCCGAAGGTCTTATCGCTATCTCCAGTGATGATAACAAATCCGCAATTATTGAATTTAATTCTGAAACAGATTTTCTTGCAAAAGGCGAAAAGTTCCAAGAGCTTAGCTCAACACTTGCACAATATGCGCTGGAAGTTAATGGCGATTTTGAAGCACTTTCAAACTTCCAATGCCCCAAAGCTGGCAAGGTTGTGACGGAAGTAATCAAAGAATCCGTGGGTGAATTTGGTGAGAATGTAAGCTTGCGCCGTTCTGCTGCTCTTTCTGTTTCTCAGGGCGTTGTAGCAACCTATATTCATAATGCTACGGCTACAAATCTTGGTAAAATTGGGGTGCTTGTAGCCCTTGAATCTGCCGGTGATAAAGACAAATTACTCGCACTTGGCAAACAAATTGCCATGCACATTGCCGCCGCAAAACCCGAAGCACTTACTCGTGCAGAAGTAAACCCCGAGCTTATCGAACGTGAGCGTGCAATTTTCTCTGAACAAGCCGCAGCTTCTGGAAAACCTGCAGAAATCATTGAAAAAATGGTAGAAGGCCGGATCAATAAATTCTATGCAGAAATTGTTCTTCCGGAACAAACTTTTGTTATTGATGGTAAAATCAGTGTTGGCGATGCAATTAAGGCTGCTGAAAAAGACATTGGCGCACCGGTTACCATCGCCGGTTACGAATTGTTTGTGCTTGGTGAAGGCATTGAGAAAGAAGAAGATAATTTTGCTGAAGAAGTGGCCAGAGCCGCAGGTGCTGCATAGAAAATCTTCACATATTTCAAATATTAAAGGGCTTCTTGAAGAAGCCCTTTTTTATAATCATATTACTGCTTCACTTTCAAACTTAGTTAAAGTATAGTCCGTTTCACATATTTTGTGAGGGAATTATTTATGACATCTACATCCTACAAACGGGTGATGCTAAAGCTCTCTGGAGAAGCTCTGATGGGCAAACAGAATTTTGGTCATGACTTGGAAACCATTGATAAAATTTGCGATGAAATAAAATCGGTTCATAATATTGGGATAGAAATTTGCCTTGTTGTGGGCGGAGGAAATATTTTCCGTGGCATGAACGCGGCGGCCTCGGGGATGGAACGTTCCAGTGCGGACTATATGGGCATGCTCGCCACAGTGATGAACGCGCTGGCACTGCAAAATTGTTTAGAGAAAAAAGGCATGGACACCAGAGTACTTTCCGCCATTACCATGAACGCGGTGTGCGAACCGTTTATCCGCCGCAGAGCCATCCGTCACATGCAACGCGGGAGGGTTATCATCTGCGCTGCGGGAACAGGCAACCCTTTCTTTACCACAGATACGGCCTCTGCTTTGCGTGCCATAGAACTTGATTGTGATATTCTGCTAAAAGGTACACAAGTCGATGGCATTTACGACAAGGACCCCAACAAACATGTCGATGCGGTACGTTACGATACATTAACTTACAAAAAGGTACTTTCGGACGATTTAAAAGTGATGGATGGAGCAGCAATTGCCTTGGCGCGGGAAAATAAACTCCCTATTGCGGTTTTTGCCATTGATGAACCAGGTTCTTTTAAAGACGTTGTGACTGGAAAAGGAAAATTTACCTTTGTCAATTAAGGAAAATAGGAGTGGAGACACATTATGTATGACTATGAAGATTTAAAAAAACGTATGGAAGGCACTCTTGGTGCGCTTCACAAAGACTTAGCAACGTTGCGTACTGGCCGAGCCTCCCCTTCTCTTTTGGACGGAATTATGGTCGACGCTTATGGCAGCATGATGCCACTGAATCAGGTAGGAACGGTCAACGCACCTGAGGCACGTATGTTGACCATTCAGGTGTGGGATAAAGGGCTTGTAGCAAGCGTGGAAAAAGCCATTATGAATTCTAATCTTGGCCTGAATCCGTCTTCCGACGGACAGCTTCTACGTATTCCTATGCCGGATTTAACCGAAGAGCGTCGCAAAGAAATGGTCAAAATTGGCAGTGGTCATGCTGAAAAAGCCAAGATTGCCATCCGCAACATCCGTCGTGACGGCAACGAATCGGTTAAGAAAATGGAAAAAGATGGAGATATTTCTCAAGACGAAATGCACCATTCTACCGATGAAATACAAAAACTTACCGACGAATATATCAAAAATGTCGATTCTCTTTTTGCTGAAAAAGAGAAAGACATTATGACGGTTTAGACCCTTTCTTTAAAACGGAAATAACAATAAAATGCTCCAACATATAGCAATTATCATGGACGGTAATGGGCGATGGGCTAAGGCACGTCACTTACCGCGCGCTATGGGGCATAAAAAAGGGGGAGAAGCTGCTAAAAACGCCATCAAATATTGTATTAAAAACAACATCGCTTACCTCACTTTATACACTTTTTCTTCTGAAAACTGGCAACGCCCCAAAGAAGAAGTCGACGACTTAATGAATCTGTTCCGCCTCTACATGGACAGTGAGCTTGACCAGATGCATGAAAACGGTATCCGTCTACGCTTTTTGGGTGATCGCACACCATTGAGCAGTGATATCATTGAAAAAATTAACCATGCCGAACAACTAACCGTCCACAACACAAGGCTAAACCTGAATATTGCTCTGAGTTATGGCAGTCGCCAAGAAATCACTAATGCAGTGAAAAACATTGCTAGACAGGTGGAAGAGGGTCAGATTCTGCCAGAAGATGTGGATGAAAATATTGTAACAAAAAATCTCTATACGCATGATATTCCAGATCCAGACATGCTGATCCGCACCGGTGGAGAACATAGAATTAGTAACTACCTACTCTGGCAGTGCGCCTATACGGAGTTTTATTTTACCGACATTTTATGGCCAGAATTTAACGACCAAACATTTGATGCCGCCATTGCGGATTTTTACAATCGCGAACGTCGATTTGGCCGCACCACAGAAGAAAAGGCATCTTGAAAATGAGTAACCTTGCCAAACGTATTTTATCAGCCCTGATTCTTGCCCCTGCGGTCATCGCAATTCTTTACATTGGCGGCATGGCTTATAAGATATTGGTGGCAACCGCCTGCATTATTATGCTATGGGAATGGTTCAGAATGACTAAAGTTCTAGCTAACAAACATCTCTGGTGGTTGGGTGGAGTTATTTACATCATCCCCCCCTGTTTGAGCCTTGCTTATTTGCACAATGGGATAGACAATCCTTCAACCCAGCTATTAATCAAACTGATTCTTGCCGTGTGGGCGGTGGACATCATGGCCTATGTGTTTGGCCGCACCATTGGTGGAGCAAAAATTGCACCTAAAATCAGCCCCAACAAAACTTGGGCAGGATTAATCGGTGGGATTGTAGGTGCTACCATTGTTTTTATGTATGATAAGGTTTGGACCGATGCGTTAAGCATTGCAGTGATTTTTGCAGTAGTCGCACAGGCGGGGGATTTTTTCGAAAGCTGGATCAAACGCAAATGCAACGTGAAGGACAGCAGCCATATCATCCCCGGCCATGGCGGGTTGCTTGACCGTCTGGATGGGATTTTGGCTATTTTCTGGCTCACTTCTCTCCTACTTATCCAATCTCATTATAACATTACGGCATTGGGTCTATGAGTAAATCAGTCACCATATTAGGCTCTACGGGAACGATTGGACAAAATACATTATCTCTTATCCAAGATGATAAGAAAATTTCTGTCGAGGCATTAACAGCCCGCTCCAATGTAAGTTTGTTAGCGGAACAGGCCAAAAAATTCAACGCCAAAATAGCTGTCATTGAAGATCAAAATTGCTACGAGGAGTTAAAATCAGCATTGGCTGGAACCACTATTGAAGCTGCCTGTGGTTCATACGCCTTGGTAGAAGCAGCACAACGCGATGTGGATGTACTCATCAGTGGCATTGTGGGCGCAGCCGCCTTAGCCCCCACTCTGGCCGCCATTGAAAAAGGCACAACCATCGGCCTTGCTAACAAGGAATGTCTGGTCTGCGCGGGTGATTTGATGATGGAGAAAGTCCACTCCAACAAAGCGCAGTTGATACCGGTTGATTCCGAACATAACTCACTGTATCAGGCTTTTAATTTTAATCAGCCTAAGGCGATTGAGAAAATCACTCTTACGGCATCCGGTGGCCCTTTTCGTAAAAAACCCATCGAGGAATTTTCAAACATCACACCCAAACAGGCTATCACCCATCCCAATTGGGACATGGGGGCAAAAATCTCCGTCGATTCCGCCACCATGATGAATAAAGGCTTGGAAGTCATCGAGGCTTATCACCTCTTTCCGGTTACCGCTGAACAAATTGATATCGTGGTACATCCCCAATCCATTATTCATGGTATGGTGCATTACGTAGACGGCTCTATCCTTGCTGGAATGAGTACCCCCGACATGCGTGTGCCGATTTCCTACGCGCTTGGCTGGCCAGATTACATGCCCACTACTACCGCCCGTCTTGATTTGACAGACATTGGAAAACTGACCTTTGAAAAACCGGATAGGGAAAAATTCCCCGCCCTCAATCTTGCAAAATCTGCTCTAAAAACAGGAGGCAATGCACCCTGCATTCTCAACGCCGCAAATGAAATTGCCGTAGAGAACTTTTTAAGTAAAAAGATTAGTTTCCTTCAAATAATAAATGTGGTAGAACAGACGCTGTTAAAAATGAGAAGTGAGAAGCTCGAATCTTTACAACATGTCTTTGAGACAGATAAACAGGCGCGCATGATTGCGGCCGATATTGTAAACCATTTGAATGAGGATAGGCATTGATTCATGGAAGAATTATTATCGTTACCAACGTTTTATAGCGGCCTGTACAACTTTTTTGCGTTCATCATTATCATTTCCGTTATCGTTTTCATCCATGAAGGTGGGCACTATTTGGTGGCCAAAAAATGCGGTGTGAAGATTGTCACCTTTTCTATTGGCTTTGGTAAAGAAATCTATGGTTGGAACGACAAAAGCGGCACACGCTGGAAAGTTAGTGCTATTCCGCTGGGTGGTTATGTACAGATGTTTGGAGACGAAGACGCCGCCAGCACACCGGATAATGAGCATTACCAAAGTATGAGTGCTGAAGAAAAGAAATTTACACTCAACGGACAATCTTTGTTAGCACGATTTGCTATTGTTTCCGCCGGACCGATAGCAAACTTTATTCTGGCCATCGTTCTGCTGACTGGTTTTTTCTACGTTGAAGGTCGTCCACACGCCACCTCTCAGATAGGATCTATCATTGAAAACGGAGCGGCAGCTGAAATTGGATTGAAAGAAGGTGATCTTATCACCGACCTGAATGGCACGTCTATTCATCGCTTTTCTGATCTGCAAGGCGTGGTTGCCCTCCATGGCGGGATCGAAATTCCCATTACCTACATCCGCGATGGTGAAGAACATAGAGATTTTATCACTCCAAAACTACGAGAAACCACCGACATGTTTGGCAACACTGTCAAGATGGGGATGATCGGGGTTGGCTCTGGTGCCATTGAATATGAAGAACTTGGGTTGGTAGATTCAGTAATTGGTTCGGTGGGAGAAACCTACAATATTTGCGCACGGACAATGACGGCACTTGGACAGATGGTCACCGGACAAAGAAGCCCACGTGAACTGAGTGGCTTAATCCGAATTACCGAATATTCCGGTCAGGCAGCTAAAAAAGGCACAAGAACAGTGTTGTGGTTTATGATACTACTTTCAATTAATTTAGGGCTAATCAACTTATTTCCTATTCCAATGCTTGACGGAGGGCATTTGTTCTTCTACATAATTGAAGCAGTGAGAGGAAAACCATTATCAGAAAAAATGCAGGAAGTGTGCTTCCGCTTTGGTTTTGTTGTCCTTATTGGTCTTATGGTGTTTGCGTTAGGGAATGACATTGTGCACCTGGCTGAAAAGTTTAATATAATTTAATTGCAGGTTATATATGATGAAATCTCTATATAGACACATTGCCCTCACATTTGCCATTGCGGCGATTATTTTTGTTGCACCGCAAAACACCCACGCAATGGATGCCATGGCAGAGGACGCACTTGCAGCAGATGCTTATGCGGCAGTTCCTCCAATTACATCCATTGAAATCATTGGTAATCAGCGTATTGAGAAAGACGCAATTATCTCTTTCTTAGATCTTAAGAATGGCGACAAAATTACCTCTTACAAAATAGATCAGGCACTGGAAAATGTTTATAAAACCGGCCTGTTTGCCGATGTTTCTATCACAGTAAACAATGATGTGTTGGAAGTAAAGGTCGTAGAAAACCCGATCATCGGGGAGGTAGCTTTTGAAGGCAACACCAAGATCAGCAACGACGACCTGCAACGCGAAATGCAACTCTCCTCACGTGAGGTGTATACCAAAACCAAATTGCAACATGATGTGAAACGGATTCTTTCTCTTTATCAACGCAGCGGGCGCTTTGGGGTTCAAGTGGATCCTAAGGTTATTCAACTTGATCAGAATCGGGTTAACCTTGTTTATGAGATTACCGAAGGAGAAACTTCTCAAATCAAACGTATTTCCTTTGTAGGAAACAAAGTTTTTTCCAGCAGCAAATTACGCAACGAAATTTCAACAAAGGAATCTCGCTGGTATCGTTTTTTCTCAAGTTCCGACACATTTGATCCGGATCGTATAGATTATGACAAAGAATTACTTCGCCGTTATTATGTGGCTAACGGTTATGCGGATTTTAAAGTATTGTCATCAACTGCTGAACTGACTCCTGAGAAAGACGCGTTTATCATTACTTTCACTCTTGATGAAGGTAACCAATATAATTTCGGGAAAGTTTCCGCAACCAGTGAACTTCCTGAAGTCGAAGACGGGCAGCTGGAATCTACCCTTACCACGGTTTCAGGCACAACCTACAACGCCAATCAGGTTGAAGAATCTATTGAAAACCTAACGCAATATCTCGGTGACCTTGGATATGCCTTTGTAGACATTGAACCAAAATATACTCGTGACAGCCAAAATTCTATCCTTGATGTAAACTACCAGATTAAAGAAGGACCACGCGTATATATTGAGAATATCAACATCCATGGCAACGACCGTACCCTTGATGAAGTCATCCGCCGAGAATTCCGCTTGGCAGAAGGTGACCCGTATAACGCGGCAAAAATCAAACGGTCACAACAACGTGTTAACAATCTTGGCTTCTTCAAAGATGTGGCCATCCGCAAAGAACACGGTTCATCGCCTGATAAAGTGGACATTGAAGTCGATGTACAGGAACAGTCCACTGGTGAGCTAACCTTTGGTGCAGGCTTTTCAACCTCTGAAGGTGCGTTGGGTGACGTTGCTATTTCTGAACGTAATTTGTTGGGCAAAGGCCAGTTCTTAAAACTGAATTTCACCATGGCTTCTGTACGTCAAGAAGTAGATTTAAGCTTCACAGAGCCGCACTTCCTCGGCCGTGATATCAAAGCGGGATTTGATTTATTCAAAGTCCAACGTAATGGTAGTTCAGCACAGTCAAATCTAACTTACGATAACGACACACTTGGTGGTGTAATCCGCGCCTCTTATCCGGTAACGGAACATCTAACCCATGCAGTGCGTTATTCCTACCGTTCAGACGACATCACAGACATTGACCCTACTGCGTCTACTTTCATTCAACTACAGGCTGGTGCTAACGCTACATCCTTGGTTGGTCATACCTTAAGCTATGACACACGTGACAACCGTTTTGAACCAACAGAAGGATATTTTGTCTATCTGAGTCAGGACATTGCCGGTATTGGTGGCGATACAAACTTTATGCGCAATGAAACACGGGCAAGCTATTACACACCCACATTCCGTAAGGATTTTATCTTGAAAATTGGCGCAAAGGCCGGCTATATCTTTGGCTATAGTGATGATGATGTCCGCATCAACGACCGCTTCTTTATTGGCAGCAACGAAATTCGTGGTTTTGCAAATGAAGGGGTTGGCCCTCGTGATACGGTCTCGCTTGATCCTCTGGGTGGTAACGCTTACTGGACATCGTCTGTTGAATTGACGTTCCCTCTTGGTTTACCTGAAGAACTTGGCTTTACAGGCTCTGTCTTTATGGATGCTGGATCACTGTTTGATTCAGATGATAGCACCATCACAGTTGGGGGAGTTACCAGCACGGTTAATGACAAGTCCTCTCTACGCGGCTCTATCGGTTTTGGTGTTGGGTGGAAGTCTCCTCTTGGGCCTATCCGTATTGATTTAGCAGCACCGTTTGCAAAAGAGGATTTCGACGAAACAGAAAACTTGAAATTTAGCTTTGGAACCCGTTTCTAATACAGTATTAAAAGGAAAAAACATGAAAAAATTATTTATTGTATCTCTCTTTACCGTTTCTTTGTTACTATCCACTTCTGTACTTGCGGCAGAAAAAATTGCTACGGTCAATGTAGCACTGGTGGTTCAGAAATCGGTGGCAGCAAAAGATGTGTTTAAACAAGCAGAAGATCTAAGAAATAAATTGCAAGACGAAGTAACCAAAAAAGAAGATGAGCTTCGTGATGAAGAACGTGAGTTGGCCAAACAGCGCAGCTTGATCGCTAAAGAGGCGTTTGAAGAACGTTCAAAAGCCTTCCAGCAAAAGATGATTACCGCTCAGAAAGATTTGCAGGCTCGTGGCGCACAGTTGCAGCGTAATTACGAAAAAGCCATGACCAAAGTGAAAGATACGATGCTTGAAGTCATTGCAGAAATTTCAAAAGAAGATGGCATCACTGTGGTTACTCCTAAGGCAAACCTACTCTACATTAGCGAAGATGCAGATATCTCCGCAAAAGTGATTGAAAAACTTAATGACAGTTTGGAAAAGGTGAAAGTTGAGGGCTAATACCCCCAATTGGTTATAGTAATATAATGGCAGATCCTCATTTTTTTAAGAGCAGCGGGCGATTTACGCTTGAAGAAATCGTTAAGATTGCACAGGCTGAGCTGAACGATCAGGCTCACTCGTCCATTGTTATAAAAGATTTGGCTCCCCTTTCAACTGCTGGAAGCGAAGAAATAAGTTTTCTTGATAACCCTAAATATGTAGAAGAGTTTAAGAAAACCAAGGCAGGGGCTTGCATTATAGATGAAAAATATTGTGATGTAGCACCAAAAGGACTGCCGCTAGTAATTTCAAAAAACCCTTATCTTTCGAATGCCTTAGTCGCAGCAGCATTTTATCCCGTCTCACTTCATGCCGAAATATCGGAAAAAGCGCACATCTCTGGTTCTGCGAAAATTGGGCAGCATTGTACGATAGAGCCGGGTGCTTATATCGGCGATGAAGTAGAAATCGGTGATGATTGTTACATCAGTGCCAACGTAAATATTAGCCATGCCATCATCGGCAATAACGTGATATTTCACCCCGGAGTGTGTATCGGTCAGGATGGGTTCGGATTTGCGTTTGACGGGAAGAAACATATTAAAGTACCTCAATTGGGTCGGGTGGTCATTGGTAACAACGTTGAAATTGGTGCAAACACATGCATTGATCGTGGCTCTGGGCCAGATACGACCATTGGTGATGGCACAAAAATTGATAATCTGGTACAGATTGCACATAATGTTGTAATTGGAGAAAACTGTATAATCACCGCACAGGTAGGCTTTGCCGGTAGTACTGTAATTGAAGATTATGCCATGTTTGGAGGACAGTCGGGTGTCGCTGGGCACCTTACCATTGGCCAAGGCGCACAAATTGCTGCACAGAGTGGGGTCACAAAAAATATTAAAGCCGGAGAAGTTGTTTGCGGAATGCCGGCAATTCCTATAAAACAATTTCACCGTCAAGCCATTACATTACAACATATGACGAAAAAGAAAGATGAAACATATGACTGAGATAATAAATATTGAAAAAATAATGGATATGATTCCGCATCGTTATCCCCTTTTACTGGTTGATAAGGTGAAGGACGTGGTTAAAGGGCAGAGTGCTACCGGCATTAAATGCGTCACCATGAACGAGCCCCATTTTATGGGGCATTTCCCTGGCCACCCTATCATGCCTGGTGTCCTTATCATTGAAGCCATGGCACAAACCTCTGCCGTATTGGTGGTGGAAACCTTGGAAGGTGCTACGGCCGGTAAATTGGTTTATTTCACCTCCATTGACGGGGCAAAATTCCGCCGTCCGGTTGTCCCTGGTGACGTATTGGAGCTTAAAACCAAAGTATTGAAAAACCGTGGGGCATTATGGAAATTTGAGGTCATTGCCGAAGTCGATGGCGAAAAAGCCACCGAAGCCACTATCTCAGCAATGATTATGGACAGATAATGAGCAAACTAATTCACAAAACGGCCATTATTGAAGATGGTGCAAAAATTGGTAAAAATGTAAAGATCGGGGCTTATAGCTGCATTGGTGCGGATGTTGTGCTGGCAGACAATGTTGTGATTCACAATCATGTTGTCCTTGGTGGAAAAACTACCATTGGAGAAAACACCCAGATTTTCCCCTTTGCGTCAATTGGTCTTGCCCCACAAGATTTAAAATTTCATGGAGAAGATACCACTCTCGAAATTGGAAAAAATAACATGATTCGTGAGCATGTGACGATGAACCCAGGTACCGAAGGCGGTGGTTCTATCACAAAAATTGGCGATGATTGCCTGTTTATGGTTGGTGCACACGTGGCGCATGATTGCAAGGTAGGAAACCATGTCATCCTTGCCAATAATGCCACTCTTGCCGGCCATGTGGAGGTAGGAGATTATGCGATTATTGGTGGGCTTTCTGCGGTTCATCAATTTGTTAGAATCGGACATCAGGCCATGATTGGCGGCATGTCAGGTATTGAGAACGACATCGTGCCTTACAGCTCCGCCACAGGAGAAAGAGCTAGCTTGGCCGGACTTAATCTGATCGGCCTGAAACGGCGCAATTTCAGTCGGGATGACATTCACGCTTTGCGTGGGGCATACCGTATGCTATTTGCCTCTGAAGGAACGTTTGAAGAACGGGTCTCCGACGTGGTGGAGCATTTCTCTGACAATCCCGCTGTCATGGAAATTGTAGAATTTTTACGTGCGGACAGCTCTCGGGCTATTTGCCAACCAAAGAATGTGAAGGCCGCCTAAATTGGGAAATACATCGAACAAAAAGGTTGGAATCATTGCCGGAAGCGGCGAGCTTCCTCGTCAGGTCATTGCTGCCTGTCAGGAACAAGGACGTGATTTCTTTATCATTGCGTTTGAAAACATCACAGAACAAGAAACAACTCAAGGTCTTCCACACAAACGACTGCACATTGGTAAAATTGGGGCTGCCATAAAAGCACTAAGAAATGAGAATGTGGCAGAGGTCTTGCTCGCTGGTCGGGTTGGCCGCCCAGATATGGCTTCATTGCATTTTGATTTTTCCGGCATACGTTTGTTGCTGCGCCTTTCCAAGCTACCTTCTCAGGGTGACGATATGATTTTTCGTGAAATTATCCAATTTCTTGAAGACTCAAAATTTAAAGTCATTGGTGCGGACGACGTGCTTAATAAATTATTGATTACTGAGGGTACAATCGGTGCGGTTCAGCCCGATGAGATATCACTAAAAGACATTGAAATCGGTAAAAAAGCGGCAAAAATCATTGGTGATCTTGATATAGGACAAGCCGTCATTGTCCAGCAAGGGCAAATCCTTGGTGTAGAAGGCGCAGAAGGCACAGATAATCTGGTAAAACGCTGCAAAGACCTACATTCACAAGGCCTTGGCGGGGTGTTAGTGAAGGTAAAAAAACCCCAGCAGGACAGTCGAGTAGATCTACCCAGCATAGGGGTCAATACCATCATCAACGCACACCAATCCGGACTCTGTGGTATTGCCGTAGAAGCTGGCGGCTCTCTGGTCATCAATCGTGAAGCCGTCATTGCCAAAGCCGATGAACTTGGTATATTCGTTACAGGAATCACTGCCGAGTAGGAAAATGGCTCATAAAAATCTAAAAATCTGTTTGATTGCTGGCGAAGCCTCCGGCGATGCTTTGGGTGCTAAATTAATGAAAGCGCTTGTTGAACAGGCCGAAGACACTTCCTTGACTTTTATCGGCGTGGGTGGTCAGCGTATGAGTGCTCTGGGGCTGCAAAGTTTTTTTCCAATGGAGGAACTTTCTATTATCGGCTGGATGGAAATTATTCCTCACATCCCTAAATTGCTTGGGCGCATTAACCAAACCGTGAATGAAATTTTGCAGGAAAAGCCCGACATTGTTATCACTATTGATGCACCGGCCTTTAACTTCCGTGTGGCAAAGAAACTTAAGAATCATGGCATAAAGCTGGTACATTACGTAGCTCCTACCGTGTGGGCATACAAACCCAAACGTGCTAAAAAAATAGCCAATTTATACGACCATCTGCTGTTGTTGTTGCCGTTTGAGAAACCCTATTTTGATGCGGTGAACCTGCCTTCAACTTTTGTCGGTCACCCAATCATTGAGGAAAAGCTGATCGATGGGCATGGTATGGAATTCCGCCACAAACATAACATCTCAAATGACGCTCTTTTGCTATGTGCGATGGTAGGCAGCCGTAATAATGAAGTGACAAAATTATTGCCTATTTATAAAGAATCATTTGAATTATTAAAAAAGAAACATCCTGATCTGAATCTGGTATTCGTGACCACGCCACGTTTTGAAAACCATATCAAGCAGGAAATGGGCAATGTAAATATTCCCGTAAGCGTGGTGTCTTCCCCTCAAGACAAACAAGATGCCTATGCCGCCTCAGACATTTGCCTTGCCAAATCGGGAACAGGAACATTTGAACCGGCCATTGCCGGACTACCCATGGTCATTTGCTATAAGGTCAACCCACTTTCAGCCTGGATGCTACGCCGGATGATTCAAACCGAGTATGTCAATCTGATTAATATTATCGAAGACAAAGAGGTGATTCCTGAATTGCTTCAGGAAGAATGTACGGCTCACCGCATCACCCAGGAATTGACCCGCCTGATTGAAGATAAGCACGCCTGCGATACACAAAAAAGGCATGTCCACCATGCAGTTACTCAATTAACTTTGAACGACAGTCCTAGCAACATGGCAGCAAAAACCATTCTCCGCTTACTGGAGGATTAACCCCGCCCTTGAGATTTTTGTGATGGGCCTACAGAGGATTTTCCTGCCCAACTGAAAATATCTTTATGCACTTCGCCTAAGCTTTTTCCTTCTAAAAGTGACCCGAATGGATCCTTCATGGCAGACAAATGTTCCTCAGCTTTTGCATCGTCCTTAAACAGTTCGAAGATCGTTTTTGTGTATGCCCTGTCCATTTCAGCATGGCGCATAATTTTTTCTGCCAGCGTATCCAACACCTCAATGAGCTTTTCCTTGTCATTAACAAAAATATCTTTGATACGCGTTAATGCTTCTGGAAAAGCAAAGATATCACCTGCCGGGGTTTGCGCCAGAATCAACTTGTGAACTTTTTCCGGATGGGTCTGCATAGCATCAAGATAGGCCAACATACCGCTGGCTGTGGTGCCATCATGATACAAATCATCCCCTGCCCGATCCAGCACCGTCTTGCCTTTATGGGTTGTGTTGATCAACATGGCTTGTAATAAATCCGGTGTATCTTTGAGTACCTTTACCAATGTTTCAAGAATCTGATGCGCGTCTTCCACACCAACACCCCTGCCCTGACTCTGAGCAAAATACATAGACATCATCAGCGCACTGCCCCTACTCTCATAACCTGGCTGATTCAAAACTTCTACCAATCCGTCTGGATCACCTTTAAACACCTCCATAATCGCACAAATCGGTGCGGCTGTGTGATAAGACAGTTTGCCCATCATATTACGATTATCATAATCGGAATGAATTGTTGGATCCTCCTGAAGGAGTAAAGATTTTAACAGTTCTGAATGTCCTTCAAATTGTCGAATGACATTGACCAGTCTTTCAGATTCATCAATCAGAGCATGACCAATAAAATGGCGATTCTCCGCCATTTTCCATAAATCTTCTGCAGTTATTTGATCAAAAGCCTTGTTTTGCATTGGCAATATTCCATTTTATTTTTAACGACCTGTGCACTATACTGCCTTATCATTAAGAAATCGTTAATAGGAAAAAGAATTATGCCTTTACTAAATATTAACTTATCTGTGATATACTCAAAGCATAAGAATGAAGAAGGATATTATTATGGGATTATTTAGCTGGATAACAGGCAAAAACTCAGGTGAAGAACGTGAATCTTTGCAGGAACATGAAAGAGAATTCTCCGAACAAAAAGACATCGCCCAATCTGAAACTCCAAAAACAATAGAGCAGGAAGAAGAAAAACTCCCTCCTGTTGCGGTGAAAAACACTTCTAATGATAAAGAGTTTGAAGAAAAACAGCCTCAAAAAGTAACTCTTGTGGACGATCATGTAGAAGGACAGGCCGCCCAACAAGGCTATGAGACTGAACTGTCTGTAGGCATTAACCCCATAGACACACATGGCAGAAATGTTGGTGAGCAATTTGAAATGGAAGAAGAAGTAGAGAGAGGTCCAGCAGAAACCGTTGCAGAAGCCTCTAAGATTGTTACAGAACATGATGAGGCCATGAAAAATGAGATTGCTGAGGCGCTAAAAAGAGGGGGTATAATAGCTTCCGATGAGATTGAAGTGCAAGCGTTTGAAAATGAAATGGATTTACATCCAAGCTCCGATGCTCGCGCCGAAGGACACGAATCACCCACCGGCCCTTCTATGCATGAGATGAACCAACTGATCAACCAGCATAAAGACCATTAATTAATGAGTATGCATAATCTCATCGACCGAAACTTGATTCCGGCCGGTGTTTTTGGCAATGTAAAGCCGTGTGTCCGCTTCTTTGAACATGTCTGAAGAAAGCTTGTCTTCCAAAGATGCTGCACTGGAAATGCCCACAGAAACGCTACACCCGATTGGGGTTTTGTCCGTGCCAATAAGCAACTCGGTTTTTAACACAGAGGAACGAATCCGCTCCGCTACCCAGAAGGCTCCCTGAATAGACGTATCGGGCAACAATACCCCAAATTCTTCACCTCCAATACGGGACACCATGTCTGTATCACGCAGACAAGACGCAATCACTTTGGTAATTTCAATAAGCACCCTATCACCAATATCCTTACCATAGACTTCATTGATCTTGCGGAAATGGTCAATATCCACCAACAGCATTGAAACATCTTCTTCACTGCGAGTGATACGTTTTAACTCACGATCCAGAGCGGTAAAAAACTCACGACGATTTGCCACACCCGTTAGTGCATCAATGTTAGAGAATCTATCAATTTCCTGACGCATTCTTTCTTCAATGATCACCCGATCGGTAATATCACGTAGCGATCCAACCGAACCAATCACCTGACCGGTTTTGTCAAACCATGGCTGAGAGACATCACTTACCCAAAGTTTACGCCCATCTTTTGCGCGCATCAAATAATCTGCCTGCCATTTATGCACATCCCCTTCTTTGCGCATTTTCTCCAGCTCATCAAAAGAACTCACCGTTTGCATGCCATTGGTGACAATTCTTGTTTCAAGAATAAGGGAACGAAAATTAATGTCCTGCATTTCTTCGGCTGTAAAGCCTAGCAGTCTTTGTACATTGGGGCTGATATAATCGTACTTCATGGTTTGATAATACAGACGGTAAACCGTATCAGCCGTATAAGATGTTAAAAGAGAGATTTCTTTTTGCAGCTGGGCTATGTCTGTTTCTTTCTGCAAATTTTTATTCTTAGCTGAACCATTGCCATTGGACAGAATATCGGCTTTTTCCATTACTTTTTCCTTCACTACATGTAAAGATTAATCAAACATCCATAGATTAGGAACACCATATATTGGCTGCATCCCCTAACCAACCACTACATATAGAATTATAAACCCATAATAAGCACTGGGTCAATGGCAAAGATATTATTTTTTGACGCGTTGTTACAGCTGTCCAACATTTTTTAATTTTGCTTTGGGGTGAATCTCATTTTGTGAGAGCACCACCGTACTGGGACGGAATCGCTCAATGACCGCACGAATATAGGGGCGAATCATCGGGCTGGTTAACAGAACCGGTAATTCACCCTTCATGGCATAATTCTCAAAGTTGGAACGTACATCTTTGATAAATTCCTGTAACATGCTTGGCGGCATGGCCAGCTGTTTGTCCTCTCCGGCACCTACAAGATTCTCTGCAAAGGCCTGCTCCCATTTGGGTGAAAGCGACACAATGGTAATCTCACCCTCATCGTTGCTATGACTGTGGCTGATTTGCCGCGCCAAACGCGATCTGACATGCTCGGTAATCATGGTCAGGCTTTGAGTAATTTTTGTTGCCTCAGAAACCGCTTCCAAAATAGTAGGCATATCCCGCACAGAAACCAATTCTTTTAACATGTTTTGCAACACACGCTGCAAACCACTAATAGAAATTTGGGACGGAACCGTATCATCCACCAACTTCCGATGTTCTTCACCAAGCCCATCAAGCAATTTCTGAGTTTCACTGTAAGACAGAAGTTCTGAGATATTTTCTTTAATGATTTCTGTCAAATGCGTGGTCATCACTGTTGGCGGTGGCACAACCGTATAATTTTTAAATAAGGCTTCCTCCCGCGCGGATTCAGCCACCCATTTTGCAGGCAACCCAAATGTGGGTTCTTTGGTGTCTTCGCCTGGAATTTCAATCTTGCCACCACGCGGATCCATCACCAACAATTTATCCGGACGTATCTCACCACGACCACATTCTATTTCTTTGATCTTTATTACATAGCTGTTGGCCGGAAGCTGCATGTTATCCTGAATACGAATCGCCGGCATCACAAAACCCAAATCTCTTGCCATTTGTTTACGCAATGCTTTTATCTGATCGGTTAGTTTTTGCCCTTTACCATAATTAATCAGTGGCAACAGCGCATAACCCAACTCCAGACGTGCCGTATCAATGTGCAATGTCTGATCAATCGGCTCCTCTTTTGCCTCACCTTCTTCTCCTTCTGCTGCTTTGATAGAATCTTGCTTTTGTTTTTCTTCAGCAATATCCGCAAGATCTTCAACCTGAACAATCGGGTTGTTGTGCAAATACCAAGCAAATATTCCTGAACCGATGCTAATTGTTATAAACGGCATAAACGGCAAACCGGGAACAACAGCCATAACAAATGTGATGCCGCTCACCACCGCCAACACCGGAGGAAAGCGTCCAAGCTGACCAAAGAACGATTTGTCCGCCGAACCAATGGCACCGGATTTACTGACTAGCAAACCTGCAGAGGTTGAAACAATCAGCGAAGGAATCTGTGACACAAGACCATCACCAATGGTCAGAGTGGTATAGGTGGCTGCGGCTTCGGCAAAGGCCATGTCTTTTTGCACTACTCCAATGATGATCCCCGCGATGAAATTGATAAAGGTGATAATGATACCGGCAATCGCATCCCCACGTACAAACTTACTCGCACCATCCATTGCTCCAAAGAATGTGCTTTCACTTTCAAGCTCTTTACGGCGTTTCTTTGCTGAGGATTCATCAATCAATCCGGCAGAAAGGTCCGCATCAATAGCCATCTGCTTGCCGGGCATTGCGTCCAAACTAAAACGGGCGGACACTTCCGCAATACGTCCAGAACCCTTGGTGATAACAATGAAATTCACCAAGGTGAGAATGGAGAAAACAATGGCTCCAATGACCACATTGCCTCCAATAACCAGAGAACCAAACGTCTCAATCACATGCCCTGCAGCCGATGTCCCTTCATGCCCTTTAGACAGGATAGTACGAGTGGTGGCCACGTTTAACGACAGGCGCAACAATGCCGCAATCAACAACACCGTGGGGAAGGAGTTAAATTCTAAAGATTTTTCAATGAACAATACATTGAGAAGAATCAGGATAGAAAAGGTAATGGAGATGGAAAGTAAGGCGTCCAAAAGCCACGTTGGCACAGGGAACAGCATGGCTGAAAGGATAGACAGAACCCCTGCAGACATCAATATCTGCCCGCGGCTCTTGCCCCTTAACATCCGAGAAAATAAGGACGAACCCTCATCTTCTATGATAGCTTCTTCTGCCATTTTCTCTCTTTTCTAACCGCTCTTAATTATCTTCGTCTTCATTGTATAATTTTAACTTATTACGCAATGTACGAATTGAAATACCTAAAATATTTGCCGCCTGAGTACGATTACCCAAACAATGATTCAATGTGTCAAGGATCAGGTTCTTTTCAACATCCTCCACCGTGCGGCCAACAAGACCACCACCCACCGCAATCGACTGAGATTGTGAAGACATCTCTTGCTCATTGTGCAACAACAATGCGTCCTCTTCTATCTCATTTCCTGCTGCCAGAAGAACAGCTCTGTGCATGGTATTTTCAAGCTCCCGTACATTTCCTGACCAATTATGCTGCTCCAATTTTTGCAGTGCGCTGATGGATAATGGCAGCTCCTTAACCCCATTTGCTTCAGAATATTTATGGATAAAATGTTCCGCAAACAGTTTGATGTCCTCCCGACGCTCGCGAAGGGGTGGCAATTTTAATTCAATCACATTAAGACGGAACAAGAGATCCTCACGAAAATTACCTTCTTCCACTTCTTTTTTCAGATCACGGTTGCTTGTAGCAAGAATCCGCAAATCCAGCTTTACCGGTTGTGAGCCACCCACCCGATCAATTTCTCTTTCCTGAATTGCCCGCAGCAATTTGGCCTGAAGGCGGGTATCCATTTCACTGATTTCATCCAATAGCAATGTTCCTCCATTGGATTCCTCAAATTTACCAATACGACGCTGAGCCGCACCGGTAAAAGCACCTTTTTCATGGCCAAACAATTCAGATTCAAGCAAATTATCAGGGATTGCCGCACAATTGACAGATACAAATGGCATAGACGCACGACGACTCTTATTATGCAAATAACGGGCAATGACTTCTTTACCCGTGCCTGATTCTCCAGTGATTAATACACTTGCGTCTGAAGGAGCAATCCGGTTTGCCATTTCAACGATCTTATCCATCGCCTTAGAGGCATGTAAGAATGTGTTATTTTCTTCCGTTATCGCTGCCAAAACCGCCGCGATCATTTGAGCGTCTGGGGGCAAAGGGATGTATTCCTGCGCACCGGATTTTATTGCCTCAACAGCCAACTTACTGTCATTTTCTACGCCATAAGCAATGACCGTAACCGATATACGCTCTGCCTTTAAGCCTTCTATTAACGCCACAATGTTTAGTCTGGCATCAATGAAAATGGCATCCGCACTTTTGCCCGAAGCAATGGACTGAATCGCCGAACTGATATCAGAACATTGTGTGACATTTGCCCCTTGCTTCTTTGCAATCATGCTGGCTTCTGTAACGTGGCTATTAAGCTCTCCGACAATTAATAAGTGCATAAAACTCCTCTTCTACCCAAAATATTCAACGCGCTGAGAAGGGGGCAACGTCGCATTGATTAACATCTCAAGACGGCGTGGATTTTCCTTATTACCAATCGAAATAATTGAATTTAAATAAATATACATGATCTTTGCTTCTGCACGGGTGTTGCGTTCAAGCTTGGTTGCCAGAGGAGTAAGAATCATGTACGAAAAAACCGCCCCATAGAGCGTGGTTAACAAGGCAACGGCCATCGCCGGTCCAATTGATTCCGGATCACTAAGATTACCCAACATCAAAACCAAACCGATCAACGTTCCAATAAGACCCATGGCCGGAGCAATGTCTGCCGCCTTATGCAACACTCTGGTGCTGGTTTGATGACGCTGCAAAACAGCATCTATTTCCTTGCGTAATATTTTTTCTGCGTCTTCAGGAGAAACTCCATCAATAATAAGTTTCACTCCCTTTTCCCAGAATGGATTGCTTTTTAGAAGCGAATCATGCTTCTGTAACTCAAGTAAACCTTTTTTACGGGCAATTGATGCCAGCTCCAGAGAAATAAGCGCGGCTTCTTTCTGTGATTCAGCATAGTAAAATATTGTGTGCGCCACCGCCCCAATGGCCTTAAACACATCGGAAAGTGAAAAACATGCTACCACCAAAAAAAATGTGCCACCAAGGACAATGAAAACAGATTTAGCATCAAGAAAACCGTCCATGCCGCCTGCACCATCTGCCCCCATATAGACCGCTGCGCAAATCATCCCAATGGCGGATAAAACACCAAACAGGGTTGATATGTCTGTTATCTCTCTTCTCACTCTCTTATCTCAAACATACTTTAAAAATTACTGATCATTCTTAATTATTTCCGTCAGTGTCACCCCAACATTTTCATCCACAATCACAATCTCTCCACGTGCCACAACTCGATCATTGACCCGAATATCCACCACTTCACCAACCTTACGCTCGAGTTCAATCACATTGCCATTTTCCATCCTTAGAAGCTGACCTATTGTCATCTTAGTTTTGCCCAAGATAACCGAGATTTTGACCGGTACGTCGTAAATAATATCAAGATCGAGCTCACGGTCACCTGTTACGTTAAACAAGCCGGTTGCGCCATGATCACCATCGCTGGCCGAGATAGAACCTGTTACTTTTGCCATGACTTATTTCCTTGAATTATGTGAACCTATACAATCTATAAACCATTGTTGATAAATATAAACCTTTTTATTTGCTACAAAGAGTCAATTACGTCTTGAATTTTCTGATTTCTTTCTTCCAGAGAACAACTTGCTCCACCACCCTGCCACTGAATACGACAATCACCCACTGCCACTGCATCGTCCCCAGTGATTTTTATGTTCCCAGAAAACTGACTTTCGGAAACAATCTTATTGATTTTTTCTTCCAAAGACTTCGCAAGAGAGCTATGGACAACAATATCAACGTTTGGCTCATTAAATAAGAACTTAAAACATTGCGCTATTGCACCTTCAATTACCTGATCAGGATTTTCTTGTAACGCATTGCCCGCAAGTTTTTTAGCAATCTGAAGTGCCAAAGAGGATGTCTCTTTGATGGAATTGTTCACCAGTTCATTGTGCTGATGAAATAGCTGCTCTATTTTCACTACCATGTTCGACAGCGCATCACGTATCTTTTGGTTTAACTCATAACCTTCCTTATGCCCTTCATTGATGCCGTCAATTTTACCACGTGTATATCCCTCTTCTTCACTCTCTTGAAGCTGTTCAAGAGTATAGGTAATGACGAATTCCTCTTCGTCTTTTGCAAATTCAGAGAACTTATCCCCTCCAGCACTGGCCTTTTCATCGGCAAAATGCTCAGCCAGTGAACGAAATTCAAATGGTTCAACCAACACACTCATTAATATACCATCTCCTCTTCTGCATCATCGCCTTCAGGAATCACAATTTCACCCGAATCAGCTAATTCTTTTGCCGTACTAACAACAGACATCTGTGCTTCATCCACATCACGCATACGCACTGGTCCCATATTCTCCATATCCTCTTTAAGTATCTTAACGGCACGTTCTGACATATTGGAAAAAAACAATTCCCGTATCTGATCGTTTGCTCCTTTAAGCGCAATAGCCACCGCCTCTTTGTTTGCTGAACGTAACAAAGCCTGTATTCCTGTATTCTCGATTTTAATAAGGTCGTCGAACGTAAACATCAGCGCGCGGATCTGCTCGGCTGCATCCGGATCATTGCTTTCAAGCATCTCCATGTATTTCGTTTCGGTATTACGATCGAAATTATTAAATATTTCTGCCATTGTCTCGTAGGTATCGTCCTCGTTTGACGCAGCAAGATTGCTCATAAATTCTTGCTGAAGTGTTTGCTCAATATCCATAATAATTTCACGTTTTACCGGCTCCATCTGGATCATTCTGTGCATCACATCAAGGGCAAAATCTTCAGGGAAAAGACCGATAACTTTGGCGGCTTGTGCCGCGCGGACTTTTGATAAAATCAACGCCGCAGTTTGAGGGTATTCATTACGCAAGAAAGAGGCCAGAACCTCCTCATTGACGCTGTTTAACTTTTCCCATGTATTGCGACCCGAAGGCCCACTCATATCCTCCATTAACAACGCTGCTTTTTCCGGATCAAGCACCTTCGATAGTAGCTTTCTAGCTGCCTCGCTGTCTCCTACAATACCCGTTCCTTCACCCAGCTGGTCGGAAAAATCATGCACGAGATCTTCTACCATGTCCGGCTCTACCGCACCCAAATTTGACATGGCATTAGAAACAGAACGTATCTCATCTTCAGACATCATGGAAAAAACTTTAGAAGCAACTTCTTCATCCACCGTCATCAATATGACCGCCGCCCTTTCCACTCCGCTTAATTTTCCTTTTCCCCGTGCCACTACCACATACCTATTTTACTTATTCTCGCCTAGCCATGAGCGAATGACAGCCAATGTTTCTTCCGGATTATTGTCAATCAAATCGTTAACTCTTTTGGCCGGACTATTATCCACCCTAGACTGCATAGAGTCCATATTAATGGCGGAACTTGTTGAATCACCCCCTTCACCTGATGGCATATTGGGCATCTGAACCTGCTGCAACGCTGCCTTAGCCACCTCAGCTTCAATGTCTGCCGGCGACACATCAAACGCCTTATTTACCAAAGGACGGATGATGAGCATGATCGCCAGAATCGCAACAATACCTACCACAAGTGTCTTAATTATGCTATCAAGATCACGTTTTAACCAATCAAAAGGGCCTTCTTCCGCAATGGCCACATCATATGTACGGTTAAATTGCATGTTAATAATTTCCAGCTTATCACCACGTTCCACATCAAAACCAATGGCCGAACGCACCAACGTTTTCAATTTTTCAACTTCTTCATCTGAACGTGGGTTATAAGTTTCGGTTACCTCTCCTGTTTCTTCATTGGTCGTTGAAGTATAATACCCATCCACAAGCACCGCAATAGACAGCTTCTTAACATCACCTATTTTACTGACTTTGTTGGTTAGGGTTTTAGAGATTTCATAGTTGGTCAGCTCGTTGACTCTTTCCTTAGAAGACGAAGAACCGCCCGCACCACCAGCTTCACCCCCAGGCAGATTATTTGCCACACTAACCTCACCACCTTTTTGATCTGCTGCATTGGAAATTTCTTCTGTCGTTTGCACAGAACGCGCAACTTTTCCCTCAGGATCGTACAATTCTGAAGAGGTTGTAACCTTGTCAAATGCTATGTCAGCGTTCACCCGCACTTTGACGCTGTCTATTCCCACCGCCTGTTCCAAAAGAGATTCGATTTTATTACGCATTCTCTTTTCATAATTGGTACGGAATTCTTCTGCGTTGGTAGCATTGATTGTATCTCCTTCATCTTCAAGACCACCTCTGGAAAGCAACCGGCCTGAATCGTCTACAATCGTGATGTGCTTTACCTTAAGACTAGGAACTGAGGAACTGACTAAATGCTTAATAGACACAATCTCTTCTTTGGGTATCTGCGTCCGATTGTTCAGTTTTAGAATAACAGAAGCCGATGGGTCTACTTTATTCTTACGGAACAGCTCTCTTTTTGGCACAACAAGGTGAACCCGCGCCGATTTAATCGAACCGAGCGAGCCAATTGTTCTACTTAATTCACCTTCAAGCGCACGTAACATATTTACGTTGAGAACAAAACTCGACGTTCCCAACGCCGTCTCTTTGTCAAAAATTTCATACCCCACAATTGAGCCATGGCTTGGCAAGCCTTTTTGTGCTAGAGCCATACGCACACCCAAAATATCTGGGCTTGGGGCCATAATTGTTTTTCCGCCCTGCGTCACCTCAAACTTCACCCCCATAGCACCAAGCTCTGAAACAATAGCACCGCTGTCTTCCGGCGTAAGGTTGGAATATAAAGGCGAGAGGACCGGCTCTGATATGCGCATAGACAAAAACGCAAAAGCAATAAGTAACGCGACCCCCAATACACTTAAAGCGACCACTCTAACTGAGCTAATTTGTTGCATAGATTGCAAAACAGCATTCATATGTGAATTCCCCGTAGTTCCGTTTTAAACCGGCGTTTCTCCCCACGACGCCCAACGTGACCTACTTGGCAAAGGACCAGCGGTCATACATGACCACCTAAGTACAGACTCCCACATCTGGTACTAACATGGTTATAGTATACCATATATAGTAAAGTAAACTACTTTATTTAAATTTATTTATCTATTTTAGAATTTTTTTTATTGACGGAAGTAAGGGGCTATTATTGCTGTCTTTTTTATCACGCCATCCGACGGATGACCGCACACAAAATCGGACAATAAAAAACCGCCTAATCACAATGACAGACGGTATTTTATCGTAAAATGAATTTACTTAATTTTTTGTTCTTTAAACTCAACATGCTTACGAACAACTGGATCGTATTTACGGAATGAAAGTTTTTCCGGCTGCTTCTTAGGGTTACGTTTTTTAACTAGGAAATAGCCTGTATCTGCCGTACTAACCAGTCTTACCAAAATTGTATTTTTCTTAGCCATTATTCTGCTCTTTTGCTATCTTACATAATTAGGAGGCAGAAACATACACTCATTTAACTGGCTGTCAATCTAAATTTTTTCTATGCTTGTAACTATATTTCCTATATAGTTTGC
This sequence comes from Alphaproteobacteria bacterium, assembly GCA_030429625.1. Classification (GTDB taxonomy): domain Bacteria; phylum Pseudomonadota; class Alphaproteobacteria; order Rickettsiales; family UBA8987; genus JAUIFA01. Next base: position 122,105 of record JAUIFA010000002.1, on the reverse strand, counting down.
CAAAGCCTATCGTAATTTTCTTTATTTCTGAGGCAAAGTTTTATATAGGTTATTTAGGGACTATTAAACACAAAATCTGTAATGCAATAGTGGTAGTAAGGCTTGGTAGAGATAATCAGTACAGACGTTGAAACACATTTGCTCAACAGAGTGCGTAGCATCAAAGGGCAGCCTCTTGGCAACCACGCAATCCATTTTCACCTTTTTGCACTGCAGGAAGTGTATCAGAGCGAGTTTCAACAAAAAATTGCCGTCAACATACTGCACGATCTTTTTCGACGTGAGGAAGGGGTAATTTATCAGTGCCGTGACGGTGATATCATCCTGCTGTACCATGGACAGAATAATATTATACTTAAAAAAGCTATTCACCAACTCAGATTTTTGTTTGAGGATGATCCACTGGCCTACAACGCAGACGGCTCTGAAAATGAAGATTTTTGCTCGGAATATGATCTTGGTATTGAATGGCGACCCTTTTATAGAATGTGCTCTGAGCGCAAAGAATTTAGTAGTCAGGTTCCTATCAAACCACAAATTATTGAAATTGAGGAAAGAGAAGATTTATTAACAGCAGGACGTCTGAGTGAGTTAATGCCCAGGGTCAACGAGCTGGATTTCAATTTGGTCATTCGTAAGCAGCCCATCTGTGCATTCAAACCAAAGAAAAAAGCCAGCGTGGTGTTCCATGAAATGTACGTTAATATTGCCCATCTGACAAAACTATTGAAAACACCTTGCAATTTAACTTCGAACAAATGGCTGTTTGGCTATCTTTCAGAAGCATTGGACAGAAAGGTTCTTGATATTATCAGTGACCGCCCCAAGGCCTATATCAGCAAACCAATCAGTCTGAATTTAAACGTAAGCACTATCTTCTCCCCTGAATTTGAGGAGTTTTGTGGTATTTTAAACGTGGTAACTAAAACTCCCATTGTGGTAGAAATCCAAATCTCAGATGTGTTTGATGACATGAATGCGTTTAGAGCAGCCCAAGATATCATAAAAAATAAAGGCTTTAGAATCTGCCTAGATGGACTAGGGACAAGAAGTTTTAGCCAAATAAGCCGCGAAGGACTGGGTTTTGATCTGGCAAAAGTGCGCTGGAATGCCGATATGGCTTCAGATCTACGCACCAAGCAAAATAAAATTCTGGCCGAAGCGGTTAATGAATGTGGTGCAAACAGAATCATACTTTGCCGTTGTGATTCTCATCATGCGATAGAATATGGTCATGCACTTGGAATTTCATTGTTTCAGGGACGTTATGCTGATAAAGTCATAAACCCGAACAGCGCGATTACAAATTAGAGGTTACTATGACAGCTCGCAAAGGTGACGCAGAATTAGTGTTATTATTTAATCCTGAAGAAAAGACATTTACCATTGATGGTGTTTCGGATAACAACAGTGTTTTTCTTAAGAGCCTTGATTACACAGAAAAAGAGCTTTTTGGTAAAGAATTACGACAAATCCTTCCGGAAATGATTTGTGGCGTTCTTGATGACTACTTAGAGGTCGATGATGAAGGATTTTCCAACATTGTTTCGATTTTACGCCGCACTCGTAACTTCTCGCTTTTATCAAAAGCAGGGCAGGCAATTCCTCTTATTATGCGCATTCAAACCGATGTCAGCATTGACAATCATACCCGATACAGAATGGTTCTGCGCAACGACGCTCAAGCCAGCAATGAACTCTTAAAAGCACTCAATGTTATCAATGAATACGAAACATTGGATAAGAATCTTGGTGTTTCTACCAAAGAATTTTTCTGTAAAAAGGCACAAATTGTGAGTGACTATATTCAGCGTCACGGTTTACAAGCTACGCTAGCTATCATCAGTGTTGATAAATATGATGGCATCCTAGGATTATTTGGCAAAGAAACCATAGACGGATTAAATTATGAGGTAGTTGCTCGGTGCAAAACCTCCTTCCGCCGTGCCGACATTCTGGGCTATTTTGGTGAAGCAATATTTGCCGTCGTCTTACTTGAAGCGGACGATGACTCCTCGCGCATTCCTCTTAATCGCCTGCGCAATCAAATTTCTACCCAGCCTTTATTTTTTGGTGGCAATAAAAACGTTAAATCCACCGTGAGTGTGGTATATACCCCCATAAATGATAATGAAGATGTGATTGAACTCATAGAATCCTGCGTAGAAAGAATAAAAATTGTTGGTGATGATACCAATCAATTTATTGAATTAAAGAACTAACCACAATGGGGCAAAAATGCGCCCAACTCTGTTAAACCCTCTATTTACCAACATCCGTAACCTGAGTGGAGTGGGAGACAAAGCCCACAAAAATTACCTTCGTATGTTTGGCAGCGATCTAATTAAAGATCTTATCTACCACCTACCGGTAGGTTTTGTTGATCGTACCAACATGCCAGATCTGACCTATGCTGAGAATAAAACCATCCTTAGTGCGGTGGTGGATGTAAAAGAGCATTTTCCTCCCAAACCACGCAGCAGACAGCCTTATAAAGTCGTATGCCAGAATGAAACCGGATACATCACACTGGTCTTTTTTAACCACAAAGGTGATTATATTAAAAACATCCTCCCCGTGGGACAAAAGCGTGTTATCAGCGGCAAAGTTGAAAAATATGACGGCATTTTAAGCATGACCCATCCCGACAGGGTGGTGCCATTGAGCGAAATAAAAAATATTTTGATTATGGAGCCAGTCTACCCACTCACTTACGGCATTTCACAACGCTCTATTATCAAAACGGTTCAACTGGCCGTCAATAAAATCCCAGAATTGCCAGAATGGATAGAAGAAAATTACTGCGCTAAAAACCACTGGAACAGCTGGGCAGATTCAATCCGGCGGGTGCATAAAATTACCTCTGGCAAAGACCTGGAACCGACCCTTCCTACCCGCCAGCGTTTGGCATATGACGAATTACTCGCCAGCCAGCTTGCCCTCGCCATTTCCCGCCAAAGAAATAAGAAACAAAAAGGATACAGCCTAAAAAATGCGGGAACATTGCGCCAGAGGATGCTTGACGGCCTGCCCTTTACGCTCACCAAAGGACAAAATCAGGTGTTAAAAGACATCTATCATGATATGGAAGAACCCTCCCGTATGTTACGCTTGTTGCAAGGCGATGTGGGCGCAGGGAAAACCGTCGTGGCTCTGCAAGCCATGTTGTGCGCCATAGAATCAGGTAAGCAATGTGCCCTGATGGCACCGACGGAAATTCTAGCGCGGCAGCACGGCGCATCTTTACAAAATATGCTGGAGCAAGCGGGGCTGAATGACCGCGTCACCCTCACTGTACTCACCGGTAAAGAGAAGGGTAAAACACGTGAAGCCATCTTACACGGGTTAGAACAGGGCAGCACCCACATTGTGGTGGGCACCCATGCGCTGTTTCAAGAACATGTCACCTTTGCCAATTTGGGGTTCGTGGCCATTGACGAGCAGCACCGCTTTGGCGTGAAACAACGTCTGCAACTGACCAACAAAGGTGACAGCACCGATATTTTGCTCATGACCGCCACCCCTATCCCCCGTACACTGACCCTGACTTTATACGGCGACATTGATGTTTCCTTACTCAAGGAAAAGCCAGCCGGACGACAAGCGATTGACACACGTATCCTTCCTAAATCACGCATAGACGATGTCACCTCCGGACTAAAACGCGCTATCTCTGAAGGCAATCGTATCTATTGGGTGTGCCCGCTGATTGAAGAAGATGAGGAACAACAGAACCAATTTGCCGCCGTAGAAACCCGCTTTAAGGAGCTAAATTGCCTTTTCCCTAACCGAGTTGGTTTAGTACACGGAAAGCTAAAAAGCGATGAAAAAGAACAGGTGATGGCACAATTTAAAGAGGGCGCTCTGGATATTCTTGTCGCCACCACCGTTATCGAAGTGGGAGTAGACGTGCCCGAAGCCACCATCATGATCATTGAAGAGGCACAGCAATTTGGCCTGTCGCAGCTGCACCAATTGCGTGGACGGGTTGGTAGAGGCACAAAAAAATCCAACTGCATTCTAATCTATGGGCACGCACTGAGTGAAACAGGAAAACGTCGCCTGCAAATTATGCGAGAGACTGAAGACGGCTTCAGGATCGCCGAGGAAGACTTACTCCTGCGCGGCAGTGGGGAAATTCTGGGTACCAAACAAAGTGGAATGCCTGATTTTTTCCTTGCCAGTTTTCCCGAACATAATGAATTGCTTTTGGCCGCTCGCGACGATGTGAAATACATTCTGCAAAACGACCCCAAACTTACCTCACCACGTGGGCAAAATCTGCGTACCCTACTCTATCTGTTTTCCTACGATGAGCACATTGGCCTGCTTATGTCCGGCTGATAGTATCTCATCGTCATCCTGTGCTATTACCTATTGGTAATCCACAGGATCCACACAGACTATAAATAGATTCTGTGCAAGCTATCGCTTCACAGAATGACGGAATAGGTGTCTCAATCCTTACGCCGCCAAGGCTTTCTGCATCAGCTCGTTCATCCTCTTGTTAAAACCAGCAATGTCTTTAACCGGTTCGCCTTCAATGATGTTGGCCTGCGCAAAGAGCAGGTGGATGGTGTCGCTCAAGGTTTTGATGTTCTTATTTTCCGCCAATTCATTGGCCAGCTTCACAATGATGGGGTGTTCGGGATTGATCTCAAACACTTTAGCATTGGCCTGAGCCATTTGTTTGTTGTCCACCATAAACCGTTCCATGCGGATATCCATAGCCCCTTCTGCGGCCACTAAACAGACCGGGCTGTCGGTTAGGCGGTGGGTCGTGCGTACGTCTTTAACCCGATCACCAAGATTGTCTTTGATAAACGAAACCAACTCAACGGAATTATGTTCACCAATATTGACCGATTTAACGTCTTCTTTCTTTTCACCATCCTCATCTTGTGCCTTGGCAGAATCTTTTTCTTCCAAACTGTCTTCGCTGTCTGCGCGGGTTACGGATTTTAGCTCAATGCCTTGATATTCATGCAACACATTGACCCAGAATTCATCCACGCTGTCCGTCAGCAACACCACTTCATAATCTTTCTTCTTAAACCCTTCAAGCTGTGGGCTGGCCATGGCAGATTCCACATCGTCCCCAGTGATGAAGAAAATGGCATTTTGCCCTTCTTTCATGTTGTCTTTGTACTCTTTGAGGGTGATGGTTTTATCGCCGGACTTGGTCGTCCTAAAACGGCAAATTTCAATGATCTCGTCGCGCGGTTCGTACCCATCGCACAGACCTTCCTTCACCACCGAACCAAAATTCTCCCAGAATTTCATATACCCATCAAGATCTTTAGTCATCTTGGTTTTCAGCTCTTTAATTACACGATTGGTGATTGAGGCTTTAATTTTCTGCACCACCAAATTGTTCTGCACCGTTTCACGGCTGATGTTCAGCGGCAAATCTTCCGAATCCACTACCCCGCGTAAAAAGCGCAGATAGGATGGAATCAAATCGATCCCTTCATCGGCAATAAACACTCGCTTCACATAAAGTTTCACGCGCGTACTGCGATCAGGATGGAAAAGATCAAACGGCTGGCTGGAAGGGATATAGAGAAGGTTGGTATATTCAATGACCCCCTCAGCTTTGTTGTGTAAAGTCATAAACGGTTCATCCTGCCCCATAAAGGAAACCGAGCGGTAAAATTCTTTATATTCATCCTCACTGATGTCTGACTTGGAGCGTGCCCAAATGGCCTTACCTTTATTGACAATGTCCTCTGTGCCGTCTTCTTTTATCAACGCAATGGTAAAGGCCACATGGTTGGAATAGGTTTCAATGACATGGCGCAGGCGATATTCATCAAGATATTCAGCCTCCTCATCGCGCAAATGCAAAATCACCGTCGTACCGCGTGGATATTTCTCCTTGGCCTCATCAATGGTAAATTTCCCTGTGCCAGCAGATTCCCAAATATGGGCTTTTTTACCACCCGCCGCACATGAAATTACCTTTACCTTTTCTGCCACCATAAAAGAGGAGTAAAACCCGACCCCAAACTGACCAATTAAATTACTGTCTTTAGCATCATCTCCTGTAATTTGCTGAGCAAAACGCTGCGTACCTGAACGTGCCACTGTACCCAGATTTTTAATCAAATCTGCACGGCTCATGCCAATACCATTGTCGGTAATGGTTAAGGTTTTGGCCTCTTTGTCCGCTTTAATAGTAATCTTAAACTCTTTGTCTTTACCCAAAATATCAGGTTTAGTAACGGCTTGATAACGCAATTTGTCACACGCATCCGAAGCGTTAGAGATCAATTCACGCAGGAAAATTTCTTTATTCTCATAGATAGAATGAATCATCAGTTGGAAGATCTTTTCTATCTCCGCATCAAATTTCAAAACTTCTTTAGACATGCATTTCCTCATTCATTGGTTATGTAATGAAGCTGATATAGGAGAAAAAAATATTTTTTCAAGAGAGGATACTAGATTTGTGGAATTTGCACCTGACGGTACACATGAGCATTGATGACAAAGCCAAACCCTACCAACACGCTGATGATGCTGCTACCACCATAAGAAATTAATGGCAGGGGAACGCCTACCACCGGCAATATTCCCGATACCATACCGATATTGACAAACACATGCACAAAAATTATCGACACCACCCCATACGCCATTAATTTGGCGAAGAGAGACTTTGTTTTAATGGCAATATGCATACCAGAAATAATGAGCATAAGATAGACCAAAATCACTGCCATACTTCCAACAAAACCAAATTCCTCGGCAATGATTGAAAAGATAAAATCAGTCTGTTTTTCAGGTACAAAGCTCAGCTGGCTCTGCGTACCATTTAAAAAACCTTTGCCAAAGAAACCACCCGACCCAATAGCAATCTTTGATTGGATGATATTATAGCCTGCTCCCAGAGGATCACTTTGAGGATTAAGGAAGATTTCCACCCGTTTCTTTTGATAATCATGCATATGCCCCCACACCACGGGAACAAATGCCAGCACCACCAATGCCGCCACGGCAAATTTTTTCCAGCCCACCCCAGCCATTAACATCACTGAAGCACCCACAATCATAATAATCAGTGCCGTGCCCAAATTAGGTTGCTTAAACACCAAAAATGCTGTGGTGACAATCAACAAAATTGGGACAAATACCACCCATAATCTTTTTATGTTGGTGTGATGTACATTGTGAAAATAGCGCGCCAGAGCCATCACCAGCACAATTTTCATAATTTCCGAAGGTTGAAATGCAAAACCACCAATCTTTAACCATCTTTGTGCCCCCAGCCCTCCTTCAACGCCAAAGAACATTACCGCAAGCAGTAAAGCAATGCCTCCCAAATAGGCTAGATAAGAAACACTAAACCAGAAACGGATATTTGTGACCCCAACCATAATCATCAAGACAAAGCCTACGAAAAACTTTTGCATCTGTGCCAGCGCCCACGGGTCAATATTGCCCTTAGCAGCAGAGTATAATGCCATAAAACCAACAAACGAAATCACACATATTGTGGTGATAAAAAACCACGGCATGTCCAGTAATTTACTTATTATGAGACCGTCTCTTTTATGGGCATATTCTTTGCGCATCAGACTTCCAACCCCTGAACTTTTTTCAATATATCTCGGGCAATGGGCGCGGCAACCGCAGAACCATACCCCCCATGTTCGATGACCACCGACACGGCGTATCGCGGTCTTTGTATTGGCGCATAGCCAACAAAAATAGCGTGATAACGTGCCGCCCTTTCCGCAGGCACATGCTGATAGCGACGATAGCTGCGCACTTGCGCCGTACCGGTTTTCCCTGCCATTTCAAATCCTGAATCTTTTATTCTTGCGTGATACGAACCACCATAATTTCTGTTTGCCACATCGTCCATCCCCTGCCGGATGTAATGAAGATGATAAGGATTGATGTCCAAGTCATCAAAGTCACTTTCCCCTTCTTGTATTATATAGGGAGAAAGCTGTTTTCCATTCGCCAATCTGGCGGCCATTGTGACAAGCTGAATAGGGGTGGCCAACAAAAATCCCTGACCAATCGCATTGTTCAACGTTTCCCCACCATACCACGGCTGGTTTAACGCTTGTCTTTTCCATGCCTTATCTGGAACAAGCCCCGCCACTTCACCAGGAAGTTCAATACCCGTTAAAGAGCCAAGACCTAACCTTCTGGCCATGGAAGCCATCTTCTCTACCCCTACCTTTGTGGCAATGGTAAAAAAATACACATTGCACGATACGGCAATGGCCTTGATCATATCAACATTGCCATGACCATAGCGGTTCCAGCAATGGAATTTACGGCCACCAAAAGTGTAATGGCCGTTACAATAATGTGTTGTTTCAGGAGTAATAATGCCCACCTCTAAAGCCGCCAGTGCCGTCACCAGCTTAAAGGTAGAGCCAGGAGGATAATGCAAAGAAATGGCCTTATTCGACAGTGGTGAATCAGGGTCATTGATTAACTCATCCCAATATTTCTGCTGAATGCCCCGTACAAATTGGTTAGGATCATAAGACGGCACAGAAGCCATAGCCTTTATCGCACCGGTAGCAATGTCCATCACAATGGCTGATCCCCCTTCAGTTACCAACCCTCCTTTATTTGATAATTTTTCCATCACATATTTTTGTAGCTCCACATCAATGGTCAAACTGACATCATCTCCCGTAATGGGCGGATCTTCCTTAAGCTGGCGAACTATTTTTCCTCGTGCATCAACCTCCACATGACGCAATCCTGCTACGCCTCTTAAAATATCTTCTTCCTGTTTCTCAATACCCGTCTTGCCAACTCTAAAATCCGGATGATTAAACAACGCACCGTTGTCATTAATATCATTCTTTGATGGCTTACCTATGTAGCCGGTGATGTGTGCCGTTTCTTTTGCATAAGGATAGTGTCTTACATGGTTTGAACTCACCCCCACCCCTGGAATTTTTATGGCATTAACTTCAATCTTTGCGACTTTGTCCCAATCCAGATAATCGTCGAGTATTAGAGGCTCATCCGATGTATGTTTTTTGATTTTGGCCAGTAATTTTTGTTCATCATTAAAATCTTTTTCTAATATTCTAGCCACTTCTTTAGCAATAAGAGCCTCATCTACACCAGAATTAGGTTCATAAATTACCTGATAATTATCGCTACCCTCTGCCAGAACTTCCCCATTAACATCAAGAATTCTGCCGCGTTTTGGTAAAGATGAATAAATTCTGATTCGATTGCCGTCGGCCATGGTTTTATATTCATCCGCATCTACCACCTGCAAATAATACAACCGTGCGCCCAACACACTTAACAGGAAACTTTTGCCCGCCCCAACAAGTAACGACCGACGGGTAAATTTCTGTTCAATGATGGTATCGTGTAACATAGTTACTTTGTACTATGAATTATAACACTCATTCAACTTTAACTGACAGATTAGAAAATATTTTATGAAATAAAGGGTATAATAAGATTGTAATCCCCAGCTGGTATAATATGGCTGGATTGGTAATAATTTGCTTAAATAAGAAGGAATATAAGCCCCATTGGCAAAAAACATAGACCGAACATACCGCCGCAAATACCACCCAGCAAAACCAGAACGGCTGGTTAGGAAGGTTGCCACTGTATTTTCTGATACCAAAAACCAATAAGAGTAAGAGTAATGAACTGCTACCCAAGACTGTACTGTACAAAATGTCTTGGAAAATTCCTAAGAAGAATACAGTAATCTTCTGTAAATATTCAGGTTTATAGACCTGCCAATAAAATACCGTAATGACCGCGAACAATGGCATGATCATATGTATGGCATGTAGCTGAAAATTAATTCCTCCCAGAAATACTAGTAAATAAGCAATAAATGCGGGGATAAGGCTTCTAAGAAAACTGGATTTTCTATGATATAAAATCATCATTCTACGGCATTATCTAAAGAAATAACCGTCACATAATCCAACCGGTTTCTGTCCATATATGGTGCCACTAAAATGGTCTCATTGCTTACCTCTTTGACCACCCCGACCGGCAGACCAATGGGGAAATATTGTCCATCACCGGAAGTCACAACTCTGTCTCCAACAGAAATACCCGCATCTTTAGACGCAAATTTTAGGACAAGCTCTGACTGACTGTTTCCTGTCAATATGGCTTTTGATTTTGCCTGACCAATGGTTACTGGCACCCGCGAATTCATATCGTTGATGTACAACAACCGTGCACTGTTCTGCCCAACATCGTATATCCGACCCACAAGGCCTTGTTTGTTGGTCACAATATGTCCATCCTTCAGGCCATCCTTTGCCCCAGAAGAAATAATCGCTGATTTTGTATAAATGCCGCGATTGTCACTGACTATACGAGCAGTCTTATATGACTTTCTTTGGGTAGGAAGATAATTCACCATCTCACGCAATCTTTTATTTTCTGTTTTCAGCTCCACCATCACCAAATGCATATTTTCCAGATATTCATTGCGTTGACGCAACAGCTTATTCTCATCATAGACCGAAAAATAATAACCTGCGTTTTGTTTGATATTGCGTAATGTCTCAATTGGTTTTGCGGCAAATGAAAGTGCCGGAGCAGAAAGATCTACCATATACGTGCGCAGCTTCTTCGTCATATTATTGTCCACTTCCGTGATGACAATAATAACAAGGCTCAAGACAATAAAAATCACCAGTGACAGTTGGGAAATAAAATCCCACAGCGGAAGAACCGCCTGCTTGATAGATGATCTATGACTATTTCTTAACGACATAACGTCCCTCTGCACCTGCTCACAATCCGATTATAACATATTTATCAATCGTCATCAACAGGTTAGAACTATTCCTGCTTAAACCAGACATGTTCAAATTTACGTATGTCCTCAAGCACACGACCTGTGCCTGTGGCTACACAATTCAGCGGATCGTCTGCCGTATATACAGGAAGACCCGTTGCTTTTTTAATCACCTCTCCAAGATCTTTAAGCAGCGCACCGCCACCCGTCATCACGATGCCTTTGTCAACAATGTCCGAAGAGAGTTCGGGTGGAGTTTTTTCTAGCGCATCTTTGACCGCATCGACAATCTGCTGTACAGATTCCTGTAAGCTCTCAGCAATCTGACGGGTATTGAGCGTAATTTCTTTTGGAACTCCGTTGATCAAATCACGACCCTTGATGTTCATCTCATCCCCATCACCCTTTTCAGGAATCAACGCAGAACCAATTTCTTTTTTAATATTTTCAGCCGTAGATTCCCCAATCAGCAGGTTATGATAGCGCCGAATGTAGGAAATAATGGCCTGATCCATCGCATCACCGCCCACTCTGGTAGAATCCGCATAGACAATACCGCCCAGTGAAATCACACCAATTTCTGTAGTTCCCCCACCAATGTCCACAATCATGGATCCTGTCGGCTCGGTCACTGGCAATCCTGCTCCGATGGCAGCGGCCATCGGTTCTTCAATAAGGAAAACTTCTCTGGCACCCGCCTCGCGAGCCGCGTCCTGAATCGCACGTTTTTCCACCTGAGTAGAGCCTGAAGGCACACAAATCATAATCAATGGGTTACGCAGTAATTTACCTTTATGCACGGTTTCAATAAAGTGCTTAATCATCTCTTCCGCACCATTAAAATCCGCAATGACTCCATCCTTAAGAGGACGCGTAGCAATGATACCGCTGGGCGTACGTCCAAGCATCAGCTTGGCTTCGTGACCAAAGGCACGGGGTTTCATTTTACCATTTTCTTCTTTTAACGCCACAACCGACGGTTCATTGAGCACAACCCCCTTCCCCTTAACATACACTAAGGTGTTGGCTGTCCCAAGGTCAATCGCCATGTCCGTTGAAAAAAAATCAAACCATTTACCAAACATATAAAGCCCCTCTAACTGGTAAAATTATCTACGTCTATATTACCGCACATTGAGGTATAATTTTTTCTTCGTAGTTTTGCAATTTATTTATCGCATTTACATACGCTAATGCGGAAGCCACCATCGTATCCACATCTGCTCCCGTACCATTAATGATGACATTCTTTGGGGTTCTCAATCTCACAGTCACTTCCGCCTGCGCGTCAATGCCTTGTGTGACCGCACCCACCTGATACAAATCAAGCTTCACCTCGTGAGGTACAATTTTACGAATCGCTTTAAACGTAGCATCCACAGGCCCATCACCTGAACAGGTTTTTGATATTTGCTTCCCATCAACCTCTAAAGTAACCTTGGCTGTGTTTTTAACTTCAGAGCCACATGCCACTTCCATGGACACAAATTTTACCCGCGCATTGCTCTGATCTGCGCCATCACCCACCAAAGAAATCAAATCATCATCATAGATTTTCTTCTTTTTATCGGCCAAGGCCTTGAATCGTGCAAAAGCAATTTCCAGCGCGTTATCCCCCAGATCAAAACCCAATTCTTTCAAACGGTCTTTAAACGCCGCTCGGCCGGAATGCTTACCAAGGATAAGGTTTGTTTTTACCCAACCTACCGATTCGGGCGTCATAATTTCGTAGGTATCACGATTTTTTAACATCCCTGCCTGATGAATGCCTGATTCATGAGAAAACGCGTTAGCCCCCACAATAGCCTTGTTGTTCTGTACCATCAAACCTGTCACGTTGGACACCAAACGTGAGGCACGCATAATCTGCTTCGTATCAATATCAACATGGTAGGGCATGATGTCATTACGGGTTTTAATCGTCATCACAAGTTCTTCCAAAGACGCGTTACCCGCACGCTCTCCAATCCCGTTGATGGTGCATTCTACCTGACGCGCACCCGCCTCCACCGCCGCTAACGAATTGGCTACTGCCAAGCCCAAATCATTATGACAATGCACTGAAAGCACGGCTTTATCGATGTTAGAAACATTGTTTTTAATCATTGTGAATAAATCGTAAAACTCATGCGGGGTGGTATATCCCACCGTGTCGGGAATGTTAATCGTGGTAGCACCCGCATCGATGGCCGTTTCAATCGCTTTGCATAAAAAGTCATGTTCCGAGCGTGTTGCATCTTCCGGCGACCAATCCACATCATCAACAAATTTCTTGGCATAAGAAACGCTGTCTCTTATCGCCGCAATGACTTCATCCGGACTCATACGTAATTTATGTTCCATATGAAGCGGAGACGTTGCCAAGAAAGTGTGTATTCTAGGATTGACCGCACCCTTCACCGCCTCAGCCGCCGCATCAATGTCGCTATGAATCGCCCGCGCCAACGAACAAACAGACGCTTTTTTCACCTGTTTTGCTACGGCTTGTATGGCTTGCAAATCACCTTCTGAAGCCGCTGCAAAGCCCGCTTCAATCACGTCCACACCCATATTGTCCAGCACTTCCGCGATAAGAACCTTTTCCTCAATATTCATGGTTGCGCCGGGAGATTGTTCACCGTCACGCAAGGTTGTATCAAATATAATTATTTTATCCTTATCGCTCATTTTCTTTACCACTGGACTTTATCAGTTCTTTGCTTTACAGCTTAAATTACAAAAATTCCCTCCAACATAACAGATGAGGGGTTTGGATTATAATCATTTGTCGGCCAAAGGTCTAGAATAATTATTAACATTATGAAGCTTTTAAAGAAAATATTTCCCCGTTCACTTTATGCCCGATTTTTATTGATTATTATTTTGCCCACTGTGCTGGTACAACTGGTGGCGGTGTATATTTTTTATGACCGCCATTGGAGCAGCATGTCCCGCAACATGACCGCTTCTCTGGTGGGTGAAATTTCCATGGTGGTCAACCTTTTGGAAGAGTCCTCTAAAGACGCACGCAATGACTTTCTTTTAAACGTCATGAGCCACATGAATCTGGCCATTGAGTATGAAGAAAACAAACAACTCCCGCAGATTAAAATGGTTGAAGAAGATGAATATGCCCTGCTTATCATCGAGCTGGCCAAACATATTAAAAAAGAATTTGTGGTCGATTATGATCAAAACATTAAGGAAATTCTTGTCTATATCCAAATGGGCAAGGACGTTCTGACTATCTCAACTTCTCAAAAACGACTGGCCAACCCTACCACTTATATTTTTATTCTTTGGATGACCGGAAGCGCTGTCTTACTTATGATTGTAGCTATCTTGTTCCTGCGTGGGCAAATCCGCTCCATCATCAACCTGACCGAAGCCGCAGAAAAATTTGGTAAAGGACAAGACACCCCGACCTTCAAACCCTCTGGCGCAAAAGAAGTTCGCCTTGCCTCCATTGCGTTCATCGAAATGAAAGAACGCATAAAACGCTTACTTACCCGACGTACTCAAATGCTTGCCGGTGTTTCACACGATCTACGCACCCCCCTAACCCGCATGAAGCTTCAACTTGCTATGATGGATCAGGAAAACCCTGCCACAATAGAGATGCAGGCTGATGTGGTGGAGATGGAACACATGCTTGAAGGCTATCTAGATTTTGTCCGTGGAGAGTCCAAAGAGCCAACCCAGAATATAATATTAAAGGACTTTATTGGCGACATATTACGCAAATATAGTAAGGATCAAGGACGGGTAGAGGCCAACATTGCAGAGGACATCTCTGTTCATATCAAGCCTCATGCTTTTAAACGCGCCATTAACAATCTTATTAGCAATGGGCTGCGATATAGTAGTTTTGTGTGCATCAGCGCTTACCGATACGACAATGAAAAACTGATATATATTTTTATTGACGATAATGGACCTGGGATTGCTGAAGAGGAGCGTAAAAAGGTCTTCCAGCCATTCTACCGACTCGAGAAATCCCGTAACACAGAAACTGGCGGTATCGGCCTTGGCCTTTCTATCGCACGTGATATTGTCCACCGTCATGGTGGAGAAATTACCCTCGACGAAGCTACCATGGGTGGATTAAGGGTTATTATTACATTGCCTTTATAAAACGGAGAGATTTATGATATATAAAAAATCATGTTTTATCCTAACATTATTAATTTGCTACATCTGGGTTAACCATGCATCCGCAGAAGAGATTTTTCATGGCACTGTCGTGAAAATGCCATGGACTAAATCAGGACAAAGTTTTTGTGCCGGTGGCAGTGAGTATTATGTGTTAGACAACGATGTGCGCCCGTATATTCTTTCATCCTATCGAGACAAAGAAGTTTCTAAAGAAACCATTGAACAGCAACATACCCAACTTAACACTCTGATTGGTCAAACCGTCACCATCACCGGCAAGATTCTTAAAAAAGAAATCAATCCGACACAAGATTGTCCGGAATTTTCACAATGTCCTGCTGAAATAAACATAGCATCTTCCTGTCAATGGATTCAAATCAATACGATCACACCACAGTAAAAAACCGCCCATGACATGCACAGACGGCTTTTACTTAAATCAGTTGCATACAAGCGTACTTACGCAGCTTTGTTTGCGGCTTTATTGTTATTGGCTTGATTCGCACCAGCAACACTGCTCAATTGAGTAATGTTTTGTGACACTTGTTTGCTCAACAAATCCACAGCTTTGCCGTTAGCTTTTTGTGCAATATCAGCAATTTGCTGAATGTCTTTTGCTGCTTTTTCAAACGCACTTTTTGCATAATCTGCTTGTTTGGAAGCACTTTCGCGTGGGTCTTTAGAAGACGCAATGTCGTTAAAGATAGAAACCGCTTCTTGTGTGCTGTTTTGAATGATGTCTGATTGAATTTTTGCAATCGACTGCATGCTATCAACAATAAGCTGGCTAGCTCTTTGCATGGTTTCAATGTTTTGCTGACTGGCAGAAATAATTTCATTAAAGTTAATTGAATTATTCTGTTTACCAAACGATTCTAGCGTCTTAAACGCATCTGAAAATGGATTATTCTGCATTATATAAACCTCTCTTACAATACTCATAAAAAAACATAATCAACGGCCTTATAACGCCAAATCAGATGCATGTCAAGTCTTTTGTGCAACGCACAAACACTCTTTGGTTGAAATGTTTTTATTTATTTTAATTCTGTTGAACGATCTCTGGCTGCTTTTGCTGCATCGCACAACAACCTCTCTAACCCCTGCTCACCCATCAACACATCCAAAGCCGCCTGTGTTGTTCCGCCCTTGCTTGTCACATTTTTTCTTAACTCTGAAGCAGGGACCCCAAGCTTATGCACCATATCCGCACTACCTATAACTGTGTCATAAGCAAGATTTCTTGCCAAATCTTCCGGCAGTCCAACCTTTATTGCCGCCTGCTCAAGTGCCTCAATAAAATAAAATAAATAGGCTGGGCCACTGCCTGAAATAGCGGTAACCGCATCCATCATGCCTTCATCATCCAACCAATAAAAACTGCCCACCGCTTTAAATAATTTTTCAACCGTTTGTCGACTGATATCATCCACATGA
The DNA here is from genome assembly GCA_030429625.1 of Alphaproteobacteria bacterium. GTDB lineage: Bacteria > Pseudomonadota > Alphaproteobacteria > Rickettsiales > UBA8987 > JAUIFA01. The sequence continues at coordinate 105,763 of JAUIFA010000002.1, read as the reverse complement.
TTGTTGGCATAACCAACACTTATCCCTCGAGAAACCATTGCAGGTAAGTTTGGCATCACGCGCACTATTGGCGTATTGTTTCCTAAGTTATTTTCCAAAAATGTAATGTCCTTGCCTGCAGCAACCGAAACAAAAACACTGCCCGTATCGGCGTATTTTTTATACTCTCCACAGACTTCTTCCATCAAGTCTGGCTTTACGGCAAAAACAATAATGTCGGGTTTAAAATCTTCTGGAACCCTAGAGACATCTGGCGCAACCAAAACTTCGAACTCTGAACAGGCAATCGGAGAAACAATGATAATACTCTCTTCTTTTAAGCCACAAGAAAGCCATCCTGAGAGCAAAGCACTCCCCATTTTGCCACAACCAACCAGTAATATTTTACTATCGGAAAGCATTATTTATTTGTTTTTTTAGCCACAGCTGATTTTTTTACTGTAGGCCTCTTCACTGCTGCTTTTTTTGCCACTGCTTTTTTTGCCGCTGGCTTTTTAGCAGACGTTTTCTTTGCTGCCGTCTTTACTGTTGTTTTTTGTGCTGCGTTAGCAGTAGCCGCACTCGTTTTTTTAGCCACTGTTTTCTTCACCGCAGGCTTCTTCGCAGCTGTCTTTTTTGCTACTGCTTTCTTTGCCGCTGGCTTTGGCATCGAAGATCCAGCCGCCGCAACAGAGGGTTGTTTTTGCGCCTGCGCAGATGTAGCAGAAGCGGATTTGGACATAGCCTCTATTTTGGCTTCCAACTCTTTAATACGCAATTCAAGCTTTTGTTGTTGATGGCGTGCTTCGATAGCCATTTCTTTTATGGCTTCATGATCTTCACGTGTGACAAGGTTATAGAAGCTTAGTAAATGTTCAATATTCTGACGGAAAATCTTTTCAAATTCTTTTTTTCCATCAAAAATACTGCTCATGGCTCCACTGGCCATTTTTGACATATCTTCGAACAAATACGTGCCTGAAAAAGGGTTCTTTTGTGATTGCATAGTTGTATCCCACCTTAAAATACTATAGAATGATGGTTACGATTATATATCTGAAATAGGCGTGATATAACAGAAAAAAGACTATTTATTGCGCCCTACACTACATCATTAGGGGAAAGTGTATGATTATTGTTACAGGTGGCGCAGGCTTTATAGGATCAAATCTGGTAATCTCTCTACAGGAAAAAGGCTTTACGGACATTGTGGTATGCGATGATTTTGGCCATAACGAAAAATGGCAAAATCTACGCAAGCACGACTTTATTGATCTTGTGGCACCAGAGGCTTTGTTTACCTATCTAATAAAACATAAAGAAGAAATTGAGGTGGTCTACCATCTGGGAGATATCTCCTCCACCCGTGAAACCGACGTGGATAGCCTTTTACAAAATAACTTTAATTACTCAGTCAATTTGTGGAAATGGTGCACCCGCAACAATATTCGTTTTATTTATACTTCATCCGCCACCACCTATGGTAATGGTGCTCAGGGTTTTGAGGACAATGATTCACCGTCTTATCTGCGTACACTGAACCCTCTTACTGCCCATGCCTGGAGCAAACATTTGTTTGACATGCGTGTGGCTCGAGACAGCCATTCAGGCAAGGCGACGCCACCGCAGTGGGTTGGTCTTAAACTCTTTAGCGTGTATGGTCCGAATGAATACCACAAAGAGGATCAACAAAGCTTGATATGTCAATCTTTTCCACGAGCAAAGGAGAATCTTAAAGTACAACTGTTCCGTTCCACCAATCCGGAATATGGTGATGGGGAACAGATGCGTGATTTTGTCTATGTAAAAGATTGCTGTGACGTGATGATTTGGCTACTCGAACATCACGACGTAAACGGTATTTTTAATGTAGGCAGCGGGCAGGCACGTAGTTTTAATGATCTTATCGGCTGCCTGTTCAAAACCATTGGCCATGAAAAAGCCAACATTGAATATAAAGACATGCCGCCAGAAATTGCCAGCAAATACCAAGACAATCTACAGGCCAACCTTACAAAATTACGCAGCAGGGGGTATGTGAAGGAAATGACCACCATCGAAGGCGGAATATCTGAATTTGTAAATGAATATCTTCTTAAGCACGACAAATATAGGTAGAATTTGGCCATCGCATTTCCTGATATTGACCCTATTATTTTTGAAATTGGTCCCCTTGCCATTCGCTGGTATGCATTAAGCTACGTTGCGGGCATTCTGCTTGGATGGCTATATATCGCAAAACTTGACCGCCTTGAACCAAAGGCTTTTAATCAGAAAGCCTACGATGATTTTATTGTTTGGGCAGTCCTTGGAGTATTGCTCGGCGGCAGAATTGGCTATGTTCTGTTCTATAATTTCAGCTATTATCTGACCAACCCAATTGACATCGTCAAAATCTGGCATGGCGGGATGTCGTTTCACGGCGGAATAATTGGTGCTATTACTTCTCTTTATTTGATGTGCAAAAAACACAAGCTGAATTTCTTACGCGTCACCGATCTTGTCGCCTGTGCGGCTCCTATCGGTTTATTCTTTGGTCGGCTTGCCAATTTTATTAACGCCGAGCTGTGGGGACGCTTTGCATCGGAAGACCTGCCTTGGGCAGTGATTTTCCCTGGCGAGACTTACCCGCGCCACCCCAGCCAACTCTACGAATCAGCCTTGGAGGGCGCAGCACTGTTTTTCATTCTTGCCTATGCCGCCTATCGCACCAAAGCTCAAACCAGAGCAGGAATACTCTCAGGGATTTTCCTATGTGGCTATGCCCTCTTCCGCTCTTTTGTTGAATTTTTCCGTGAGCCTGATATACAAATTGGCTACATAATGGAATTCTTCACTATGGGGCAGATATTATGCCTGCCTATGTTGTTAATTGGTATTTACCTTATCTCTATAAGCAAAAAGAATGTCGTTAGATAGCGAAATTAAAACCTATATCCACCATCATGGCTATCTTTCCATCGCCCAATATATGAAAATGGTGCTGACCCACGATGAATATGGTTATTACCGCAAACATGATCCACTTGGAAAGAGCGGGGATTTTATTACCGCACCGGAAATAAGCCAGATTTTTGGCGAGTTAATTGGTATGTGGTTGGCGACACAATTCTCAGAGATGGGTGAACCAAAAGACTGTATTCTCGTTGAGCTTGGTGCCGGACGAGGCACATTGATAAGCGACATATTACGTGCTACGGCAAAAATCCCTAAATTCCATTCCAACATAAAAATCCATATTATTGAGTGCAATGATGAGCTTAAAGCATTACAGAAAACTGCCATTGCGCCTTACGATATTAAGACCCACTGGCACAATGATGTTTCTACCCTGCCCAAAAAACCGCTTTTACTTGTAGCAAATGAATTCTTTGATGCTTTGCCCACCCATCAATTTGTTCGAACCGACCAAGGCTGGCGCGAACGAATGATAACCGTCGATCAAGATGATAACCTTACATTTGGCCTCACACAATCCCCCACTCCGCAATGTGCCTTTGCCCCTAAAGACTGGCAAGAACTCCCCACCGATTGTGTGTATGAATTTTGCCCTGAAGCGCATGATATTGTCTATCAATTGAGCCAGCATATTCGAGAACATCGCGGAGCAGGAATCACCATTGATTATGGCTATTACGACAACCTGTTTACCAACAGTTTTCAAGCCGTGAAAGACCATGCTTTTCATGACCCGCTTATGGAGCCAGGAAGTGCGGATTTAACCACTCATGTTAATTTTAAACGTCTGGCAAACACAGCCTTATCTGCTGGAGCCACCGCCTATATCGGCCTGACACAAGGGGATTTCCTTGACCAAATGGGCATTCATCTGCGTGCTCAGATGCTAAAGAAAAATGCATCACCCTTGCAAGCAGAAAAAATATCTCAGGATGTTGAACGCCTGACCTCTCCTGAACAAATGGGGAGTCTGTTTAAGACCATGGCCATCACGCATCCAGATTTACCAACCCCTTATCCCTTTGGACACCGACCATGCTAATTTGCGACACACTGAAACAATATGACAAAATACGTCATGGATTTTTCACCCGACAGGGCGGATTCAGTACAGATATTTACCACTCACTTAATTTGGGCATTGGGTCACATGATGACACTGATGCGGTCGAAAAAAACCGTCAGGTCGTCTGCGATAAACTTGACGCTCAAAAACTTCTTACCTTATACCAAATTCACAGCAACATAGTAATAGTGGTGGACGAACATACACAAAGGGTAGAGGCCGACGCCATGGTCACCAATCATCCTGATATCGCTCTTGGCATCCTCACAGCCGATTGTGTGCCGGTATTGTTTTATGACCCAACAGCAAACATCATAGGAGCGGCGCATGCCGGTTGGAAAGGGGCAATGTCTGGTATCCTTGAAAATACCATCAGAGCGATGATAGAACTTGGTGCGGATGCCTCTACCATTGCTGCAGCCATAGGCCCAGCCATTAGTCAGGAAAGTTACGAAGTTGGAGAAGAATTTTATCAACGCTTCGTACAACATGACCCACAGAATCGGATATTTTTTGTCCCTTCAGAAAATACTGACCATTACCAATTTAACCTTACTGGGTATGTTCATGCACGCCTTAAGGCGTGCGACATTGGCGCTGTTGAACATGTTGCGTACGACACTTTGTCCAACGAAGATATGTTCTACAGTTATCGCCGAGCCACTCAGCGAGGCGAAGCAGACTATGGCCGGCAAGTGTCAGCCATAGTCTTACGATGATGTAACACGACTAGTCTTCTACCGGAACCGCAACAAACAAAGTTTCTTTGTTACGCGATACGAGCAGAAGAACCGCTTTACGCTTTTTGTCTTTGGCTTTTTCTACCACATCGTGCAAGACATCCAAAGAGGTTAGTTTTTTCTGATTTGCTTCAATAATAATGTCACCTTTACGAATGCCACGTTCAAGAGCATAACTATCTGATGTAATGTCTACCACCAAAAGTCCGTTAACCTCATCATCAAGATTGTACGACGCACGTACTTTTTCATCAATGGCGAGTAATTTCATGCCCAATTCTTCTTTTGCTTCTTCCGCATCCGATTTATTGATGGTAATTTCAGGTTCATCTTCTGCCTGATCTTCTGAAAGTCGTGCCACTTCAACCTTGAGATTTCTTTCTTCGCCATCGCGCAACACAATCACATCAACATTTTTACCAACTTTTGTTTCCGCAACAATACGTGGCAGCCGTTTCATCTGATTAACCTCTTTGCCATCAAACGAAATAATAATGTCGCCTACTTCAATGCCCGCCTCTTTGGCCGGACTATCGTCCATCACCTCAGCAACCAACGCACCACGTGCCCTGTCCAAGCCAAGGCTTTCGGCAATCTCGTCTGTCACATGTTGAATCTTCACACCCAGCCAGCCACGTTTGATGCTGCCGGTTTCTCTTAGCTGATCAAAAATAGGCTTAGCCAACGATGTTGGCACCGCAAAGCCAATCCCCACATTACCTACTCCGCCTGGAGAAAAAATAGCGGTATTAATACCGATGACTTCACCGTCCATATTAAACATTGGGCCACCAGAATTTCCACGGTTAATCGCTGCATCGGTCTGAATAAAATCGTCAAAAGGGCCAGCATTGATATCACGGCCACGCGCAGAAATAATCCCTGCACTGACCGAACCACCCAGACCAAATGGGTTGCCGATGACCACGATCCAATCCCCAACACGTGACTTACTTGAATCTCCCAATGTTACAAATGGGAAAGGCTCATCACGCTCAATTTTTAGCAACGCCAAGTCGGTTTTCTTATCCGCACCAATGACCGTAGCCTTGTATTTGGTATCGTCATTACCAAAATTAACCTCTATTTCTTCCGCCCCATCAATCACATGATTGTTCGTGGCGATATAGCCTTCCGGATCAATAATAAAACCTGAGCCAAGAGAGGTAGCCTTTTGCTCTTTATTCGATTCGCCACCACCAAATTCTTCAAAGAATTTGTTAAATTTTTCAAACGGGTGGCCTTCTGGTAGATTATGAAACAACATCCCTCCACCCAACACATTACCTTTGATCGTCTTGCTTGTTGAAATATTAACCACTGCTGGCGACAACTTCTCTGCAAGATCCGCAAAACCTTCCACCGGCATTTTTGCCAACGCCATATTGGGGATTAAAACCAATAAAAGCAATAAACAGGTTACGTATCTCATATCATACCTCCGTTATAATGTGGTTATCTATCCGCGCCATCAGAATTACTAAAATAACGCAAAAACTGACTGTCCGGTGAAAGCACCATCGATGTATCTCCCTTTTTTAGGGTATTGGAATAGGCTTCCATGGAGCGGTAGAACGTATAAAATTCTTTATCTATACCAAATGCTTCCGCGGTGATTCTGGTAGCTTCCCCATCCCCTTCACCACGAATTACTTGAGCCTTTTTCTTCGCATTTGCTAACAAAATGGTTCTATCCTTTTCGGCTTTTGCGGTGATGCGTTGTGCCTCTTCTGCACCAAGAGCACGATATTCCTTGGCTTCCCGCTCTCTGTTGGTACGCATCTGCTTATAGACAAATTCGGTATTGTCTTCCGGTAAATCCGCGCGCATAATCCGCACATCTACCATCTCAATGCCAAAATCTTCAACTTCCTTATTGGTACTCTTACGCGCCACATCCATCACTTCCGAACGTTTGTCGGTCAGCAATGTGTTTAACGGCACCGTACCAATGACCTCACGCAAACGGGACTTTAAAATTGGCCCCACCGCCCCACGTATACCGTTCTCATCCCGCACACGTTGATGGAATTTAAGCGGATCAATGATCCGATATTTAGCAAACGCATCAATATCAATCTTCTTCAAATCAGACGCAATAAATTCTTCTGGATCAACATTAAGCTCCAACACACGTTTATCAAATTTAATCACATTCTGTATAAAAGGCTTCTTCCAGTTTAAACCGGCTTCTGTTTCCACTTTGATTGGATTACCAAATTGCAGTACCAACGCTTGTTGCGTTTCAACAATCACATAAAGAGAGTTAAAAGCAAGGATCGCTATTACGGCAACTAAAATAAGAATCTTGTTCATTGTCTGTCTCCCTACTTCTTCTTCAATTCGTTTAAAGGAAGGTAAGGAACCACTCCGTTACCGTTAGGCTGATCAAGTAGAATTTTATCTACTCCCTGTAAAACCCCTTCCATTGTTTCCAGATACATCCGCTCTTTGGTTACGTCTTTTGCGTTTTTATACTGGCCATATACTGAAAGAAATCTTGCAGCATTACCTTCTGCGGCGGCAACAATCTGAGCTTTATACCCCTCCGCGTTCTGAATTAGCTGCTCTGCTTCCCCCCGTGCCCTTGGTAGAATATCGTTACGATATGCCTCAGCCTGATTGATCGCAGTTTCATAATCCAGCTTAGCATTCTGTACATCTTTATAAGCTGCACTTACCCTCTCTGGCATCTGAACATCCCCTAGTTTCACCCGCGAAATATAAATCCCGGCGCCATATTCATCCAACATGGTCTGCATGATGGTGTTGACTTTTTGTTCAATGTCCGACTTCCCTTCAGAAAGCGCTTTTTCCGCTGGGGTCTGACCAACCACCTCACGCATAGCACTTTCTGCCACGGCTTTAACCGTACCGGCAGGATCACGCAAATTAAACAGAAAATCTTTTGCAGAACTGATTTTCCACTGAATCTCAAACTGTACGTCCGTAATGTTTTCATCTCCAGTCAACATCAGGCTTTCTTCTGGCACACGAATTTTCTTATTACCACCACCGGTACGCACACCTATCTCAATACGATTATTGCGTTCCACCGGCACTTTTATAATCTGGTCAATGGGCATAGGCAAACGATAATGCAGCCCGGGCCCTGTCCAGTGATTATACTTCCCAAAGCGCAGAACCACGCCCTGTTCACCGGTATCCACCGTATAAAACCCCGTAGACATCCACAGCATCAACACAACAAATCCGATAAATAGCAGAGGTTTTTTACCTCCGCCAAAGAAACTGCCAAACTGGTCTTTGCCTTTTTTAAAGAATTTATCAAAATCCGGTGGTGTAGGGGTATTGTCGTTGCCCCCTCCACGATTACCATTTCCCCAAGGGCCTTGTCCGCCGCCCCCTTGTCCATTATTTCCCCAAGGCATGTTTTCCTCTTTACTATCGTTAGATTTACTATTATTGACTCATGCACAATATTATATAGGCAATAGTAAACCTGATTTCAATGATATGTCGAAAATAACTGATAAAATTATTCGCCAGCGGCTCAACGATATTAAACTGACCAACCCAGCAAGTGGCAGTAAGAGCGGTATTGTCGATGCTCACATCGTTACCTCCATCAGCCTAAAAGAAAATGCGAATAATAATGATGTAAGCCTGGTGTTAGATATTGGCGATCAGGAAAAATCCATAGGCGAATCTTTGGCTCAAAAATGTATTGAAGAATTACAAACACTCGACGGAGTGGGACAGGTACAGTATGTAATTACCTCCAGCACCGCTTCATCCCCTGCTGCACGTAAACCAGCCCCTACTCCTAAGAAGCTGCAAGGGGTAAAGCATGTGATCTGCGTTGCGGCGGGCAAAGGTGGCGTCGGCAAATCAACTGTTGCGGTAAACCTCGCCATTACTCTGGCCAAACAAGGTTATTCAACCGGCTTGGTAGATACAGATATTTATGGTCCTTCTGTCGGCAGGATGATGAATTTGAAAGAAAAACCCGTGGTGGTGGACGATAAGATGGTACCACCGGTGAGTTATGGCGTCAAATGTATGTCGATGTCTTTGCTTATCAATGAGACGGAAGCCACCGTCTGGCGGGGCAGCATGGCCGTTAAGGCTCTGTACCAACTCATGGGAATGACCCACTGGCAGGGCGAAGACAAGGACGAACTGGATTTTTTGATTGTCGATCTGCCACCGGGCACGGGGGATATTCACCTTAGTATCGCCCAGAACTTTAACGTAGACGGCACATTGCTGGTCAGCACTCCGCAAGATGTGGCCTTGCTGGACGTACAAAAAGCCCATTCTATGTTACAAAAGATCAATGCGCCGATTATCGGGTTGGTGGAAAACATGGCCTATTTTGTTGACGCTGCCGACAATAAGAATTATATCTTCGGCCAAGGCAATGTGGAAAACTTCTGTGCCAAGAATAAGGTTGATTTTCTTGGCCAAATCCCTATAAATCCTGATATTTCTGCTGCCGGAGACGGTGGAGAGCCAATGGCGGTGGGTGAAAATGCCACGGCGGAGATATTTGCCACCATCGCCAAAAAAGTAAGTGACTTTGTTGATGAATAAGAAAAAATTGCACATCAAAACCTATGGCTGCCAGATGAATGTCTATGATTCGGGCAAGATGAGCGACGTGCTGGCCGATCAGGGCTTTGAAAACAGCGATCAAATGGAGGAGTCCGATCTGATTATCCTTAACACCTGCCATATTCGTGAGAAGGCGGCGGAGAAAATGTATTCTGATCTGGGACGGATTAAAAAGATAAAAGACAAACGTACTAAGAATGACAAAGACACCATCATTGCCGTAGCTGGCTGTGTGGCACAAGCTGAAGGTCAGGAAATCATCAAACGCGCGCCGATCGTCGATATTGTGGTAGGCCCGCAAACCTATCATCGTCTGCCACAAATGGTTACCAACGCCCAAAAAGCACACAGCAAATATGGGCTGGAATTGGATTTTGCGGCAGAAGAAAAATTTGATAGCTTTCCGCAAATCAAATCTGTTGAAGGCAGCAAGACCACACAATCTTCTGCCTTTGTTTCCATCCAAGAAGGCTGTGACAAATTTTGCACCTATTGCGTTGTTCCCTATACTCGCGGAGCAGAATTCTCCCGCTCGGTTAAAGACGTGGAAAACGAGATCAAAAAATTACTTGATCAGGGCATCAAAGAAATCTACCTACTAGGGCAAAACGTCAATGCCTATCATGGACGTGGGTTTGAGCTGGACAAATGGAGTCTTGGCCGCCTCATTGAGCACATCGCCAAAATGGATGAGGTGAAGCGTATTCGTTACGTTACTTCTCACCCGCGCGATGTAGACGATGAGCTCATTGCTGCCCATCGCGATATTGATAAGCTGATGCCGTTTTTGCATCTACCATTGCAAGCTGGCTCTGACCGCATTTTGAAAGAAATGAACCGCCAGCATACGGTGGAACATTACATGAAGATTATTGACAAATTCCGTGACGCACGACCGGACATGGCCTTTTCGTCGGATTTTATTGTCGGTTTTCCGGGAGAAACGGAAGAAGAATTCCTAGGCACCATGCGCGCGGTGGAGCAAGTGCGCTATGCTTCAACCTATTCCTTTATTTACAGCCCACGCCCGGGAACTCCGGCAGCTACCTATGAAGATACGGTATCACTGGAAGAAAAGAAAGACCGTTTGCAACGCTTACAGGCTTTAATTAATGAATGCGGAAAAGAATTTAATCAAAACAGTGTGGGTAAGATCATGCCTATTATGTTTGACCGCCAAAGCAAAAAAGACGGACAAATTGCCGGTTCCAGTCCTTATCTTCAGCCTGTTCATATTGATACTAATGAGCCAGAAAAATATATGAATAAAATTATCAATGTCAGAATTGATAAAGCCTTCCCAAATAGCCTGCATGGTATCGTGGTAGAATAATTAACGACCAATATTATTTGGCTCGCTCTCTTTTTGTAATTTCTGCACATGACTTTCTTTGCCTTGCGCCGTATCCACTTCTTCTTGTGTCGCGCGCGGCTTATCATAAATCAAAGGATAATGTAGAACCGGCAAACCTAATTTATTATCGTTCGGATCCACCCATTGAGCGCGATAATCAGAACGCCTTGGCTCATTAAAATACATCTCCATAAAATCATTGGCCGCATTCATAGCAGTAGCCTCTATAGCAAGATGACGGCTTTGCATTTCACGCTCAACCCACTGAAGTTTAGCAATAAATACCCCCATAACGGCTTGTTCATCACGAGAAAGATTGTCTTGTTCCTGCATAGCGCCCACAATTTTCTGAACATTTCTAGCGTTTGAAAGGTTATCATCCTGCCAACTCCCAAACGCTACTACGGCTGGATCACCCGCATGGCATAATTCATGAAACAAGACCCGATCAACAGACATCGGTGCAAACCAATCTTGTGTTTTGTAAGCGATGTGGGCAATGGAGTTATAGTCAAGGTTCAAAACATGGTCGGTATAATCATAGCCGCTATGTTTTTCTTCATTTCTGTTTTGGGCACTATCACCTTTGCTGTCTGTCGACGTAATCACCACCGGTCCGCGCATTCCATTATTTTCTTCAATTTGATTGAATATTCTTTGTCCTTCTGGGGTATCGGCAAAGAAATTCAATGTTGCTGTAATCTCCTGTGCCCTGTCTTTTGGCACATCAGGAGAAATTCTAACCATATTAGAATAGTCAAACCTGGCTTTCTCAATCTCTGTTTCCACAGGTTGAGAAGTTGTTTTATTGGTGTCTGCAACCTTTCTATCTGGCGCGTTGCACGCCACAAAAGCCACCAGGCTCACGGATGTTAACAGTGCATTTCGTAATATTGTATTATTGTCCATAAATCTCTTTTCCTCTATGAGGCATGATTACCGTGAGTGCCCCGTATCCTGTCCCTGTGAAGGTGGTGGGATGTTAATGTCCAAACTGTCGGAGACTTCTCTAAGCCCTTTGAGTGTATCAGCATCAATTGCTGGCATTTTTGGGCCTTGTTCCCTAGCATAGATTAAGATATTACCCGGCTCGTCACGCTCAACATAGCTATATTCTCCACGAGGTGGTTCACCATAATATTTAGCCATATATGTATCGGTTTCTCTCACTGTTGGTTCTTCCTGCCCTTCTTCCTTATGTCGGAGTGTTTCTGTTTCCATCCTGTTAATTTCTGCTTCAAGCTCATAATATTTTTCCATTTCATCGTCCGGCAATTGCCCCTGCAACCTAGCGGCGGTTCTGATACTGTCGCTGTATGCTTCTCTTGCCTCTCTATGGCCCTCAAAATCTGGATCTGCAGCATGGCTCAACTCATGAAACAGCACCCGTTCTAAGCTAAAAGGTTGCACGCTGCCATCATGTTCATATCCATTTTCAATAATCTGCTTATAATCAAGATTTATTTGCCCACTCTTCCAATCAAATGTGCTCTTTTCACCATCAATAGAAGTGATTGTGACATCACCAGCATTTTGTGCAACCCGCGATAAAAGATCTCTCCCTTCCGGAGTAGCCGCAAAATTATCTAATATTTTTGTAATATCTTCGGCTCGATCTTGAGGAAGATTACTGTCTAAAGAAAGTTGGGCTTCTTTCTGCATTTCAGGATGGTATTGTTCTTGATATGAAAATGGGTTGCTCCGCTTATTGAGCACCGCCTCTACGTTAAACACCGCCTCCACCGATGTTCGTGGCGGCTCACCAAAATATTTTGCCATAAAGTCACTGGTAACGTCTCTGGCGGTTTTTTCTACCCCATCAGATAAGAATGCCGCCATATTATCAAGCTTTACACTTTCTTCAGAAAGTGGAAGTATCTTTTCAGTAACCTTTGGTGGGGCAGCAGTAATCAAACTGTCTATGGTTGCATCAATTTTTTCCGCCCGTGGCCAGTTTTGCTCCTTCCAGTTATAAAACGCAACAGCTTGAGGATCACTGGCATGCACCAGCTCATGGGTAATGGTTCTTTCCATTGAAAAGGGGTGAAAGCCAGTTGCTGTTTCATACGAATTATACAACACCTGACTGTCATTGAGATTTAAAATTTTTTCCCCGAGCAAGAATTTACACTCCTCCGTACTGTCGGCTGTAATAGTAATCTCCCCCGATGCCTGTTTTACCCTCCGAAGCACATCTTCTCCCTCTGGGGTGGAAGCCATAAAATCTAGATAGGCGGTGATGTCTTTGGCACGATCTTGCGAAACTTCGGGCGATATTTTGATAAAATCCTTATAATTGATTGTATCGCTTGCCGTAGTGGCCGCTATAGCATCCCGCCCAACATCCAAATCCGCGCTAGGCTTATCTGCCTGAGCCGCAGCAGGGGTAATAGCCATCATCAGCGGCATGACCAAATTTCTGGCTTGTTGTAAAACTTTCTCAAACATTTTTTCTATCTAGCGCCCTAATGGTGGCTTAGTGCCGTCCCTCTGTATTCTGTCCATAAATGCCGTAGGCGGGGAGACTTCTACTGCTGGCAAATTGCTGTACACCACCCACGCCATCGGAGCCAACAACGGCAAATCGTCTTTGGCTGCATGCCAAAGATCTCCGTGGTTATTGGCTGTTTTTAATATGCCAATAATGTGTTCTACTTTTTCTTCTTCTATGCCCAATCTGTTCGCAGTTTGTTTTACATCTACCTGCGTAGGATCAACCCCATATCCATTGGCTTGATTGACCAACATTTCCTGAAAATTGACAACCCCACTGCCCGCAATGGCCATTTGTGGCATATCCATCAAAGGCGGAAGACCAACATAGGGAGCCATATCCCACACTAAACCACTATTGATGTCCCCCGTCAGCATGTAATCTTTAAGTAGCTGCGGTGCAGAAAAATCACCCTTAAAATTGCCCTGACTGATGGTGGTTAAAAATTGTTCAAACGCCGAGGCTCTGACTTTGTCCCTTCCCTCAGAAAGCACCACCGCCACCGAGCCTTCCGGCAATGTTTGGGAAAGTTCTCCCAAAAATTTTCCACCCGAACATTGTATGGTGAAAACATCACAGCGGTTATGACGGCTATTTACTGACAATAATTCTCCCAACTCCCGCCCACTTAAATACATGTCCGTTTTATCAGTATTTCTGGCTAATCTGGCAATTCTACCGCTACCAATGACCAAACCTCTATCCGGATCTCCATGACCAATAATAATGCTAGTAAATGGTGAGGTTTGTGCGCTGACTGCCTTGGCAATGTCCAATCTGGATAACTCATTAACCCCATCACCCACAAGCATAACATCCGCACCAAGCATTTCTAGTTTTTGTTTAAACTCGCCGATGGAAGATTTGTCCCAATATTTCTTTGTATTCCCCGCATTATCATCCGGGCAGGCCATGATAAGAACGTGACCAATTGCTTGGCTTTCATTAAATTGCGCGTCTAAAATAAATTGTTTGGCTCCGGGAGCAGCCTCTTGCAGCCGAGTAGATTGCTTACGCTCAAAATACGCAAACTGCCAGCGATAATTGGCCAATTCCTGATCAGTAAAAGAAGGTATTTCCAGCTCTGTTCCTGCCAAATCCTGACGTATTTTTTCCAATTTTGGCCCCTGCCCCACCAACAATGATAAATATGCCATCAATTCCCTAACACCCTGCTCTGGGTTGGCATTGAGATTGTCCCTAAAAGACACATCATCAAGCTGATAACCGCCTTTAACACGCTCAAGAATCAGTACACAGCTTTTATCCGGATCTGATCGAAAAACCACTTTTTTATTCATTGTCCATTGGGTCATCGGCAAGGGGTGGCTGGTATATTTACGGCTATAATCAACAAGATCCATAAGTTCGTAGCCATTTTCTCCAAAAGGGCCAGAATTTTGAGCAAGGATCGTCTCAATAGACCGTGGGATTGGTGGAATTCCTTCCTCTTCAAATAAAGACTGGCTCTTACTACCACCGGCACAGCCAATGGCCGCAGCACTGACCGAAGCCAGCAATAAACTGCGCATTGTTGTGTGTGTATTCAAAAACTTATCAAACATGTATTTCTTCTTTCAAATCACCCATACACCATTATAGACCGCAATTATTAAGAAATGGTTAAAGGGCAGAAGATTAGTTGCGCAAGGTCAGTTTTTATAGTAGACTCAAAAGATGAGGATATTTGATATATATCCGAAACTAATTGGGAGTTAGTTTCTTTATGGCAAAGACGATAACCCGTCAATCAATGTCTTTTGATGACAACAGCCTGCTGACCCAACTCTTTGGGGAACGAGATAAAAATCTTATCAAAATAGAGAAGAAATTATGCGTTGAGATCGCCTCACGTGGCGAAAGTATTGCAATTTCGGGAGAAAACGACAACGTGCTGGTAGCACAAGCCGTCCTACGCACCATTTACGAAAAGCTAAAAAAACAGGGCGACATCAATGATGCGGATGTGGATGCACTGATCCGTATGCTTTCTGAAGTAGAAGAAAGCCCAAAAATTACCAAAATTAAACCAGCAAAGAAAGGGGCAAAAGTAATGAAAGAAGTCAAAACCATTCAGGGCGATAATAATGTTATTATCAAAACCCAGAAAAAGCATATTACCCCCTATTCAAACATGCAGGCCAGCTATATGAGTGCGTTACTCAACAGCGAAGTGGTGTTTGCTGCTGGGCCGGCGGGAACAGGGAAAACCTATATTGCCGTGGCCGCTGCGGTCAGCAAATTTGTCAGCGGGGAAGTGGATCGGATCATTCTTTCACGTCCGGCAGTAGAAGCCGGAGAAAAATTAGGCTTCCTTCCCGGAGATTTGCAATCGAAGATTGACCCTTATCTTCGTCCATTATACGATGCTCTGTATGACATGCTGCCAGCGGAAAAAGTTACCCAATATATTGAAAACGGCACCATTGAAGTCGCACCACTGGCTTTTATGCGCGGACGAACATTGCGTGATGCTTATGTGATTCTGGATGAGGCACAAAACACCACACCGATGCAGATGAAAATGTTTTTAACCCGCCTTGGCGAAGGCTCACATATGGCTATCACTGGTGATTTATCACAAACTGACCTGCCCAGTGGAATTGTGTCTGGCTTCCGCGACGCGCTGGAAAAACTGCGCGACATTGAAGAGGTAGAAATCATCCGCTTTGGTGGAGGTGATGTGGTTCGTCATGCACTGACAACGAAAATTGTAGCCGCCTATGAGCGGTTTGAAAAAGGCGGCGATATCTAGTTTATGTTACACATAAATATTGATTTTAACGTCGAGAACCCATTATGGGATCTTAAGCTTCCCAACAGCGAAGCCACGTGCATGAAGGCTGTTAAGGCTACGCTTGACTATCTCAAATGTACCGGTGATATAGAAATATCCATTACCTTAGCAGACGACACACATATCCAAACACTCAACCGCGATTATCGCAATAAAGATGTGGCCACCAATGTCCTTTCCTTCCCTTTGGAAACGATCTTGCCGCAAGAAATACATACTCTGTGCCAAAAGTACGAAGCGGCAAAACAGCCCCTAATGCTTGGGGATATTATACTCTCACTTGATACAATTGCATGTGAAGCCGAAACACAGGGTAAAAATTTTTTAAACCACCTAACGCATTTAATTGTACATGCAACGTTACATCTGCTAGGATATGATCATATAGAGAATTCGGAAGCAGAGAATATGGAAAATAGTGAAAAGGAGATTTTGGCGACGCTAGGCATCAGCGACCCATATCTCTTATAAAATTAGCCTATGAATATGTCGCAGAATAACAACGGTCACAAGCCCGAACCAACTTTTCAATCAGAGTCGCTCCTACGTAATGTTATCACGAAGATTTCTTCCTTGTTGCATTTCCGCGCCTCTACTTCGTTAAAAGAATCGGTAGAAGAAGCCATAGAAGAACATGATGCCACAAGGGGGGAAGCGTTTGAGGATGGCGAGAAAGCCATGCTACGCAATGTCCTTAGCTTTGCTGAAATGAACGTGGAGGATGTGATGATTCCACGGGCAGACATTGCCGCCATTGAAGCTGGAGTCAGTTACGGTGAACTTAAAGATTTTATCACAGAAAAAACCTACACCCGCTTCCCTGTCTATCGCCAGACTTTGGATGATGTTGTTGGTTTTGTACACATAAAAGACCTGTTGATGAGTGCGTACAACGTAGAGAAAAATTTTAATCTGAGCAAAATTATCCGCCAATGTCTTTTTGTGCCTCCGTCGATGAAGACCAGCACTCTGTTGCTAAAAATGCAGCTATCACATGTGCATATTGCCATTGTGGTGGATGAATATGGTGGTACGGATGGGCTGGTCACATTAGAAGATTTAGTTGAGGAGATTGTAGGGGAAATTACCGACGAGCACGATCGGGTTGATGACATCATGTTTACTCCTTTAGGCAATGATGTTTTCGAAGCCAGCGCACGCATTGATATTGAAGACCTTGAGAAAAATCTAAACATACGCATTTACACTGAAGAAGAGGAGGAGGATTTTGATTCTCTTGGCGGCCTGATTTTTTATATTCTTGGTAGAGTACCTGCCCTTGGCGAAGTTATCACCACCACCACTTCCGATAACCGTTATGAGTTGGAATTTGAAATCACAGACTCTGATCTAAGAAGAGTCAAAAGAGTTATCATTCGCCGAAGGGAATTACCTCAAGAAGATGACGAACAGGTGGCGTAAGGAATGTCTGGCTTGTTTAAAAACCTAAACAATAGGGGCCGATCATTTTTTGCCTTTTTGCTTGGATCTGTTCTGGTTCTTGCGTTGCCTCCCTATTTTATCTTGCCCATAATTTTCTTAGGCTTTTCTGGTTTTTTTGTATTGTTGCAGAAGGCAGAATGTCCAAAACAAGCCTTCTGGAATGGCTGGGCATTTGGTTTTGGCTATTTTCTTTTTGGCTTTTATTGGGTATCAAATTCCATGCTGGTGGACGCAGAAAAATTTGCCTGGCTTATACCTTTTGCCGTCTGCCTTATCCCTGCCATTAGTGCTATTTTTACAGGAGCAGCCTGCTTCTGCGCCTACCATTTAAAACGAGATTCTCACCTACGTAACATTCTCATATTTGCCGGCTTATGGACATTTATGGAGATTTTACGGGGTGATATTACGCAATTCCCGTGGAATTTTGTTGGCTATATGTGGCTTTCACCTTTTACCGATTTCAACATCGCCCAATATGCCTCATTCTTTGGGGTCTTTGGGTTAAGTTTTTTGCTGGTTATCACAGGATGCCTGCCAATATTGATGTACCACAGATGCTGGAAATCGTTTGGTCTGATTGTCATTACTCTGACTCTTATGGCAATATTTTCTGACCAACCAAAAGAAATACTAACTTCTACAAATGCAACCATCCGGATCGTTCAGCCTAACATTACCCAAAAAGAAAAACATAATCCCAACAAACAATTCGATATTCTTATAAAACAGCTCAAAATGACTTCTACCATGCCTGAAGGTGAAAACCCTAATATTGTTATCTGGCCAGAAGCCAGCATCAATTATCTGATTGAGGACGATGCGAAGCTGCGGGAAATGATGGCAGATGCCATGCCGCCAAACAGTTTGATCGCAGTGGGGGCTATGCGTATAAAGCCTACGGACAATAAGAATAAGGTCTTCAATTCACTGTTTGTTGTCAACAAGCAGGCTAAAATTGAAGCGTTTTATGACAAATCAACGCTTGTTCCCTTTGGTGAGTTTGTCCCCATGCAGCGCTATCTGCCTTTCATAAATAAAATTACTCAAGGCAGTGAAGGATTTTCCACCGGAGATGGGGTACAGACCATTTCCCTTGAAGGACATCCTAGTTTTAGCCCTCTTATCTGTTATGAAATTGCTTTCCCTACCCATGTGATTGACAAAAATCACCGACCCGATTACATCATGAACATCACCAACGATTCTTGGTTTGGAAACAGTTCCGGTCCCTATCAGCACCTTAATATTGCCCGCATGCGGGCAATCGAAGAAAGAATTCCTGTTCTCAGGGTGGCCAGCACTGGCATCTCGGCGGTCATCGATGCTTCAGGCAATGTGATAAGCTCTATTCCATTAAATGAAGAAAAAGTCTTAGACGTAAAATTGCCCAGATACAGTAAAGAAATTATTGGTATGTACTCAAACTATGGTAATATAATTATTATATTATTAATAATTAGTGTGTTAACCGTTACGGCCTTCCCCGCACGAACTAACCACTGGTAGAGAGATACAAACCATATAAAACCTCCATAATATTATAATTTATATATTTAATATATTTTGTTGATTTTTATGTAGAATTAGTATTAATTCACAATATATTGTAGCAAGTGATTGAAAAAATATTTGTTTTAATAATAAGAGGAATTTATGGTTGCACACCCGGTTGATCTACACGTTGGTAAAAAGATTCGTTTACGAAGAAGTATCCTTGGTATGAGTCAGGATTTATTGGGAAAAGAAATCGGTGTAACCTTCCAACAAATACAAAAATACGAACGTGGCATTAATCGTGTTGGCTCCAGTCGGTTATACGATTTCTCAAAAATCCTTAAAGTGCCTGTAGGATATTTCTTTGAAGATATTGAAAATGAAAATACTTCTGGCATGGCTGAAGATAAAAACGAATATGAAGCTGTCCCTGAGAATCTGGACAATAAAGAAACGCTAAGCTTAATCAGAGCTTACTACAAGATATCCGATCCGTCTGTGCGCAAGAAAGTTTTGACGCTGATCAAAGCAATGGGCCCCAACGAAGAACAAAAAACAACAGAATAATTCTTTCTACTACTTTTCCAGCGGAACAACATAGAGCTCAAGGCGGTGGTCTACCAGTTTATAACCGTGTTCCTTAGCAATTTTTTCCTGCAGCTTCTCAATCTCCTCATTGACAAACTCAATTACCTCACCACTACGCACATCAATCAGATGGTCATGATGTTCTTCTCCAACGACTTCATAACGTGCTCTTCCATCACCAAAATCATGTTTTTCAATGATTCCAGCCTCTTCAAACATACGTACCGTACGATAGACCGTTGCAATGCTTATTTTTGAATCAATATCAGCAGCTCTTCGGTACACCTCTTCAACATCCGGGTGATCATCCGCATCACCAATTACCTTCGCAATTACCTTGCGCTGTCCGGTCATCCGCATGCCTTTTTCAATACAAACATTTTCAATTACTGATGCCATCACACAACCCTATTTTATAGTCTTACCCATTCTACTAGCAATTAGTTGTACCAAAATCAAGGTTATAGTGTTGGTAGCCTGTAAAAATAAAAATGTCCGGACTCAACAGAAGGAATCCGGACATCCTTACAATAAAGCTTAAAAATTCTAACGCTTGTTTGGTGGCAACACCTTGCGCGCCCCTTCCCCAATGTAAAGCTGACGAGGACGACCAATTTTCTGATCAGGATCGGCAATCATCTCCTGCCATTGTGCTACCCAGCCTGCCGTACGTGACATTGCAAAAAGACCGGTAAACAACGTAGTTGGGATACCCATAGCTTCGTAAATAATCCCCGAATAAAAATCGACATTAGGAAACAGTTTGCGTTGGACAAAATACTCATCGTTTAGAGCTATTTTTTCTAGTTCCATAGCAATGGCAAGCTTCGGATTATCTACCGCACCAAGCTCCTCAAGAACTTCATAACAGCTATCCTTAATCACCGCTGCGCGCGGGTCATAATTTTTATAGACACGGTGACCAAATCCCATCAAACGGAACGGATCGTCTTTATCCTTAGCACGCTTGATAAACTCAGGAATGTTTTTAACATCACCAATCATATCAAGCATTTCAATGACCGCTTGGTTTGCACCGCCATGAGCCGGCCCCCAAAGAGAAGAAATCCCCGCCCCAATACAGGCAAATGGATTGGCCTGAGAAGAACTGGCCAGACGCACAGTCGATGTTGAGGCATTTTGTTCATGATCCGCATGCAAAATCATCAATTTATTCATTGCCTTAGACAAAACAGGACTCACCTTATATTGTTCACACGGTACTGCAAACATCATGTTTAAGAAATTTGCAGCAAAATCCAAATTATTATCTGGATAAACAAACGGGTGACCAATAGAATATTTAAATGCCATGGCAGTGAGGGTTGGCATTTTGGCAATCATACGTCTTGAAGCCAAATCACGCTCTTCCGGATCGTAAATGTCCAAACTATCATGATAGAACGCCGAAAGCGACGCTACCGCACCCACCAGAATCGCCATAGGGTGTGAACGACGTGGAAACCCCTTATAGAGTATCTGCAGCTGTTCGTGCACCATGGTATGCATGGTGATATTACGTTCAAATTCTTCTTTTTCCTTTGTGTTTGGCAATTCACCATACAAAAGAAGGTGGCACACTTCCAAAAAGGTACATTTTTCTGCCAAATCCGCAATATCGTAACCACGATGGCGCAGAATTCCTTTTTCACCATCAATGAAGGTGATGGTTGACTCGCAGGACGAGGTAGACATAAAGCCTGGATCATGCGTAAACATACCGGTTTGCTTATATAAGCTACGCACATCTATGACATCTGGCCCCTCCGTTCCCGACAATATCGGAAATTCTGCCGCATTGGCCTCATCGCCATTAATAATCAGTTTAGCTGTTTTATTTGTTGTGTTTGCAGCCATTATTTTTCTCCATTACTTGTTGCATTGCAACATAGCATATTGTTCCTAACAAAACAACTTTTTGTTGCAATAATTTTATCAAAAGTAAAATGAGGCTCCCCCACTCATAATTCACTAAGCGAATGATAACATATAACTATTTAACAGAAGGTTAACAAAACAAAGAAAACTGCGACAAAGACAGCACAATGATAGCCTTAGTTGTCTTAAAATCAGGAATTAGCGGCCGCGCGAGTCATCCTTACCCTTAGTCTGACCAAGGCCGTGGTCAGCGAGCGCCTCTTTTTGATCAGGTAGACCAGAATCTGCCAATGCCGAACCAGCTTCGGTTGCTTTCTGCAAGATGTCCAAACGTTCATTAGCTGGCAACCCTGCAATAAATTTGGCTTCAGAAGCCCGTAAGAATGCTGCTTCTTGTGCACCAAATCCCCTTTCACCCTCCGGAGCCACTGCTTTATCACTGCCCCTCACAAGCTCTGTCACGTCTTCAAATGCCACCACATGAGCACCTCTAAGATCATGCTCGGTCACTGCCCTATCGCCCGTTGCACGGTCTTGCGCCATCAAAACCGCCTCAGCCAACAATTCCTTCTGTTCTATTTTCCTAACACCCGCCCCAATATTACCATTTTGCAGCTCAGCTATTTGCCCATGCTTCTCGGTTTCTCCATTTTGTATTAGCCGATCATACTCAACACAGTTCTCTTGCGCCAACGCATTGATTCTAATGACAGAATTACGATCCAGTTCCACTACTGAAAGTGCCGCATCACCTCTGGCTTTATCAACATTTGCTTGAGCTGCTGCAATCTTTTCTTTAACATCCTGTTTTGCGCCTTCGTGAACTTCATCAAAATTCTCTTTCGCCTGTTCCCTCACACTTTCAATCAGAGCCTTTCTTTCCTCACGATATTTTTCAATAATCTTTTCTTGAGCATCATGTATTTCGGCCAAACCACCTTCTGTATAGGCCGTTTCCAACATGTTTCTTTCAAATTTTTTATCCAGATCTTTCACAGGATCACTACCGTCTAATACCGTTTCATCCGCGCCTGCGATGCCCTTTTTCATCACCTGAACCTTCTGCCACTGAGCGTCAGCAAGTTCTCTCTGCTCCCTTGCAAGATCCATTTTTGCTTCTTCCTGCAATCTATTGATAATTGTCTGGTTATATTCCTTGTTCAAGCCATGAATAACATCAATGGTTTCTGTGGCATATTGTGAAATTTTCTCAATGTCTTCCGGAGTAATTGCCCGTGTTTGCCCGCTCTTTGCGTCCACAACCACCCCTGTACGCAATGTATGAATGGCTTGATCATAATTTTCTTGTTCATTGTGCAACTTCGCACCGGCCTCTAGCTCTGCTTCCTTCGCTCCTCTAAGGGATTTCTCGGCCTTGCTTATTGCCCTGTCCGCATTGCCACTTAACCCACCAGCTTTCCACTCAAACGGGATGGCCACCATTTCAGCCAGCAAGAACTTTGCAAAGGAGTTTTTAGATTTTACACTATCGTCTTTTACAAAATCGGAAATGCTAAATTTTTTGCCGTGAACTTCTTCACCTGTTTTTTGCAAATGATCCAATAATGAGGGATCTTCTTTTTTCGGAGTGTTTTTTTCTCCTTCTGTGGTATTAGGCTCTACCGCTGGATCTGCCGGCTTCTTTTCCTGCTGAGCCTGTTCTGCAAGAATTCTTTCTTTTTCTGCTCTTATGCGCTCTGCTTCTTGCTTTTTCTGAATCTCTTCCTCTATCTTGGCATGAATTTCCTTCTCTCTTTCATTCTCACCAGCCATACGCGCCGCGCCAAGTTGCGCTTCCAGCTCTGCCATAATTGCTTCTGGTTTTTCTTGTTGTGTATTTGGACTTTGGTTCTTATCAGACATACTCTTTCCCAGATTTATTTTCCCAAAATAGTCATTCTCGGCCTTATATCAGCACTGGTTCCATACTACTACTAAATAGTTAAGGAAACATTAACATACAACAAGTTTTTTCCATAAATTTTTTGTGAATAGGGCAACGCGTAGAAAATCGTAAAGATTTCTTTATAAAAAATCTTGTCATCGCACCAACTGTCTGTTAATTACACCCTCGGACAGATGACCGAGTGGTTTAAGGTACCAGTCTTGAAAACTGGCGTAGGGGCAACTCTACCGTGGGTTCGAATCCCACTCTGTCCGCCACTATTTTGATAGTTTCCAGCATATTGTTATATGAGCTGCCGGAAGGCCCCAGCTTACGGGGCATTGCGACGATGCGGCTTAATATCATCTGAGCTGTGAGAGCAATAATTCTAGAGAAAATATGGCCGAATTCTGAAGAAGTCTCAAGTTGCCAGTTTCGCAGTGGGGGATAGAATTTTGCTGGGTAAAATAGGTCAGATGGGGTTTAGACCAGACCAAGAACTTGGCGTTGTTCGTTCCAGTCGAGTGTTTTGAGCTTGAACAATTTCTCAACTGTCCAATCGGCTGGATTAGAGCCACTCAGAATAGAATCAATAATATCCGGAGCAAGAAATCGCAGGCGGATGATTTTACTGACATAAGTAGATGAAGAGATATTTTCATGGTTTCCGATGTCTTGGAAGGAAGTTCTTTCGCCTTTCAGAAGTTGTTCATTCCAAAGGAAGCTGCGTGCGATAGCTTTAACAAGCTGCATGTTTCGTCCTGCCTGACTACTGCCAATAATTACTTTGCTACCATTATTCGCTGCTGCAATTTTGATCTTTTTATTCAAAATAATGGGATGCTCAGGTGGCTCTTCTCGTTTTTTATGCATGGTATCCTGCAATGCCTCGAGCAGATGATCGGGACAAATCTCAATCTGGATATGCTGATCTGATATTTCAACACGATGCGTAATATAGCGAATCAAGAGCCGTTCGTGATCAGCATCGCCCGACATTATTGTGAGGACTTTTTGAAGAATAGATGTCTGATGCTCAGCATTCAAATGCCTCAGATAAGGCTGCAGGCGCGTGCGATCTTTCAGGAAAGCGGTGATTTCTACTGTTACTAATCGTTCCACTTCTTCGGCAGGAATATTCGGTAGACTTCCGGCTTTATGGTGGTAGCCACTGATGATGGCTTGGCTGGTATAATAGCGGTAGAAGCGCTTGCGCGTATTACTGTATTTGGGTGTCATGATATTGCCGCGATCATCGTAAAGCAGCCCAGCCAGCAGGCAGGGATATTTCGCACCATGAGAACCCAGCTTTCTCATGCGGTTCTCGGCGATAATTTTCTGCACTTGGTCAAAGGTCTCTTTATCAATAATTGCCCTATGCTCACCGGGGTAACTTTTATCCTTATGCACAATCTCGCCAAGGTAAATCCGGTTTTGCAGTAGGTGATAGAGATTTTTCTCCGCATAAGGCAGCCCGCCTGTCTGCCTGCCAGTAGAGAAAGTACGGCGTTTGGTGAGAATGTTTAAACTGTCCATCTCACCTTTCAGTAAACGTACCGATTTTAGCTCAATATAGCGTTCAAACATTAGCCGAACCGTTTTTTCTTCTTCTGCATTCACTATAATTTTACGCTCTATACAATCGTAGCCTACCGGTGGCACACCACCCATCCATTTCCCTTTTTGTTTGGAGAGCGCAATCTTGTCTCGGATGCGTTCGCCCGTGACTTCACGTTCAAATTGGGCAAAGCTAAGAAGTACATTCAGGGTGAGGCGCCCCATTGACGTGGTGGTGTTAAATTGCTGTGTGATAGATACGAAGGACACACCGCGCTTATCCATCACCTCGACCAGCCGTGAGAAGTCATGTAGTGAGCGCGTGAGACGATCTACCTTATACACCACAATCACATCGACTTTACCCAGCTCGATATCCTGTAGTAAGGCCTTCAACGCAGGGCGCTCCATAGTGCCGCCACTAAAACCACCATCATCGTAATAGCCTGGTAACAACTCCCAGCCTTCATGTTTTTGACTGGTGATATAGGCAGTGCATGCCTCGCGCTGGGCATCCAGTGAGTTGAACTCCTGTTCCAGCCCTTCTTCTGAGGATTTACGGGTATAAATAGCGCATCGCGTTGTTTTTGTATTTGCGCTCAGGTCGCTTCGCGCCATTTGGCGCCGCGCAGGCTGCGCGCCCACTTGGTCGCTAGTCCTCGCATTCGCTCGTCCGCTCATCGTTTTTTCACCCCAAAGAACACGCGGCCATTCCAGTTGGTGCCGGTGATATGTCGTGCGATGGTTGATAGGCTTTTAAAATCCTGCTCCTTGTATCGAAAGCCTTGTTCAGTAACCATCACCTCATGCTTCTCGCCTTTATATTGCCGAATAAGGCGTGTACCGGGTTTGATGGTCAACTCCGTCTCCGGCGTTAAATCCACACCAGATCTTAGCCGTTTCGCCAGGTTCTGAATCTGTGTGCTTGTGGTACGCTTTAACCCGCCAAACTGCTTAGCCTGCTGCTGCCATACCACATGCCCACGTAAAAACTCAACACTTGCACGCTGCGGCGGTTTTCCCTTGAAATACTTACGCCATTCAGTTTCCAACTCTGGTTTTGATAATGCTTGCATAAACACTCCTGTGGGTTAGGTTCTGCTAACCCACAGCAATGCTTCCTTTGCGGCACAAGTCCAGTTAATAAAGATCTAAAAAATAATCCTGCAGTTTCAGCGCCTTTATCAGGTCAATCAGGTTCTTTCTGTCACGAGGATTTTTTATCGCACCCTCAGAAAGTGCCATCAAAAACATCTCCATTCGTGAAAGATAGACATATTTGCCATTAACTCTGACGCGCTCTTTTGTCATCAGCATACTTTCAACAGCAGATATCATGCTGGTTGTTTCCTTGGGAGGTCTCCCTCTTAGGTTCCCTGACTCACCAGGTTGAAACTGATGCTCCTTAGGCGGTTTGCAGTAACCCACTTCGTAAGAATCATCATCATTACCATCATCATAGTTCGACATCACATGCCTCCTTTTTTGCAATAAGTTCATCAAAAGAATGCAGGGTGTCAGGGTTAACGGCCTCCATACCTGTGAGTGCCTGCCAACGGCGTATAATCACATCACAGTAATGAGGGTCGTATTCAATACATCGGGCAATGCGCCCAGTCTTCTCAGCAGCAATCAAGGTAGTGCCTGAACCAGCAAAGGGATCAAGCACAATATTCCCGCGCTTGGTGCAGTCCTTAATAGCATCGGCAACCATTGCTACAGGCTTAACAGTTGGGTGTAGCTTCAAATCTGATCGATTCTTGCCAAAGCTATTAACGCCAGCGTAATCCCAAACGTTCGTGCGGTAACGCCCATGTTTACCTAGCTCTATGTTGTTGATATGCGCCTTGGTGCCATGCTTAAATATAGCAACAAACTCATGCTTGCTGCGATACAGGCTACCCATACCGCCATTATCTTTATTCCACACACAGATGTTTTTCAAATCATCATATATGGACTTTCCAACAGAAAGCAGGTCATGGATGCCACGCCAATCCATGCAGATATAATGCAGTGAGCCATTACGGCTAAAGGTCATCATATTTTCACAAGCACCTAGCAAGAACGCTTGAAATTGCTCTGGCTTCATTTCACCGGAGGCCATAGCAAATTCTTTATGCTTAATCTTACCAAGGCCACAGACATGGCCATCAATAGGTACGTTATAAGGCGGGTCTGTAAAGACCATATGCGCTCGTTCATCACCAAGTAATTCAACGAACGTTGATGAATCTGTGGCATCGCCGCAAATAAGTACATGATCTCCCAGATTCCAGACATCACCTGGCTGCGTAATAGCGGGTTCATCTGTTTCAGGCTCTATTACTTCATCGCACTCACCTTCGCCGAAGATATCTATATCAATCAGAAGATCGATTTCTGCAGTTTCAAAACCCGTCACCTCATCAACGTTAAACTCTTCTACAGTAGAGAGATATTCGAGTTCGATAGATAAAATATCATTATGCCATCCGGCATTCTGGGCAATTTTATTATCTGCAATAATAAATGCACGAATTTGATCTTCTGAAAGATGGTCAGTGCTAATTACCGGCACCTCTTTCATACCAATCTTCTTGGCTGCTTCCACACGTCCATGACCAGCCATGATTCTATAATTACCATCGACCAATACAGGGTTCATAAACCCGTACTGCTTGATGCTATTTACAATTTGCTGGATTTGTTTATCCGGATGCTTTCGGGCATTGTTTTTATAAGGCTTCAGCTTATTCACTGAAACCAGTCTGATTTCTGCATCACGCAGAACGTTGTTATTTTTCATGTTAATACTCCAAAACTTATGCATAGCAGTGCATCAGACGAACAGCCAAATAGCACATGCATGATTAAAAAATAGGGTTTTAGAGATTAATAGGCGTTGCTTATTAACCGCCTCAGCGTTGCCAAGTGATAGCCCCCGTCGGGGACCCATTGAAATATTTATACTCCGTCGGAGTTATATTGCATCCACATCGTGGAGCAATATGAACTGAATATAACAAAAACCTACATGAATATCAACAAGAAAAATTACCCAACATGCTGATTTACACATATTAATATGCATTTTAATATATCAAAATATATGTTTAGATATTAAATTATATTTTGTATTTAACAGGGTTAGCGGCACCACGCTTACGCATACTGTCTGGTAGTCTTGTGCGGAGATAGTGTTTAGCTATTTCTTCTGGAGCCTCATACCCAACAAATCCCCATCTGCCTGGTCGATCAGGTCTACCTGGGAAGTTCTTGGCAGTGGCTTTCATCCATTTTTCTGGAACAAACACACCCACCACAAGACCTTGCTGCAGCGCCAATACTAATTCCGCTTGTTCAGCCTTGCTTTTACTTAGTCGCCATGCATGACGCACCGCTTCATAAACGCTTTCTCTTTCTAGCACCGAATTGTTTACGGTGATCATCAGTACCTTATGTTGGAAGTCGATTTCTTTCGCCTGATAGCTTTCGATAATCTGTTTGGAGTGCATTACACCACGTTCATCGGAATATCTACCGCCTGATATGTTCGCCACTTCCGGGTAGGCATCAATCAGTGCTGCTTCCACTTCAAAGGCAGTCTTTTCATCCATACCATGACGATGAATAACATGTGCCACCTCAAATCCAGCTACACGAATCTCCCTAATACGCTGTATCTTCTCACTGACCTCATCATCCCTGGATTTTAGTTCACCCCTGACATGCTCAAACACCCGGTTATCCTTTCCTTTACCAACATAGAAAGTCTGACCATTACGCGGATCAATCAACCGATACACGTAGTATTTTAGATGCTCTGTTACTTCAGGTGTGAACATTAGTCCGCCTTTTCTCCCTTAGTTCTTAACAAAAAGGGCTACCAATCTTGCGACTGGTAGCCGGGAGTTTATAAATCGTCTAGAGACGACCGCGACAATCTTTAGCCGCGAGGCATTGGACATGCATTGCCGCCTCCCGGCCATAAAGGTCGGAAAGCGGTATGTTGCGGTCATACCAACCGCTCTAGACGAGGTTATAAAGCCCCGGAGCAGACATACGCCTGCACACAGCAAGCATTGCTTACTTACCCCTAAGAATCAAGTGGAAAAGGTATTTATCTAAAGCAATAACAATAAATTTTAAATTCTCTTTGCGACCGCTAAGTTTCTGTAATGTGCGCCAAGGCCTGTGAGGTTGCGGCTGGACATTCTAATCTGATCATCTATACTAATGCTTACAGATACTACGCGGGTGTGATAGTTGCGGCTGGACATTCTAATCTGATCATCTATACTCAAGTTCGTCGTGGACACTGTTTGATGATTGTTGCGGCTGGACATTCTAATCTGATCATCTATACTCGGAGCGGACGCAGTAGGAATTCAGCTCGGGTTGCGGCTGGACATTCTAATCTGATCATCTATACTAATATTTCTCAGGTTCTAAAAGGCGCATGTGTTGCGGCTGGACATTCTAATCTGATCATCTATACTCACTGGCGGCGAAACAATAACCTGCCATGCGTTGCGGCTGGACATTCTAATCTGATCATCTATACTCATCAAGCATATCTGCCCGCTGGGTTACTAGTTGCGGCTGGACATTCTAATCTGATCATCTATACTGGGTGGTGACGTTTTCGGTAAGATCAACTTGTTGCGGCTGGACATTCTAATCTGATCATCTATACTGGATCCTGTACTAACTGACTGATAAATAGGATTTTAGTGCAGGATCTGGTGTAGATAAAATGCATATTCCCTCATTAAAAGAGCAATAATTGTTCCGGTTTTTCACCGGAACTATCAGGCTTGGCATTGTGAAATGTCTGTATTGTACCAAACTGCCTATCGGTAAAACACAAAACACTCACCTTGCCCCATTGTGGCACATTCGCTTTGATTCTTCGGGCGAATGCAGCCGTCTTTTCTCGGCTGCCAATAAACCGCATATAGACTGAGTATTGACACATAGAGAAGCCTTCGTCCAGCAAATATTGCCGGAAGTCATGAGCCCGCTTGCGTTCTTTTTTACTGAGCGTGGGCAAATCAAACATTACCATCATCCACATAAGCTGATACGCACTTTTCATATCATTAGTGTAGCAGCAAAAGGTAAAAATAAGGTTAACACAAAATGGAAAGAAGTTTGTTATTCAATATTCAAGGTTGTGGTACTATGTTATCCGGTAACACCAACACTGGACGATTTTGAACAAAAGATGTTGTCAGTGATTGTGCCATGCGCAATACAGCGTTGCTGATAGTTACTTGTTCACTTGCATAGATAATTGTTTGTTCAATTACACCGACTAATTGTTGCTTAGTTTCTTGGTTGACCTCAGATTTTCCATTCTCCACAAGATGAAATACACAATAATCTACAGCCGGACGATAAGGCTCCATCAGGTCATCCACTAAACAAAAGGCATTGAGGCGGTTGTGATGGTGTACCCCCAGTGATGGCAATAATCCTGTTGCAATCACCGCCCGCGCAACAGTAGCACGTAACACAGCATAACCATAATTCAACAGACTATTGGCACCACCACCATCCACATCACGAATGAAATTCTTACCCATCAATAGTGGCCAATACCGCCGCGCTGCCTGTGCCTCCACATTATCTGGATCGCCAGAGCGCACCCGTCGTGCCATTTCAGCCAATCCATTACTTAAAACATTCCCCGTTCCGACCAAGACCTGATGCTGCCCGATAATCTTGGCCGTCACCAGTTGTTTCCATAATTGTTTGGCCAATGGGCGGGGGGCATTTAATTGTGCTTGTTGGTTGCCCGCCTGTTTATGGTGACCCACAACCGGCCACATAATACCTGTGGGGTGATGATTGCTACCACACAGAATGACAGGGATACCCTCATCTGCACAAGCGAGCAGGATGTTTTGTGATAATGTTGCTTGATGGCAATTTAGCAGAAGGGCATGAATGCTATCGAGAGGAACACGGGCGATCTCTTCACTATTCTCAGAGATCTTTAAAAAACCACGAAATAGTGAGATATGCCGCCCATTCTGAGCAATCTCCACAATACTCTGTATCATGATGTTGCTTCTTTATCATTGGTTTTTCTAAATGGTTTAGGCATAGGGGCATATCCCGGATCCCACACCTTACCCGCAGGTGTCACCGCAATTTTTCGGGCATTCTTCTCCTGTAGTTTATTGGCCGATGCAGCCCAACTTTGTTTGTCTCCCTCCTCCGATGCTACAAGATGTGGAGTCAAATAGGCTCGTTGAGAAGCTCCATCGATTTTTTTCACGCGACGAATTTCCGTTTTCCCCCCCTCTTCATACGCAACCATATCGTTCATGTATAGTCGCATAACCCGTTTGGCAGTGGGATGCTGTTTGCGCCAGCGTGGCTCAAAACCTTTTTGGTTAGCATCAAAAGTCGGGACTGCTTCCCCATACCATTTACCAGCTTTATACTTCTTGCCATCATTATCAACACTATCAATAATCGGGCAGAAAATATCGATATATTCATTGCTGCCAGTGGCCACATAGCGATAAGGTTCACCTGCTCTATCTTTTATTGCACGCATTGCTTTGCGGCTTTTTTCCTCAAAAAGTCGCACTCGACCGATATTATTGGCTGTGGAAAACGCCGCAATCGCATCTTCTGCCGTTTGTCCAGACAGACGACAATCCACAGCATATGCCAGATTACGGCGAATAACCGGATCACAAATTTTGTGGATGTCTTTTTCCTTTAGACCAAGCAGGGGCTTACGAACGACTAGTCTTAGCTGCCCTTTTTTTAGCTCTTCCTGATTGTAAGCTAATCCATAAGAGGTATCTTCGTGCAATCGCCCGGACGTGCCACCACTGCCGCCAACACCCGGCGTGTTATGATCTGGCTTATGAGAAATAATAATCTTATCGACCATTTGCTGTAGGCTTGTATGATTATATTCATTAAATGGCGGGGCTTCTTCCAACAAATCACTATACCATTGTCGTGCAAGCTTTTCATTCTTTGCACTGGTTTGACTAATCTGCTGTAAGAGAGAGCGGTTTGCACATGCAATAACTAATGCATCAATAGCATGATGGCGATGGTCCGTACGATTTTTTTCCTTTTGTTGATTTTTTGGATCGTTTGGCAATAATGCGTTCCACCCCCAGCCGCGTCGCAATTTGGCGGTGACTCCACCGGGATAAGTATCCACCGCAGGGAAACCTTTTACACGATCACCCACAATATACCGCAAATATTCCCGCGCAACCCGTGCTAAATAAGCATTATCGGTTAGCTGTCGCGCTAGCCACCCCTTGTCCCCAGAGTCACGATCTTCTTCAAAGCGTTGCATCGCATCTGGCAAAAAGCGCCATTTTTTGCTGCCCGGCAAACCTTGTATACGCACTAACAACTCTTCATAATCAACTCCCTCCTCAGTAAACGCTGTACGCGCCTCATACGGAGACAAATTACCTTTGATACGGTTATATTGCGTAAGAACTATTACTTTATTGGCGTTACTATCATCAAACGTTCTGGAGAAAGGCAGAATATGATCAATTTCTACTTTGCTACTTAAGACATCACGAAGGCACAATTTTTCACCACTATAGGCGCATTTCCCCTCCTGCTGCTCCCAAAGTTTTTGCCGCAATCGAGTATCTGTATTGGGCGATACTCCAACTTCCTGTGCTGCGGCATCGTAGCGCTCATTAGCTTTTGTATTTCTGGCGATTTCTTTATTACACTCTGCTTTTTCTTTTAGGCTTAATTTCAAATCCCGCGATAGCTCCACAGAAACTTCTGTCGGTCTACCATAAACCTCCATCAATTCATTGACCACTTTACGCAACTGGTTAAGTCCAATATGCACCGTAGGGTTAGCAATTTTCCCATAACGTTTTTCATCACCATCATCTGGGTTATAGCTACCAAATGCGACATATTTTTCCAGCAACTGGCCATAATAAGGTAGTTTGTCTACCAGTTCACCGGTGTATCCTGTATTCCCCTGCCAGCCACAGGCAAGAATAGCATCATATTCACTACTTCCTTGCTCGAGATAAGGAATCAGCCCCTCTATCGCCTTGGAAGAGTAGCGCATAGTCCCATCGTCTAACGATACAACTATAATCGTCTGCACTTGCTCTGCTGTTAATGCCGGATAGTGCTCTCTTAACCATGCTTCTAGTACATCATCATCCATTGCATCATCCAGAAGGCGGCCGACGATCTCATCTTGCCGATCCAGTGGTAATGTCTCCCATAGTGAACCAAAATACTCTTTTTTAGACAAAATAATATGTGTTGTAGCCCCACCCAATTTATCGCGATGATCTGATTCCAGATTAAACACTGTGTTATTATCCAATTTTAATAGCTTTCGCAAACCATCAAACGATACGGTTTTATTTCTGTAAAGCCTCTGGATAATGGCATTGCGCTGTTCATCATTTAGATCATTACTATTGCGTCGCCATTGTTTATCCATCAATGTCAGATTATTAACCTCTTTAAGAACACGGAAACGTTGCGAAGATGGGAGGGCACTATAGGCTCGCTCCTCATCGGGAAGTAAGCTACACCGGCCTTTTTGTACGGGCTTGAGTGGCCGTTGATGAAAAATAATTCCCTTAAGTCGTTTGATATTTTCTGTTGTCAGGACCTCTGGATAATATTCTGCCTGCTTTGTTGCCAACAGGTCAAATTCATCCTCTAATATAGACCGCAGCGGGTAAAAGTCATACAATGTTTTATTACTGCCTGATGCTGCGTTGCGAATACGTTTACCACCATTTTGATGATAGAGAAATTCCCCATAGGTACGATAGCATTTTTCCTTTAACTCTTTCTGCAATTTAACCGTTGCTTCTTTAATCGCGCCAGACTCTTTATCCTTCGCCGGTTGCTTACGGTTGCTTTTAAACCCACGTCGTTGGTTAAGATGAAATAGCACCCGCCCCAGTTCATGCAGTGTCAATTGTTCATCTAACCCTTTTGCCCGCAATGTATACGGGTCACGTAATTCCAGTTTCTTACGCACATCGCGATCTTGTGGCATCAAACCGATAGCAATGAGAGCTTCCATTACTTGTTGACGGCGCCGGACATAACGATCCTGTCGGCGGCGCATCCCACGGGCGGTGCGACGGTCGACTGCCAGTGATGTACCGGCTTTTGGGTCGCGCCCATCAGAGAATATTCGTACCCCCATATGGATAGGGTGAGATGGATGGCCGTTTTTTAGCTCAACCAATGCATATCCCAGCGAATTTGTCCCTAAGTCAATACCGAGACGGTAAGTAGGTGTGTGTGACATTTTTAATATCCTATTGCAAAAAGAAAGTTATTCTATTATCAATAGGGTGATCAGATTAGAATGTCCAGCCGTTAATAAGATGAGATATTCACCAAATGTGAGGGCAGACTACGGTTTGCCCTTTTTCTTTAATGAACAATTCTCAAATTAGAATACAAAGTCGCCCTCGGCGAGATCGGTGACTTCTTCCACCTTTTTTGAAGTTACTGTAAGACACATAAGAATCCGTCTCATCACCGGAGAAAATGATAGGGATATTGCTGTAGGAAGCAATATTAAATGGCGTCAGGTTGATTTATCAATTCCTGTTTCAAAATGATTAATATAACCCCATGCCCCTAAAATGGTTTTTGATCATTATTGCCGAAAGAAAATTTGGTGATTTGTCGCTATGAATATGATACAGTTACCCGATGGAAGATAAGCTTACAATTTTACAGCAAGAACTACAAAACCGTATCCGAGAGTCGGGCAGGAGCATGAATGATATCTCTCTTGCGGTTAGCTCTAAACGAAGCTCAGGTTCAAAAAATAATTCATTGGTTAGGGATATTATTAAGGGGCGGGTTAAGGAGCCATCATATAGCATTTTATTACTAATAGCAGACGAATTAGAATGCACGGTTGATGATTTATATGGCAAGCATACAGTTTCACAAAATTCTGAGAATACTGCTGTGCCTACAAAAAATATTACGGATGTAGCAGACGTAGAGTGGGACTATGAGCTGCTTTTGGCGTGTCATAAACGGGCGCAGGAAGTTTTACCAAATCTTGGATACAAAACAGCGGGTAAAAATGCGATAAATACGCTTGCTGGCAAAATTTATGAAAAACAGATACGAAAAAATGAACTCATTTCTTCAGGCGTGCTTCCTAAAGATGAAAGTCGTGACATAAGTGCGTTTGAGGTCATTGAATTAGCAAAAGAAATCCCTGAGGAGATTCTGCTTGGTAAAGGAATACAAGAAAGAAGCTAATCAGGGCCTTGTCGGTAAATCTTTATCCGAACTTGCAGCGGAAGAGCTTGATAGGATCTTATATACAAAAGAAGAGCAGAAAAGTGACAGTTGGCAAAACAGAATATCTGTCATGCGTGGCTCACTCTCGGTAAGAAAAATCAAAATAAGAGAAAGGGCTAAGAAAATATGGCCAGATCGCGATAACTAGTAAGGTTATTTTGCTATGGATTGTTCAGATTTTACCTTACCGGAAGCTTGTTGTTGCTTTAACCCGGGCTCAATCATTTCGGCATCTTTTACCATACCCATATTTTCACAGAAACGTGTTAATAATTCTGCATAGTTGGCTGCTTTATGCAACTCTGCAAGCAACGCGGCGTGTTCAGGGTTTTCTTGAATCACCCGACGTTCATCCTTCCCAACGGGGCCAGTATACAGAGCTTTCGTGCCATCAGGACTAATATGACCTTCAAGTACAGACCTCAAAACATATTTTTCAATTTCAAGATCGTCAATTTGTGTTAGATTTATCATATTTAGTCCTCTTATTTATTTTGATCTATCTTACGAAATACAGAGGTTATACTGCTAAATAATTGACGCAATAGTGTTCCGAGCTCTTTCTGTTCCTCTGCAGTAGCGTTGCGGGACTCTTTCTCCATGTCGGCCCATATCTGCGCGACTCTCTGTCCTGTGATTTCTAGTTTATCAATAATAGGGGAAACTAACTCTGTGTATAAGGCACTGTGTTGATTGCCAGGCTTTTCTACTATATCTAATATACTATCAGCTAGATTATATAACTTCTCAAAATCGTAATAGATATCACCTTTTTGCTGTAAATTCAGACTCATACCACCCTCTTATTTTTAATATTACAAGGTCAATATACCATAGAAATGGTTAATAAATGGTTAACGCGAGTTTGAGGTTCTTAAATTCTCAATAAATGAAGGCTTGCCTTGTAATATATCGCCATTTATTAAGCTTACTCTTTTTGTACTCCAGAAAGACTCTCTATCTTTTATTTTGTCTGCAACAGCACTTGCTGCAACATTTGCCCCAGCAACAGCATTGTCTATAACAATATTGGGCAACCCATGCATTTTATCAACACACATTATTACTTCTGTGCATCCGAGGATCACCCCATCACAGGGATGATTATCTAATATTCTCTGAAACTTACTTGCAGCAGCACGAATATTTCTATTTTCTAGAATATCACCAAATATAGCACCGTCCATTATTAGCTGCTCTTCAGGCGTGGGATATATTATATTTATATCATCCCGTCCTATTGCGTCTCTAGCGGTAGTGAATATCCTACCGGCGGCCGACCCGTTGGTGGATAAGGCTAATAAATTTATTTTCTCACCCGTAACAGGCACAGATCGTAATCCTTCTTCAACAATATTTACAAAACCTTCCTTTGGAACCCTATCTTGTATTTGATCTCCAAACCAATGCATAGTATTGCATGGCATAAATATACTGTCTGGCTTTAGAGATAATATTCTAGCGCGGGAATCGGAAACTGCCTTTACAGGAGATGGAAAATTTTCAATCCTTAATCCCCCATTGACTACAGCTTCTACTATATATTCTGATTCATTAGGCACATTATGATCTGAGTTTAAGAATATGGCTCCGGCATGCTTTGTTGCTACGTCATTAAAGCTTAATACTCCGGCCATATGTCCCAATCCGCCATGTATAGCTATAAGGCCGTTCTCATGCCGTCTTGGATTAGCCGCAGCTTCCATAACCCTTTGGCTGGGATCTTCTGTGGATTTAGCAATAATATTCAAGTCTTCCTTACTAACACTTCTACTCATCAGCTTTAATATAAAATCAGCCCATAAATCCACATCAATAGAGTTGGCATCAGTCACAGGATTAAGTAATGGAGATGTTGCTATAGGAAGTCTATTTTGCAATCTATTGGCTTTTTCAAGGTCCAGTTCTGGAAATACCACAAGCTGGCAATTTACTTTACGCATGGCACACGTGCCTTCATATATGGCAAATGCGTTGTTAGTTGGCAACGTACGAGAATATAAAGCAAAGCTAGCTTTATTCTCGATGTTTTCTAGTTCTAACAATTTACCAATTATGGCAGACGCTATAGCGGGATTTTCTGTAACAATTCCAATCTTTTGTGTCATATGCCGCACTATAATATAAAACGCTTAATAAATCGTTAATGCTTATTAAATATCTTTTAATGTGGGTTATTGCCCATACTTTTCCTTGACTATGGGAAATTACCATGATATATCCTATTACAATTAATTGAATATAAGGAGAGAGTGGTTATGGTTGATGTGAATAATTCAGAAATAGAATTGCTGGCTCGGCGGGTGAAGGATGATCTGGGCGATGCGAAGGCAGAAGGTGCTCAGAATCGGGCAATGGTGGAGCAGCCTTATCTGATGGAGAATATCATTTGTGACGGGCGTGTAGTGGCCTATGCGGGCAACTCGTAGAAGGAGAATGATATGGACAGGCATCTATACATCAAACTGTTTATCACCCATTTGTGCTTGTTGCTTTTGCTGGTGGGGTCTAACCTGATCATCGGCTATGTCGGCCACCGGAATAATGGCTTACAGCAGCAACGCATTGAGTATCAGCGTCAACATTTAGAACTGATGCGTCAGCGCATCGAGCGGGATAATAGCACCGCCACCTATAAGCTAACTGGCTAGAATGTAACGATATTATAATAAACCAGAAGTTAAGATTATCTTTACATTAAATATATTACAGTTAGAATCGGCGGGATTAGAACGAGAGATAGCCATTATGGAGCATTATAAATGAAAATAGCCACAAAACCACAAATTATAACATTAGGGATTATTGTCGCAATCGTTTCCTATTTTATGATCATGTATCCCTCTTACACGTATCGTTATCGGATGACGGTGGAGATCAATACGCCAGAAGGGGTGAAGTATGGGTCGAGTGTGATTGAAGTGACGACCACTCAATGGCCAGAATGGTTGGCAGGTTTGTCTGGTGGACATTCTCAAGGATCTCGTGCCTATGGTGAAGCCCCCTTTGTTGATTTAGGAGAGCGTGGGATATTATTTGCTGCACTAAAATATAATTTTACAACGCGTATTTATCCCACTTTATTTACAGGGAAAACTTATGGAGCATGGCCTCATGGTGGGGTGCCTGATTATGCCAAGGCAAGAAATTTTGAAGTAGAGTTGGGAGAAGGAAACTTTCCTAAGTTAGTCTATTTTGAAGATTTGAAGGATCCTATAAGTGTTAAAGAAGCTCCTCCTCAAAAATTAAGTGAAGTATTCGGTGAGGGCGTATCATTAAAAGCCATTAGAATAGAGGCAACGGAAGATAAGTTAGAAAAAAAGGTTGATAAGGTAATAAGTTGGTTACCTCAATATCGTGGGAAATTACTTGATGGTAGGAAAATTCACACAATTAAGGCTGAAAATAAACTAGCAAATAATTTAGGTCCAGGGTCATTTTCATTTCATAAAAAGAAATAATAAGGAATAATAGTTATGGTAAACTCAACAGTATTTAGAGCAATTCTTGCAATGGATAGCTATAATCGGGGTTATAATCCGAAAATAACAGAAGGACTTGGTGGAGAAAATTCACAAATTGGTAATGTTATCATTACAGATGAAAGTAATACAGATGAGAGCTCTCAAGAATTCCAAGCTAATTTTTATGCAGTTGCGTACCGAGATAACTCCACGGGAGAAAAAATTATTTCTTATCGCGGTACGGACAATATTTTAGATGATATGATTACAGGTTGGACCACAGGCTTAGGGGCATATAACTATTTAGGGCCGCAAGCACGCTTTGCCGCCCAATTTTATGATGCAGTTATTGGTGAAGCCAATACGTCACCATATTCTGCGAATGTTTCATTTACCGGTCATTCTTTAGGTGGTGGATTAGCTGGCTTGATGGCGAGCTTATATGGTAAAGAGGCAATCATCTTTAATAATATGCCGTTTGAACTGGCTGCTGCTAATGATAATTTTGTTGAATATGATTTAAGTTCAGAATATTTATATGTTGGGAGAATATAAATGAAGACACTTAAAATAATTACGCTCCTTATTATTGGGTTGGTGGTTGTGTATAAGCTCACTTACCCGACCTACACGTATCGTTATCGGATGACGGTGGAGGTCAATACGCCGGAAGGGGTAAAGTCTGGCTCTAGTGTGATTGAGGTAACAACTATCCAATGGCCAAAGTGGTTATCTGGGATTTTTGCTGGAAAGCATAGTGATACTACTGCTATTGGTGAGGCTGTTTTTATTGACCTGGGTAATGGCAAAAACATTGTTGCCTTGCTAACGAATGGTCACTACGCAGAAATAAATAGTACCCGTAAATTAGCTGAACGAGCCTTCTTTCATACTAAGACACGAGGTCTTCCTTCTTTAAAGGTGGCAAAAGAACTTTCTAAAATGATAGGAGAAAAAAAGGTATTAACCGGCGACCAAATTCCTACTATTGTGACATTTGATGATTTGAATGACCCTGAGTCTCTCAGTGTGGTATATGCAACAGCAGTCAGTAACTATGGTGATGATAATATTCCTGAAATATTGGACAATATGGAAACTAAATTTGGATCAGGATTCAAATTTAAATCGGCAAGTATCCAACTAGTTAAGGATGATATAACGAATACTCTCGATAATAATATCCCTTGGGCAAATAGCTTCCAAGAATGTAAGAAAGCGTGGCAAAAAATGGCGTTCCCTCCACCGGAAGGTATGCGTTTCCATTTTAAAAGAATACTTAAAATTGATAACAAATATTAAATTTATATAAAACAATTTTATAAGGTAATTATAATGACAACATCACAAGATTTATTATATGCAATATTGGCAATGGATTCTTATAATAGAGGGGATGATGGTACCCAAATTGCTCCAGATAGCAGCTCTATTGCAAACCTAGAAATTATTAATAACTCTGATGATACAGAGGATACAGGTTTGAGTTTTTTTGCTTCGGCATATAAGGATACTAAGGGTACGACTGATACTTCAGATGA
The DNA here is from genome assembly GCA_030429625.1 of Alphaproteobacteria bacterium. Taxonomy (GTDB): domain Bacteria; phylum Pseudomonadota; class Alphaproteobacteria; order Rickettsiales; family UBA8987; genus JAUIFA01. The sequence goes on along the minus strand of JAUIFA010000002.1, from coordinate 65,633 downwards.
TGAAATAATAATTTCCTACCGTGGGACGGACAGTCCTCTTGATATGGTAACCGGCTGGACCACTGGCGCCGGTGCTTGGGCATCCATACAAGCAATAAAAGGCACAAGTTTCTTATATAATATTATAGAAAATGATACAGAGAATGATCCATTTAATGCCAATGTAAGCTTTACTGGACACTCTCTGGGCGGTGGTTTAGCAGGTTTGATGGGAAGTGTTTATGGCAAGGAAGCCATTATATTTAATAATATGCCGTTTGGCTTATCTGCAAATGGGGCATTTAATGCGGCATCAGATATATCAATTGAAGGTCAAGCTAATCACGATATTGCTTTAACCTATTATTACAGAAACCTTGATGATGAAACTGAATTTCCACCATCTTTGGATGATAGTGGTGTAAGTGGGTTTGCAACTTCTGGAGAGGTCCTTGAAAATATAAGAGTTGGGGATTCATATAATACATATTTTAATCCGCACGCAAATGAAGGTTTTGTTGACCTACACAGCCAAGCTCTATTGGTAAATCTGATGTTTGCAGATATGCATCCTGATTTTAATGAATGGACACATATTGCCCCGACTTTTATCGATACGCTTTTTGACAATGAAGTTGGGGTTGCTTCTGGTTCTAATAATGCAGATGCTATGCTCAACAAGATTGCGTATTCAGCGATTGAGGATGGTCCTAATAGCACTACTATTTTTGGTGATACGGCGATTCGGGCGATGTGGAACGATGCGAACGACCTTGGTGGGGCAATCGCTAATGCCGGGGAAAATGTCTCCGAAGTCTTGCAAAGTAAGGTTGATTCAATCAGTAAAGCCTTTGTGCAATATGCAGGGCATTTGGCACAACACCAAATATTGCAAAGCGCACCTTCTGAGGTGATTGATGGTATTGTGGATGTATCTGCTGATTCAAGCTATGTAACTGTTAATTTTGAACAAAGTGATTGGTATGATGCGGGTAATGCGCTGTTATTCAATATTGTTGGTAGAAATGAATTGTTTAATGAAGCTTTCTCATCTCTAACGCGTGGTGATTTTTCGATAGATGCTACCCATAACTACATCTTTGCAACGGCCAGTGGTAGTACCTTCACCGTGACAGAGGCAGCCCCGGCTGGAAAAGCCAATGTAATCTATGGCTCTGAGGGGGTGGATGATATTACTGGCTCTTCCGGTGATGATTATATTTTTGGGGAGGCCGGTGATGATACACTTCTTGGCGGTGGCGGCAATGACGTTATCAAAGGTGGCTTGGGAAGTGGAGTGCTTAACGGCGGTGAAGGCACGGATACGGCAGATTTCTCCTATACTGGGCAGAACATAACGGTAGATCTGAATAATTACAGTGCCGTTATTGACTATGCCTTTGAAGATGAAGAATATACTTTATATAATATTGAAAACATCATTGGTGGATTTGGTCAGGATACGATTACTGGCACTGCAGGGGATAATGTTCTTAATGGTTGGTATAATAATGATAGTCTAATTGGCGGCGGTGGAGAGGATACGTATGTGTTTGATCTGTTGCAATATCTACCTTTCGGGCAGGATACGATAACCGATAATGATGGGGATTTGTTGATTGATGGGGTGGTTGTTGGGCAGGATGCGAATTCCACTGATGGGTTGGCAACGATCATGCCTAATAATAATGGGAATATTTCTGGATCGTATATCCTCTCACATACGGGCATTACCGGAAAAACCAATTTTAACGTGCATATGGAAGGGGATAATCTGGTGATGACGCATGGAACTGACCGGATTACCATCAATGACTTTGAAAACGGTACGTTTGGTATTAGCTTGAATCAAGCCCCTATTGCTTATGACGATCCGGATAATGCTCCATATATCAGAACGGACATGGGCCAGACGGTTTCCATTGATATCTTACGTAATGATCGTGACCCGGAAGATGGCAGGATTGATCCTAATCCTCCGCAGCACATCTCTGAGGGGCTGAATCGGCCGGCTCAAGGATCACAAGAAGTGGTGACCATCACGTCCAACCCTGAACACGGGAAGATTCACTATAATAAGAGTGATGGCTCCGTGGATTATACCCCCAATGCCGGATTCAAAGGCGCGGATAGTTTTACCTATACGGTTAGAGATTCAGATGGTGCGGTTTCTAATGAAGCCACAGTGAGTGTTTTGGTGCGAGGTTCGGGTAATAGCGTTTCCGGCACCACTAATATTCATAATATTATCGGTAATTCTCAGAATTTCTGGGATGGCGTGGCAGATCTCGGACCTACTAATTATGATCCACTGGTTATAGATTTGGATGGGGATGGGATAGAGCTGATTCATCCTAATGATTCCAATGTGTTCTTTAATATTGGTGGCAATGAAACAGAAGAAAAAATCGGCTGGGTACAACCCGATGATGCGTTGCTTGCTATGGACATAAATGGCAATGGACAAATTGATGATATTAGTGAACTCTTTGGCAACGATACGATTATTGGATTCGAAGAATTGGCCGTGCTGGATAGTAACAGTGATGGCCTTATTAATGCTTCGGATACACAATTTAGTAACATACAAGTGTGGCAGGATGCAAACAGTGATGGCCATACGGATGCGGGTGAGCTCAATAGCCTATCCTACTATGGCATTACAGAGATCGACTTGGCTTATGATGAAGTATCTCAAATTAATAATGGCAATCTGATTACGGAAATCTCTGCAGCGATGATGAATGGGGAAGAACATCAAGTGGCGGATGTGCTGTTCTCAGTTGACACGGATTCAACAATAACTGAACCCGATGGCAGTCACATACAGATTCTGCCCGAAACAGAAGATTTACCGCAATCTCGTGGTTATGGCACTATTTACGCGCTGAATGAGGCGATGAGCATTGATCCTACGTTACTGAATATGGTGGAAGATTTTTCTTCCCTTGATATCACCCAAATGAATATTACAGATTTATGGGACACGGCCAAGGATATTTTATTTCAGTGGGCGGGTGTAGAAAATATTACTTCAGATAGCAGGGGTTCGCGCTTTGACGGCCAACAACTTGCGTTCTTAGAGCATTTTTTTGGTGACAGTTATAACAGCGGTGGTAATCCTATAATCAGCCGTGAAATAACATTTTTAAACCTATCTTGGAATAGTGTTTCGTCACATCTTATTACCCGCCTGCTTGTGCAAGGACCTATGGCGGAGATTTTCCCTGATGCTACTTATGATCCCCATTATGATGAAATAGTTGTTGGTACGGATTTAGATAGTATTATTGCCAATACCCAAAATATTGAGGGTAACTATACTTATTGGTTTATGGTAGGTAAAATTATTCATGATTACTCTTATACCATCAACGCGACGGACGAAAAAATTACTCATGCGGTTGCAAGCCTAATGTCTGAAAAAACCGGCACTGGTATAAAATCCTTTGGCGAGATTATGGTTGGTGATGAATTTAATAATATACTTTTTGGACGGAGTAATAATGATATTCTTGTTGGCAACGAAGGGGATGATAGTTTGAGAGGGTTTGAAGGACATGACTATTTGATCGGAGGTGAAGGAAACGATTTTCTTTATGGCAACGAAGGCAATGACACATTGATTGGTGATCAAGGTAATGATTATTTATGGGGTGAAGAAGGCAATGACCAGTTAATCGGTAATGAAGGTCGTGATTATCTCCGCGGTGCTGAAGGACATGACTATTTGATCGGAGGTGAAGGAAACGATTTTCTTTATGGCAACGAAGGCAACGACACATTGATTGGTGGCGAAGGAAACGATATTCTTGAAGGGGGTAGTGGTGACGATATTTACAGTTCGGCAATAGGTGATGGTAATGATACAATTTTTGATGAAAGTGGTAGTAGTGATTCAATCGCCATAGACGCTGCCGATCTTTATATCACCAGAGGTGATGGTGGTGAAGCGGATCGAGATTTGTACATTCGTTATGGCAATGGAGATATCATCACCATAGAAGACCACTTCTATAACCCTGATAAGGCGATTGAAGCTGTCAATGGAATAGATTTAACTAGCGGATTGCTCATTAATGGGCTACCAGATGTCAGCGAAGTTTTGGCTGGAACAGATTTTAATGACACATTTTACGGCAGTAATGGCAACGATGCTTTACGGGGCTATGATGGTGATGATTTATATATCTTCAATGTTGGAGATGGTAACAATGACTCTATCTCTGACAGTGGTGGTAATGATACTATTATTATTAATGCGGATGAACTATATTTTACCGGAGGGAGCAATCTGCGTATTCGTTATGGGGATGGCGATAAAATCACTATTGCAAGCCAATTCTTTGGTTCAGCCATTGAGAGCATCAATGGGATTGATGTCCGTAATGGGCTACCTGTTATTGGATTACCAGGATTTGGGGAGCTGTTAATAGGCTCTTGGTCTAATGTAGTTGGTGACGATACGATCATTGGCAATGATACCATAAATGGCGGTGATGGTAATGACAGTCTGTATGGGAATAGTGGGGATGATCTATATATATTTGATGTTGGAGATGGTGTTGACATTATCAATGATTATGCTGGCAACGATTCTATTACTGTCGAAGGGGATTTTTATCTCACCCGTGGTTATGGTGGTACTGCAGATCGTGACCTTTATGTTCGTTATGGAGATGGCGATGTCATCACTGTAGAGGATTATTTTTATAACCCAAATTATACGATTGAAAACATCAATGGCATTGATCTAACCGGTGGATTGCCGATTGCCGGTCAACCTGGTCTGAATGAAACATTGGCCGGGTCTGATTTTAACGACACCATCACCGGCAATGATGGCAATGATTTTCTGGTGGGTAATTTAGGGGACGATATTTACGTCTTTAACATTGGTGATGGGGCCGATACGATCAGTGACCATTATGATGAAATCAATGTGTTGCAACTTGGGGCTGGTATTATTGAATCCGACCTTATCATAACCGTAGAAGAAGATGGCAGTGTGACCATTGGTTTCCAGGATAATGGTACGGACTCGATCCATATTGAAGGAGATATTCGAATTGGGGGAAACCAATTACAAATCATCCGCTTTAATGACGGTTCTGAGCTCAACCTTTCAGAAATTGATCCTGATGAGGGTATTCTATTAGAAGGCACAATAGGGAATGATACTCTCACAGGAACAGAGCGTAATGATACGTTGATCGGTTATGCAGGAAATGATTCTCTGGTTGGAGGTTCTGGCGATGATTCCTTAGATGGTGGCGACGGGAATGACACACTTCGAGGCGAATCAGGGAGTGATCTCTTATATGGCGGTGCGGGCAATGATATACTTTATGGTTACGATGGAGACGATACATTAATTGGCGGAAGTGGAGATGACATTACCAATGCTGGTGCAGGCAACGATACCTATCTTTATAATATTGGTGACGGTGCGGATACCATCAATGATAATTATCAGGAAGTCAATCTGTTGCAATTTGGAGCGGGCATTACGCAGGACAACATAACATTAGAGATTGAGACAGACGGTTCTCTAACCGTTCAATTAAATGGCAGTCCAAATGACTCTGTTCATATTGAAGGTAGCCTCTCTACAGGTCAAAGTGAAATTGCCTTTATCCGCTTTGATGATGGATCAGAGATTGATGTGTCTGAGATTGAAAGTAATATTTCAATCGTCATTGAAGGCACTGCAAGCAATGACACGCTTATTGGTACCGTAGGCAATGACACGATATATGGCTATGCAGGCGATGATATTCTCGATGGCGGTGCGGGAAATGACTGGATATATGGCTACGATGGTAATGATACCATTACTGGCGGTGAGGGCAATGATACTCTGCGTGGCTATGGTGATAACGATACCTATCTTTATAACATCGGTGATGGCGACGATTGGATAACATATGAAAATGGTGACGATTTTAATGTACTAGAATTAGGACCTGGCATTACTCAGAGCGATGTTCGGCTGCATATTGAAAGTGGAGGGTTATTTATAAATTTTGATAATAGCCCAAACGACTCTATTTATATTCAGGACAGTTTTAGTACAGGTGAAATTCCTATGGATGTTATCCGCTTTGATGATGGATCAGAGATTGACCTTAACGGTGGATTGGTACTAGAGGGTACAGATGGATTTAATTCTCTCGATGGAACAATACATAACGATACTATCTACGGATATGGTGGCACTGACTTTATTCGAGGTTATGCTGGGGATGATATTATTTATGGTGGCGATGGTGGTGATCGTTTCAGCTTTTATGCAGATCGTGATGGAAACGATACGATCATGGATTTTGTCAGTGGCATCGATCAGATGTGGCTGTCCAATTCCTCTTTTAACAACGCTGCTGAAGCCGTGGCTGCCTTCTCTAATGAAGTATTAGATTTAGGTAACGGTAACTCTATCACCTTGGTGGGTGTCACCTCACTGGTCGAAAGTGATTTTGTGATTTTCTAAACCTAATAATCCAATACCTCAACCGCCTGGCTGGTTTTGATGGTGATGTAAATCTCCTCCAGCCAGCGTTGGGAGTCATCGCTCAAATTGCATTGTTGTAATTCATCGATGATGCTAGTCGATGTGGGCAAAGAAGGTGAAACACTGTGCGGAGATCTTATTATAATGGATGACTATCTTGAGGTTTTAAGTGAATTCACTATTGAGTGGCAAACCACATATTCAGAGTAATATTTCCCTACTATTTCCCTGTTATGGTTTTTAGGGAATTTACGCGGAAACAATTATGGACAATGAGTTTTAGACGGAAAGAACTTACCAAATACATCCATTTCCCTGATATTTTGCAAAAACTCCCTGTAAATTGACCATAAGCAGGGAAAGTGAACTGGCAGAACGGCTTTATCCCTTTCTACTGAGCTTACGTGATACAAAATATCTATTGATCTGAGGGGAGTTTACTGAGAATATTGCTGGATGGTCTTAGCACACCGCCACTTTCTTACTTCCCCAAATCTCTAATAAAGTCCAATTTCCCTTTACAGAACAATGATCACAAGGTATAGATCATTTTATGCCATCCAGATTTATACCCCCCTCCATTTCTTTACACTCCGTCTGCGCTGTGTTATAGTTTACACATGAGGAATAATATTGACAGATTACGTAGAGGGGCGGGGCTGACCGTACAGCAATTGGCCGATAAGATTGGTGTTTCTCGGCAATATATGACCGACCTGAAACATCCGGAGAATGGCCGTGCGAGGCTTAATGCCGATACGATAGAAAAACTGTGCAAGGTGTTAAAATGCACTCCGGCAGACATCTTTGCTGATGATACGGGTAGTAAAGCATCCGCCGTCAATAAGTCGTCTTCGCAAAACATTCTCACTAACATAGAGAACCAGCTTAACATACATGCATTGCCCGATGAGCCGATTGCGCAATTGCTTGAACCGGCGCGCATTGATGCGATGGAAATGGCGCAAGCCAAACAGATTGCATTTGAGGATATTCCGGTGGTTGCCAGTGCGCTGTATGAGGCAATGCTGGAAAAGGCTCTTGATAATCAGATTCCCTATCTGACCAGTTCAGAACGTGAGAAAGCCATCACCAAGGCACAAGAATCGATTGAAAAAGGCGCACTCACTTGGCAAAAGACGTAGGCAAATTTAACGATCTGATTCGACAACGCTGGCTTGATCGGCATGCTTTGTTGGCCTCCCGCAAATTGATGGAAGAAACCTGCCGTCAATTGTATGAAGAACGGGCAGAGGTCCCCTCTGGTAAAGGTGACATTCGCAACATGCGCCGTCGATTGGAACTTTCAAAGAAAGCACGCAACGTCCGCTCTCAGCATTTCCTCAATGCCATGGAATATAAAAATAAATATGGGGATGATGAGTGATTTGTCAATTAACGGGCAATCGCTTCTTTTCTAGAAACCGCTTCATCTATAATGGCCTGTGTGTAGCTGGATGATTTATCCTGCAATGTATTAACGACAGGTTTTGCCCGTGAGAACATTTGCATCATATCAAAATCTATATTACGCATGACCATGTTACGTAACACATTTTCAGCCACCTGTGCATTGACATCATTATTGGGGACATCCGCAAGGTTCCTTTTGGTATATTGCCACACATGATGGGTAGATTCGTCTGTAAAGCGAGTGGGTTCTCCCGTCGCCGAATGAGGAAGTAACAATGTGGGGTGCGTCTTAACATGAGCAATAATGGCAGAGGCAAACTTTGATAGCACAATATCTTTTTCTCCAATGTCTATAGGAGTTCTATAATCATTGAGCATCTCTGCAACTTTATCAGTACCACTCTCCATAAAAATGCCGTTAAAATGCACAGCTTTTATATCCAGATCTTCTACGCGCGTAACATTACCCGTGCCTAATATCGTCACTTGATTTGCAAGTAATGTTCTTTCTTCTGCGCTATACCCAAGTTGTTGCATCGAATAATTTATGGCATTTTCTAGCATTCTAGAAACAGAGGTGCCGTTGCTTTGAGCAAAAATGGTTAGTTTGTTAAGTCGTTCTCTAGCCTCTTCTACAGGCAGTCTGTCTCCCCTAATATTCCAGCCCATTACCGTTAAGTTTGCGCTAGCATTGTCTGCGATCATGGGTAAGATTACTTGATTGGCTAGTTCCATGGCTTCATTTGTATAATAATTGTCCCATTTATTAGCCAATATCATGTTCGCAATATTTTGTTGTACGCTCTGCATGGAAACCCCAAGCAAGGTAAAGTCATTGCCTCTCACACCAGAACGATGAATGGCTTTGCCACCTAACAATTCTTCTGCTATTTTGGCAAAGCCACTGGCTTTTTTGCTGCTATCCCCAACAAAACTTTCATCAATCTCAAAGCCACAATTTTCTGCTAAAATATCAGCATAGATTTTATACCCACCACCCATTGCCGCTGGCCGTAATTTAAAATCTTCCGTAGCCGTCATACCACCTATCGTCAAAACAACGACAGGCCCTGCTCTCACAGGACCTTCTAATTCTATGGATTCATTAAATTTACGCTGGAACAATCTCATTTATATTCTACTCAACCAACCTTTTTCTTGAGTATGTAGTTGTCCAACTTGACTGTCGGGACGTTCCCTATCAACTCTTCTATCTTCAGTTCTAGCTTTTCTGTTACCCACACACTCATCGACAGATACACCAACTTCAGCTTGGAGAATTTCTGCGACATGTAATAATTCATCACTCAAGACTTTTGCTGCTTCAATAACGTCTGCCCCTTTTTCTTCGCCCAGTCGGCCGTGGGCGTCAATCATTGCTTGCTGTCGCGGTCCAGGCTTATATTTTACTGAAATACTCGATTCTTTCATTTCACTCATACCTTAATTCAGTTTTACAACCGCCTCCTTAAATTCCTCAATATCTATAAATGCCTCACGGATTGATTTTTCTATTTTTTTAACATCATGCATAGGCATTTTTTCACCAGATTCTACATAATTAAGATATATATCCAGAATATTATCTATGGCATCATGGCTGCTTTTTGCAAAATCCATTCCTTTTTCTAACATATCATGATCTACTTTTACCCTGTCTGCATCATGAAGCGTAACCAATAAATGGTCACAATCATCATACACATCCATTATAGTATTATATGTTTTTTCTTGCTCTTGTTTTGTTACCATAATTCTTTTTTCCTTCCCTCAATAATACACAACTACAGGAGTTATCATAACATTGTAAGGTTAACAAATCGTTAATACTATAGATTGTATTCTTCTTTGATATATTGCTTAACAAATTCTGGTGGTTCAGGAAGCATTTCCGTATGAATGACGTAGCCAATATTTAACAATTCAAACTCTTTACCCGTAGTATAAAGGTCTTTTGCTGTCTCATATTGTTCAGAGGTCATTTTAAGGTAAGCATAAAAATCAGTGTTGTCTGAGGCTTTGGCAGAAATGAGAACAATGGCCTCTCCGTTTTCAAACTTCAAAGATTCTAAATGGGATAATTTACTCATTACCTTTCCCTGCCTCCTTTATCATTGGCCGGCCCTACTATGTCTGGACTTTGTGATAACGTTGCTGGTTCAACTATTCTTTCATCCGTAAACCACGGCTTCATTGAGGTGTTTTTATTTAAGGAATTCATGTAGAATGTTGGCATCCCTTCTGGGGTTATGTATTTGTGTAACCGGTTATTGTACGTTAAGAATATACTGCCTTCAAATTTCTCTGCTAATGGGCCATTTTCAAATAAATTCAATAAATAATAGTTCTTTGCTGCCAATTCAGGATCTTCTATCTGGCCTTTATAGTTTTTCATTGCCGCAAACGTTAAGCTTCTTTGCAATTCTGGATCCAATTCCACAGAAGCAGCCATTCCTTCAAACTCTTGATATTGCTTAAAAGATTTACCGTCTTTTGTTGGGGTGTAGCCAGCAACTTCACTCATCAAATGTGGTTTTACTACTAAGTTACCACTTTGTTCAGCGAATTTATCACGAATCAATTGGGTGACCTGTTTTTGGTATTCTTCTGAATATTCATATCCATTAAATTTAATGTGGCTATCACAAAACACTAAGTTTAGCACCACATCGTTGGATATTCTTGAGCTAATGTTCCCCAAGGCTATTGCCAGAAATTCAGCCGCCATTTCCTCAGGCGCAGCCACATAATCTCGCTGGCCTTGCCCCCAAAACATCAAAAGCTCTACAGGAGAACCATCCTCCAGCGCCTGATCAAATATTTCTGTTATTCTTTCCTGATCTCCGGGTTGTAAACCACAGCGCCTATATTTATGTTTTTGTGTTGCTATTGCCGCATATATCTCTTCTGCGGGCGATAATTTCTTCGGCATCTTAATGTTACCAATATCTAGCGTTCTAATAAGCCACGCATCCTAACATAGTATTGTTAACAAACCATTAACAAGTAAGAAAAATATCAATATCATCCATTACACGTCTTTTTAACTTGACATGTGACGTATATTGGATTACATATCTCTATATCACTAACTATTTTATAAGGAGAGAGTGGTTATGGTTGATGTGAATAATTCAGAAATAGAATTGCTGGCTCGGCGGGTGAAGGATGATCTGGGCGATGCGAAGGCAGAAAGTGCTCAGAATCGGGCAATGGTGGAGCAGCCTTATCTGATGGAGAATATCATTTGTGACGGGCGTGTGGTGGCCTATGCCGGCAACTCGTAGAAGGAGAATGATATGGACAGGCATCTATACATCAAACTGTTTATCACCCATTTGTGCTTGTTGCTTTTGCTGGTGGGGTCTAACCTGATCATCGGCTATGTTGGTCATCAGAATAACGGTTTGCAGCAGCAACGCATTGAGTATCAGCGTCAACATTTAGAACTGATGCGTCAGCGCATCGAGCGGGATAATAGCACCGCCACCTATAAGCTAACTGGCTAGAATGTAAGAATATTGTAATAAACCAGAAGTTAACATTATCTTTACATTAAATATATTACAGCTAAAATCGGCGGATTAATGTAGAAAGAGAAAAAATTAAAACATAATATCTTGGGAGAGAGAATATGGGAATCATTAGTGGATCTGCCACTTCAGGCAATGACAGTATTATTTGTGATGGTGCGAATGACAATCAGGGTGCCGGCAATGGTAACGACACACTCCACGGCGGCGGCGGTAACGACACGCTAAAAGGCGGCGGTGGCAGAGACGTTGTATATGGCGATGCTGGCAACGATGTTATTTATGCCCAAAATCAGAATAATAACAGCGAAACCGACCCTAACTCTCTTTACGGGGGATCGGGCAACGATCTGATCTATGGCGCACAAGGTAATGACTATGCTTCTGGAGGCAGCGGTAGTGATACGCTGTATGGTAGTGGAGGGAATGACGAATTGCGGGGCAATTCTGGTAATGATACGCTGTATGGTGAGAATGGCAATGATTCTCTGTATGGCGATCAAAATAATGATTTGCTCATTGGTGGAGCAGGGGATGACTTATTAGACGGTGGCAGCGGTGATGATATCTTAAGAGGTGGAACAGGACGCGATTCTCTCTATGGTGGCGATGGAAATGACGTACTTTACGCGCAAAATGTAAGTAATAATAATGAGACGTCTGGTAATTATCTAGACGGAGGGGATGGTAATGATTCTTTGCATGGAGCATTGGGGAATGATTCACTAGCTGGAGCAGCAGGACATGATATCTTATACGGTTATGCAGGGGACGACCTTCTAGAAGGTGGTGCAGGGAATGATTCATTATATGGCGGAGATGGTGCAGATTGGTTAGTTGGTTGGGCGGACAATGATTTGCTTGAAGGCGAATCAGGACACGATCTTTTAGAAGGAAAACTTGGTAATGACACTGTAAATGGTGGAACAGGACAAGATTCTCTATACGGTGATGAAGGTAATGATTTGCTTAGTGGAGGAAACGGGAACGACTTCTTAGAAGGCGGAACCGGAGACGACATTCTAAAAGGCGGTGAAGGCAGTGACTCTCTGTATGGCGGGGATGGAAATGATGCACTTTATGCCCTCAATGAAAGCAACAACAGTGAAACGACTAATAATATTTTAGAAGGCGAAAATGGAAATGATGTCCTGTACGGTGCATCTGGAGATGATACATTACGTGGTGGAACCGGAGACGACCTGTTAGAAGGAAATAATGGCAACGATTTACTTGAAGGCGGTGAAGGTAATGATTCCTTATCTGGCGGAAATGGTGCAGACTGGCTGGTTGGCTGGGCGGATGATGACTCTATGGATGGTGATTCGGGCAATGACCTTCTGGAAGGAAAGCTGGGTAATGATACGCTAAATGGAGGCACAGGGAATGATGTATTATATGGTCAAGAGGGTAACGACCTACTAAGTGGAGGCGCTGGAAATGATTCAATGACAGGTAGTACGGGTCAAGACACATTATATGGTGGCGATGGAATCGATACAATATCTGGTGGTGAAGATGATGACTATATATATGGTGAGGCTGGCAATGACTGGCTCATAGGCTGGGCTGGCAATGACTACATTGATGGCGGGACAGGTATAGACCGGATTAATCTTGCTGGTACGGTCAATGATTATAGCTTCAACAAAGAAGGCAATGCGGTTTATATTGCCGCCAATGACGGTAGCGGAACGGACACCATCACCAATGTGGAAGAAGTTGGTTTCCTGGGCAATGGCGTGGTGGGAATCATTCAAGACGACGCACTGATCATTGATGGAGAGATTACTTTTCTGGTCCAAGATGCCTATTTTGAGGGCACGGATGGCGACGATACCATCCGCGGTGGTGACGGGAATGACACGCTAGAGGGCGGTGCCGGCAATGACTTTATCAACGGCAATGAAGACGATGACGTTATCAGCGGCGGTGAAGGTGACGATACGATTTATGGCGGCCGTGACGATGACTCCCTCAATGGCAATCAGGGCGATGATTATGTCAACGGCAACTATGGTGATGATTTGGTCCATGGCGGTCAGGGTAATGATTATCTGGTTGGCAGTGCGGGCAACGACACGCTCTATGGTGATCTGGGTGACGACACACTCAACGGCAATGGCGGATTTGACGTGGTCGATGGTGGTCAGGGCAACGACGTGGTTCGTGGCGGTAAAGACAACGACACGCTGGTGGGCGGCGAAGGCGACGACACGCTCAACGGCAACTTAGGCAATGACACGCTTTGGGGCGATGACAGTGTGTCGCCGGCCAATCGCGGTGACGATATTTTTGCCATTCAGCGTGACGAAGCAGCCACGACAATCATCAAAGATTTCCAAACTCAGGGCATGCGTGAAAAGATTGACGTGCGCCGTATTACCGACATAGACAGCTACGAAACATTCATCAACGACCATGTGGAGGATAACGAATCCGGCGATGCGGTCATTACGATCAGCAATCAGCAGATCATTGTGGAGGGCGTTTCCAAATCCCAACTTAGTTCGGACGATTTCCTTGGCCCTTGGTCGGGCAATAAGGCGATTCATGTCTTTAAAGTGGGCGCGGCGCTTTCCCATATCAGTTCGGATCTCGATGGGGACGGCAATCGCGAAGAAGGTGTCAATGCCCATCAGGTATTTGATGATCTTCACGTGTTCAAAGTCTCTGGCTTTACCACGGGCAATGCCAACAATCTTGATATTTCTAAGGATTTCAATTTCATTGACCTGAGCGCATTCCACCTTGGTGGATATGATGTGATGGCCAATGCCACGCAGCTGGGTAACGATGTGCAGATTACCCTACCGAGTTTCCAAGGTTCTGCGCGTAGCGTGTTGATTGAAAATATTACGCTGGAGGATATTTCAAACGGCAACTTCATTACCGATGATTCGTTGGACGCGGCCATAGAAACCGCCACCAATGACCTGCTTGCCGATTGGGATCTGGGCGCCGATGGTTTAGAAAATGCCCAGGGCGATCTCACCACCGTGACACAAGACATCAACCCGGATAGTGTGCAACATGAGGGCAACGGCGTGGTCACCTACACCACCCATGCCACCACTCTAAACTTTGCCAATCTGAGCAATCAGGTGACCCATTTAAGCAGCAAAGTCTATACGATAAACCACAACACATCGGCCGGCTCTGTGCAGGTGATTGATGATTTTAACCCGCTAACGGGCAGCATTGTTGATTTAGGCTTTGCCGAAACGGTAGAGTTTAACACGTTGGGGCTTTCTCAGGTGGGTAACGACACGGCCGTCAATTATGGCGAAGGTAGAACCCTTATCCTAAAATCCGTCAATGTGAACGAACTCTCCGCCAATAACTTTAATAATGTGGAGGACAGTCGACCAGAATTGTTAGAGGCATTCAAAGTATTTAGAGTGGCTGCAGATAAAGTTATGGAAGGAACCGATGGAAATCACTTTGTAATAGATACATTCAATAATGCTAATAATAACATAATCTTGTTAGATGGTTTTGGTATCAATAGATTATCAGCAAATGATATTTTTATGAGCGCAGATGATGCTGTTGTTAATTTAGGAGATGGAAAAACTCTAACAGTAAAAAATGCCTCAATTGGTGACGTCCTTGAATCTGTTAACGATAATCAAATTGCAAATCAAATTACTGACATTGACAATATAATCTTAAATGTAGATACAGGGGTTATTGATGGTGAAATTATTGATACTGCCTATGCAGGCGAAACACAAACGCACATATTAGCAGGTGAATTAGAAATATTAAGAGGGAACGATAATGATATTGGACCCTCCATATCTGCGGGACAAAACTCAAATACATTAGAAAATGTATTAACCATGGCTGGCGATGCAATTACAAGCGCTGGTGGAGCAATAAGTGGTGGTGAAGCAGCGTTAGCGGAATATCTGCAAGCCAGTGGGCAGGCGGTTTATCACAATGGTGAATTGCTTGGTAAAGTAGCTTCAACCATGGAAGGGGCGGTAATTTTACAAACTATTGAAGAAGGTATATGGAATAGGCCTGTTATTGGTTCACTAGTTGATATAGCGCGCAGTGAAGGATTTATTACACATATTCCTACGCCAGCAATAGAGATACAAACAGCACTAATCTATCAATCTATAACAGATGTGGATATAAATCCTATTAAACATCTTGGATATATGCAACTGGCTGGGAAATGGGCAGCTGGTGCTGGCTTTTTACTTGAAGCTGGTGTTAGTTTTGGCCAAAATCTTGATACATTAGGCGCAACAACAACCAATGTTACTGTTTCTGCAGCCCAAGCTGGGGGTAATTGGGCTGTGATAGAAGGCTCATTGGCTACGGCGGGTAAATTGATTTGGGCTGTTGGGAGCAATGCCAACCCATGGATTCTAGGAGCTAAAGTTGTTGGTACGGTTGGAGTTGCTTTAGGCACGGATACAGCGTATAAACATGAATTTGAAGTTGGAGGAAATTATGTCTCAGCAAAAGAAGTTGTTGGTGTTGCTACGCTCAAAGCATACAACAAACTTGCCGAACTCTGGCGAAGCGAAGAGGAACAGATTAGCGCGAGCAAAAGTTATATTCTTCACGGCATGTCTACTCTTGCTGACAGCCGCGATCTTGGAACAGATCAACCCGGAATGGTTGAAAACATTTATGCTCTCAATAGCGTGGGTAGCGGAGAAGCTCGGTCGAACTTAGAATCAAACAGTGCTAATATCACAGTAGATGACGTATTTTCTACTATTCCAGGAAGCTTTTCTTACTTCCAAACTAATTTACCTGAGGGTGGTTATGGACAATTTGACAACATGGTTTACCATAAAGAAGGTGGTGTTCTATTAGAAATTGGGTCGATTGAAGATCCGGATGTGTACGCCAATATCTTGCCGGAAATTGTATATAATAACTCTAATTTTGATCCAGAATATCATGCCCATATTCTAGCAGAGCTTGATGAAGGGGCGATTGTACAAACTTCTGGCGGTAAATTATATATTGTTACTGCCGTAGGTCTTGCAGAAACCACTTATGCAGCCGTAGAAGAACAATATGGCAATGACGCGAATTACATCCCCGTGGCTATCAACGCCGTGCCGGATATTGATCCGGACAATCCGGATTATGTGGACCCAGAATGGCTCACTGCCTTAACTCCAGAACCTGAAGCGATTAGTGATTTTGGTGAAAGATTGGAAGAATTTGGTAAAGGATTTGTGAACAATCTGGGTAATGCAGTGCCCGGAACATTGGCCAATGCATTGCAAAACATAACACTTGGTGGTGACCCTACTGAAGTAATTACCGCTCTTTCCACAAGTTTGGCAGAAAGTACTGCAATCATTGAGGCACTTGAAACCGCATTTATCACACAAGACGGAGCGACACTTCAAAGCTCCATCACAGATTTTATCGATATTTTCCCTGATAATGATTATTTCGACAAAGCGATGGGTAATTTTGCTACCACATTGGCAATCAACTTTATCAGCAACTCATTAAAAGGTGAGTTTAATCTCGACGATCTGCCTGATACGGTAACAAATCTTGCCATTAACTATGCCGCATCCCAAGCGGTTGGTTTTGGAATTCAAACAACCATTAATACGTTGAGTTCTGGTTCTGCATTAACGGGCAATACATTTGCCATGAATATCGGCGGAGCACTGGGTGAAGCAATTGGTGTGGGTACAAGTCCAATATTTGCTGCATTTGCCGGAACACTAGTCGTAGGCTTTGCTACATTTGCAGTAATGAGCCTTCTTTCTGGTTCGTGGGATGACAGTGCTTGGTCTGAATTTACAGGCACCAATGTGTCTGATTTTATGCATCATGATGGGGATCATCAATTGACCGAGTTATTGGCTGGGGACGATGTGTTCTTTGGCTTTGATGCGTGGAACGTGGTCTTTGGTGGCGATGGCAACGACGTGATCTTTGGTGGCGATGGCTCTCTGGGTGACCGTCCAGATGAATTGTTCGGTGAACAGGGCGACGATTACCTCTATGGCAATGCGGATAATGACGATCTGATGGGTGGCGGCGGAGAGGATTACCTCGAAGGCGGCGATGGCATCGATATCTTATTTGGTGACGGTGACCCGAACGAAGAATATGCCGCGCACGCTGAGACTGGCATCGATGGTAAAGATACATTAATCGGTGGCAATGGGGCGGACGTGCTCTTTGGGCAGGACGATGATGACAGCCTCAATGGTGGCGAAGGCAATGACGTACTCTTTGGCAGTGCGGGCAGTAACATCTTTGTGTTTGAGCAACATTCCGGCGATGCGGACGTGATCATGGATTTTGACCCTACACAGGATGTCATTGATCTATCTGTATTTGGTGATTCTTCTGCAATTTCATCAATTACTACTTCGACAGAACAAGTTTGGACAGCCGACTATCAAGACAGAAACCCGGCCGGGGATACAAGTTCGGAAGGCGGTATCCTTATCACTTTCATAAACGGGCAGACAATCTTTGTCGTTGGTCCAGCGTTGAGCGTGTCTGCGGTAGAAAACGCCATTACTTACACGCCTGTTTCGCTATATAGCGCAGGGGACTTGATGCTAACAGATGGCGCAACCAGTGGCCCGGATTCACTCACCGGTGCGACGGGCAATGACTTCCTCTCTGGCGGGTTGGGCAATGACACGCTTAACGGCCTTGCTGGCGATGATATACTAAAAGGTGGCCAAGGCGATGATCTCCTTTTAGGCGACGCGGGAAATGACTCCATCGAAGGCAATGAAGGCAACGATATACTCGCAGGTGGCGACGGTCAGAACAGTTTGTATGGCGGCGCAGGCGACGACATCATCTATGGCGGAAACGACGCGGATGAGGCCTATGGCTCAGAAGGCAATGACAGCATATATGGCCTTGCTGGCGACGATAGTCTAAGCGGCAACGATGGCGACGATACATTAACCGGCGGCGCAGGTGATGATATCATTGACGGTGGCCAAGGCAATGATGTGGTGACCTTCTCAGGCAATCAGGCCAATTATACGATCAATGGCAATGTGATCTCTACCCTTTCTGGTGAGGGTACAGATACATTAAGTCATGTTGAAACCATCCGATTTGCCGATGGGGAACTCTATTGGGACGGTGAAGAATTTGTTACCACCCTACCTCCACAAACCATCGTGGGAACAGATGCGGATGAAACATTAACCGGCAGTGATTTTGATGATGTGATTTTGGGTAATGGCGGGGACGATGTAATTCTTGGCCGGAGAGGTGACGATACATTAACCGGCGGAACAGGAAAAGACACTCTTTCTGGTGGGGAAGGCAATGATATTCTCTATGGCGACATAGGGGACGATCATTTGGTCGGTAACGATGGGGATGATCGTTTCTTTGAAGAGACAGGTAACGATGTTTTTGATGGCAGTGCCGGTGAAGATGCGGTCCACTATATAGGCGATATTGAGAATTATACGATTACCGTGAATGAAGACGTAACAGAAATCACTAACTCTGCGGGGGAAACCGATAGCATTACCGGAATAGAAACCCTGTCCTTTAACGGTCAAGAATATGTTCTTCAAAGCGGCCAATGGGCGGTGGTGAACAACGCGCCGGTGGCCAATGACGACGAAGTAACCACCTCACCAACACGCTTGGTGACCATCAATCTTTTGGCCAATGACAGTGATGTGGAAGACGCTACATTATCGGCAGACGGGCTGATCCTAGGCAGCGCACATTATGGCACGGTGACAGACAATGGTGACGGTACGGTGACCTATGATTATACAGCCGACAATCAATTGGTGAGCCAAGATAGCTTTACCTATCAGTTTACTGATTCGCAAGGGGCGTTGTCCAATGAGGCAACCGTCACCATCCATCTGCAGGCAGATATAGGCATTATCCCAATCAAAGAGGGCGGTAACGGTATTTCTCACAATGCCATTATACCGGCCAACGACGATCTTCTCCTAGGCAGCAACAGTAACGACTTCCTAAACGGGCATCGTGGTGCGGATACGGTCTCTGGTGGATTAGGAGACGATCTTCTTCATGGCGGAAAAGATGCCGACATGCTTTATGGTGGCGCTGGGGATGATATTCTCTGTGGTGATCTTGGCGATGATACTCTAACTGGTGGCGATGGCGCAGATATCTTTATGTTTGATGCAAATGGTGGCAATGATGTGATTATGGACTTTGTTAGCGGGACTGATCAAATCCATTTGATGGATTCGTCCTTTACCACCGCAGCGCAAGCACTAGCCAAATTCCATGACAATGTGCTGGATCTGGGCAATGGCAACAGTATAACCCTTACCGGTATTGATACCCTCACCGAGAATGACTTTATGATTGGGTAGAAAAATTTAACTTCTGTATTTTCTTACAAACACGACGCACTGATAAATAGAAAGCAGGGCGGCGATGCAGATGGGGTTGAATAACGGTAGCAGATAGACCCGGCGGATAATGGTGGGGAAGGCAGTCACGTCAATCAACACAAGGATGACTACCAGAGCAGCGATGGATGCCCATAGTGCGGTGGCAAGTGCCATGATGGGCGTAAATACTCTTCTTTTAAGGGTGATGTACGCGGACAAGATAAACGCAATAAACCCTAGAATGCTCACTGCTGGCACGATCATATTATAAACGTGCCAGAGCATTTCACGCACATTCTGCACCATGCCGACATACCGGATATTGTCTTCCAGTTGAGGGTTTTTGGCCTTCATCCCGTCGTTATGTGTGGTGGCGGTATCGATGTGCAAAATATCCCCTGCCATGTCAATGCTGGAATTGTTCTGCATAAGATCACTAAAGGCGATGGTTATGGCAGCGCCATCTTGTTTCTTAACGATCAATCGGCACTCATTATCGCAGGGTGTTCTCAAAACAAAGCGACTTTCTGCGAGGTGAGGGTTTTCAAAGGCTGTTACCAGATCAGGGCTGGCTCTCCTTTGTAAGAATAAGCATACAGGTAGGCCGTCTTTATCCACTACTTTAGCCTCAAACCATTGCCCATCTTTTTGTGTGTACCAGCCGTTTAGGGTGGTGTATTGCCCCGCCGTTCTCGACGGCCAATGAATTGGATTCCCAACAAACGAAACCATGTTGGAAAGCAACGCTTGATCACCACTGCTACAGCGTAAATGGGTTGGAGGTGGCTCAATTAGAGTAACGGTTTTTACCGTTTGAACGATCTTATCCGGAATCTGGCGGATTTGTTCATCACTAATATGTGGCATGTAAGGAATGGGTGATTTCTTGCATTTGAGTTGGCCTGAATGACAAGCACCCTCAACCTCCTGTGATAATTTTCTAAAAAAGTCAGACGATGTTTTAGCTGACCTATAGTGACCCTTTGAAGCAGCGGCATCGCGCAATGCCCAAATAAACCATCCACCGGCAATGTCCCCACAAGATTGCGGATAAAACTTACAACCAGATTGCCAAGGAGTTTGCCCATGTTCTGGGTCAAAATATTCTCTTAACGACGCGAAAGCGGTGCTGACCTTATATATTTTTGCCCGCGTTGCTTTTGACACAGGGACATAATCAATCTTTTCACCGTTTTCTACACTTTGCAACAGAGACAAGGATTTTGAAAAATATTTTTCTTTTACGTCCACGCCCACAAAATCATCATACGCCACAAAATTTACCAATTTAAGCACTAAAATTAACCCATAGCACGCTGCTACGGTTGCAAAACTTGGCCATAAGACATAGCCTATTTTTTTAAAATGCAGCATGGCAAACAGGATCATGCACGCCATACCAGGAAGAATCCATACTCCTTCCTCTCTGGTTAGCCAGAACCAGCTGAGCGATATCCCTGCCAGCACCGCAACGTAAAGACGCTTTTTAAAGCTTTCTGTGGTTAAGATGCTGTACGCAAACAAGGCCAGAAACAACATGGTCTGGTCAGGGTAAATGGTTTGGCGCAGCACACGATATTCCATAAAAACAGGGTGCCAAAGGGTGAGCATAAACACTGTGCCGCCTAGCCATTTATTAGACAATTTGGTGATAACATAGGCCAACGACAAAGACGCAACACAGTGCAGCAGCGCATGAGCAAAAGAAATGGACCATCCCAACCAATTGTTAAGCGCGAGGAAGAGTGGGTATCCCGGCCCTTTCATCAACGTATATTGGCTATAATCTCCCAACCAGTTCCCGTTGGTCAATTCACGAGCCAAATGCACAAACAAACCATCGTCATGCATGGCTCTGGGCAAGAGATTGGCAGGAATATAATAATAAAAAATCAGATAGAGGGCGGAGAAAAAGATTAAGTAAAAATGAAAACTACATTGTGTGCTTATATTTTTCATCTTTGCGCCACAAGCTTATCTGAATTTTACTTCAAGCATGGCAGCAAGAAAACCTGTGAAAGCCAGTTGTAATGATAGCACTACCGCCGTGGACGAGACAGTTAATATGCGCGTAAGGCTGGCATATTCCAATGCGCCAAAACCCACATTCCACCAGATGGAAACGCAATATAAGATTCCCCCCAACCCACTGAATAATAATAAGGCTGTTAGAATAAGTACTTTCTCAAGGGATAGGAATGAAAGCAAGTAACTAAAGGTTTTGTCCGGAGGTAACAATCCGCGTAATGTAGAATATCGACGCGCAACGATAGCAAAAGATAGCCCCTGTGCGCCAACCAAGGTGGTTAAACAGGCGATGACAATAGTATGGATGTCTAGGGTCATCGTTGGGGTTACGGCAACCGGGCCGGGCAATAAAACGAATGTTAATAAGGCACCAACCAAGAAACAAAATAATGCTGGGTAAAAGAACAACCATTTTGGGCTAAACATCAGCAGAAAGCGTAAGTGGCGCCATCCGTCACGCCATGTACGCAAATGCGGTGGGCGAGAGCGGCCATCGGGGGATAAAACAGTAGGCACTTCTTTGATAGAATAGCCCGCTAATGATGCACGTACCACCATCTCGCTGGCAAATTCCATACCTGTAGTGGTGAGGTTTAAATCCAAAAAAAGCTGGCGGTTAAACCCACGCAACCCGCAATGAAAATCCCCTACTTTTATGGAGAAAAACAAACGACCCAGAAAACTAAGCACAGGATTTCCAAGATATTTATGTAAAAAAGGCATCGCCCCAGGTTTGATTCCACCCTTAAAACGATTGCCCATCACCAAATCAGTACCGTTACGAAGTTCATCTACATAATTATCAAGACTACTAAAGTCATAACTGTCGTCTGAATCTCCCATAATGATATAGGTGCCTTTGGCCTCTTTAATGCCATGCATCAACGCGGCACCATAGCCTTTTAGCGGAGCGTGTACTACCCGTGCGCCTGCCTGCTGGGCAATTTCAATGGAGCCATCCGTACTGCCATTATCAGAAATAAGCACCTCCCCAACAACACCATAACGCTTTAAAAAGTCCAACGCTTTCTTAATGCATATCTCAAGCGTCTCCGCCTCATCAAGGCAAGGCATTAAAATTGTCAGTTCAGTCTTTTCCACATCATTCATAATTTGAATTCATTAACACAACATGTGTCGATAATCAAAACATATATTGTCATGAAAAACAGCATCAATGTTTTTTAGAACTTAATTATCCGCTAACGAACCATCCCAGCTAATTCCCTGTAAATTGACCATAAGCAGGGAAAGCGGAGCTAAGAGTATTGCTGGCTGGTCTTGCCACACCGCCATTTCTTACTCCCCAAATCTCTAATAAAGTCCAATTTGGACAGTTAAGAGTAACAACTAACAGCTTCACCAAGCAGCTAACCACCAATATACTAAACATTACTGATATATAGTTGGATTATAACAGCAGCACTACCACCAACCCATCGCAGACAACAAATATAGAGAGGATATTCTTATAACTTCCGTCTTATCTTACCTAAGACGGTATATTTATTGCGGATACATATCCGCCGTGATGTCTTCAACACCCACATCCCAAGAGAGATCTGTATCTGATATTTTACGTGCCATCATAGCCGTACACAAATAAGCAAGGTTATGATCAAATCCTATTGTAGATGGATTTGCAACTTGTGCCACAAGCTCACATGGCTGGCTCATCACCGCATCGATGATCTCAAAACCGGTATGTTTGTTGAACATGGTTGCCCATGAATATTTTGAAAATCGCCAGAAATCCCAAGGTTCTTCATGCACCGGCCACGCTTGATGTGTTTGAATAAATACCAGCCCACCCGGCTTTAATATTTTATTCTTTTCAAGAGCCACCTTCCATGGCATAGCCAAATGTTCAAACACTGAAACGGAAAATATGGCATCAAAGTGATTCTCTGGAAAAAGAGACGAGAGTTTGTGTGCATCACCTACCACGTCCACATTCTCGCCCTCCATAATATCAAAACCAGTATATTCCATATTCTCTGGACAAATTTCTTTACGTATATTTCCTGAACGGTTACGCGAACCAATTTCTAATAATTTGCCTGAACCAATGGCATGAAGCTTCTCTTTAAACTGACTAAACAGTACCTGATGTGCGTACGTGTTTCCCGCCATGGTCACAAAGTAGGGAAGTTCAATATGCTGCCCGTCTTCAAGTACACACACAAAATTGATTTTTAATATGTCTTCTGGGTTAGGGATTTTTGTGGCAATGGCAAAACGTGAAGATTTTGCTACCCCCCCATGAGCCGCCTGAACGTCACCACTTGGTTGATTAACAGGGATAGGAATTTGGCTGCCATCGGTTAGAAGGAGAAGCAACTCAACCACCTTTTTGTGTTTGTGGAACACCCAACCGGCAAATTCAAAATTATCCCGATAGCAGGAGAAACGGTCGGCATACCAGACAAGATCTTCTACACCGTTACTGGTCAATGGTAGTTTCTTTGCTTTCTTCAGTCCAAACATACATTTTCCCCTTTTTACCAATCTCTTTTTGTACCAAAACCAAAGCGATGATTCTAACGGTAATCTATTTAATGTAAAGAAATACTAATCTATGGTTTGTAAGTTGGTATATGGTTTGTTTTGGAAAGGGGGCTTGCGTTGGTCTGGTGAGTTTCGAAGAATGCCTAGCAGAGCTAAAAGATTTTGATATTGAGGTCTACGTCATCTGAATCGTATTATTCTCTATCAAATTCATAGTAAAGAGATTTGTATTGGTTTCTTGTCATAGGGTGTTTATAGTGCCTACATGAAAACAAAATCCAGAAAGAACCATACGATAAGCGCGTTATAATGCTAGAAATTTTTACCAAACTTGCAGATTACACTACCTACGAAGCATTGGCGCTGGATGCAACCACACATTTAGCCGAAGCGGTGCATTTCTTTATTGAAGACACCACCAAAATTTTCTTTCTTCTCACTGCCTTAATGTTGATTGTTGGATTCCTGAGATCATGGATCTCACCTGAAAAGGTCCGACATTGGCTTGATGGGAAACCTAAAATCTTGGCTTATTTTCTAGCAGTCATACTTGGGGCAATAACGCCTTTTTGTTCGTGTTCCTCCATTCCTTTATTTATTGCCTTCTTAAGCTCGGGTATCCCGCTTGGCGTAACCATGGCCTTTCTTATCACTTCACCTATGGTCAATGAAGTCGCCGCCATTCTCTTTGGAGAAGCCATTGGCTGGACATTTACCTTATCCTATGTTGCTGTAGGTATGCTTACGGGGATGATAGGCGGTATACTTATTGACTTCCTTAAGTTAGAAAAATGGGTCGAGCCATTTGTATTCAACGCCACCGCACCTACGGATGATCTTGACGAGCCAACTCTTACGATCAAAAAGCGTTTCCACCATGCGTGGGAAGAAACATCCGACATCCTAAAACAAGTCTGGCTCTATGTTTTTATAGGTGTTGGTGTTGGTGCAGGAATTCACGGCTTTGTTCCTCAGGAATGGTTCATTTCCCATGCCGGTGCAGATAATCTATTTGCGGTGCCGATTGCTGTTTTAATGGCTGTACCACTTTATTCTAATGTCACAGGCGTTATTCCTGTGGCGGAGGTTCTAATCGCCAAAGGATTGCCCGTTGGGACAACGCTGGCATTCATCATGAGTACAGTCGCTATTTCGCTGCCTGAGCTTGTGATTTTGCGTAAAGTCCTCAAATTTAAGATGATCGTGTTTTTTGTAGCCTATCTCGCGCTGGCTTTTATCGTTGTGGGTTACACATTTAATTTAATTTTTTAACAGAAGGATTCACCCATGAAAAAAGTTGAAGTATTTGGTACGGGTTGCAAAAAATGTATCATGACCGAAGAAATGATAAAAACAAAAGCCGAAGAGCTTGGTACAGACATTGACTTAGAACATATTTATGACCCTGTTGCGATTGCCTCAAGAGGCATCATGACTACGCCAGCCGTAATGGTCGACGGCAAGCTGGTTCACAAAGGCGGATTACCCGACAGCCAAGAAGTATCAGAATGGCTAAAATAGCTGTTTCACCTCTCTGGGTAGTAAATCTTAAGGACATGCTTTTTAATATCAAAGCTACCCTCCTACCCTTCTGCCAGTTCTTTAACTTTTACATAATCGGTTTTACCTGTACCCAGAAGGGGGACTTTGTCAACCATCTTGATCGTCCGAGGGACAGATAATTCACTGATGCCTTGCGATTTGGCATAAGCGGAAATATCGCTCCGCTCAGCATCGTGTTTGTCCGTCACCAACACCAATGCCTCACCTTTCTTCGCGTCTGGTATATTAACAACCGCATGGTGATTTTCCGGCCATAATTTCGCCAGATAGGTTTCTACCGCCGTCAACGATACCATTTCCCCCGCGATTTTGGCAAAGCGTTTGGCGCGGCCTTTGATGGTGATGTAACCATCCGCATCCACGCTGACAATGTCGCCCGTGTCGTATTTATTGTCTGAAGGCGGAACCAGCACACCGGGCTGATCGTGCAACAAATAACCTTTCATGACGTTCTGCCCACACACGACCAGCTTACCGCCATCCTCAATGCCGGGCATGTCCTCCAACTCATAGGAAATCCCCGGAAGCAAGCGACCCACCGTACCCGGCTTGTTGTGCATTGGCGTATTGGTAGACAGGGCGGGCGAAGTTTCGGTTGCCCCATAGCCTTCAAAGATGCGTACCCCGTATTTTTCTGCCCAGAGTTTACGGGTTTCTTCTTTTAGTTTTTCCGCACCAGCAAACACATAGCGGATGGAATAAAAATCGTACGCATTGGCAAAGCGTGCATAGCCCGAAAGGAAGGTATCCGTCCCAAACATAATTGTAGCGTTGGTGTCGTAAACCAGTTCCGGTACAATGCGATAATGCAACGGCGAGGGGTAAAAGAAGGTGCGAATGCCTGAGAGGATCGGCAGCAGCGTTCCACCCGTTAGGCCAAATGAATGGAAAATCGGCAGCGCGTTAAACACAATGTCCGTCGGGCCAAAATCCACCCGTGAGGCCAATTGATAACGGTTGGCCTGAATGTTTCTGTGTGAGAGGACGACGCCTTTTGGCGTTCCTTCAGAACCGGATGTAAATAGGATTACCGCAGGGCTATCGGCATTTGGTGCTTCATAAAATACTTGCGCGAAACGGCTGGTGACAAGACCTTTAAGTTTATCTAAAATCGTTATGGTTTTTGCCAAATCTTCTAGATAAATAATTTTAACGCCCGTTTTTTCTACGGCTTCAACGACTTCGGTCAATTTGCCGGTAGTTACAAATTGTTTTGACGTGTAAATGGTTTTTATTTTGGCGGTGTTGCAGGCGGAGATCAAGTTCTTCGCGCCGGTAGAAAAGTTCAACATCGCCGGAACCCTGCCCGTCGCCTGCAAGGCAAAGAAAGCCACAATAGAGCTAACCATGTTCGGCAGCATCACTCCAACATACTCACTCGCTTTGGTATCCTGAGCAATTTTTTCGCCCAGAATAAAACTGCGAGTGATCAACTGCCCATAGTTTATCGGCTTGCGCATTGCGTCTTCGGCGATCACGTGTTTACGCCCATGGATATGGCTTTGATCGAGAACCGATTGAAACAGGGTTTTGTCATAATCGGAACTGTCAAAGAGCATTTGGCTCATCAGATCGTACAACTTCACCCCTGCCGCATGGCGCCTTGCTCGGCCTTTGATCTCGGCGGGAACATCAAAAGTTCTCGGCTCCAACATGGTCAGAGTGATTTTGGGGAATAAGTGCGTCCGCACTTTGCCTTTAATTCTGGAAAAAGGGCTATATTGCGCGCCATCAAGACGAACTGGTAAAATTTGTGCGCCCGCCTTGTCGGCAATCATCCCCGGTCCTTCATAGACTTTCATCAGCGAACCGGTGACGGTGATGCGTCCTTCAGGGAAGATCACACATTTATTGTCTTTTTTGATCTCATTGATAATGCCTTTGGTGGCCATGGGGTTGGTCGGATCCAGCGGGAACGCTTTAACCAGCGCCAGGAAGGGCTTGAAGTACCAGCGTTCAGCGATAAAGCTGTTAACGGCAAACATCGGCTTTTCCGGTAGAAATAATGCCACCAGCACCGCATCCAAAAAGGAAAGATGATTGACGATGATCAACACCCGATCACCAGCCTTTTTATAATTTTCTAAGCCTTTGACCTCTACTTTGTAAAGAAGGGTGAACAATCTTTTTAACAACGATCTAAGCATCTAATTCCTCTTACGTTTTTTAATGATAGGGGCGCGTTTATGCATACGAATGACTTTTCCCCGCAGGTATGTTTGCTGAATTACATTTGCTGCCGTAGTGGTATAAAAATTAGTTATAGGAAATCCGCTACTACGCAGCATTTTACCTGTCCAATTATTGCAGGTAAAAAACATATGATAAGGCTCATTAGCAGAATAAAATTTACTATCTCCATATAACCCTTTTCTTAATATCTGCGCAATATCTACCCCTTTCCTATCAAAGTAGTTATGAATCATTTTAAGCATTCTGTGATAGCCTTCGTTGGATAGGGCTAATTGAATTATCTCACTTTGTGGAAACTCTATTTCAATATCACCCGAAAATCCGACCACATGCATCACGCTATCCGATGGAAGAAATAATGCATTTAAAGTAATAGGAATCGTAATATCTGAGGCTTGGTAAAACCCTTTATCCCCCCAGCCAATTTCTAGAAATTCTGCATTTGGGAAATCGGTTTTCTCAGGAATTAATGATTTGGGAATATCACCCTTATTAAGGACAATTCCCGTATGCCACCCATGACTTACAATATATATTGTATGCGTATCTTGTGGATTCTTTGGGGGATAAAGCCCTTTTATAGGTTGTGCGCAGCTGCACAGCATTAATACGAAAAATAATAGGGCACATTTAAGCATCACTCAATCTCCTATTTACGACCCCACGTATAATAAAGAATACGGGGATGTTTGCGATGCCCACTATTAAGAGAACCTGCTTCACATTCAAATCAATTGCAAAAAGTCCAATAGTAATTAAGCTTGCCATAACCATGAACAACGCATTGAGTACATTGTTGGCGGCAATAATTCTAGAGAGATATTTATCCTCTGAGCGATGCTGCATAATGGCATAAAGTGGGACAATATAAATACCGGCACAGACTGATAACATCAGCAAGTTACCAAGAATAAGCCAGCTATAGAATCCAGACCCAAAGAAATCTGCGAGCCCTATCAGCTCTTTTGCAGGCATTGCATAACACTGACTTGCGATGTAAAATATAACGATAGAAATAGTCATCCCAATCGAGCCATACGGCACCAGCCGACCATTAATCTGGCCTCTGAGTAAGCTATTGCACCACATCGAACCCACTCCAATTCCCACCGAAAAGATCGTTAAGAATAAGGTGACGATGTGCTCGTTGCCACCAATGACCTCTTTTGTATAGACTGGGAATTGTGTGAGAAAGGTTGCCCCAATTAGCCAGAACCAAGATATGCCAATGATTGAAAGCCAAACCGTTCGCTCTTTTCTTGCAAAGCCAATGATTTTCCAAGTCTCTTTAGCGATATTCCAACCTATCTTTAAATGTGTATCACCAATGGGCGAGGGTGGAATAGAACGGCTACTTATCCACCCAATGATGGAAAATAAAATCACAATAAAGGAAACACATTCTATCCCCGATTCTGTGCGAATAATCAGCCCACCAAAAATTGTCCCGAGTAAAATAGAGAGGAAAGTGCCTCCTTCAATCAAACCGTTGCCGCTGATCAGCTCATCGTCTTTTAAATGTTCCGGCAATAAGCTATATTTTATTGGCCCAAAGAAGGTGGATTGTACCCCCATCAGGAACAGCACCACCAAAAGAAAATATACGGAGTGTAAATAGAAGCCAATGGCGCACGCCACCATCAGCACAATTTCCACCTGTTTGATCTTTTGGGTCAGCCATGATTTCTCATATTTATCCGCTACTTGCCCCGCCGTGGCCGAAAATAAGAAGAATGGTAGAATAAATAAACCCGCCGCAAGCGTCACCATCATCGGCGCATCCACACCCGATGTAACAGCAACATCATAGGTAAACCAAATCAGAAACGCATTCTTAAACGCATTGTCGTTAAACGCCCCGAAGAACTGAGTCACAAATAACGGCAAAAAGCGTTTGGTTTTTAGTAAATGCAAAGAATCGGACATAATTTACTCGTGTTTAAATGTTCCATGTTGCAAAAAATACAGTGTTTGTTGTTGCACGTCATCATTACTCGGAAAGAACGTGTGTGAACTGCTTACAATAATATGGTCTTTCATACCATCTAATTTCGTACTTTTGATGGAGACTTTTCCGTCATCATCCCCACCAATAATGTAAGAGGATATTGGATCAATGGTACGATTTCCAGCGATAATACCCAATTCGTATTCCACCTTTCCCAGAAGCTCTTCTGTGTTCTTATTTTCCGTTGTAAGCTGTTGCCCTGCCGGCCCATAAATCTTTTTATACAACCAATTATCCTGTAAAAAGTCTGCCACCTCACTGCCATGGTTGGGTGCGGCAAGCTGCACCACTCGACCCAATTTTGCAGGAAGATGTTTATGTATCAGTGCGCGTACAAGCACACCACCCATCGAATAACCCACATAATGCACGGGCTTGTCCTTAGTCAGTTTGGGGGACAATTCATTGTTGATCTGCTCCACCAGCTCTTCGAGAGAATATTTTGTAGACGGATAATCCAGATTGATCACCTCATAGCCTTCATGTTCTAGATATTCCGCCAGAGGCTTCATATGTGCGCTGCTGCGGGCAATGCCATGGAGCATGACCACATAATCACCTTCATTTGCTGCAAACAGATTGGTTGGCATCACCAGCAATAGAAGAATGATAAAATACTGCCTCACTATTTTGTCTCTCTCATTTTATGATCAAGCCCCACAAACACTGCAGGGGAGAAGCCCTGTTTGGTTTCTGGATGTTTGATTGTCCGTTTGACCACATAATCAAACAGCATCGGGTTATAGTCATAAATCTCATTTAAATATTGACGCTCTTCTTGCGTGATCATGCCATATTTCACCAAGCTTCTGGTGTGAATAATCATGTTGATGGCAGGAAGGGGGTAATCGCTTCCATTGAGCAATCTGTGATGTAGATCGGTTCTTTGTAATAATGTAAGCATTGGCTTTGGCAGGCGGTTGAACTGAGTCATGGCCGATATTTCGCCGTATAAAAGTCCATCATATTTGGGATTGTCCATCATACGCAGGAACAATTCAAAACTTGGCTTTTTTGTTCCCGGATGGTCAAGATCTTCATCCTCACCAAGACTGGCACAGTGTGCCATAACAACTCGCACCCCTATATTCAGAGGTCTTCTGAATAAAAGCGGGTTTCCCAGCATTTGATCTTCTTCAGCCTCAACGGCCTGTTCTTCACCAACATGGGTTAAAAGAATCATGTTATATTTTTTCATGATGGCATAATATTCATCCAAAAGCGGGTTTGAAGCATCTATGCCGTGTGCATTGGGTAGCCATTTTACCCACCGCACGCCTTTTTCTGCCCACTTGGTTAACTCCCCAAGCGCATCTTTGCGATAAGGATGTACCGAAATAACCGGCACAAAAAGATCAGGATATTTTTCGGATAAATTAAAAATATGATCATTTGCAGTATAAAACTCACTCTTTTCCGTATTAATAGAACCATCTTTATTATAATGATGATCAAAGGCCAGAATATGATATTTACCATGATTTGGAATAGCACGAACTAGACTAACCAAACGCTCAATATATTGTTCGTTGGCATTGGACAGATCATCCACTTTTGCCCCACTTAAATAAACATTGGTTTTGATGCGGTGAATAGGGTGGCGCCATGAAAGCATTTTGGGGTTGACCGAAGTCCCTTGTGTTTCATCAGTGCCAACAATATGGGTGTGATGGTCGCGCAAAGAATCTTTAGGTATGCCTTTAAACGCTTTTGCTATAAGTTGCTTTGCACCATTACTAATTTGCTGATTAAGCTCATCAGGAGAGCCTTTGAAATTGCCACCCACCATCTCAATGAAGGGAGACGCTCCTAAGGGGAATATAAGAAGCAAGACAGCAATAAGTATAATTTTTTTCATGATACTAAGCCTCGCATATAATTATCAACCAACGAATCTGTTAATGTTTTGATAGATTTTACCCCCACCGTATCCAGCTTTCCCGTCAAACTTAACTGGCAGATACCGTGGATAGATGCCCAGATAGTTTTGGCAGCAATTTCTACGCTTTTTTTATTTTTTACCACCGCTTCAAAATGCTTCTCAACAATATAAAATAGCTTTTTTATTTCATCATTATACCAATCGGGAAGCTCCTGCCCCTCCGGTAAATTATGTTCAAATAACGCACTCCATCGATTGTAGTTTTCTTTGGCAAACTCACTGTATCCCGCTGCCAATTGCTTTATGACTTGCTGGCCTGATCCGCTAGCTTTTGCCTCAAGAAACACAGCCATATCACGTAAGGTAACAACATTAATGTGTAAAATAAAATCATCGTGACTCTCAAAAACATTATAGATTGTGCCGATAGTATAACCAATCTCCCGTGCTGCTTTGCGTGCACTGAAGTTGGCAAAACCCTCCTCAGCAATAATCCTCTGCCCCGCGGCAATGGCCATTTCTTTTAACTCTTCTCTACTATGATCGCTTCGTCTTGCCATTTTTATTAAACATTGTTAAATTAATTATTGAACATTGTTTAATAATGTGTTATTCTTTGCCTTATGTCAAGCAATAAAGGTAGCATAAGAGATTTATAGGCTTTAAACTATAAACACATTCATTGTACGGTAACGATATGGAAATACTTATTATAATGGCCCTTGTGGTATTAGCTATTTGGACAGTCATTCTGCCCTGGATTAACCGCAGTAACATAAATGATCTGAAAATGGAGATACGCCATTTAGAAAGAATTATAGACAATTTACATGCCCCAGACAAAGCAAAACCCGCACAAGCCAAAAAAATATTCCTTGAACCGAAAGAACAACATATTGAGGATATACCACCCCCTCCTAAAGCCAAGGCACAGAGTCTATCTATTAAGAAAGAGTCAAAAATCAGTTTTGAACAACAATTTGCCGCACGTATGCCGGTATGGATTGGTGGCATTGCTTTGGCTTTGGCGGGATTTTTTATGGTAAAATATTCCATTGATAATAATCTGTTAAGCCCAGCGGTTAGGGTAACACTGGGTGGCATGCTTGGGCTTGGGCTGCTCTACTCTGCCAAATGGGTACGAAACAGACCAGATTTTGCCAATGGAGTACGCATTGCACAATCTTTAGCAGGTGCGGGAATTGCCGTGTTGTATGTGGTTTCCTTTGCTTCGGCACGTTTATACCATCTTATTCCCCTCTATGGGGCTTTTGTTGCAATGGCAGGGGTCACCGCAACCGCACTTGTACTTGCATTACGTCACGGCCCACCAATTGCCTTACTTGGTATGGCTGGCGGATTTTTAACCCCCGCCTTGCTCAGCACAGGCGGAGGCGATGCGCTCTTCCTATTTGTCTATCTGTATTTCACTGCATCAGGATTGTTAATTGTTGTACGTAAAACAAAGCTCTGGTGGCTTTCCATTCCCACCATCATCCTCTCACTTCTGTGGGTGTTTGTATGGCTGTTTTCAAGTTACACAGCGGGGGACAGCATCTATCTTGGATTGTTCCTAACCGGTATTGCCGCCACCATCGTCATTAATTCAAGACAACAATATGAAATGGACGGCGGCGGAACCTATGCAGGCATTTTCAAGCTCACCTCTATTTTAAATTATATCGGTCTTGGCGGAACATTGATGATGATGGGGCTTATCGCGGGAAAGGCTGGTTTTGGATTTATGGAATGGGGTCTGTTTGGATTATTGTCTGCAGGCGGCATTGGCCTTGCCTATTTTAACAGCAAACTCTATGGCTTTATTCCCTTACTTTCCATGGCCGTAAATATTGTGATGCTTTTCGTGTGGAACAGTCAAGATCCTTTACTCTTTGCCCAAACATTAGGGATCTTTGCTACCCTGTTTGTTGCCGGTGGATATCTGTTGATGTTCAAATCTGAGCGACCAATTTTATGGGGCGGGCTCGCTGGCAGCAGTAGCATTGCCTATTATCTTCTGGCCTATTATAAGCTCCATCAGACTGCATTATTTTTTTCCATCCCTTTATTTTGGGGATTATTGGCGTTGGCTCTGGCTGCAGCAGCCACCTATGCTTTGTTTAAAATATACGACAATCTGCGTGGATACCCCTACCGTGAACATCTTTATGCCGTCTTCACCATCACCGCCACGGCTTTTGTATCGCTTGGCCTTTCCATCGAACTTGAACGTGAGTTTTTATCGGTGGCCATCGCTGGAGAAATGTTAGCCATTTGTTGGCTAAACAACATAGTTTCCATAAAAGCTTTACGACCCATTATCGCCGTTGTTGCATGTATGTTTGCGTTGCTACTAATGCCACAAATCATCTTGATGATTCAATTAACACTCTACAGCCTTATTGAAGCAAAACTCAGACTACAATCGTCCATCCCCATCATCAACTGGCCACTCTTCCAGCTAGGCGTTCCCGCACTTATGTTCCTTGGAGGTTCCTACCTGCTGAGAAAACAGGAAGACAATAGGCTTGTGCGTGTATTTGAGGTGGCAGCCATCGTGCTAGTGGCTGTGATGGGATATTATCTCACCCGCAATATCCTACACCCCAATGAAAATGTTATGTTTATCAAAGTAGGATTCTTTGAGCGCGGAGTCATCACCAATGTTCTGTTTGTCTTTGGCCTAGCCTGCCTGTTCTCTGGCAGAAAATTTCAACGCATTGCCCTATCCTACAGCGGAATATTACTTTGTGCCGTGGCACTGTTCCGTATTGCCTATTTTGATATGCTTATTTACAATCCACTATGGCACAAACAAGAAATTACCGGATACACCCTATTTAACAGCTTGTTGCTGCCATATGGTCTTCCAATCGTATGGAGTTATTTGGCAAGATCCGAGATACAAATCATGGGTAAAAGAAAGCTTTCAGCCTATTTGGGTGGCTTCATGCTTGCCTTAGTGTTTGCCCTTATCAGCATGAATGTACGTCACATCTTCCACGGACACTATCTGCATACGGGGCTAACCACAAATGCGGAGATCTATAGCTACTCGGCAGCATGGCTTTTGTTAGGAATTGCCCTACTCTTTGGGGGTATTGTCAAACAGGACAAAATGCTGCGCTATGCCTCGCTCAGTATTATCTTATTTACCGTCGGCAAGGTGTTTCTCTATGACGCTTCAGAACTTGAGGGGCTCTATCGTGTATTTTCTTTCTTCGGTTTGGGCCTAAGCCTCATAGGCCTGAGTTATTTTTACACAAAATTTGTGTTTAAAGACGATACATAATATTTATTGGAACAAAATTTTCACCTGCTCAACCACAAAGTAATATTACTTTACATTTATTCTAGCTGAGTTAGAGTGTGTGGGTGTGAATTTTTAAGGAAGATGTTTTATGAGTAGCAATCCCAAAAAATTTCCGGAAAATCTTATAAGTTTGTATAATGAAGAAGAGTCAATCCGTCTAAAAAGTATTGAAGCTATATCTAAAAACGAGAGCTTTTTGTATCACATACATACAATTGAACGCTCAATGGATACTTTAGAGTATTTTTCCCGAGAATATCCCCATAATAATGATGATCAACTCACCATACAGCATCTTGGCATACGTCTTTTTAACGAATCAGCCGCGGCATTAAAATTGCTCCTTTCAGGTTACTATCAAGCTTCTATATCTATACAGCGCAATTTGTTAGAGGTTACATTCTTATTGGACTACTTTACCACAGACGTAGAGCTTATAAATCAGTGGCATAAGAGTGATAAAAAGACACGCAAAAAGCAATTTTCTCCTGCATTTGTCAGGAAAAAGCTAGATGATCGCGACAGCTTTACGGAGAGAAAGCGCGAGAAAGCATATACCCTATTATGTGAACTAGGTGTTCACCCTACAGCAGATGGCTTTCAAATGCTTAGACCTATACCAAATAGTGATGCCCATATTGGCCCATTTTTTGAAAATAAATCAATGAAAGCTACTCTTGAAGAGTTAGCCAAGCTCGCAGTTCAGGCAGGAACAATTTTTCCTAGGTTTTTCACTCTTCAGAATTTACATGACTACAAAATGAAATTAGCGTTTATGGAAAATATGAACCAATGGTCAGAACGTTTCTATAAAAAACGAAGTGTAGAGCAAAACCAAATCGATGAGATTAAAGAGCTTATTGAAGCCTTTAAAAAAATATCTAACTTCTAAATTATAGCCTCAATCTCCCCTAAACCAACGCCAACACTTTTTTATCCGCGCCGGAAAGGGGGAGTTTGGCGATGGCGTTTTTATCATACCACCCGCCGCCTTTGAGCTTTGCGCCTTCGGCTGGGGCGAGATAGATTTCCGCTTCCAAGGTAAAATGGCTGTAATGATGGGTCACACGACCAAGCTTTTTGCGCTTTTTGGGCAGAACATGCCCACGCTCATATTGCGCAAAGCCATACATACCGTGCAGCAGCTTTTCCTCCCGCCGCAAAAGATAACACTCGCCCTTGGTGTTCTGCCAGACGATGATCACATACCGCCGAGTGGGCTTTGCCTTTTTGGCCTTGGGCTGGGGATAGGCGTGCGGATTTTTCTGCCCCACACAAGATGCGCTCAGCGGACACTGGCCACAATCGGGCTTTTTCGCCGTACAGATGGTAGCGCCGATGTCCATCATGGCTTGGTTATAATCAAACGGATTTTGTACGTCCAACAAGCGCTGCGCCGCCTGCCATAATTGCTTCTGGCTGGGGTTCTTCAGCGCAAAAAACCGACACAGCACGCGCTTGAGGTTTGCCTCCATCACCGGCACAGGCTGATGATACGCAAACGCAGCAATGGCATGAGCCGTATTTTGGCCGATGCCGGGTAGGGCTTGCAAGTCTGCAATGTCCTTGGGCAAATGTGGGGCGGTGGCTTGCGCGGCTTTGTGTAAATTGCGTGCGCGGGTGTAATAGCCTAACCCTTCCCACACCTTGAGTACCTCTTGCAGATCCGCCTCGGCTAGGGCTTGCAAGGTGGGAAACTTTTCTAAGAATGGGAAATAAAACCGCTCCAACACGGTCTTCACCTGTGTCTGCTGTAGCATTACCTCACTGAGATAAATTTTATACGCATCGTCTGTGTTGCGCCAAGGCAGATCCTTACGGCCATGCTGAGCATACCAGTGGTGCAAGGCGTGATGAATATCTTTATAACTTTTGGCCATATTACTACCCTGTGGAAAAGGGTTTTTTAATCTGACCATAAGCTTTTAAAGCACGGTCACGGGCAAAACCATGCTCCACCACCGGCAGCATATAGCCTTCGGGGACGCGCTCCATCTGCCATGGGCAGTGAATGTATTTCTTGGGAACATCCCGCAATTCCGGCAGCCATTTGCGGACATACTCCCCATCCGGATCAAATTTCTGCCCTTGCAAAACAGGGTTAAAAATCCGGAAATACGGCGCGGCATCCGCCCCACAACCCGCCACCCATTGCCATCCCGCCGAGTTATTGGCCAAGTCCGCATCCAGCAAACAATCCCAAAACCATTTTGCGCCCTCCTGCCAAGGAATGAGCAGATGTTTTGTAAGGAAAGAGGCAGCAATCATCCGCACCCGATTGTGCATGGTGCCGCTGTGCCACAGCTCGCGCATGCCCGCATCGACCATCGGATAGCCAGTGCGCCCCTGTTGCCATGCTTGAAGCAGGCTCTGATCCTTACTCCACGGAAAATCACGAAAATCTTCCCGAAAGGCCAGCTCCGGCAATTGCGGGAAGTGATAGAGTAGGTGATACGAAAATTCGCGCCAGCCCATTTCAGCTAAAAATTTATCCAGATGTTGGGAAACGATCGTGCTTTGCCGCATCATTTTATGAAACTCCACACTGTGCCAAATCTGACGGGGGGAAATTTCTCCAAAATGCAGATGCGGTGAAAGTCTGGAGGTGTTGTCAATGCCAGGCATGTCCCGCCCGTTGGAATAATTCTCCAAGGGGCCATTTAAGAATTTTTCCCAACGCATCTGTGCCCCCGCCTCCCCCGGTTGCCACTGAGCAAACCCACCCGACCAATCTGGCTGGCTGGGTAACAACCCCCAATCTTCCAACCTATCACTGGCAGGCGATCTGTCACACGGTTCTATCTTGGGCATCGGCAAAGGCTGGGCAATGTTACCCTGTTTTAAACAGGCTTTCCAAAAAGGGGTATAGACCTTAAAACACCCACCCTGTTGGGTGCGTATTTTCTCCGGCGCAAACAACAAAAAACCCTGAGATTCTTTGACCGCAATATTCTTCTGACCCAGCGCTTTGGTAATCCGCTCATCCCTCGCCATTTCATACGGCGCATACGATCGCGTCCAGCATACCATATCCGCCCCACTCTCTTCAGCCAGCTCCAGCAATATTCTTTGTGCATCACCCCGACGAAGAATCAACGGCACATTATGTTTCTGCAACTCTTTGGCCAGAGCGGTAAGGCTATGATGCAGCCACCATTTGGATGCACCCCCCATCGGCCAGGGATTTTGCCTATCTTCATCGTAAATATATAACGGGATAACCTGCCCGCGCTGCGCCGCCTCACACAAAGCCGGATTGTCGTGTAGCCGTAAATCATTTCTAAGCCATAGGATGGTATTTTTCATCAAAAGTCTGTCTTGTTTCTGCTTCGTTAACGATATATTAAGAACTTATAGAGTAGTTATTAACTATATATTCGATAATTATAACAGTAATTTTTGTGTCATGGAAAAAACAAACGAAAAAATATGGGTTATCTCCAATGGCCGCACCGGAGTCAGAAACCAGTGCATTGGTGTGGCTCAGCGTTTGAGTGATGACATTGAAATCATTAAACAGAAGGACATTGACGAGGCCGGTGGCTTATTGCCCTATCTAAAAGAAAAATTTGGCACCACGCAACTTGCCACAACAGATCAATGGCCAGATATTGTTATCAGCTCTGGCTTAGAAGTCGGAAAAACCAACACAGAGATAAAGAAACTTTCCGGCGATAAGGTTTTTTCCGTTTCCGTGACCAATCCTACTACCAATTTCTTTGAGTTTGATGTCATTGCCACGGTAAAACACACCTATTTTAATTGGCCGCTTTGCTCCAGAACGTTGGAAATCATGGGAGTCCCCCATAAGGTCACACCGGAAATCATCGAAAAAGAAGTGGAGAAGTGGCACGACCGCTTTAAAGAACTCATACAACAACGCCCCGTATTTGCGGCTTTGGTGGGTGGCGATACGGAAGACGAAAAATTCAGCGAACGTGACGGTATCACTTTAGGTACATTGCTAAACGATATTGTCAAACGTGAAGGGGGATCATTGTTGTTAACCAACAGCCCGCGCATCAGCATTCCGGCATGGCGTGCCTTATTACAACAAATTGATGTGCCGGGGTTTGTATACGATTGCAGAGTGGCTAGCCAAGGCAATCCGTTTATGGCCATGCTGGGCGTTGCCGATGTGATTATCCCCACCGGTGATTCGGTTTCTATGTGTTTCGAAGCCACTGCCGCAGGCAAACCTGTCTACATTTATTACACAGAAAATACCACACCAGATCTGTATAAAAAAATCTATCAGGACTTATATGACCGTGGTCTGGCACAAGAGTTAACTGCTGATTTTAGGTTGGATCGTGAAGCATGGAAAAACATACCCCCTCCTATTGATTCTGCGGGGGACATTGCCACCGCAGTACGAGAAGAATTAGACAAAAAGCGTCAAGCATCTTTAGGAAAATAATATTTTCCTTATAGCACAATGTCATAGACTATGTCGGCACAAAAAAGATTTCTAAACAGTTGCACAATGAAGTGAAATGGATAAAATGCAGCAGAATTTTTTTACGATAGAGGGTAGCATGACAGAGATTATCAACAGACTAAATATCAAATACAAACCTTGGAAAATCTACGGTGTCAAAGACGATAAAAAGGTAGTTTTTGCTGAAAATTCTGCTGAAGAAGCTGAAAAACGCAAAGCTTCTTTAGAAAAAGAGGGTTGGACTAATGTGCGTATTATTGCTGGAAAAGCAGAGGAAACACCTGCTGAACAAGAGGCCGCATAGTCACAAATTTTTGCTGCGTCTTGAAGTGGCAGAAAGATACCTTATATAAGTCCCATCAACGTAAAAGACTGGATATGTTATGAATCATGAAAGTAACTTTCTGGATGAGGCATTTAACAATGCCAAACCAGCATTGTGGTATGTTTTTATCTTTAGTATGGCCATAAATTTCATGATGCTAGCACTGCCAATCTACTCTTTACAGGTTTTAGATCGGGTTATCTCTAGTGGTAGTGAAGAGACCCTGCTATGGCTAACCCTAGTCGTCGTAGTATTGTTTATTGCCTATGGCCTGTTTAGCATGGCGCGGCAGATGACGTTGATCAAAATTGGTGAATGGCTGGATAACAGTGTATCAAAAACTCTTTTGGCTAAATCTATTGCTATTTCCTCGGTGTCTTCCAATGCCAGCGGCAGCCAAAATTTAAGAGACTTGGCAGTGATAAAAGCGTTTATCACTGGACCAGGACTCACAGCTTTCTTTGACCTGCCATGGGCTTTGCTTTTCGTTGGTGTCTTAATGTTTATCCACCCTATAATTGGTTTGGTTTCTGTTATTGGTGCCGTGATACTTTCTTTTGCCGGTATCTTAAACGAACGTGCAGTCAAAGGTGCGTTAAATAAATCCAATGAGTTAAGCGTTAAGAATATGAACCAGATAGAAACCTCCGCCCGTAATGCTGAGGTGATAGAAGCTATGGGAATGATGGATAATGTAGTTGTCGACTGGCACCAAAAAAACATGGATATCCTTGATGCACAGTCACTGGCCAGCTCTCGCTCGGCAGTCATTAGCTCCTTTGCTAAAACTGTACGTATGTTATTACAGATTGTTGCCGTAGGCGTGGGTGCCTTATTGTTTTTGGAACACAGTATTACTGTAGGTGCCATTATTGCCGGTTCTATCCTGTTGGGTCGTGCGCTAGCACCGTTTGAGCAGGCCATTGCCGCATGGAGCAGCTATACCAACGCCAAAAAATCTTATTCACGCCTGAAAGAGTCCATCAAAGTAGCGCCAAAGCGCGAACAAACAATGGATCTTCCTGCCCCTGAGGGTAGATTATCGGTAGAGAACATTGTGTTTGCTATTCCGGGTACCCGCCACCCTATCATAAGAGGGGTCAATTTTTCTATGCCGCCAGGGTCTTCCCTCGGAATTATCGGGCCTAGTGCTTCAGGCAAATCAACCCTAGCCAAACTGATGGTGGGTGTATATCAGCCCAATTCGGGTAATGTACGTTTGGACGGTGCCGATGTTTACACATGGAATCGGACTGATTTTGGCCGCCATATTGGCTA
Organism: Alphaproteobacteria bacterium; assembly: GCA_030429625.1. Lineage (GTDB taxonomy): Bacteria > Pseudomonadota > Alphaproteobacteria > Rickettsiales > UBA8987 > JAUIFA01. The sequence continues at coordinate 24,289 of JAUIFA010000002.1, read as the reverse complement.
TCTTCCTCAAGACGTAGAACTTTTCCACGGCAGTGTAAGAAATAATATTGCACGCCTTTCCCACGACGCGAAAGATGAAGATGTCGTTACGGCCGCAAAAATGGCGGGTGCGCATGACATGATCTTACGGCTGCCGAACGGATACGACACTGAAATTGGTGTTGGCGGAGGCAACCTTTCTGCCGGACAGCGACAACGAATTGGCTTGGCACGTGCCTTTTTTGGTAATCCAAAATTGTTGGTGTTGGACGAACCAAATTCAAACTTAGATGATGCCGGTGAAAACGCATTGGTCATGGCGATTAAAAACGCCAAAGCCCAAAACATTACTGTGGTCGTTATTGCCCATCGGCCATCGGTTCTTGGTTTTGTTGATAAAATTATGCTGATGAAAGATGGTGGCATAGCTGATTATGGTGATGCGAAGGACATTCTGGCCAAATATACCAGTGCTGCGGCCAATGCCAAGCAGGTTCAGAAGGCTGCGCCAAAGCAACAAATTAAACAAGATGCATCTTGATTATTATACTAAGTAAGGAATTATAAATATGGCAAAAAACAGCAAAGCGCCTTTGGAGGATAATAATCAAACCATCGTTCAAACTGAAAATGAGACTATTGCTAATACCAACGAGAATATTGAAAATGAACGTAATGACGCTCTGGAAAATCCTATAGAACAAAACCCTATTATCCGTTTTATGGACAATATAAAGATGGAAGGAAGCATCCAGTCAGTGGACAAAGCCTTGGGATTCCTGCTGCCAAAACGCGAAAATTATCAATATGATAATGAGGTGGTGGAAAGTGCCAGCGGACCAATCAAGTTTGGCATGTGGCTATACATTTTCATCTTTATCGTCATAGGAGGTTGGGCGGCATTTGCTCCGTTAAACAGTGCTGCTGTGGCCGTTGGACAGATTTCACTAACCTCAAGCTCTAAAGTTATTGACCATTTAGAAGGTGGCATTATCAAATCTTTTTCGGTTAAAGAAGGTGATTTTGTTAATCAGGGGGATGAACTATTGCGTTTTGATGAAACCTCTTCCAGAGCCAATCTAGAAATCCATACGTCACAATTAAACAATGTATTGGCTCGCCGAGCACGCTTATTTGCCGAAAGAGACAATCTGGAATCTATCACATTCCCGGAAGAACTGACTAAAAAAATGAACGACCCAAAGGTGGCAGAAATCATTAAATCTGAAATCAATCATTTTACTCACCGTCGCAACTCCCTAAAAGGTCAAATTCAGATCCTTAAAAAGAGAATCAAACAGTTTGAAGAAGAGATTGAAGGCCTAACCGCACAAAAAACTGCCGGACAATCACAAGTCGCCCTGATAAAAGAAGAGGTGGATGTGGTTGAACAGCTAGTCAATGAGGGTAAGGCTGTAAAGCCTCGTCTACTAGCCCTGAAACGTGACGCAGCATCTATCGGTGGAAAAATCGGTGAATATGGTGCGCTGATTGCCCGTGCCCGACAATCCATTGCAGAAAATGAATTGTCTATTATCAAACTGAGTGACGATTTCCAAACCGAGATTTCCAAGGATTTGAATGAAACTCAGCTTAAAATAGCAGATCTAAGGGAGCGAATCATTGCCTTGCAAGACGTGCTAAACCGCGTGGTAATAAGAGCGCCCCGTTCCGGCATCGTCACAGGTATCGAATACCATACTATTGGCGGAACAGTACCTCCTGGCAGACCTATCATGTCGCTTGTGCCTCAAGACGATGAAAAAATCGTTATCGCACGTGTTTCCCCCAGAGACATTGACGTAGTAACTGAAGGCCTTAAAGCTAAAGTCCGTCTTTCTGCCTATCGCTCACGCTATGTGCCTCCGCTGGAAGGGGAAGTGATTTCCGTATCACCAGACAGCTTTATCGATAAAAATACTGGTGCCACCTATTACGAGGCCAGAATTCACTTGAACGAAGAATACATGAAGAATATGGCCAAGGACATTGACCTTATTCCAGGTATGTCAGCCGAAGTAATGATTGTTACCGGAGAAAAAACTGCATTGCGCTACCTGCTTGACCCCATCATTGACAGCACAAGAAGAGCCTTCCGAGAAGAATAACACAGGAGCCTAATAAATCACCGGCTGTTCTGGCTCTTTGTCGATATTGTCGCGTTCAACCATCCGCTGGTTCATGTCATCTCCAATAAGTTTGCCACGGGTGTTTTCGTCCGTATCATGCTTACGTTTATATGCCATTGCCCATGTTTGGAACCCACTAGCCTGAACCTTTGAGTCTCGAAAATATTCCTTAACACGCTTAAGCAAATAGACTGGTGTAAATCCACTGTTATGGACAATATCTTCCTTGCCGGATTTAATGTCTTCTCCAAAACCAAAAACTATGTCCATTGGTGTAATTTCATAACCGCTATTGGTTTTGTATAATACCTGATCAATCCCCTCTTTATATATCTTGCGTGCCGCCTCTTTAATATTAGGGGTAGTCAACAAAATACATCCGTCATATTTTAATATTCTATGACATTCTTTTAAAAAACCATCAACCTCATAGGCGAACAAACGGTCAATTTTATTAGGAAACCAGATCGCATCAAATTGTTGATCTTCAAACAAGGATAGATCACCAATTTTGGCCGTAACATCGGCTTTTATATTTTTGTTAAAAGACAGCCGGACTTCGTGCCACTCCTTTCCAGAAAAGCGCTCATCCAGATCGTCTCCCCTTTGCGGCTTCTCACATCCCATGTGCAAAACAAGCTTTTTTCCCTTGGCAGAATCAGGTATAAATTTTGTTTTCATCCCCTGCGTCACAAGCGTTTTTGTTTTGGGTTTCCTAGTGTTATTTTTTATTTTTTTCTTTGCCATAATCACTATCTTTTAATCGTTTTCATTAGTCTTTAAACAGCTCTGTTGCTTTGTTGAAGTCGATAATCTTTTGTGCGGCTGGCGGCGGACATTTTCCTTCTGCCAGATCCCGAATCAAATCAAGATGCAGATCCAGCACCTTATCAAGAGAATAGCGATCCACTATGGTTTTCCGCGCTGCCTTACGTAGATCCAACATCCTGTCAGGGTGAGCGAATACTTCATCCACCCGATCTGCGATCTGTGTATGTTCAAAAAAATCGACCATCAAACCATTGTGACGATCCCGAATCACTTCACGTACCGGTTCCGTGTCAGAGACAATCATCAAACATTCCGAAGCCATAGCCTCCATCATTGACCATGAAAGAACAAACGGCACTGTCAGATAGATATGAGCGCTGGAAATTTTCATTACCAGCTTCATCTTGTCATGCGGCAAATAACCAAGGAAATGGAAGCGGTCCATGTCTAAATCACATTCTTCCATCATCATCTGACGATAGGTTTTATTCCCTGGAGGGGCTTTACCATAGCTGATACCATCCTGCCCTACCATAATGATATGGCAATTTGGCCGCCGCTTCTGAATTTCCTGTGCCGCACGCATAAATTGCGGGAAGCCTCGATATGGCTCAAAATTACGTGATATGTAAGTGACCACCTCATCGTGTTTTTGTAAATTGACCCCATTGGGCAGAGTCAGACCCTTTCCAGAACTTGGCGTCACATCCGAAGTATCAACTCCATCATGCAACACAGATATTTTAGGCCAAAAAATTTCGGGATGACGATCACGTTGAAAAAAGGTAGGACTAATAGCCCAGTCACAATATGTCAGGTTAAACAGATGATGGCCGTTGCGGGTTTTAATCCGACAAATATCATCACTGGTCAGTGGCTCTTCGTCCTTTAGGAAGCCAACATCGCCCTTACCTCCATAGAAAAATTCCATCAGCGCCAACACTGGCGTATCGGGGTAAATTTCTTTTAGATACAGACCATCACCCCAGCCCAAATGCCCAACAATCACATCGGGGACAAAGCCCTTCTCTTTCAATTTTTTGCATACCCGCCAAATTTCCTGCGAGGCAAATATGGCTCTTTCAAAGGTAATAAGATAACGATGAGTGTCTTCTTCCGGCTCTCTGGAAACAGTATATTCCACTTTTTTTACGTTGGGAATTTCAATACCGGGTTTGGGTTTTGTTAAGAAAACAACTTCATTGTCTGTATCTTCTGCCAATATACGAGCCAAATGTTTATACTGCCCTGGCATGTTAGGATGCATAAAAAGAACGCGCATTTATCTTCCCATATAAATTAAAATCACAACCAAAATCTATGCCACATAGGACATGAATATGTCTTCCAAATCAGGTTCCTGAGTTGAAAGATCATTTATGGTCAAATTTGCTTGTTTTGTAAAGTCTAACAAGTCAGACATGGTAATTTCACTGCGCTGATAATTGATAACAATACGGTTTTCTGCGTCTAATTTAGCTTCTATTCCTTTGTGATTAAACGTCTCAGGAACCGAATCTAATGTTTCCTTGACCTCTATGATCAATTGTTTGTAGCCCAGTTCTTTTTTGAGATCCTTGGTCACCCCTTCTACCACAATGTTGCCATGATTTATGATAGCAACTCTGTCACAGAGTTCTTCAGCTTCTTCAAGATAATGTGTGGTTAGCAAGATCGTTGTACCCCGTGCGTTTAGCTCCCGTACATATTTCCATAAATTTGAACGCAACTCAACGTCTACGCCAGCCGTTGGTTCGTCCAGAATCAGAATCGCTGGGTTATGTACCAAAGCTTTTGCAATCAACACCCTGCGTTTCATACCACCGGAAAGCCTACGTGAATTCACCCCTGCCTTATCCGTTAAACTTAGTGCGGCAAGGATCTCATCGGTTCTACGATCTTCCTTTTTTACCCCATAATAACCCGCATGATATTCTAATGTTTCTGCAATGGAGAAAAACGGATCTAACACCACTTCTTGTGGCACAATCCCCAATGAGCGCCTTACTCCACGTGGATCAATATCCAAATCCACCCCGTTGACAATCACTTTGCCTGCCGTTTTGATCGTTAATCCGGCCAAGATATTTATCAAAGTAGATTTCCCTGCCCCATTAGGCCCCAACAGCCCATAAATCATGCCTTTAGGGATTTCCAGATCCACCCTACTCAATGCTTGCTTCTCACCGTAACGCTTAGTAGCTTTGTATGTTTTCTCCAGAGCAGAAATGCTGATAATATTGTTCATAGTTTTCTCTTGGTATTTAAACGATACTGATTATAATAACGGCAATATAGCGCATTATTAAAACCGAAGCATTATAAAAGAACAAGAGGAAATCCATATTATGACAGGCGCCGATATTTTATTTTTTGCCATACTTGCTGGTTTTATCCTATACAAGCTCTACACTATATTAGGCAAGGACGATTTCAACCAACCTACAAAAAAGAAAAGGAAAGACTCTAACGGGTTTTTGGTACGCAAAAATGATGCATCCTCTCAAGACAAAGTGGTAAACTTCCCTAGCGCAAAACAAGAACCACAACGTCCGCAGGAAACCACACTGGACAAACGGCGGAAAATTAAAGAACCTGAGATTACCAATGTGAGTCTGGTAAAGCAGATTGATAAAATCAAGAACATTGATCTTAGTTTTTCTCCTGGAATGTTTCTGGAAGGGGCAAAACAAGCCTTTGAAATGGTTATCACGGCTTTTTCGAAAGGAGATAAAAATACCTTACGTTCTCTTCTCTATACCGACGTCTACAATATTTTCTCCGACGAAATAGAAAAAAGAGAAGCCGCGAAGCAAATCTATGAAACCACTCTTATTTCTATTGATTCCGCCGAGATAACCGATGTAGAGATAAAGGGCAACCATGCACTGGTGACTGTAGATTTTATCAGCAATCAGGTGCTGTTGATAAAAGACGAAGCAGGAAATGTCATTGATGGAGATCCTGCTGATGTGGAAGAAATGGAAGATCAGTGGGTATTTAAAAGAGACCTTACCTCCAGCAATCCAAACTGGGTTATTATCTCAACGTAAAGTATGGTGCGATGTCTGTTAACAAAATGATCGTATCAATCACGTGTTTGCTTTTCTTGAATGCGTGTGTGTTTGATAATTCTGAGCGGTTTGTATTGAACCGTATTCCATACTCTCAGTTACAGGGCTGGCAAGATGGCCCCCATCTTGGAGCGTTGAACGCTTTTGCTAAATCCTGTACCAAAATTATTCGCTATGACGATCAAAGAATGGTATACCCAAAATATGCTGGCAAGGCAGCCGGATGGAAAAGCGTGTGCCAACAGCTAATCGATCACCCTATTGAAGATAACCACGCGGCTAAGGCATTCTTTGAGAAGAACTTTGTGCCCTTTTCCACTTTATACGATGGAGTGGGCTTTGGTTTGTTTACAGGCTATTATGTACCCGAACTCAAAGGCAGCTTTACCAAAACCCAACGCTTTAAATACCCCCTTTATGCCCTGCCTCACGACAATACCGCCATGGATCTGACCCGCAAACAAATCACCGGCGGAACGTTAAAAAACAACAATCTGGAGCTGCTTTATCTTGACGACAAGATAGAAGCCTTTTTCTTACAAATTCAAGGTTCTGGTAGAATCTCTCTTCCTGATGATACCGTCGTTACTGTGGGCTATGCCGGAAGAAACAACCATGAATATAAGTCAATTGGTGAATATTTTGTACACAATAACCTCATGCAAAAAGAAGATATCACCGCACAATCAATAAAAGGCTGGCTGAGAGACAATCCTGAGAAAACAGATGATATCCTTAATTACAATCAATCCTATGTTTTTATGGAAGTTAAATCTCAGGAGGCACATAAACTTCCTTCTGGCGGACAAGGTGTTGAGTTGACACCAATGCACTCCATAGCCATTGACAAAAACTTTATCCCCTACAGTGCTCCGATCTGGCTGAGTCTTATGGACAAAAAGAAGGAGACACTTGAATATAAAGAACATCTGTTCTTGGTAGCACAAGATACTGGTTCTGCCATCAAAGGACCAATACGAGGAGATATCTTCTTTGGCATTGGCACTCAAGCCGGTGAAAAAGCCGGCAGAGCCAAAGAGTTTGGTAAATATTTTATATTTCTACCCAGCGCTGTCGTAAAGAATAACCGTTTTGAGATAATGGCCACGTATGAATAATGATATTGATTACTTCATCGCTTTTATAGCCATACTTCTGGGGCTTATTTTTGGTAGCTTTGCTACCGCCGTGGCATATCGTTTACCACGCGGGCAACAATTTATCACCGACCGCTCCAAATGCCCCGAATGCAACCACATATTAGGTGTGCTGGATCTGTTTCCTGTGTTTTCATGGCTCCTACTTAGAGGAAAATGCCGTTATTGCCATAAGGACTTCGGGCAATCCTATCCCTTGATCGAAATTGGTCTTTCGGGGATGTTTCTTCTTACCTACATGCAGTATGGAATCAGCCTAACCGCCATTATCGTCGCGCTTATCGCTACCGCCATCATGATTCTAATTGCCATTGATTTTGAACATTATATTATTCCTGATGGGCTAAATCTGACTCTTTTTATCCTTGGCATAGCCTACCAGTACAGCATCCATGGCCATTGGTTACAATTTACATTAGGTCCGCTTGCCGGACTAGCGATTGGCTATCTTCTACGCTGGATTATTTATGTCTGGAAAAAGAAAGAAGGGCTGGGACTGGGTGATGTTAAATTTTTAGCCGCTGCGGGAACCATGATAGCACCAGAAAACCTTGCCTTTTTCTTATTTGTATCTGGTTTTATTGGTCTTATCACCGCACTTATTTGGAAAATATTAGGAAAAGGCGAGCGCTTCCCCTTTGGCCCCTCCTTGTCACTTTCTCTTTTTATCATCATTGTTCTACCTAATTTGTCACAATTATGGTTAAAAGGTTTTGAGCATCTTGTTTATGGGTTTTTGTACTAATGCTTAATATTTAGTTATTCTGTTTTTACAGAATGTCTATATTTTGTATAAAAATTCTTTGTAATAATATATATTGTGTGTTATATCTTACATAATGTAATTTTTTGCAGGTTGGGGCGGAAGTTGTTTTTTAGAGTAAACTGCGCTTTTGCGGGAATTTTATAAAAGGTATTTATAAATACGCGGTTATGGACAAAACTTGGTCTGATAAAATTTTCTTTGGTGGCTTGATGCGATTTTTTTTCCTAATCTTTGCAGTGTCTTTGCTGTCTTCATGTTCTCCCCTAACCCGTTACGAAGAACGAATGGGCGATATTGAAACCCGTTATACCAGTGTTGAAAGTGACTTAGAGAATTGGGTAAATAAGAAATCTAACCGCACAAATGGCTCTGATGGCCTCTCCTTGCCGTCTGTTGACAATGCGCTTAAACTTCCTGACAACTCGCACCTTTTATCCGCTCCAAAGCGCCCTGTACTGGACAATGACAAGCTGGTAACGCTTTCTGTAACCGACAATATTCCTATCAAAGAAGTTTTGATTGAACTCTCGCGTCGGGCAGATATTGATATGGAAATCGACCCAACCATAACAGGTGGCATTATTCTTTCTGTAAAGGACAAACCTTTCTCGGAAGTGATTAAGCGTGTTGCCAAACTTGCTAAACTTGTCTATTCCTTTGATGATGGTGTCCTCAAAGTTGAGGCGGATCGTCCAAAAATTGTAAATTATCGCTTTAACATTCTTGACATGAGTCGCTCTTCATCTGGCTCTATGAACTCTGCCAACACACTAGCCTCTGGCGGCGAAGGTGGGGGTATTACAAACGGCTCCAGCAATACTCTGTCTACTAACACTGGGCAAGGTGATTTATGGGCAGTGCTGGCCGAAGGTGTGAATAACATACTGACGGCGACCACCCGTCCTTCTGATATTGTCGCAAGTGGCGGTGAAGGTGCTTCTGGACCTTCCATTTTATCCTTAAATCGTAGTGCCGGCGTTGTTTCAATCTATGCTAACTCTGAACAACACAAACAAATCAAGTCTTATTTTGATTACATCCATATATCACACACTTCTCAGGTTCTTATTGAGGCAAAAGTTATAGAGGTCACCCTAAATGATGATTTTAGAAGCGGTATCGATTGGAGCTACATCACTGAAGATAAATTTGTTGGTAATATAAGTTCAGTATTCCCTATGCCAGAGGGTGAGAATACAACTGATTTCGTGTCTTTTGCTTTGGGGCCGGAACTTGGGAATCTAGATGCGGCCGTACAAATGGTAGAAGCTTTTGGCACTACAAGAACTCTTTCCAGCCCTCGATTGCACGCCATGAACAATCAGTTTGCTATGCTTAGCTTTGCAGAAAACACGGTGTATTTTACCATTACCATTGATGAAGAGACTGAGGACAGCTCAAGCAGCTCAACCAGCAGCATCAGTGTTGAATCTGAGATCCATACTGTGCCTGTTGGTGTAGTGTTAAACCTTATGCCTTCTATAGATTTAGAGTCCAATGAAGTGGTAATGAGTATTCGTCCAACCTTAACTCGTATCACCGGCACTGTAGAAGACCCAGGCTTTGCCTACAAAGCACGCGCAGAGGGAATAACCGACCTGTCTTCGGATATCCCAATTATCGCCTCCCGTGAGCTTGATACTGTCTTGCGTATTAAAAGTGGTCAAGTGATGGTTATCGGTGGGTTACTAAATGAACGAACCGAAAAAAATGACCGAGGTGTTCCATTTTTAGCACATGTTCCTGTTATTGGAAATGCATTTAAGGCTCAGGAACGCGCCACAACTGTGGTTGAAACTGTAGTGTTCATCAAGGCAACCATAGTTCCTGGCTCCGGTGTTTCCATTGAGGACACTGATTTTTACAATAAGTTTGCTAAAGATCAGCATACTAAAAAAGGTATATAACTGTCTGTTTTCGTAATTGAGGGTATATGAGTACTACTATCCGTTATATCTTAATTACTGCCTTTCGTGATTGGTTGTTTTTAGGTTTATTTCTTGTATTGATGATTGCCTTTGGCATCTCTGGTTTTTTAGGCGACACTGCGTTGGTGGAAGAGGCACAAATGAGCCTTTCTTATGCGGCGGGTTCAACCCGAGTTATCTTGTTAGTTGGGCTAATTGTGTTTGTTTGTTTCCATGTCAGAACAGCCTTTGCTAATCGCGAAATAGAACTTATTTTATCCCGCCCAATCTCACGCCATGTTTTTGTTATCTCTTACTGGATGGGATTTTCTTTTGTGGCAACTATTCTGGTTGTAGCACTCACCCTTGCCATTTCATTTATGGAGATTGACCATACGGGTCTTTTATATTGGTCCTTGAGTATGATTATGGAATCATTGTTTATTGTGGCTTTTGCTTTAAGCACAAGTTTAATTTTGCGTAGTGCTGTTTCATCGGTGTTGTTTTGTTTTTCATTTTATTTTGTTTCTAGAATGATGGGTTTCTTTTTGTTTATTCTTGATGCCCCTCATCATTTTGCTAATTTTAATGTCGATGGCATTACCAGCCGCCTGATCTGGTTAATTTCTACAATATTACCACGACTTGACTTGTATGGTAAAAGTGAGTGGTTGATTTATGGGGTGGCCAACGACACAAACTATCAATTTTTCATTGGCCAAACAATTGTCTATGTCCCGCTGTTATTACTCATGGCCATTTATGACTTTAAACGTAAACAATTCTAGTCATCATGAGCCACAAGATTTCTTCATATTCTCCCCCCCTACTTATCCGATATGACACATTTTTTGTGATTTTGCTTGTGGCCGTACAGTTTTTCTTCTGGTATGGCATAAAATGGGGAGATGACGACAACCAAACTGTTCTATGGAAAGGTTCGCGTTCTATAAAACCGAATCTAGCCATTGTCCCTGATCCACCAACCGATGCAGCCGTCAAAGCACTGAGTTGGGGCGATGAAGAATTTTATTTTCGTACGTCTGCCCTTGCCATACAGAACGCTGGAGATACATTTGGGCGCACAACTTCTTTGAAAGATTACGATTATCCTATGCTATACAAATGGTGGATGATATTGGACTCTTTAAATTCCAAGTCCAACTTTGTTCCACCTTTGGTCAGTTATTATTTTGGGGCCACTCAAAAGCCTGAACGTGACATACCCTATGTTGTTAAATATCTCGTGCAACATGCTGACCGAGATCCGGCGCATAAATGGTGGTGGTACGGACAGGCATTAATTCATGCCAAATACAAATTAAAAGATTTAGATTGGGCTTTGGAAATAGCCAACAAAATGGCCGCCATTCCTGAAGATGTAGAAACGCCATTATGGGTGAGGCAAATGTCAGCTTTTATCCTTGAGGCAAAAGGGGAATATAACGCCGCATGCAACGTGATCCTTAACATCATTAACAACCATGATAAAATTAAAGAAGGGGAAATGAATTTTATGATTCATTTTATCACCTCGCGCATAAAAGATTTGGTAGCGGAAAAAGAGGGGAGTCCTGTTCTTGATAAACTAAACCCTCAATGCCGTGCTATTGTTGAGGCTGAAAAGGCCAAGCTTGAAGAGCTGAAACAGAGCAAAATCTCTAAATAATACAAAGGGACTATTGAGATGGAAAACCTTGTGTTAAGTACAACGGAACTAACACAATTGGCAGCTCTTGGCCCTTGTATTTTTCTTGTTATTTACCTCTTATTCTCGGCCAGAGATCTGAGTCTGGCACTGATTCCAATCATTTATTTTCTTTCTCTTACCGCGACGTTCTTGTTGCCAATTATGTTATCCTTTCCTCAGTTTCCTGAAAAAATTATTGAAAAACTCATTATCGTAAATGAACATACTCTGCCCGAGTTAAGTTTTTTATTAATTGCCCAATTGATTTTCCGCAGGCACCCGCCTATCTATTTCTGGGCAATCTTAATACTTCCTATACTGGGTGAAGGGCCGCTATTGTATCTCTCCTCTAATTATGATTCTGCCTGCCTAGCCAGCGTTATCTGCACAAAAACCTCCGACATATTAAAACTCTATCACATCTTTGCCGGCTCTATGGTGTTCTTACTTATTACTGTTATCCTTGCCAAAAATCCTCGTAATCTTAACGGCCAACCTGAAAGACTGCATAAATATTGGCTGATAATTATGCTTATCGTTTACAATCTTGTGATTATCTCCTCAAGTGTTATGAACATGATGGGAAGGCTCAACAGCGATGAAATGAATTTTATTAGAACCATGGTTGGGGTAACCTTTGTGTATTTGGTTTTATCCTCCGTCTTTCGTGTATTTCACCGTAATTTCCGTATTGTCACTCCAGCCGAAATGCTTAGCGACAAAGACATTATGATCGTCAATAAGATCAACGTCATCTTAGATGAGAAAAGACCCTATCTGAATCAGGGTTTTAATCGTGGTGACCTTTCGGATATGCTGGGCTTAACCGAGCAACATTTATCGCGAATTATCAATCACAGTTTTGGAAAAAGCTTTACTGACCTGATGAACCAGAAACGTATTTCTTATGCCAAAAGACTTTTACAGGAAAACAAATTGTCGGTCACCGATATCGCATTTATGTGTGGCTTTAATAGTATTGCCACTTTCAATCGAGTGTTTAAAGCCTCAACAGATATCACCCCCAGAGAATTCCGGAACAAACATCTGCAACACTAGCAACTAGTCTAACAATTCTTTAACTTTCTTAAAGAATTTATTTGCCATCGGAGAGGATTTCTCTTCCGCAATTGATTCAAATTCTTTGAGCAATTCTTTTTGCTTCTTACTAAGCTTCACTGGTGTTTCAATCACCGCATGTGCATACATATCCCCACGTTTCTCAGGTGAGCGCATCTGTGACATCCCCTTACCTTTTATGCGGAATTGATTGCCCGTCTGCGTGCCTTCAGGAATAGAGATCCGTGCCTTAACCCCATCAATTGTTGGAATATCGACTTTACCACCCAGAGCGGCAGTAGAAAAACTAATTGGCACTTTGCAATGAATATCATCCCCATCTCGAATAAAAATATCATGTGGCGCAACAGAAATGAAGATATATAAGTCTCCAGCTTCGCCACCCAACATACCGACTTCTCCTTTACCGGGAAGACGCATCCTTGTACCCTCTTCTACACCCGGTGGAATTTTTACCGAAAGCTTTTTGTTTTTCTTAATACGCCCTGTGCCACTGCATTTTTTGCATGGATTTTTTATAACAGTTCCCATGCCTTGACACTTGTTGCACGTGCGCTCCACCATAAAGAAGCCTTGCTGCATACGCACCCGACCCGCCCCATGGCATGTATCACATTGCGTGGTTTCGCCTTTGTCCGCGCTACCACTACCGTCGCATATTTCACAAGAAGACATGGTATTTATTTCAATGTCTTTTTTGCTTCCCTTATACGCATCTTCTAAGGAAACTTCTAAATTATAACGCAAATCAGAGCCACGGTTATGCACTTCTGGCCCTCTGCTACTTCTGCCTCTGCCGCCACCAAACAAATCTTCAAAAATATCCGAAAAGGCACCCCCAGCACCGCTGAAATCAAAACCACCCGCTGCACCGGCGCCGCCACCCATACCGTTAAAGGCGTTCTCACCATAACGGTCATAAGCCGCCCGTTTCTGTGCATCTTTTAAAATGTCATAGGCCGCATTTATTTCTTTAAACTTCTTCTCGGCTTCCGCATTATCAGGATTTTTATCAGGGTGGAATTTTACTGCCAAGGCACGATATGCTTTTTTAATATCTTCCTGACTGGCATTCCTATCCACGCCCAGTATTTTATAATAATCTTCCGCCATTTAAATCACGTTCCTCAAAATATTATACTACCATCCATCATAGGCATCGTAAGCATCCGCTGATGTTTTTTTCGTTTTTGTACTGCCACTGAGAAACCTATATGCTATATCAACTTCTCTCATATAATCTTCCGATATTTGAGAGGTCTTACCTTTATTTGCCTTATATTTCTCACAGATAATAGTATAAGCCCGCCCTATCTCAGCATTGCTAGAATTTGATGTTACCCCTAACAAATCACAATAGCGCAAAATGGCTTTACTGACTTGGGTGTACGCATTATTAACCTCACGAAACCTTTCTTCGGCCTCTTTATCGCCCACATTTCTGTCCGGATGATATTTCTTGGCAAGCGTGTAATACGCCTCACGAACAGCCATTCGATCAGCTCCAGCAGGTAAGTTTAGTATTTTATATGCGTCCTCCATGTTTCGGGGATACTACCAATAATAGAATTATTCAAGCATATTTCACTTTTTAACTTGCCTCTTTTTTATCGTCACCGTCATCCTCGTTTTCTCCATCGACTTCCTCAAACTCAGCATCTACAACCTGTTCTTTGTCTTCAGAATTATCTTTACCAGAACCGTCTGAAGCATCTGCACTGCCTTCCTTATCACGATAAACCGCTTCACCCAATTTGATAGATACTTCTGTAAGATCTTGTGTTGCCTGTTTTATTGCAGCAATATTATCGCCTTCAAGTACATCTTTTAGCTTAGCTACCGCATCTTCAATTGATTTTTTCTCAGCTTCACCCACAGAATCACCATATTCTTCAAGTGCTTTCTCTGTCGAATAAATTATACCATCAGCCTGATTACGTGCCTCCACCATATCACGTAATTTTTTGTCATCTTCTGCATGTTCTTCCGCCTCACGTACCATTCTTTCAATATCTTCTTCAGAAAGCCCGCCAGATGCCTGAATCGTCACTTGCTGCTCTTTACCAGTGGCCTTATCTTTGGCAGATACATTAACGATACCATTGGCATCAATATCAAATGTGACCTCAATTTGTGGCACGCCACGGGCAGAAGGAGGTATGTTTTCCAAATTAAACTGTCCTAGCAATTTGTTTTCTGCCGCCAATTCCCGTTCACCCTGGAAGACACGAATGGTCACCGCAGACTGATTGTCCTCTGCTGTTGAGAATACCTGACTTTTCTTGGTTGGAATCGTGGTATTACGCTCAATCAGGCGAGTAAACACACCACCAAGCGTTTCAATACCCAATGAAAGTGGGGTTACATCCAACAACAATACGTCGTTGACATCTCCTTGCAGCACACCGGCCTGTATCGCTGCACCAATGGCCACCACTTCATCTGGATTAACGCCTTTATGTGGCTCTCTACCAAAAAATTCTTTTACTTTTTCTTGGATTTTTGGCATACGTGTCATACCACCAACCAGAACCACTTCCTCAATTTCATCTTTTGAGAAACCCGCATCCTTAAGTGCTTTTTGACATGGCTTAATTGTTCTTTCAATCAAACCCTCCACCATGCTCTCAAACTTAGAGCGGGAAAGCTTCATATTCAAGTGTTTAGGCCCACTGGAATCAGCAGTAATATACGGCAGATTGATTTCTGTTTCTTTGGCAGAAGAAAGTTCAATCTTAGCTTTTTCAGCAGCTTCTTTCAAACGGGTCAAGGCCAAAGGATCCTTCTTAAGATCAACGCCCTGCTCTTTTTTGAAATGTTCTGCCAAATAATCCAGAAGAATCATATCAAAATCTTCACCGCCCAAGAATGTATCACCGGAGGTAGATTTTACTTCAAACACACCATCACCAATTTCTAGGATGGAAATATCAAACGTACCACCACCAAGATCATATACAGCAATGGATTTTGCCTGTTTTTTATCCAAACCATAGGCAAGAGCCGCAGCAGTCGGCTCATTAATTACCCGAAGAACCTCAAGACCGGCAATCTTTCCCGCGTCTTTGGTTGCCTGACGTTGCGCGTCGTTAAAATACGCGGGAACAGTTACCACCGCTTTTTCTACCGTAGTTCCAAGGTAGCTTTCAGCCGTTTCTTTCATTTTCTGTAGGATCTTGGCACTTACCTGACTAGGAGAAAGCTCCTGACCACCAGCACGAACCCACGCATCCCCATTTTCCGCTTCAATAATTTCGTAAGGGACAACTTTCATGTCTTCTTGCGTGGCAGGATCTTTAAATTGACGGCCAATCAAACGTTTGATTGCAAACAATGTATTATGCGGATTTGTTACCGCCTGACGTTTTGCAGATTCCCCCACCAGCTGTTCACCGGCTTCGGTAAAGGCCACAATGGAAGGAGTCGTCCTTCTGCCTTCTGAATTTTCAATTACCTTTGGTTCTTTACCGTCCATCAATGCAACGCATGAATTCGTTGTACCAAGGTCAATTCCAATAACTTTTGCCATTTTTAGCTCCTTAAACAAACACTAAATATCATTCAAAATCGACACCTCAATGCCATTATATATTTCCGTAAGACTGATATAGGAATCGGACGGATATATTTCAACCCGTTAGGACAAAAAAATATTATTTTTTGAAATATTTCTTAAAACAGTAGGTTGTACCAATTGGGGTACAGCACATTTACCATCAAAGACACCGTTAAAGCATAGCCATAAGGCACTGATTTTTCACTATTCTTTATTTTATGAAGCACGAAAATAATTCCGCACAACACAACCACCAGACCAAGATGAACAAAAAGCTGATGGTATGGCAACCAAAACCCGCTGATAGCAAATAACTTTACATAATCAAACCTGGGTGTTTTAACCTTATAAATATTTTCATAGGAATGCGCATAAGCCAAACCAATGACTGAAGCAGTGGTGAAGGTAATAATCATGTCATTAAACTGATCAGGCGAGCTATAGAGAAACGCAAAAACTACGACCACCACCAAAACCTGATCCGCCCCTTTGCGAAAACTATATTCAATGGCCGTTAATATCACCATACAGGTCGCCAACCCCAGAACCATCATATATAAATGCAGGTCTTTCATGCCAAAACGGGTAAAAATTAGAACGGACAGAATGGTAACGCTCAGTTCGATGAAAAAATACACCGGATTGATCTTATATCCACAAAATTGACACTTCCCGCGCGTTAAAAGCCAGTTAAATACCGGCACCAGATCACGTGTACGTAGCTGATGATTGCATTGGGTGCAATGGGATTTTTTGCCTATCCACTTCCCCGCGCAGGCCTCTCCATTAGGCAACCGATAATAGGGCATAGTAGCATAACTTCCACAACCTAGCCCTATGCCAATGACCAACATATATTGTAATATCGTTAAAATAATTTCATCCATCTGACTTTCTTCTTTTGCTTATTTTTCAAGCATTATATTGGTTTTTGGCTGCTAAAGCATCTAAAAAATATCCCTGTTTAAAAATATTTATTAGAAACGTTAACTATTTGTTTACTATTTATGTGATATATTGTAGTGATTAAGGGGTTGTAGGAACGAAGAGTTATGGATATAGATTTGAACGGTAAATTAGTCTCTGGTATGTTGGTCAGTTCTTTTCCTCGGGAACAGACGGCGGCTCTTTCTCAAACGGATGGCCATGTTGAAATGGTAGGAAGAAATAATGAACCCGATACTGGCCCAAGTCGTGGCTAAAATAAATTTCCTTGATTGTCTTCTGTGTTACGTTTTGAGAGGTTTTTCTTCTCACTCTTACCAATCTTCGCCTTTTTAATTCCGTCTGAGAATTCAATTTCAATGACCATATTGTCCAATGCGGATGATGCGGACGTAACCAATTGTCCGTCTTGCTGCGAGCGCACCAAAGCAAAGCCACGCGCCAACACTTTTTTGTAGTGATAGCTCTCTAGCAACTGTGCCTGAGTAGACAATTTCTGCTCCATCATTTCAATTTCATGCAGTATTTTTGTCGGGCGCAACCGGCCAACCCAACCTTTTAATTGCTCACTCATTGTTTCAAGTTTTTGCACCGGACTGATGATTTTTCCTGCCAGAATTTGAATCTTATGCTGTTTTTGTGCAAATAAATTGGGTGCCGTGTCATAAAACCTACCCACCCAATCGTCCAAACGCTGAGTGATGTTTTCCATCATCTGCTTTGGGGTAATTAGCCCTCCTGCTCTGGCCTGCACAAGAACATATCTGTCGTCAAGAAACCGTGAAACAGCCCCATATAAACGACCGGCATAATCCAGAACCGTAGCAATCCATTCCGCACGCACTGGCACGGCTATTTCTGCCGCCCCAGTAGGAGTAGGCGCTCTTCTGTCCGACACATAATCAATCAGAGTGGTATCGGTTTCATGCCCCACCGCCGAAATCAGGGGTATTTTAGAATTGGCCGCCGCACGCACCACAATTTCTTCATTAAATGCCCATAAATCCTCTAACGAACCACCCCCTCTTGCCACAATGAGCAGATCTGGCCGAGGCACTTCATCATGCTCGCTGAGATGATTAAACCCGTCAATGGCCTGTGCAATTTGCTCTTTTGCCCCATCACCCTGTACCAAGACCGGCCAAATAATAACCCGAACGGGAAAACGCTCCTCAATGCGGTGCAAAATATCACGGATGACCGCACCAGTGGACGAGGTCACCACCCCGATAATTTGTGGCATAAAAGGCAAGGGCTGTTTTCGACTCTCATCAAAAAGCCCCTCAGTAGCAAATTGTTTTTTGCGCTTTTCCAATAGCGCCATCAAGGCTCCTTCCCCGGCAATTTCAATCGAATCTATTACAATCTGGTAATTTGACCGCCCGGGATAGGTGGTAATTTTTCCCACACAAATGACTTCCAGCCCATCTTCCATATCAAAGGTGACGTTGGCCGCCACCCCTTTCCAGCAAATCCCGTTAAGTACTGCATTATCGTCTTTTAAATTAAAGTAAATATGCCCGCTAGCCGCACGTTTTGTACCTGAAAGCTCCCCACGCACGCGCACATAGGAATAATTATCTTCTACCGTCCTTTTAATAGATTGTGACACTTGAGAAACGGTTAGGGTAGTCTGATTTGTTTTTTCCATTCGCTTTCTTGCTTTTTGTTTGTTTTAAAACTATAAATCATCAACCATAAACCATCAATAGGTAAACGGATTAAAAACATATGCACATATTAGTCATTGGTTCTGGTGGGCGTGAACATGCCCTTGTCTATGCGTTGAATAAATCTCCGTCAGTGGGGAAAATCTATGCCGCTCCTGGTAATGGCGGAATCAATAAAATTGCCATCAAAGCAGAAATAGACATCAAGGATTTTTCTCAAATAGCCGATTTTTGTACCTCACACCACATCGGGCTGGTGATTATTGGGCCGGAAGATCCTTTGGTTGCAGGCATGGCTGACTTTCTTACTAAGGCGGGTATTAAGACTTTTGGTCCCAGTGCCGCTGCGGCAAAAATTGAAGGTTCAAAACAATTTATGAAAGATTGCGCTAAGAAATACCAACTCAACACCGCACAATATGCCAATTTTAATGATCCAGTTGCCGCCAAAAATTATGTCTATGAAAAAGGCGCACCGATTGTGATCAAAACCGATGGGCTGGCGGCCGGAAAAGGTGTCATTATGGCACAAACTGAAACCGAAGCTTATCAGGCCATTGATGAAATGTTTGAAGGTCGCTTCGGTGAATCCGGAAAAAAGATTGTTATTGAAGAATTTCTTTACGGGGAAGAGGCTAGCTTCTTTGCCATTTGTGATGGACAAAATGCCATTGCCTTTGGTTCTGCCCAAGACCACAAAGCTGTGGGCGAAGGCGACACAGGCCCTAATACCGGTGGAATGGGCACCTACGCTCCCGCACCCGTGGTCACCGACGTCATCCACCAACAGATTATGGATACCATCATTAATCCCTTTATCAAAGGCATGGCAGATGATGGAAATCCTTATGTAGGTGTTCTCTTTGCCGGTGTCATGATTAAAGACGGGGAAGCAAAATTGCTTGAATTTAACGTGCGTTTTGGTGATCCAGAATGTCAGGTTCTCATGGCACGTCTTGATTGTGATATTCTACCAATTTTGTTGGCTGCCTGCGATAAGAAACTCGATGAAGTAACCATCACATTCAAAAAAGATACCGCCCTATGTGTGGTAATGGCTTCCAAAGGCTATCCTGGTTCTTATGAAAAAGATACGGAGATTAAAAACCTTGAAGTAGCAGAATTGTTGCCAGACACCATTATTTACCATGCCGGAACCAAATATCAGGGTAATAGGCTGCTGGCCACCGGCGGGCGTGTTTTGGGCGTTACTGCGTTGGGTAAAGACGTAGCTGCCGCACAGAAAAAAGCCTATCAAGCTGTGGATCTTATCGACTGGAACAACGGTTTCTGCCGTAGGGATATTGGCTGGCGCGCCGTAGAACGTTTAAAAAAATGAGGACAATATGACTTCCTACAGACCAATTAAAACTGCCGTATTTCCTGTTGCCGGACTAGGCACACGCTTTTTGCCCGCCACCAAGGCCATTCCAAAAGAAATGCTGACCATTGTTGACAAACCACTAATTCACTATGCGTTTGAACAAGCACAAGAAGCCGGTATTGAGAATTTTATTTTTATCACCGGACGTAACAAAGAAACCATCAGCAACTATTTTGATCATGCGTTTGAGCTGCAATCCACCTTAGAGGAAAAGGGTAAAAATGCGTTACTTTCCGCCACCAAAGATTGGCTGCCGCCAGCGGGTAACATTGCCTATGTGCGCCAGCAAGAGCCTCTTGGGCTGGGTCATGCGATCAACTGCGCAAGAAATTTTATTGGAGACAATGCCTTTGCGGTGATTTTGCCCGATGAGATGATGGTATCCGAAAAACCTTTCCTTAAAACTATGGTTGAATTCTACCATGCTAATGGAGGCAATGTTTTGGGTGTGGCTGATTGTGCTCCCGAAGATACTGACAAATATGGCATTGTTGATGTCCAAAGCGAAGACGGTGATGTGATTCAGGTGAAATCCATGGTCGAAAAACCTGCCCCTGCCGATGCACCTTCTAACATCTCCATCACTGGGCCTTATATTTTACAGCCGGAGATTTTTGATTTGCTTAGCAAAAGCCAAAAAGGCAAAGGTGGGGAAATTCAGTTGACTGATTCCATTAACACAATGATTCAAACCACAAAAACCTCTGGCATACGCTTTGTTGGCAAGCGTTACGATTGTGGTTCTCCAAGCGGATTCTTACAAGCCAACATCGCCTGTGCGCTAAAACGGGACGATATGAAGCACGACATTGAAAGAATGTTAAAAGAATTTATTGTCTAAATTAATCAAAGCCATAACATAAAAAAAGGCTGCTAAATATTCACCTAGCAGCCTTTTTGTTTTTGTACGAATGTCTAATTATTTTAGATCATGTTTGTGTGAATTAACGTCAATTGGCTCATACATCCCCGCTTTTGGGTCATTATAAACATCCATATTGAGCTTACCTTCAGACTTAGCAACCACGACTGTTGTAGCTGCATCACCCGTGACATTCACCGCCGTCCGCATCATATCAAGCAAGCGGTCAACACCAATAATCAACGCAATACCTTCCACAGGAAGATTGACCTGTTGGAACACCATGGCAAGCATGATCAAACCAACACCGGGAACACCCGCCGTACCAATGGAAGCAAGAACTGACATCCCAATAACCGTTAAATAATCGATAAAGGAAAGATCGTGTCCAAAGGCATTGGCCACAAACACCGTTGCCACCCCTTGCATAATTGCCGTACCGTTCATGTTAATGGTCGCTCCAAGAGGCACAACAAAGGCTGCAACAGAGTTATCCGCACCAAGACGTTCCTCAACTGTACGTAAAGTCACTGGAATGGTTGCATTTGAACTGGCCGTACTAAAAGCAAAAAGAACCACGCTACGCATCTTTTTAATAAACGTAATAGGATTCAAGCGCGCGAGAATAAATATGCCGCTGAACGTACCTAAATAATGAAGTATAAGAACACTGGCCACTGTCAAGAAATAACCCATAATAGGGATAAATACTTCTAGCCCTTGTTCAGCAAATGTTTTGGCCATTAGGCAGAACACACCGTAAGGTGCCATGTTCATTACAATATTGACCAGCGCCATAATCACTTCGTTCATGTCTTCAATGACTTTTGCCGTACGCTGCCCGTGTTTACCTGAATGAGCAATCGATATACCCATGATAATTGCAATAAAAATCACCGCCAACATATTGCCAGAGGCCATTTCACCCAAAATATTGTCTGGGATAATGTTGATTAAAACCTGTCCAAAGCCTGGAGCCTCGTTGACTGTCACTGCTGTAGAAGCAGCACTGCCCACATCAAACCCTTCACCAATACCAAGGGTAGTCGCTGCGGTTAATGCAAACGCAATCGCAATCACCGTAGTCAGCATAAACAGAGCAAATGCCTTACCGCCGGTGCGCCCAAGCATTTTCATATCGTCCATTCCTGCAATTCCGCCAATTAATGAACAGAACACAAGCGGGACAACCAACATTTTCAATGCTTTGATAAACATGGTACCCACCACATCAAAGAATCCACCCTTGCCTAATATATAGTCCTGAACAAAGGCAACGTCGCCTGCTGCTTTATTAATAAGTACACCAACAACAGCCGCAATTAACATAGATATTAGAATTTTAACCGACAGATTCATACATAAACTCCCGAAAATTAGAATCTAGTCACTATAACTATTTTAAACGGCGAAACAAGAAATTTCGTTACCCTGTTTCAAGAAGTTATATTATTCCATTGTAATATTTAGATTTGTACACCCAGATTTATTTTAGATTTTATATTGGGATAATTTTGTATGGCGGAGTGTATGATGGAGTGGTGTATTTAAGATTGTAGATTTGATATTTTATAGAATTGGAGACGGCGTATTCTTGTGTATGTAAGGTGATAGCTAAGAAGAGTCTAATAACGCTCCACCGCCGCTAAGGCGGGTTTGCTCAATGCTCACTTATTCGCTTACGCTCATAAAAAGCACCAAACTAAAACATTACAAACTCTTAACCAAGCTTTATCCTTAAAGGAGGTAATCCAGCCGCAGGTTCCCCTACGGCTACCTTGTTACGACTTCACCCCAGTCGCTAATCTTACCGTGGACGGCTGCTTCCTTGCGGTTAGCCCACCGGCTTCGGGTAAAACCAACTCCCATGGCGTGACGGGCAGTGTGTACAAGACCCGGGAACGTATTCACCGCGTCATGCTGATACGCGATTACTAGCGATTCCGACTTCATGGAGTCGAGTTGCAGACTCCAATCCGAACTGAGGCAGATTTTTGAGATTAGCACACCCTCGCGGGATAGCAACCCATTGTCACTGCCATTGTAGCACGTGTGTAGCCCACCATATAAGGGCCATGATGACTTGACGTCATCCCCACCTTCCTCTCGCTTATCACGAGCAGTTTCCTTAGAGTCCCCGGCATAATCCGATGGTAACTAAGGATGAGGGTTGCGCTCGTTGCGGGACTTAACCCAACATCTCACGACACGAGCTGACGACAGCCATGCAACACCTGTCACCGATCCAGCCTAACTGAAGGTAGCTATTATACTACCGGCGATCGGGATGTCAAATGGTGGTAAGGTTCTTCGCGTTGCATCGAATTAAACCACATGCTCCACCGCTTGTGCGGGTCCCCGTCAATTCCTTTGAGTTTTAGCCTTGCGGCCGTACTCCCCAGGCGGTGTGCTTAACGCGTTAGCTGTGGCACTGAGCTTTCGCAAATCACATAATATCTCATATGATCTGTGAAAGCCCAACACCTAGCACACATCGTTTACGGCGTGGACTACCGGGGTATCTAATCCCGTTTGCTCCCCACGCTTTCGCGCCTTAGCGTCAATATCGGCCCAGTCAGTCGCCTTCGCCACTGGTGTTCCTCCTAATATCTACGAATTTCACCTCTACACTAGGAATTCCACTAACCTCTACCGAATTCTAGTCAATGAGTTTTGAGAGCAGTTCCGAGGTTAAGCCCCGGGCTTTCACTCCCAACTTTATTGACCGCCTACGCGCGCTTTACGCCCAGTAATTCCGAATAACGCTAGCACCCTCCGTATTACCGCGGCTGCTGGCACGGAGTTAGCCGGTGCTTCTTCTATAGTTACCGTCATTATCTTCACTATTGAAAGAGTTTTACAACCCTAAGGCCTTCTTCACTCACGCGGCATGGCTGCATCAGAGTTTCCTCCATTGTGCAATATTCCCCACTGCTGCCTCCCGTAGGAGTCTGGGCCGTATCTCAGTCCCAGTGTGGCTGATCATCCTCTCAAACCAGCTATAGATCGTAGTCTTGGTAGGCCATTACCCCACCAACAAACTAATCCAGCGCGGGCCGATCTTAAGGCGATAAATCTTTCCTCCGTAGAGCACATCCGGTATTAGCAGTCATTTCTAACTGTTGTCCCAGACCTTAAGGTACGTTCCCACGTGTTACTCACCCGTTTGCCACTTTATACACCCCCGAAAGGGCTTTAATCGTTCGACTTGCATGTGTTAAGCCTGCCGCCAGCGTTCATTCTGAGCCAGGATCAAACTCTCAAGTTTAATCCTACTTTAATTTACAAAGAAATTTATTAGGTATAAATATCAATACGC
>JAUIFA010000001.1 GCA_030429625.1 Alphaproteobacteria bacterium | reverse complement strand
CAATTTTAAATAGCTTACGGAAAAATAACCGTCACACAAACATAACACATCTTCCGTGAAATGCCGTGGACGTGGTTTATAATGCCTCGATCCAACACAGTCAATAGCTATTTTGCTTTCGTTATTATTTTATTTTTTAATAACCCAATTGTTTATATATATCATTAGCATGGGTCAGAAGTAAATCCCTCTCAACATCACTGATTTGGGCAGGCTTTATATAGTTTCCAGAAGTTTTTGCCTCATTTACCGATTGTTTTTCAATGTCTTTTCCAATGAAGTGCGAATTGACCTTATTTGTAAACTCATTTTTATCCACTTTCATACCAATAAATTCTTCAATTTCTGGAATAAATTCCTCAGGATTTTCAATAAGATTCTCATATTTTAAGATCATTTTCTGTTTCTTGGATTTGATGATTTTTGCGGTATTTTGTGCCCATCGATGTCCAAAAGCAATAAGCTTGTCGTCACTGTCCATGGTTTCCGGCCAACGTGCCCGCATAGATTTTGCCACCGCAATTAAGTCTCTGTAAACAAAAACTATCCGCACGTTTGGTAAAAAGATAAGAGTATTTATGAATCCATTTATATCTCGTGGCTGATGTTTAAAACCCCAATTTTGTACCCCATTACTTTTTGTATAAGAATCATATTGTTCAAAGATTGCAAAATAAGAATCAAATAGGACATTAATATATTCTTCAAAATCAGGGAACAAAGCTGTTGCATCCACATTCTTTTTTCCACCCCAGAAGGCTTCTGATGTTGACCGACAAATGGTTGTTTTATTTTCAAGATCGTAAATGGAAGTCCCCAAATTATACGCCATCATTTCAAGCAGCATAAAATTTTCACCATAAATCACTGCTTCACCACCAGAATTTATAGCTCTCTGTAGGAGAGTTGTACCACAACGCTGGGTGGGCGCAGTAATCATAATAGGATTGATATGGCTGTATTTGTCTCTAAAATGAGAAAGAAGATCTTCAACTGTGGTCATGATGACTACTGATTAATCCATGAAGAATTCTGCAACATAATCGAGAACCGCTTCCACTGGCCCCATTTTATATTTATCGTTTATTTCTTTGGTAATGAAATCTGCTTCTTTACGCGCGGCATCAATGTCAACCGTTGGCATATGACGTGACATCATATGTTCAAAGGCTTCCTGTTCTTTTTCACAAAACACACCATCCGCATAGGCAAGCACACGACTGATATTAATGAGTGTAGCTCTGTCACGCTTGTCTGTAATTTTAGGAAAAACCGTATCCAGATCCACCCCCTGATCAATGTCTTTATCCAATTGAGACTTTTGTACATCCGAAAATGGCTGCTTAGAAAAATACTGATGCAGTTTTTGCTTTTCTGCCTCTGAAAGCGTATGGTCGATATAAGCCAGCGCCACTGCCCCACGCCACGCAGCAAATTTACTCTCTGAAACCTGATTTGTCATAATAACATCCCTACCTTATCTTTTTAAATATCTACAGTGTCCACGCCACTGGCCTCAAGCTGTTCTATCACTTGCTGGCGTAACATATCAAGAGAAGATTGACTTTGTGCCTCACAACGCACCACAATGGCTGGCTGAGTATTTGACGCGCGAGCAAGCCACCAACCATGCTCATTGTTCACCCGCACCCCATCCACATCGTTGACCTCAAGGCCAGCCTGCGCCAAACGTGATTCAATTTCTTTGATAATGGTAAATTTACGATCATCCGCCGCATGCACCCTGATTTCAGGCGTATTAAAAATTTCCGGTAAATCGGCAATGGTTTGAGACAAAGGTTCATCGCCATGTGCGACCACGTCTATCAACCGCACCGCAGCATAAATGCCATCATCAAAACCAAAATATTTATCCGCAAAGAAAATATGCCCACTCATTTCACCGGCGATTTTTGCTTTTTCTTCCGCCATTTTGCTTTTGATTAGAGAATGTCCGGTCTTCCACATAATCGCATTGCCACCATGAGCTCTGATATCGTCAAACAAAATCTGACTGGCTTTTACGTCAGCAATGATTGTAGCGCCGGGGTGATTTTTTAATACATCCCGCGCGTAAATCACCATCAACTGGTCTCCCCAGATAATTCTGCCTGTACTGTCGACCGCACCGATACGATCTCCGTCCCCATCAAAGGCAACCCCAAGATCGCAGCCATTCTCTTTTACCAAGCCAATAAGTTGTTGAAGATTCTCTTCCACAGTAGGATCTGGATGATGCGCCGGAAAAGTGCTATCAATCGTACTGTTTATAACAATATGTTCTCCCGGCAATGACTTTACTAACTCAGCTACCGCCTCACCTGCCGAACCGTTACCTGGATCCCAAGCAACTTTTAATTCTTTAGCACCATCAGAAACAAATCCACCTAATAAGACTTTAATATAATCATCAAAGATACTCTGCTCTTGTGCGTTCCCCTGTCCAAGAATAAAATCATTATTTGCCGTCAGATCCCCCAAGGATAAAATATCATCACCAAAGAATGATTTTTTGCCAATCATCATTTTAAACCCGTTATGCGAAGGCGGATTATGTGACCCAGTGACCATAATTCCACCATCAAGACCAAGGTGATTGACTGCAAAATAGAGCATGGGCGTTGGCCCACAGCCAAATTCTTTGACGTTAGCACCTGTGCTACAAATCCCTTCAATCAGAGCATTCTTAAGTTCAGGAGAACTGTCACGCCCATCATACGCAATGGCAATGACCGGAGCGTTGTTCTGTGTTCTGCGGATGACGGTGGTGGCAAAGGCCTTTCCAATATACAGAGCGTCTTGCACTGAAAGGGTTTCCCCCACAACACCGCGTATATCATAGGCACGTAATATGGAAGGGTTAAAATGATAGCCAGATTGTGCTTTTGCAGTGTGCGTCATGTGTTTCATCTTTATCAATATGTAAGTTTACAATCTTTTAGAGCAAAATATCCATCAGGTCAATTATACGTAGGTCACATTGTGTGTTTTGCAAAAAATAATTCGTAAAAGTTGCATTCTGCTATTGTATGTTGAATGAAATATCGATAGGTTGAATCCACAAGTTGTTTTATGTGAGAGATAAAATGCAAATCGTACCTGTGGTATTATCAGGTGGCATGGGGAGCCGCTTGTGGCCTCTATCGCGTAAAAACTTCCCCAAACAATTTATTAATCTTGGAAACGACGACAAAACCATGATCCAAGAGACCTTCTCCCGTATTGATGATAAAAATATTTTTCTTGATCCGATTGTCATTTGCAACGAAGAACATCGTTTTATTGTGGCCGAACAATTGATACCAAATTCGGAACATACTATTGACATCCTCCTCGAGCCATACGGAAGGAACACCGCGCCTGCTTTGGCGGCTGCAGCACATCACATAAAAGAAAAACATGGTGATGAATCCTATATGCTGGTTTTGCCTTCGGATCATATCATTGCTGACCAAGATGCCTTTATGCAATCGGTAGAAAAAGCCTATGTACTTGCCCAAAGTAACAAGCTGGTAACCTTTGGGATCAACCCTACCCGTGCCGAAACCGGTTTTGGCTACATCAAATACGGCAAAAATCTTAGCGAAGATGGTTATGACGTAGCAGAATTTGTTGAAAAGCCAAGCATAGAGCTAGCTCAAAGCTATATACATTCCGGTCAATATGGTTGGAACAGCGGCATCTTTTTATTTCCCACCGATTTATACCTTCAAGAGCTTAATCTCTATGAGCCAGAAATTGTTAGAAATACCCGTATGGCCGTTAAGAAATCCACCAAAGATGGAGATTTTGTACGTCTAAATAAGGAAGCCTTCTTTAACCTCACATCACTCTCTGTTGATTATGCCCTGATGGAACAAACCACCAAAGCGGCAGTTATTAAAGCCGATTTCGGGTGGGACGATGCCGGATCATGGGAATCTTTGTGGAGAATAAAACCTAAAGACACCAACCATAACGTGACTGACGGGCAGAATTTTCTGCTAGAAACAAAAGACTGTTATGTTTCAAGTAAGGATGGCCCTCCTGTGGCAGCCATTGGAGTGGAAGATCTTATTATCATTTCCACCAAAGACTGTGTCCTTATTGCCGACAAGAACAAGCCGCAAGACGTGAAGAAACTGGTGGACTCCATCATGGATACATGCCCGGAGTTAGTAACGAATTATCGCCAGACCTATCGCCCTTGGGGGCATTATGACTGTGTGGATGTGGGTAAAAATCATAAAGTGAAGCGCATTAGCGTTAACCCTCACTCCAAACTTTCATTACAAAAACACCATCACCGTGCCGAACATTGGGTTGTGGTTAGCGGCACTGCCTATGTCCGCTACGATACTATGGACAAAATTGTCTACCAAAATCAGTCCATTTACATCCCAGCGGGCATGGTTCACAGAATCGAGAACCGCTATGACCACCCGCTTGAAATCATAGAGATCCAGTCCGGTGAATATCTCGAAGAAGATGACATCGTTAGATTTGAAGATCATTATGGCAGAGCCGAGAATAAAAGAATCGCATAATCTATTTTTTCTTTTTGCCTTTGACCACAATCTTAGCATCAAGAACTGAATTTGACTGACTGCTTTCAATGATATCAAACATTTCATCAATGTCGACCAGCCTTCCAGCCTCCGCTGATTCCACCAGCTTTTTCATAATGGCTTTGCGGGTTTTGCTCATCTTCACAAATTCAAAACCAACCTTATCATGGTCCACATCAATGTAGAGAGCTTCAAGCTCAGCAGGCAGCCCCAGATCAAACTCACCAAAGGAAAAAATCAGCCTTCCGCTATAAAGATTATGCACCTTGATTTCGTCTTTGAGATATCCCATCCCGTCCCAAGCGACTGAAATTCCGCCCTCTGACCAATCAATAGTATCATAAAATATCTTGTTAATCTCTACCAATGCCGGAAGATTAATCCGAACATATCTACGCTTATTTTTTTTATTCTTTTTGACCCCTGCCATACACTTCACCCCATGCTTATTATAAAGGCATTATAACGTAAATTTTGGAGCAATACAAATAGTATGATAGTACACTAACACACCACTACTGCTGCATAGCGCTTAATACCAGCTCCAGCTTTTGTCTCTCCACCCCTTGAGGAAGATATATTGTTTCTGCTTCTATCTTTGCATTAGGGAAAAAGTGATGGAAGAATTTAAGGGCGATAAAATAACTACCATAGATCGAAGGATGACTTCCGTCGCTATGATAAACTGTCACATGCTGCTGGCGGGCAGCATCCCAAATATCGCTGGTATAGACTATCCCCGCCCCCAAATTCTTTGCCATAGTGTAATAATAACTATTGATAATTTCTTTCATATAGCCATATCCTTTTGGGAAATGCTTGTATATCTCATGGCCTGGTTTGCGTGGCCAGGTCGCATATAAAATCGTCTTAGCGCCAGACTTTTTTATGAGATCGTTAAATTGCTGCGCATAAAAATAGGACTCTCGAGCCGCATTTTTATATAGCATCGTGGTGCTTTGATCTTGTAGAACGACATAATCCCATGCCCTATCCATAATTTTTGCCGCAGCACGTTTATCTTGCCAATGCTGCTTAAAGTCAGCACCTCCCATAGTCACCTTTTCTGCATGTATTGCATGGGTTGCAGACGGGTGTGCCAAGGTAATATTTTCCAACATCTTTGGCATGTCGTTGTAATAAGTATAACTATTGCCAATAAATAAAACATTAATAGTTGGCTTAGAGTTTGTGTATTTCTGATATTCTTGGACAACATCAAACTTAATAAGGATGACGGCAGATAGAATCACTATACATATTGTAATTTTACGCGCCATTACCCTTCTCTAAAATAGTTTTACGTATAAGAATACCCCAGAGCCTGGAATAAACAACCTATTAATGTAAAGGAATGGTAGGGGGTGAGGGACTTGAACCCCCGACCAAGACGTTATGAGCGTCCTGCTCTAACCACTGAGCTAACCCCCCAAAAACAGGAAATTGAATATTCGAGAAAACCTTTATACTAATAAAAACCCAAATGTCGAGAGGCAAAAGCCCTACAATAATAATTTTATCTCAGCAACTTTCTGAAATAGTTAAGCGTTTTTTCACTGTCCCAATGAATATCACCCACCACTTTGCGTACCATATTGCCCTGACGATCAATAATTATTGTCTCAGGCATCCGCAAAACGTGGAATAAATCTTGTGATATATCATGCTTTTCATCCCACACAACATGAAGATTTTGGCTATTTATCTCAGAAGAAAACTCCGTCTCAAATGATTTTAAGAAATATTGAATGGAGGATAATTTCATATCCGTTGATACCGCAACAAACACCACCTCACCATCAAAATATTTCATAAGACGCAACATGGAGGGAAACTCTTTTTTGCATGGCAAACACCAAGATGCCCAAAAATTTAGCATCACGACTTTTCCTCGAAAATCCTCAATCGAGAAACCCTTCCCATCAAGATTTTTAAATGTAAAATCAG
The DNA here is from genome assembly GCA_030429625.1 of Alphaproteobacteria bacterium. GTDB lineage: Bacteria > Pseudomonadota > Alphaproteobacteria > Rickettsiales > UBA8987 > JAUIFA01. Next base: position 422,218 of record JAUIFA010000001.1, on the reverse strand, counting down.
GAACTTTCTCATTTAAATTTGAGCTAATAAATTTAGTATTTTCTTCTGCATCATTCTTTTTCATCGGCGTGATAGATACAGAAATTGTATCGTACATCATAATGAGTGCCGAAAGAGTAAGTATAACCAAAATGACAATGATCGTGTTGTTTTTCATGATGATTTTCTCTTTTTATTTAAACCTATCAAATAAGGCAAACTTGCTATAAAAATTTCAACCCCACAAAATATGGCTAAATTTGAAGCTATCTTCTCAGTAAAACCATAAGAATGCAGACCAACATTAAGTAAATTTACTCCAAACCACGCTAAAGCTACCACAATATTTGTTACCACCATAGCAATGGCAAAGCCATCTTGTTTGATAATGTCTGCATGCCTGCCATGGACTACCCACATCAACCATAACGCAATGAGCATGGCTCCGTTTTCTTTAGGATCCCACCCCCAAAAACGTCCCCACGATTGATCCGCCCAAATGCCGCCGAGGATGGTACCTAATGTGGTGAAAAAAAGTGCAACAAGTGCCACACCAAACATATTTTTGCTTAATGTTTTAAGATGGTAGCTATGTTTTTTAAAAAACAGGCGCATGAATATATAAATATGCCCCAAAGTGCCAGCCATCAGACAGCAGCCATAGCCTATAGTAATGGTCACCACGTGGGTAGCCAACCAGAAATTTGTATCCAACACCGCCTGTAACATCCCCATAGTATCCCCATCATCGGCATAACCATAGGAAAGAAAATGCAGCACAGAGCCTACAAACGCCCCCACAAGCATCCCAATAACATTTCTACGTTTTGTTTCAAAAATCAGTGATAATATCACCACCACTAAACCTACAAAAATAATGGATTCGTATAAGGTGGAAACCGGCGGACGGGACATAATGATCATCCGGATAATCAGTCCGGTAAGGTGCACAACAAATCCAGCTGAAAATAGCAAATACGCCAGACGGTATAAATAACGCCTGTTCCATAGCGCATAGAGCATAATAATTAGAAACGTAGCCACATAGAGTATGTTGCTGTAAAAGAAGAAATCCGCCTTGTTGTAAATAATCTCAAGTCCAATTCTTTCCACATCCACATAGCCGCCTGCCATATTATTGGCATTGACCAGAATGTTACTCGAAACTTCATTCCATTTTTGAACATCGCCCACGCGGTATGCGCTGGCCAGTTCTTTCCACTGCTCCATATACGCAGCACTTGTTGGTGAACCGTGCCCTTCTTCAAGCGTTTGCCACGGAGAAAACCACTCATCCGAATCTTGCTCCCACTGAGGAGGAATAATTCTTAATATCGTGGTTCTTCTATCGTCATCAAAGAGCTTCATTTGATACATCAATGTCAAATATTGCTGCTCTTCCTCCGACAAATCAGTAAGAGCAACATCTTTCTTCTTCGCAATGGCCTGCAGTTTGCTGCCTAGCATTTCCATGTGCTTAACAATATCCAGATAAGAAAATTTGACGTTGGTTTTCATATCCATCTTGTCTGCAGCGTCTTTGGAAAATAAGATAAAGTCCGGTAAAACAAGGGAAAGTGAGTGCATAATCTGCATGTAGTTATTAAACTCTATGTACAAATCTAGTGCTTGTTCTTGAGCCAGAGAACGCTGACTCTTTTCCATGTCGTATATCGACTTTAATTCTTTAAAACGCATCATCACCGGACGCAATATTTCACGGTACGAATATAAGTTTTTCTCTTTTTTCTCCAGCCCAAAAAAGCTTTGCACATCTGGATTGTGAATTTTAAAGATGGCAATCTCATTGGCCATATCGCTGTCAAAGACAACCGCAGCCAGCCATTGTATTGCACTCATATCACGCAAGCTCGTTTTGCCAGAAAAAAGCTGAAGATTCACCCGTGCGAATGTGTCAAGTGGCTTCACCCTTCCCTCATGCAAAATAGGTATTTTTGCAAATTCACTGTAGTCCATATCCTGATATGTTGCCAAGGCGGGGGACGATGAAAACAGCGTTGCAGCAAGAAGGATCGCAGCGGATTTGTTCTTGAACAATTTTGGGATTTTAATCATTAGATGAATCAAAAGCCCAACACACATCACAATGCTTGAAATATAAGGGAACATTCTGCCCGCATTCTTTACCACCGCAAGCACCGTTGCCTCCTGCCCCATCCCCCACTGCATAAAGGACGATTGATAGAAGGTATAGCCTTTATATCGAAGAGGCTGGTTCATGGAGATGGTACTTTCCCAGACCGAATCACCGTGTGTCAGTTTTACATCCGAACTGTAGCTCCTTGGAGTATTTGTTCCAGGATACACGTCTTTCTCAAAATCGAGTAACTCTATGCTAAAAGGCAATTTTGTCTGCTTATGGCGCAAAGAAAACCCATAGTCTTTTCCTAAAATATTAGCATCAACAAAATCGGTTAGGTTATCATGTAAAATTAATTCTCCAAGACTGTTTGAGAACGCAATAACCGTGCCTGCACTGTTGGACTCTTCCTCTAATCCTGCGGGTACTTCTTTCAAGATATTCTTACCCTCTTCGTCTTTAACAATGGCGCTGTTTCTATAATATTTCTTTAGTACAAAGGACACATCACTCTTGCCAAGCTGGAAGCTCTTGCCCTGCCCCAGTTCCCCATCTTCAACATGCAGAACTTCCTCATTGCTTTGCCTATCAACAACAATCAGCTCATGCACATAGTAATCCGATATAAAATCTGCGCTTCCCCCTTCCACAATCACCATATTGCCCTCACTGCTGGTGATGGCGGTGATAAAGCCTCCCAAAAGCAGTAGCAACGCACCGATATGTGTAATGATGATCCCAATATGTGATTTTTTCCACTGGCTGGAGAAAAATAATTTACATGACAGGTTGGTGGTTATCAGCCCCATAGTAATATACCCACCGGGTAATGGCAAAAACCCAAACCATAAAATAAAAGAAGAAAAATATTTGTGCTGTGCCTGATACAGCCCAATGTATTTCTGCGCAATGGTTCCAGTGACAAGAAGAAACATTAACCATAGCAAGCTATAAAAAAATATCCTTGTATCTGCAAGAATTTTGCCTATATTGCGTTTCTTAGTTTTTGCCACAGCATCGCCTATATCTTATTTTTTATAGCTGGTAGAAAGATGGTTTTTTAATGCATAAAGTCAATGATAAAATGAACGAAGTGGATCTCAAAATAGATAATCCTGTTGATGAGGAAAACAAAGAAGACGTTAAAAAAGGATTTTTTAAGAGCAAAACCGCCAAACTAGGCAAGAAAGCCTTTGTCATCTGGATTATCTACCAGACTGTTAAAGGGACGCTTACCACCACTTTCATCTGGGCACCATTAGTCTATTACTATTTCTTCAAACATTAGATTAATACAAAATTCTTCAAAACTCTCCCATACATTATAAAAAATTACGTGGAAAAGAAAATTGGACTTTATTGGATGTGTTTGGAGGGAATTTTGGCTCGCAGGCAGGACTCGATTTATTATATTAACATATTGATAAATGATAATATCATAAAATCAGAAAAATATTTATACCACCAACTGTACCACCAAATGGTTTTTTGATGCTAGCAAAATATACATTTATTTTTTACTACACATAATTCTAAACCTGCAGATACTACAATAACATCTACATAGTTACTATCAATAAAAGTCCTGTAATAATCCACCCCCGGCACCCCCTAAATTTAATACAAGAATGTGCCATCAGGTCTGCACGTAAAAAATTCCTCTGGAAGTAATATCTGATGTTTTGTTTTTTATCCAATCACAAAATCACTTTCGACCAAAGAGCTGACACCGGTGAGGGTAATGGAGTTACCATTGCCAAGGTCAAGGACACTGTTGGAAAAGGCAGCGAGGGCATCGGAAGCATAAGCAAAAGGTGAGTTAAGCAATTGGATCTGATCTACGCCACTGACAAAATCCCAAATTTCATCATTGCCACTATTTAGAGCATTAAACACGAACAGATCGCGATCATTGTCACCAAACAAGATATCGTCGCCTAAATCGCCATAAATTGTGTCGTTACCATTGTCTCCGGTGATACGGTCATTGCCTTGCCCACCGTGGAGGATATCAGCATCTTGTCCACCACGCAAAGAATCATCCCCAAGGTTACCATTAATAAAATCACTGCCTTGATTGCCATTGATATAATCATTGTCGCGGCCACCACGTAATAAATCATTGTCGTTTCCACCCAGAATATGGTCTGCATCCATATTGCCGTTGACGGTATCGTCCCCGTCATTGGCAAAAATCATATCACTGCCGCCAAGCCCTCGGATTTCATTGGCCAGCGCATTGCCCAGAATGATGTCATAACCTGCCCCACCAGTAGCATTTTCAATGTTGGCTCCATAGGCAATCCAGAACGCGGTGTCGCCAATGACGCTATAAGCATCCCCATCGGCCTCATTCAGGTTGATATATACCGCATCGCTTTGCCCGGAGGCATCAATCAAATCCGTTCCGCCACCATCCCAAAGGGTCATCACTTCAGAACCAGAAAACTCATAGACCGTATCCCCAGCATTATAACTATTATTCGCGCCATAGAGATAATGTATGGCTGCAATATCAGTAAATTGAGGGGTAATTGGGTTGCCATAGGCGGAGGTTATGTTGCCACTTAGATAAGTATAATTCATAATTGAATAGTCAATATTTTGAAAGGCACTTTCATATGCTGGTGCATAATTGGACTCTTCATTAGGATGGTCTAACCCTAATGCATGTCCAATTTCATGAAGCAAAACAACAAAGCCAGAAGTGCCTTGAGATAAATCAGAGCCAATGGGAAAGTAATTATTAGAGATAAATACTTCACTTCCTTCAATTAAAAATGTTTCCTGGTTATATGTATGGCCAGTAATACCTAGATAACTATTTGAATCACTTCTTGAAAACACAATTCTTTGGTCAGTTGCGTTATCATCTTGAGTAAATGTTATATTAGTAATGTTGCTCCAGGCATGAAGGGCGCTGATGGCAGCTTCTCGATATCCAGTTTCTACATCATTACTAAAATTATAATATATGATTCCCGGGCTAACCCCTTGCCGATCTCCTGTCCAGCTATTATTGTCCAATAATGGGTTAATCCACTGATAATTATGGTTATCTTCTGATGCGGGGATAACAAATTGTGCCGGCATTACTCTATCTCAAATTTATTACTCTCTGCCGCATATTATCCATAGGATCAAGAGTTTGTCTAGTCGCTTAAATTAAAAATTTATTGACTAATGGGATATTCTAGTTAACTTATGGTTCAGTGAGAGATATTTTTATTAAAGTATTAAGAAACTTTTGCTGCAAAGGCAGAAGTGTAACAGGAGGGAAGAGATGCCAATATTTAATGGAACCGCAAACAGTGAATTAATAGAAGGCAGTGCACAGAATGATACCATTTATGGCCTTGGTGGAAACGATACATTAAAAGGTTTTGATGGCAATGATTACATTGATGGAGGTGCCGGGAATGATTGGATCAATGGCAATAAGGGTAATGATACATTATTAGGAGGTGCCGGGGACGACACCATCAAGGGTGGTCAAGATGCGGATTTGATCTATGGTGGTACGGGCAACGATGAAATCAATGGAAACCATGGAATTGATACGATCTATGGTCAGGATGGTAATGATCTGTTAATGGGCGGCAGAGATAGCGATAATATTGATGGTGGAGATGATAATGATACGTTGAGGGGGAATCTTGGCGATGATACATTAACTGGCCGGGCAGGGAATGATTATTTAGATGGAGACGGTGTAAATACAGATTCGAGTACGGATGTAGCCATTTTCAACGGTAATCTTAATGATTTTAGTATTTCCGGCTTGGGCAGTCAAAATGATGTGATTGTTACAGACACTAATTTTTCTGATGGTAACGAAGGCAGTGATACGATTACGCATATTGAGAAGATTCAATTTAATGACGGATTTTATGAGTGGGATGGAGATTCTTGGGACATCAGTACAGCTCCACCACCACCACCACCTCCACCGACGGAAGATACGATTGGAACAATGGATGACGATCATCTGATAGGTACATCAGGCAATGATAGTATCAATGCACTGGGTGGCAATGACACGATAGAAGGTTTGGGAGGAGATGATACACTACAGGGTGGCACTGGACATGACCTTCTAGAAGGAGGAGATGGTAATGACTTACTTGAAGGTGATCTAAATGACACGATAGGTAATGATACATTACTTGGAGGTGCTGGCAATGATACTCTAGACGGCGGTAACGGCGTTGATATTCTGGATGGTGGTGACGGTGATGATTATATGATCGCCGGAAATTTTAATGGCTCAACAGGTGTATTTGTAGAAAGTAATGGTAACGACACCATAATAGGTAATAACGCAAATAACAATTATGGTTATAGCGATCAGGTTGTTTATGGCGGGGTTTATAGTGAGTATAGTGTTTCTTCTGTAGTCATTGATCCATTTTTTGATAAAATCCAGACTACAATCGTTAAATCAGGCGGAACGGATACATTAACCGAAGTAGAGTACCTATTATTTAATGATACTGCATTTAATAAAGTAGGGATTAGTTGGCAGGAAATTTCTTTAACAGCTGCTAACTTTGTGACAGATGGTTCTACTTCTTCTGACCTGATAAACGGTGATTCTATGTCTGAATTGCTCAATGGCAATGAAGGAAATGATACGATTAATGGTTTGGGTGGGGATGACTATCTCTATGGCAATGATGGGAATGATGTTGTTTCCGGTGGTGATGGTAGAGATATGGCCATATTCAGAGGCAATATCGCGGATTATACCATAACCGCAACGTCCGTTACAGATAATGTGGGTGACGATGGGGTTGATTCGATTTCCAGCATCGAAACATTACGATTCTCCGATGGTTATTTGTATTGGAATGGCACGGAATATACCGATGTCGCGCCGATTATTTATACCATAATCGGAACAGAATCCTCCGAATATATCTATGGCACGAATACCGATGATGTAATTGCAGGCCTTGGTGGTAATGACACGATAGCAGCCGGTATAGAGGATGATTATGTCTCTGCTGGAGACGGGGATGATTATGTTTACGCGGACGATGGTAATGATACCATATACGGTGACGACGGTAATGATACCATACAAGCAGAAAATGGTGATGATCTTGCATATGGTGATGGTGGTAATGACTATATTTACGGGCATCAAGGCAACGATACCCTTTATGGTGGGGATGGCAACGATACTTTGCAGGGCAACCAAGGGAGCGATTCTTTGTACGGAGATGAAGGGAATGATTTTATCCTAGCGGAAGATGGAAATGATATTCTTGAAGGAGGGCTAGGGAATGATACGTTAAATGGTGGCTCTGGTGGTGATATTTTGTACGGAGGTGCTGGCATTGACCATATAAATACAGGTGGTGTTGATTCTTCTCTAGATACTATTATTTATGAAAATATAGCTGATTCTTCTACATCAACAGGGGTTGATGTAATTTATGGATTTACAATAAGCGAAGATGTAATTGATTTATCGGCTCTTGATATATCCTTTAACGAGCTAGTATTTTCAGGTGAAATATTAACCCATAGCCAATCTGATTTTAGTATCGATATGCAAGGCATAAATACATCAAGTCTTACAGAGGATAATTTTATATTTGCTAATACTGCTCCAGTGGCAAATAATGATGTTGGGGGGACATATACAAATATACCAATTATCATTAATATAATTGCAAATGACTATGATCTTGAAGATGGTTTTGTTGACCCTAATAGCCTTAATATAGGGAATGTTTCCCACGGAACATTGATTGATAATGGAAATGGAACAATTACATACATACCAGACAATGGTTTTGTTGGTAGTGATAGCTTTACCTATAATTTTTATGATTCAGAAGGGCTATATTCCAATAAGGCCACAGTAAATCTTTCAGTAAAGGCTGGAGGGATTGGTCAGGGGCTAAGTGACTATAATGATGGAGTGGATTTTAATACATTTGCTCACATAGAGTCAGATTTTGCTTTATAGGATGCTATAAGGGTTATTTACTTATAACCAAATTCTTTAATATAGGGCTCTAATATTGGGGTGGTGGCTTCGAAATATTTTTCGTAATGTTTCCATTTGCCAATAGCTTTGGTGTTGATAGGCTGGCTAACTGCTTCGTAGCTGGGTGTTTTGATGTATCGTTGATTCTCCGAGGCATTATATTGCAGCACATTATCGTCCCAAGGTTCCTCTATAAAATCAATAATGCTGCGAGTTTTAGCAGCCATGTCGTAACACAGATCTTCATACCGGACTTCCAGAATATTAAGAGAGAGATGATTGCGGAATTTTAGATATAACTCCATCACCTTGGCATAATATTTTGCTGTGTCTTCTAAGCTATAGAAATGTATGGTATCGCTGTTGGGGGCAAAATTCTGGAAAAAACAACTCAAACAGACATCTCGCGGGTCACGTAGCATCATTATAACCGGTGCATCGGGAAAGAATCGTTTAATAACCGCAAGGTATAGGAGTGACATCGGGTTTTTGTCAACAATCCGTAGATTTGTGTCAACACCATCAAGCATTCTGTACATTCCGGCGAAATATTCTGCCCTCCACTTTGTAATTTCAGCATGACTAAGAGACCCATAATCTTTAGGGTAGGCGATAGGGCGTCCAAGAATGTCGCTTGTGTGAAAAAACTTTGCCGGAAGAACCTGCAATTCATCGGTAACAGTCAGATTAGGGTGTGCAAACAGAATTTGCTCCATCAGAGTTGTGCCGGAGCGAGGGAAACCTACTAAAAAAACCGGAGGTTTGTCTAGGAAATCCGCTTCTGCCCATTGGATCTTTGGGTTAGTCTCCAGCCATTTTGTAGTTTGTTCAATAAAATCGTCGCTATTTATGTCTGTTCTTAGATGACGAACATCCGCTGTTTGAGAGGCATATTCCTGCCCTTTCTTTATCAGCTCCATGGCCTCATCATATTGACCCAGCTTTTCTTTTACGATGGCCAGTTCTGAAAGAATAAAATGTTTTGTCCGTTCGTGTAAGCCTAATGCCATAGCATGTTCATAAGAAGTCTCTGCGGCACTAAAGTCTTTCCTTCGAGCGGAAAGCTTTCCTTTCAGAAAATGTATGTCTGAGTTTTCTGGCAGCTGTTTTAATGCTTCATTAACAATATCTTCCGCTGCGTCGGTTTTCCCTAATTGTTCCATCAAACTAATGCACGGCACATAGGGTGCGGTGTATAATGGATTATGTTTTATGGCCTTTTTATAATAAGTTATTGCTTTGTCTGGTTGACGGGACAATGTATATGCGTCGGCAATGTTTACGTATATGATCTCTTCTTCGTTAACGATCTTGAGTGACAGTAATGTATTTAATACATCAATCGCCTGTGCGTATTCTTTTAATGAAATAAGTACCTTACCCTTCTTAAATAAGGCCTGTGGGTGCTGTGGTTTGTTATTTAATACTAAGTTATATAAGGATAACGCCTCTTGTAGATTTGCCAAATCTTCTTGCTCTTGTGCCTGTTCAAGAACCGATTTTATGGTTGTTGTATTCTGCTTATTCATAAAAATATGCCTTTTCTCTGGATTATTTATGGCACATCTTTTTCTTTACGGCTAGTTTTAGATAAGAAACTATTATTTATTCTATCGGACAAAATGTCAGATTAAGACATAGCGTCAGATATACACTATAAACAGGCCATCGCCTAACCCCTACCTAGAACATTAATCCCAAGCTTACTATTATTATATGACATTTCGTCATAATCTGTTTAGGATTGTGCATATGCTTATTATTCACTCTCCTAACTAAAGAAAACCACGTCAAAGCTGTCTAAATTAAACACCCCAGAGAGTGTGATATTATTTTCATTTCCTAAATTAATTTCTAGCCCGTTATCAGTAACGATAATATTATTCTGTAACGAAGAAAAATCTACAATGCCTGTGTCGTTAATATTATTTTTTATTTGTAAAATGTCCCCAGAAATAAAATCTGTAATTACATCCACACCACTATCATGAGTAAAAACAAAAATATCACCTCCGCTACCTCCGGCAATAGTATCATTTCCTTTATCTCCATAAAGAAAATCATCCCCTGTTTCCCCATAAAGTATGTCATTATTTTGTCCACCATGCACGGTATCATTACCTTGATTACCATTGGCAAAAATATCATTACCTCCATCAAGCTGAATCCAATCATTGCCTGAACCTGCCCGGATATCATCATCACCATTAGCCCCAATTAATGTATCTGCTTCACTACTTCCTATTATAAAGTCATTGCCAGACAATGCATATTGTCGCAACCCAAAAGAGTCGTTTGCCTCCGCATAGGAAAAATAAACATCATAGGGAACACTAAACCCTGTGGAGTCTGATATTAGTGTTGTTCCATTCGATTGATATTCTGTAAATCCGGTTAGCGTTCCATTGATGAACCCAATCAAAAAGTTACCTTCAAATATACCTTTATAATGCTGAATTGTCCCTGTTGGCGATTGCAGGATAATTAAAGAGTTTGTTGCGCTAATAAGGCTATCATTCCCCACCACATAAAACCCATTATTATTTGCCATATTAACTGATTGATTTAATGTAACTATAGCCACCTTCAACTCCTTTATTTGTTAAAAATAGGCTACCAATCGTCAGACTGGTAGCCGGGAGTTCAAAACATGTATCACTAGAAACACGCGCGACAATCTTTAACCGCGAGGTATTGGACATAATTGCCGCCTCCCGGCCATAAGGTCGGAAAGCGACATCTTTGGTACGAATTTTAAGAAACGCACCAATCACGGTTGATGCCAACCGCTAGTGATAAGAGGTTTTGAAGCCCCGAGCAGCTATTACTGCCTATGAGTGAGTCTAAACTATTGGACTACAAAGTAAAGAAAGAAGTTTTTTATAAGACTTTAGAAGAAAGCCACGGTATATTGAAACACTCAAAGTGGAGAATTTATGTTTAAAAATCCAACAGTTATTATTTTAGGAGCTGGCGCAAGTTGTCATTTGGGCTATCCTACAGGTGAGCAATTAGTAACTGCTGACGGTACTAATAGTATAATATCAAATATAAACCGAGGTGAGCTTTTATTTTTTGGACCGCCTAATACACCAGGAATAAATAGCACAGCAAATGAATGTATCAAACTGTTACAGAAATATGATTATATTGAAAATACTTCAGAGGTGGCTCCATATAACATTAGATTGGACGGCAGCCCTGCGTCATACCATATCGCGTTAAAAGAAATACCAAAAGTACAACGATTTGTTAGTGCACTAAAAGAATATCGCCCGACCAATATAGATCTTTTTCTGAAATACCATCCAGAATTTAGAACTGTAGGGAAAGATATGATTGCTGGCAGAATTTTAGCATGTGAAAATGAAGCACATATCCAAGGTGGTGGTGTTAAAGATAACTGGTATAATTATTTAGTAGAAGCCATTATCAAGGGATGTGATACGCCAGAAGATATACATAAAAACAAACTAACAATTGTCACATTTAATTATGATATATCGCTTGAGGCATTTTTATATAAACGGTTAAAAGGGGTTAGCTTCTTTAAAGATGAAATAGATAAATTTTTAGAAAGTCTTGAGATTATACATATATACGGTCAATTAGGCCTCCCAAAATGGCAGAAAAATTGTTATGGTAACGATTTTGCCGTGCCAGAAAGAACATTTGAATATCAAGCAAGTTCTATTAACACGCTTCAGACAATCCGCTCTGTTGCTGAAGGTATACAAGTTATCGGAGAATCAAAGCAGCAAGATTTCAAAAATGCCACCCATGTGAAGTTGGCGCGAAAACATATTTCCGATGCAGTAAATATTTTCATTTTTGGTTATGCTTTTGATCCAGATAATTCAAACTTATTATTTTATATGGGTAACGAAAATCAAAAACGCCATATTCTTAGCAAACAATACACCTATGATTCCGATGAGCAGACCGCCAGTAGAGGGCTGTTTTATACTAATTATGGTGATTCACTGAGGGTTAGTCGCAGATGTGCCAGTTCATTTTTTAATAACGAAGCTATTGTCAATGACATACATCAAAGTAATTTCTTGCAACGGAACTTAGGTAGCTATAAATTTTCTAATACTAGTAATAGCCGACCTATAACAGTTATAAAAAGTGAAAAATCTGTCTATTATGCTTTATCTAACGACTTTGATTTAGTTTAAGTTATGAATATTGTTTCACTGTTTCACCATCTAAGCACTGAAACAATGAAACATCGCATTACAAAGGGGTTATTTTTATAAATTCCCTTTTCCTTAGCTTGTTTCAAAGTACGATTTACTTTAGCAAGACTAACCTCCAATTCTAAAGCAATCTCTCTCTGCTTCATGCCATCCTTCGCCATTTCAACAACCTGTTCAAGTAATGTGTCTTCGAGCTTTGTTACTTTCCAATGTTGTAATCCGTTTTCAGTAATTAACTGAGCTTCAAATGGTTTTGCGTCGTCTCCATAAAAGTGTCGATGTTTTTCATAATGAACTTCAACTCTTACACCTTGACTTTCTTCATAATCTGCTGGTGTTTTAAGAGCAATTACCGTATCGAGCACATCCTCACGTTTTGTGGTTCCCCTCTGCGTCTCTCCCTTGCCTGCATGGTGAATAAACAGAACAGATGTTCCTTTGCGCCGTAATTTCAAAGCCCATTCTTGTATTGGAACCCAACTCTCAGCTTCATTTTCTCGACCATTCCGGCAAAGTGTGGAGATATTATCTAAAATCAAAACATCAACACCCTCTAAGTAATCTTCTATAGCGTGTTGACCTTCAAGAGTATGCAAACTTGGGATGCCCCATTCTTGTAAATCAGGTGTAATAAATCGCAAATAACCTGGATCTGGCGTTATACCCGTTGACTGTATTAATATATTGGACCGCTCTTGCATAGCGCTAACCGCCATTTCCCCATCTACAACCAGCACACGCCGAGGCTTATCTGCTTTCCATGTTAAAAAGCTTGTACCCGTTGCAATGGCATGAGCAATCCCTAAGGTAAAAAACGTTTTACCTCTCCCTCTATAACCATAAAGCATTCCAAGCCCTTGTTTTGGGATAATAGGGTACAAAATCATTTCAGGTGGTGATATTTCTAATGTTAAAAGTTCTTGTATGGTAATCACACGCAGCCGCTTTTCTTGGACTTGATTCTTAACTACCTCCAAACCTTCTAAACAATGTAAATCATTAAAATCTGTTGGCTTGCTAGTAGTGTTTTTAAAAACAGGAAACACCACTCGAAGACCGAAACGTTTTGCAACTTCTTCAGCTTTCTCTTTCCCTATATTACCTACGTCTGTTTTCCAACAATCATTATCGCCTAAAATAGAGATTTTTAATGCAGGATATTGAAACTGAATAGCTGTTACTACAGGCAATAAATTGCCAGCATTAAATGCTATTATCACGGGTTTATTAGTAGCTTGATAAACACTAGCTCCTGTCGCATAACCTTCAACAACATATGCATCGGTTGCTGTTTTGAGCTGCCCAAGTATATGAAAGTTTCCCTTGACCTTTGTACCAAATGTGAACGACTTTCTTCCATCTGGTGTGATTTCTTGAAGCCCCCATAACTGACCTTTTATATCACATACGGGAACAACAATATTTTGACTATCAAAACGTATTCCATAACCGTTAATTTGTTTTTTTATAAGATATTCTGAAGAACCAGACTCTGATAACATATGCCATTTTTCTTGAGCATATGTGATCGCACCCTGATGCGTAGATTCACGTTCTCGCTCTTCCTCTTGGCGAATTCTTTCTATTTGTTTTTGGCGTTGCGTTATTTCTTCTGGTTTTAAGTTTATATTTGTCTGCTCAAGCCAGACCTCACTGATTCCGACACACCAATCACCGTAGGCTATGCCATTGCTATCTGACAGCGGTCTAGCCCAATAACGTTGATTTTTGCCCCAGCGTGTAAATTTGCCAACGACAATATCTTGTTTAGGCAAAGGAATACCATATGCAGACAGCACTTCTTCAAATGACTTATACACTCTCATTTCCTCCCATTGGAGCAAATGGAACGCCTGTAATACGGCTATCTATCCATTGTTCAATATCACTTTCAAGCCACCCTACGGAACGTGGACCTATGGATATGCTGGAAGGAAATTTTCCTTCTTTAATATATGCATATATAGAAGATCGAGAAAGGCCGGTTTTTTGTTTTACATCGTTAATTCTAAGTATTTTGTTCATTTCTAAACCTCACTGTGCTGTTATGGACATGCACTAAAGTAAGCAAACAAATACTGATAAAGCAAAGAAATGTTGGCCAGAAATAGCATGTTTCTAGCCAGAAAAAGTGAGTATTTTATTTCTGACTAATTATTTTTAGATTTTCCAAAAACTTTCCAATATGGTTTCAACCTTTCTTTGACGGCACTAATACTGATGTCTCCTCTATATTGTTCTTTACACCAATCTTTTACTTCTTGAGCTAAACTATCTTGACTTGCAAACGCCCTCTCACCTTGATCTACAATTATCTTACAAATATATGCGTGTACATCATTCCAAGGTACCTTTTCTTTTCTGCCTCGTGTTTCTTTAAACTCTTCCACAGCATCTTTGTCTAATGATTCACTATCTTCAGATATTCTATTAGTATCTTTCAAATAATGAACAAAATTGGAATAGTTAATTTTGATTTGGAATTCAGTATCATAAAAGTTTTCTGTTAAAAATTCTATTGCATCATATTCATAGCTTAGTTTTCCACCTAACAAGTCCCATAACTGCCTTTTTGTTAATCCTGATTTAGTGCATACATGTTCAGCTAATATAAAGAAAGGAAGAGAATCTGGAGATAACTCGTCATGTTCAATCAATTCACAAAGTACTATATCTATTTTATTATCTATGGACAATTTCTTCATTTTATAACCTCATCCAAATAATCCGCCCAATCCTGCATCATCTTAGTGCGTTCTTGCAGAAATTCCGCACGGTCATAGGCCGCCTTTACACTACTGCCTTTAGAATGAGCAAGCTGGCGGTCTGGTACTTCATATCTATAACCAAGCTTCTCCATAATAGTTGTCATCGCCAAAGCCCTAAAACCATGAATTGTTGCAGCTCCCTTATAGCCAAGGCGGTATAGTGCCCTGAGAATGCTATCTTCATGCATAGGTTGTCGAGGCTTGTGTGGGCTTGGAAAGACATATTCCCAATCACCATTTAGCTCTTTTAATTCTTTGAATAGCGCAAATGATTGCTTTGAAAGCGGCACAATATGATCTTTCTTCATCTTCATACGCTCAGCAGGAATAATCCACATTTTATCTTCAAAGCTGATTTCATCCCACTTCGCATGACTGAGTTCTTTCTTTCGTGTGAAGGTTAGGATCATTAATTTTAATGCAAGTCGTGTCTGTGGATATAATCTTGCATCGTTACGCTCTAGTTTCTGTAACAATTCAGGCAACTCACTAAGGGGTAACGACTTCTGGTGTTCTACCTTCTTTGTCTTCAATGCTCCTTGTATATGATAAGATGGGTCATTGTCCGCCACACCGCTTGCAATAGCGTATTTAAATATCTGACTGGCATACTGCCTGAGCCTTTTTGTCGTTTCATATACCCCACGGGATTCAATCTGTTTCAAGGCATCAAGTAATATGGCAGGGGTAACAGATTTAATCGGAAGTTTACCTATGGTCGGAAATAGATTGATTTCAAGCCTTGTGAGTATGGTTTGACAATAACGCTCAGAGCTTTCTGACATCTTATGCTCTAACCATTCTTTAGCTATAGATTCAAAAGTGTTGGCATGATTTATCCGCTTCTCACGTATATTTTGTTGTTTTATTTCAAGGGGGTTCTCACCATTATCAACCTGTTTGTGGGCCACACGATGCTTTTCCCTTGCTTCGGCTAGTGTTGTTTCTGGATATTTTCCTAGAGTAAGATTCTTTTCTTTATCCAGATAACGGAATTTATATCGCCAGAATTTCTTACCAGATGGTTTTATTTCAAGGTACAGGCCATTTCCATCAAATAATTTTTGGATTTTATCAGTAGGTTTAGTATTTTGACACTTCTTATCATTTAACTTCATTAGTGGTATGCTCCACTCCACTTTTGTAATCATACCACTTCTTATACCACCAGAATCGCTAGATTTTACTGGACACAAAAAGACAGCATAAGCCAACCATTAGCATGAAAGTGTTGGAAAATCAAAGAAAATTGGACTTTATTGGATGTGTTTGGAGGGAATTTTGGCTCCGCAGGCAGGACTCGAACCTGCGACATAAGGATTAACAGTCCTCCGTTCTACCAACTGAACTACTGCGGAACACCAGAAAGAATACGTGCAAGGTTGGCAACAAGCACGGGCACTATAAATAATGATTTAATCACTATATGCAAGCAAAAAAGACGATAAAAATATTTTTTCTACTGAACCGTGATTGTACCACAACCCAAATGATTCGCACGGAATTTTAGACATAATTTGGAAACGTCTTTTGTAGAGCTGACCGGCCCAACTTTTAAAGACACGTTATTAGAATCCATATCGACAAAATCATAATTTATGTTGTATAAATTATAGCGCTTTACTACCTCATTGTAATGTGCAATGGCCTTATTTCGGCTGTCAAAGTCGCCAATTCTTAACCAGTATTTTCCTGAAGGAACTTCCCCAGCATTGGCAAGAAATTGTTTGTTACCACTGATTGGAACCCGCACAGCCTCAGCCATCTGTACGGTCGCCCCAGCCTCCTCATCGCTACTAAAGAAACCGACAACCTTATCAAGGATTCCTGATGACTCTTTGGTCTGTTCAACAGGCTCCTCAGTCGGCTCTGGCATCGCATCAGGAACAAGCTCATCGTCGTTTTCCTCAATGGCCGGCGTTGCCTCATCTTCAACCGCATGTGTGTCCACATTATTATCTTCACCCGCAGCAGGAATAATATTGCCAAGATCTTCGTCCAGCACATCAATACGGCCATCCATTTTTGCGGCCTGTATGCGTGCGCTTCTTACTTCATTAGCAGCCGCAAGCACTTGTGCCTCTAAAGATTCTATGGTTTGTTGCTGCTTCTGAGCACGACGACTATCTATCGCATATTCTTTATTAAGCACGGCGTCTTGTGAGATGGGGTTTTCCTCCACGCGGGCAAGTTTTCTTCTGATTTCGTCGGCATATTGCTTAGCCTTACGTCTTTGCAACATAGCATAATCATCGCTACCAGGCTCATAGCTGACATTGGCAATCCCAGAACCACCAATATTGACGATTTTTTGACGCTCAGCCGCAACAAGCTGTTTTAAACTCTCGAGCCTTTTGACAATGTTATTGGCTTCTTCTTCCTGTTTTTTCTTATCAATTGCAATTTGCTCAATCGCATATTGCTGCGCTTTAATAATTTTGTTATTTTCCTCTTCTACCTTTCTTTTGGCTTCCGCCATACGCTCCTTGGCCCTTTCAACTTCAGACTTAATTTGCTGGGCATCGTTTATCTTGTCTGTAAGTTTTGCATGAAGCATCTGAGCCCTTCTCTCTTCTTCAATGGCCTGCTTTAAGCGTTTTTGTGCCTGTTCTGCCTCTTCCTTGGCTTTACGACGATATTCTTGTTCGCGTTTTTGGGCTTCTTTACGCAAATTTTCTAAAGAAGAAAGAAGCTTACGCTCCTCTTCAAGAGCTTTCTGCTTCTCATTTTTTATGGCATTTGCATCGTCTAAAAGCTCACTGTATTTTTTGTTATTTTCTTGCTTTTTTTGTTCCAGCTGGCTGTTATATTCAGAAACAGTTAAGAGCTTCTTCTCAATTTCGTATTTATTGCGTGTTGCACTGGCAATGTCCCGCTCTATTTTCCTAATTTCGTCTTGCGCCTCTTCTATTCTTTGTTGCGCCTTGGTTAATCTTTCCTCCGCCCTTTTATTAATTTGTGCGGTTACCTTCTGCAACACTTTTATATCTGGTTTTTTCGCTTGCGTGTTTTGAACAGAAAGTGAGGCATTTTGCCGAAGATTATTGCCTCTATTCCGCACCGCATTATTACGTTCCGGCACAACAGTAGCCCCACCCGAAGCAGGAGCATAATCATCAAACACAACGTCTTCTGGCTCTATGGGTCCAAAATCACTATGTTCTGTTCCGTCTGCCCAAGTTCGAATGATATTCTCTGCTGTTTTTATGTATTTATCTGGCGTTGAATCCAAATATTGATCCCGTTTGCTAGCAAAATTGAGTGTGTCATCTTTTACCTGTAAAACCGGGGCATTCTTTTGGCCAAACCTGGAAAGATATTGTGGAGCAACAAGAGATAGAATTTCCTTATTTCCACGCCCGACAGCAATATCAGTCACGGTAAGACCAGAGGCATTTTTAGGTATCAAACTTGCACCATTGCCTAACAGCACTCGCACAGTTTCCGCCTGCCCTGAATTGACTGCCTGCATAAGCGCAGTGTTCCCCGAAAAATTTTCCGCATCAATGTCCGCCCCCGCAGCAATCATCATCTTAACCGACTGCGTATCGCCAGCAGCCGCCGCATACATCAAAGGAGTAATGCCATAACTGTCCGCCAGATCTACTTTACTGCCATTTGACAATAATAAATTTACAAAATCACTGTTTCTGTTTGCACTGGCCAAATGAAGTGCGGTCATACCACTGATATTTCGTGCATTAATCTTCGCCCCCATCCCGATGAGAGTTTTGCCTACATTGACATCGCCATTGACTGCCGCATGCATCAGCGTAGTTTCCTGATTAGCATCTCTTTTATTTATATCAGAATCATTCTTTGTTTTCTGTATTGAGGATGGTACTCCTAGATTATTTGAAGCAACTTTTCCAACAGACGCATATTGCCGTCCAGCATAATCATTAATGTTATACGAGTAATCAGCGCCATAAGAAATGTTAGCAGAAAGAAGTAGTCCCAAAGACACAGGTATAGAAATATATTTTTTCATAGTTACAGCCGTATTATATGATCCCCCAAAAAATGCTCCTCAGGCAATACCCCCACCAGAACATTACAATGCCAAGCATACTATATATTGATAAAATTCAGATTGCAACCACTATAAATAGTTATTTTTGTGTTATTTGAGAAACAAGAATGGAGGCGGGAAAGCGCATTTTATCCACAGGATAATTGAACGTTATCTCTTATCTTTGGTTACCTCTGGGACCATTACCAGATTGATTTTTTAGCATTGCCTGAAATCCTGATAATGCTCTTTCAGAACCTCTCTGTGCATCCGCTAGTTCTTCAAGTTCATCATGGCTGGTGATTCCCTTTTTAGTTACAAATTCAAGCATTTTTTGATCTGCAATCACCCGCTTAGGATTGGCTTCGATAAGTAACTTTCTATTCTCATTACCGGCAAGTATTAACGTATTATAATTAAACCTTATGCCATCCATCAAAGCCCCATTTAATTTGGCCTTAACAAGAGCTACATCCGAAAAATCTGCTTCTCTTAAATCAGCTTTCTCCAACGATATACTTGTAAAATTAATGATAGTTGTACGACCATCACCAGGCGTTGGGTCAAACATTTTTTTTAATTTTCTTGTACCATCAATGCCCTTATCTGAATCACTTATATCAGATATAACCACACCGGAAAGATTGAGAACATAGCCATCCAGCTGCCTAAAAATTTCTTCGTCAGTTGCTAAAAGAAGATCATTTGCATAATCAAGTAATTTTTTACATGATTCTTCTCTGGTTAATGTTTTCTTTTCCATAATTATTTTCCTCTCCCATGTCCTTGCTCTTTGTCATCGTCATCCCTAGCAACCAACTGTCTAAAAAAGTCCATATTTTTTTGATGCTGCGGCTCTGCTTCCTTTTCCACATGTTGACGATCAGCTAGCATTTCAATTTCTTCATATAAAAAGATTTGTTCCTCTATTAGCCAATTCAGCATGGCTTTATCTTGCATCACCAATTCAGGATTAGCCCGCACCAATAATTCTCTGTTAATAACATCCGCAAATTTTAATGTATTTAGATTAAATTTAATGTCTTGCTTTTCTGTCCAAAGAAGTTCCGTTCCTGACAAACATACGTTAGAAAAATCCGCACCTGTTAAATTAGCCTGTGTAAAAGAGAGGTCAGAGAAGTCAATAATAAAACTCTCCTCAGAAACCCCATCGACATTTAAAATCCCGACCAGCGATCTTTTCTCGTCTTTGATGTCCTTTATCACCACACCAGAAAAATCTAATACATAATCATCCAACAACAGGTACATCCCCGCACCCTCTTCCGCAGAAGGTTCTTCATGCGCTGGGCGAATGCCAACCAACATTTCTGCAAAATCCATCAACTTGGCGCAGGACTCTTCTCTTGATAAATGTATTCTTTCTTTCTCCGCCATAAAAATATCTTAAAAAATTTAATAATAAATTAATATAACACCTATAAATAAAACACAATCACCCCAAAAGTCACGATAAATATTTGCTTTTATGGGGAGATTGGGCTAAGAAACACTCGTTTTTTAATTCCTTGTTATAAATAGAGAAATAATTATGCATGCATATCGCACCCATACTTGTAATGATTTAAGCAAAAACAATATTGGTCAAACGGTCAAGCTTTCGGGCTGGATTCACAGAAAACGTGACCATGGCGGTGTGTTCTTTATTGATCTGCGTGACCATTACGGCATCACCCAGCTGGTGATCCCCGAAGACGGCGATGTGAAGCCGGAAGACGTGGATAAAATCCGCTATGAAAGTGTGATTACGGTCGAAGGGGAAGTGCTTGCGAGGGATGCCGAGGCCATTAACCCGAACATGCAAACCGGTGAAATTGAGGTAGCGGTGAAGTCGATCAAGGTCGAAAGCGCGGTGGAAATTGAACAACTTCCCGTGCAGGTCAATACCGACAAAGATTTCCCTGAGAATGCTCGTTTATCACACCGCTTTCTGGATTTACGCCGTGAGAAATTACACAATAACATTATTCTGCGTTCCAAAATTATCAGTTGGCTACGTGACCGCATGACCAAAGAAGGTTTTATGGAGTTCCAAACTCCGATCCTGACCGCCTCTTCACCCGAAGGCGCGCGTGATTATCTGGTGCCCAGCCGCGTGCATCCGGGTCAATTCTATGCCCTGCCGCAAGCGCCACAACAATTCAAACAACTGCTGATGGTATCGGGTTTTGACCGCTATTTCCAAATTGCTCCCTGCTTCCGCGACGAAGACGCGCGAGCGGATCGTTCTCCCGGTGAGTTTTATCAGCTGGATATCGAGATGAGCTTTGTGGAACAGGAAGACGTGTTCCAATTGACCGAATCGGTTATTGGCGATTTGTTCCGTGAGTTTTCCAGCAAAAATATTGAAAAAGGTGCTTTCCCACGTATTCCTTACGAAGAAGCGATGTTGAAATATGGCTGTGACAAGCCGGATCTGCGCAATCCGCTGATTATTTCTGACGTGACGGAAATCTTCCGTAATTCGGGCTTTGGCCTGTTCGCCGGACAGATTGAAAAAGGTGCCATTGTCCGCGCCATACCCGCGCCGGGCACAGCCGAACAAGCGCGCAGCTTCTTTGACAAAAAGAATGACTGGGCACGGGAAGAAGGCTTTGCCGGGTTGGGTTATATTGTGTTTAATGCCGATGGTACGGCCAAAGGCCCTATTGCCAAGCAATTGACTGAGGATGAGCTTACCCAGCTTAAAACACAGGCCAATGTGAAAGATGGGGACGCACTGTTCTTTAGTTGCAACACCGACCATTTAAAAGCCGCTGATCTGGCCGGAAAAGCCCGCACTGTGGTGGCGGAAGATCTTGGTTTGATTGACGACAATGTCTTCAAATTCTGCTGGGTGGTGGATTTCCCTTATTTTGAATGGGACGAAGAAAACAACAAAATTGAATTCAGCCACAACCCATTTTCTATGCCACAAGGCGGGTTGGATGCATTGAAAGAAGCCGGGGATGACACCGAAAAACTCCTAGCCTTAAAAGCCTACCAATACGACATTGTGTGCAACGGGGTGGAGCTTTCTTCCGGTGCCATTCGTAACCATCTGCCGGAGCTGATGTACAAAGCCTTCAAAATCGCCGGTTATGATAGTGATGTGGTGGATGAGAAATTTGGCGGCATGATCCGCGCCTTCCAATTTGGTGCGCCACCGCATGGCGGCATCGCTCCCGGGCTGGATCGGATGGTGATGCTGATCGCTGATGAGCCCAATATTCGTGAAGTGATTGCCTTCCCGATGAATCAACAAGCGCAGGATCTCTTAATGAACGCACCAGCGCCAGTGGACGAAAAACAATTACGTGAACTCAATCTCCAGCTTTCGGTTAAAGCCAAAGAAGCATTGGAAAAACGCGCATCTGGGGACGAAGACAATAGCGAAGAAGCCGCTTAGTTTAAGATAATACCTAATACACAGTTGGGATCTGTTTCATCGAGGATATATGTAGCAACGTTCATATTGCCTTGACTGTGGCTGGTAGCACAATCAGGCATTACATGCCCAGGAAAGCCTTTGCCGCCAATGACATTTCCTGTTCCCGGCATACCATCATCCAGCTTTACGTCGATATTATAAGAGTCTTTAGGGGTAAGCCCACCTAAATTCTGGGCATAAGGATCTTGATATGTTATGATTGTCAGAGCACTGTTCCCACCGCCATCTATGTTAGAGAAATAGCCCACACCAGTGAATAATTCTGTTCGATTCTCTCCTACTGGTCTGAGAGTTATCTCTTTAAAATCCGTTTCCGGCATATGAACACCCAAACGCCATTCTGCACCAGTTGGGAATGTATAATTACCTCGAATAATGCCTGCTAAAGATAATTCAGGAAAAAACAAACCTGTTTCTTTAGTAAATGTTTCCCATTGCAAAACCCCATCTCCGTTGCCCATATTTTGAGGGCCAACAGACGTAAGCGATGGCCAATAATCTGTGGCATTGGTGATGTCTCCAGGGAAACCATTATATTGCAAAATAAAGGCATTGGTTGCCGTTTTATACTCGTTGATATCCTGCATCAGGGCACTAATTCGGGAAGAATGAATCAAAGAGCGTCCGGCCACAATGCTGCCGGTAATCAGGCTGATAATCAGCAACACAATAGAAAGCTCAATTAGGGTAAAGCCTCTTTGTTTATCTTTTTTCATAATCCCTCACCCTTCCTCTAAACTACCTTAATCTTCTTCTAGGGTAAATGCCATTCTGCATGCTTTATTTTGATTAGACAAATTATAACGCGCAATATCCACATCTGCTGCATCCATACTTGTATTACATTGCTCTAGAGGACCACCCCAAATATATGAAAAAGAACCAACTATGTTGCCTGTTCCAGGCATTCCATCATCCATATTATTATCTATTATAAATGCATCTTTTGGAGCTAAAACAGGGCTTAAAAAATACCCTGAAGCATCGCCCCATGGGGCAGCAAAAAGCATTACATTTATGCCATCTGGAGATTCAGCAATACTATGGAAAAAATCTTCGATTCTTAATGAACTGGGTATATAAAAACTTGCTTCTATCGGGCCTTTTGGAAATGCTATATCTCTATTTGCATTACTTGATGGAAGAAATGCAGGAGCTGCATTTGTAAATTCCCCTTCAATTAACCCTGCTAATGAAAGCTGGATAAAAAAGTGATTAAAATCCTGATCATAACCATTATCTATTGTTATCTGATTCCCTGTGGTATTTAATAAGCCATCACCATCACCATTTACCGTCTGCCCTGGCCAATATTCAGAAGCGTTGTCTAAATCACCAGGAATGCCATCATATTGCAATTGGAATGCATGATACGCCGTACGCCACTTAGTGATGTCCTGCATCACAGAGGTAATGCGTGCTGAATGGATCAGGGACTGAGCCGAAACAATCCCGCCGACAATCATACTGATAATCAACAAAACAACTGCCAGCTCTATTAAAGTGAACCCTTTTTCTTCATTTGAATTATATGTCCCACATACATAAGACATGCCCTTACCCAACCTTTAATACTAACGTTAAAATTAATATTATCTTAATAATAGCACAATTTTTACGTTAAATATAGTAAAAATAGACAGATCATAGGTAGATTGAATATAAATAGGAGTTTGGTAACAAACAAGAATTAGTCTAAAACAAAGCCCATACGGCATGCATCTCTGAATTCACTAAGGTTATATTTTGCCGTCGTCGCATTGTTTATGTTATTGGTTGTTGCACAACTTCTGGGAACGGGAGGCCATCCAAAAAGACCAACTGCACCAATAACATTCCCCATTCCCGGCATGCTATCATCCAATTTTTTATCGATTGTGTATGCGTCTTTGGGAGTAATTGCTGCATATAATGAAGAGTGAAATGATATATCAGGGTCTGTGTATTGCCTTCCTAAAGAAAGCATATTAACATTTGCCCGACTAACTGTGTTAGCCGCAAAAAATTCTTCTCGTACCGAACTAATCCCCCAATAAATAGCTGCGGGCACAGGAGAGGCCGGCTCTTCTTGTCCAGCGACAAATTCTCCATAACTGCCCTCTACCAGACCAGCTAACGATAAATGCTGAAAATAATAGCGGTCATCATCGCTACCGGGAACAAGAAGCGCACCCAATGTTATAAGCATCCCATCGCCATTGCCGTTATGTGTCAGCCCAGGCCAATATTCAGAAGCATTATCAAGATCACCCGGAATACCATCATACTGCAACTCAAAGGCTTTGTGCGCTGTACGCCATTGTATGATATCCTGCATCACGGCAGTGATTCTGGCCGATTCTATCAATGATCTGCCCGCCACAATCCCACCAACAATAAAGCCAATGATCACCAACACAATGGCCAATTCCACAAGAGTAAAACCTGAATCTTCTTTATTCTTCACTTCACAATACCGGTTAATTTTAATATAATATTAACCTATATAGGGGTATTGTTCTAAACAATCAACCTATTTGTGTAATTTGGAGCATAAATAATCTATTCTTCTAACTCCCACTCAAACTCCCATATTTTATAGTTTTTGGGGTTGTAATCGGCACGATTTGAAGGAATGCGATTGCTCCATTCTTCCCAGGTTTTATAGGGTTTCAATTCTTCAATGCTGGCTTTTATGATGTAATATTGCGGATGATATTCCATCTTTAAAAGGCGGTCAAACAGCTCTTTTCCAGCCTTTTTCATATTAAAATGCAAAAAGGGGTAATTGATTTCATCGGCCACTAAGTGCCCTAAGCCAACCTCCCGCACCAACTCTTTTTGTTGTTTGTAGCGCTGCCAATCATAAAATGTGTTTGAGCGTAACTGGCCAATAGTGCGTCGTATGTAATCACTTTTGGGGTGAGATGCCCGGTGAATCCTGTCCAAATAGGACTTACCAATCTCGCCCAGTTCAAATTCTAAATAGCCATAATCAAACGAGGAAGGGCTCACTTCTTTATTAGAAAAACGTTTATATTGATTTTTAGCACTCATAAGGTAAGGGTCAATCAGAGGCGTATTGACCAGTATGAGGGTAATCACCACCAAAAACGCTCCTATCTTGTTAGTTGGGGCGACAAGATACATCCATCTTCTGTTATACAATATGATGCTCGTAGCATAGCCAACGCTATAATACAGG
Source organism: Alphaproteobacteria bacterium (assembly GCA_030429625.1). Classification (GTDB taxonomy): domain Bacteria; phylum Pseudomonadota; class Alphaproteobacteria; order Rickettsiales; family UBA8987; genus JAUIFA01. The sequence continues at coordinate 396,520 of JAUIFA010000001.1, read as the reverse complement.
CCGGTAAAGGCGAATATGAGTGCCCATATTCTCGTTACGGTCAGCCCATATTGGTCTATTCTTAAATTGATCGCGTGGATGGCCAATATCGAATATACCGGCAACAAGACGATGGCAAATTTTACGATCAATTTTATCCATGATGGATAAGGGCAATTGTTATAACAATCTTTATACGCCCCATTATACAGCAATATTTCTAAGGCGATTAATAACAATAACGAAAATGTCGCAGAGAATTGTATGTCCAACAGGTTATATAGCCCAGAAAATATAAGGGTAACAAAAAACAAAATCTGGACAAAAGAAATAATAGGTAGCAGCGGCACTGAAAGGGCTGCCACAGCTTTATACAAGAAAACAATAGCACGGCTGCTGTCCCGAATGATCGACCAGAAAAACCCAAAGCAACCCAGCGTAAATATATAAACCCATGCCGTGCTGGATATAATTTCCTTAAAAACTTTTACCTCCAGACTCTCCAGAAGCATGTTGATAAACCATAGCATTGCCCAGGCAACCGTAACAAGCAGCAACGTGTAGAAAAGTATGATTATCATACTCCAAGCGCTATTCATCAACTCCCTGTGGGGAAATTTAAAACGATTGCTTCGATGGTATATTTTAAGAAAAGGCGCGCTAATGATCGTTAAGGCAACCAACGTGATATAACTGCCCATTCCTGCACCAAAGCCAACCATCCAGCCCCTTTGAACCGCCACATCAACACTGAGTTGGCTATAGGTGTAATATATCGGGTAAGAAAACAGAGCCGCAAAGCCAAAAGCAAGCAGCAGCATCATCATAATGCGCTTTGCGTTCCATAAATATTGGACAAAAAATACTCCGACAAGAACAAATGCCTGCAAAGCCATGGATTCTGGTTTAATTTTATAGGCACTAAGGTAATGAGATATAAGCCAAATTATAAAACCCTGCCCTATTCCCAGAGCCAACATTATTGCTCGTTGTTGCCATTTAATATTGTTATTGGTATAAATAGCCATCCCTTACCTAATTTTGAGATTTTGGGGGTAGTATAATCAAATTATTTATTTTTGGCAAAGACTATAAAATTATGAATAAAATCGGTACTGTTTTATACACAATCTTTAACGGCAAACTGGTTGGAAAAGATGAATTTGGCAATCGTTATTTTGAGCGCAGGAGCTTTCCTGTCCAAATTGGCAGAAGAAACACCAAAAGACGCTGGGTGCTTTACAATGGCAAAGCGGAGCCAACAAAGATCCCGCCTTATTGGCACGGCTGGATGCACCATACAACCGACCATGTCCCCACAAAGGAAGACGTGCAAAAAGCCTTTGAGTGGCAAAAGTCCTATCTTCCGAATTTGACGGGCACAAAAAATGCGTATCGCCAACCCGGTATTGATGGTAATAGACCAACCGTAAGTGCGGATTATGAAGCATGGACTCCTGGGAAATAATTATTAGGGATTTGTAAAATTATGAATAAGAATATTTTTGAGACTTTGATGGGCGCGGTTGTTCTGGCTGTTGCCATTGGTTTTATTTCTATTGCCTATAATAGCGGTAGAGTGAGCAACGTGGATGGCTATGCGCTCACTGCAAAATTTGATCGCGTGGATGGTTTAACTGTGGGCAGTGATGTGCGTGTAAGTGGACTTAAGGTTGGGCAGATTATTTCCCAAACAATTGATCCTGTGACATATCAAGCCATTGTCCGTTTCGGCGTAGATAATCAAGTAAAGTTGCCAAAAGACTCTTCCGCAGAAATTCTTAGTAACGGTCTATTAGGTAATAAATATCTTGCGCTGGTTCCTGGTGGAGAAGAAGACACTTTCTCAGATGGCGACGAGGTAGAATTTACTCAGGCCGCCATTAGTTTGGAATCAATTATCGGCAAGTTTATGTTTGGCGAAGGCAGCAATGGTGATGAGACAACAACCGACACCCAAACATCAGGAGATGAAAGTGGAAAAAGTGAGGACGATATATTTTAATATCGCATTGACGGTATTACTGTCGCTTATCGCTGGTCAAGTCGTTGCACAGGAAGGTGACACTTCCATTGACATCACACAAATTGACGAACCTCCTTTGAGCGTCACTCTCTATCCGGACACCCCCCAACCAACCCTCACGTCACGCCAACGGATCAATCAAGCCATACACAATACGCTAGAAAGCTCGGACGAGGTTATTAACGAAGCTATCGGCATTAGAGCGTTGCTTAGTGATGATCGCATACCCGACACAAAAGACAGTGACAATCTTGCCAATTCCCCCATTAAAACGGCCACGATAAACATCCTTAATAAAATCACCACCGAACGGGTTTCACAGGTGATAGAAACGGGATCCATTGACCATTACGGCACGCTGAACATCAAATTATTTGACTGTGTTACCTCACAACCCAATGAACCTAAAGGGGTGAAAGCCTTAATAGAAATTACTGAAAATTCTCCCAGTGACTTTGTAAATATGTCCCTTGTTGGCCAAGAACTTGAGGTAGGTAAAAAGATTTTCTTTGGCTGGATGATACAATCCAATCCTGCTATTTCCTCTCTGGAACACCCCATTTATGACATCACCGTTCAGGGGTGCGGCAACATATGAACCTTACCGATTCTGCTCCCATTTCCATGCGTCTTCGATGATGGTTTGCAGATCTGAATATTCCGGATCCCAGCCCAGCTGATCTATGGCTTTAGAGCCATCGGCCACCAGAATAGCCGGATCACCCTCTCTGCGGTCTTCATAATGTATCTCAACCTCCTGACCGGTGACGTGCTTAACCATCTTAATCACCTCCATTACAGAATAGCCTTCACCTACACCAAGATTGAAAACACTTTCATTGCCACCGCCTTTTAAATAATCAAATAATTTGAGGTGGGCGCTGGCAATGTCACATACATGCACATAATCTCTGATGCATGTTCCATCAGGATTGTCATAATCCGAACCAAATATTTCAATATATTCCCGCTGACCAGAAGCTACCTGCAACGCTAACGGAATAAGATGAGTCTCCGGCTCATGTTGTTCACCAATAGGCAATTCAGGATGTGCGCCTGCCGCATTAAAATATCGCAAAGAACCATAATGTAGCCCATAGGCCTTCTTATAATCCTGCAATATCTGCTCAATAAAATATTTACTGCGTCCGTAAGGACTCAGTGGCAGGCAGGGATGTTGTTCATCCACGGGTGTATATTCAGGCTCACCATAAACCGCAGCCGAAGAGGAAAAAATAAAATCAGGAACATCATGCCGCACCACCGCATTGAGCAATGTTAGCGTATTGATAAGATTATTTTTGTAATATTTGATTGGGTTCTTGACCGATTCCCCCACCTGAATAGACGAAGCAAAATGCATCACTGCATCTATTTTATGTGAGGAAAAAATGTCATTTAATAAGTCTGCATCTCCGCAATCTCCACCAATAAGTTCCGCGTCTCCTACAAAATCTTCACGGCCACTGGAAAGATCATCCAACACAACAGGATCGTACCCTGCCGCTTGTAATTCAGCAACCATATGTGAGCCAATATATCCCGCTCCACCAACAACCAATATCTCTTGCATTGCTACTTACACCTTATAATATTCTTTGTACCATTGGACAAATTTAGGAATACCCTCTTCTATGGAAGTTTTTGGGGAAAAATTAAATATTTGCTCCGATTGACTAATGTCCGCATAGGTGACAGGAACATCTCCCGCAGGGCGAGGTTTAAAAATTTTCTTTGCTTTCTTACCCAATGATTCTTCTATCTGCGAAATAAAATCAAGCAACTTAACGGGCTTGTTGTTCCCCAGATTAAAGACCCGATGGGCTGGGTTTTTACCGGATTTTGCCGGTGGCTTTCCCATTACCGCCATAATGCCATCAATGATATCGTCGATGTAGGTAAAATCTCTTTGCATATTGCCATCGTCGAAAACTGTTATCGGCTCACCTTCTAAAATTGCTTTGGTAAATAAAAAATATGCCATATCTGGCCGCCCCCAAGGCCCATAGACTGTGAAAAATCTTAACCCTGTGGATGGGATATTGTACAAGTGACTGTAACAATGGCCAATGAGTTCATCCGCACGCTTGGTCGCAGCATAGAGAGAAACCGGAGCATTTACATCGTCTCTCTCGCTAAAAGGAAGCTTCTCATTCCCACCATACACCGAAGACGAGCTAGCATAAACAAAATGATCCAATTGTGCTAAATTTCTAGCCAGCTCAGAGACCACTACCTGCCCCATAAGATTTGACTCAACATACGCATAAGGATTTTCAAGAGAGTAGCGTACACCAGCCTGCGCGGCCAGATGGACGATAACAGAGATATCAGAATGTTTGTCCGCCAGTTGTAAAATAGCATTACGGTTGGCGATATTGGCCTGATAAAAATTAAATTCATGGTGCGGAGTCAACAGTTTTAAACGGGCTTTTTTTAGAGATCTCTTATAATAATTATTTAGATTATCAACCGCAACCACCTCATGGCCAAGGTCTAAGAGCTTATGGCACACAAACGAACCAATAAACCCTGCCGCACCTGTTACTAATACTTTCAACAAAACACCCCTTAAAACACTGTGCACTCAGCCATTTTATAGCATAAAACACTCCAATGCACCAGCGGTTATGTAAAAGATTATAACTTTACCGTACAGAGGACTTCATTACCCTTACCCATATATTGAATGTCATCAAAACTCAGCATTCTTGCCATAGCGATCCCCCTGCCATGAGGATCTACTGCACGCTTTGCCGACATCTCCATATAATGTTTCCAATCAAATCCATCCCCCATATCTTTGATATAAAGAGAAATATTGTCTTTATTTCTTGTAAATTCAACTCTAGCATGTCTGGCTTGATATTTTTTACTTTTTAGACGCTTATTAATCTCTTCCTGCAATGTCAGATTGTTAATCAGCTTGGTCTTCTGGGCATAGCCTATGCCCAGATTACCATGTTCAATAGCATTAATCATAAGCTCGTTGATCCCTATTAACACACTCTCAGGGTCAGGAAAACTTTTTGAAATTAAAAACGACAAGTCCCTTGCCTCCACAGGAGTTCTAAATTCAAAACAACCATGCGTCATCAAACCAAGACTAAAATTATAGTCTTTCATCTCTTTTATCAGACGGTTCTTATTATTACTTTCTTCAATAGCCTTATCAATGATGGCAAGGGTTATCTCTTCGTTAAAGGGTTTTGCCAGATAGTGGAATGCTCCGGCAGAGATACACTCCAATATATGCGAATCATCGGTATCAACAGTTTGCATGATCACCGGAATATTGCGCAAATTATCTTGGCTTTTAACAAATTTGAGCACCTCAATACCATCAATTTCTGGCATGATTTTATCAAGCAGGATGACATCGATATTCTTTTTGCTATTTTTGAGCACATCAATCACACAGCGACTGCTGCTTTCTTCGATAACACCATATCCGGCCTGAGATAGCTTTGTACCTACAAGTTTTAAACTGACCTTATCATCATCAACCACAAGAATATTTTTCTTATTCGATTGCATCGCAAAATAACCCACCTATTTTGTAGAGATCATATTTTTCCTAAAAGGCTGATTATAACATGTTTTCTGCAATGGCTCTAATAAAAACTTCCCTTAAAAACAACAAGCATGCTTGCATTATTAAAAAGAATGAATAAAGACTTGCCTTTATCCATATAATTCCTATCTTCAGCGCGTATGTTTTAAAAATAACAGGCAAAGACTATTTATGACTCAATGTCCTGCTCGCATTCGTATCGGAACACGCAAAAGCGCCCTGGCTGTCGCTCAGGCTATAGAAGTGAAAAACCGCCTGCTGGGAGCCTTCCCAGATTTAACACAGGAACAAATTGAACTGGTAAAAATGCAGACCACCGGCGACCAGATTCAAGACCGGCATCTGGCAGATATCGGCGGCAAAGGGCTTTTTACCAAGGAAATTGAAGAAGCTCTGCACAGCGGTGATATTGACATTGCCGTACATTCAATGAAAGATATGCCCGATACTTTGCCCAACGGAATGGTCATTGATTGTATTTTAGAAAGGGAAGATCCGCGGGATGCTTTTATTAGCGTGAACCACCTATCAATTGACGCGCTGCCTAAAGGCGCACTCATTGGCACATCCTCAGTACGCCGTCAGGCGCAATTGCTTAAAATCCGTCCTGATCTTAATCTTATTCCGTTTCGCGGCAACGTACAAACCCGTCTACGTAAATTAGAGGAAGGACAAGTGGAGGCGACTTTTCTTGCCGTAGCAGGCCTAAAACGTCTGGATATGCAAGACCACATCACGCAGGCCATTGATCCGGACATTATGCTGCCAGCCGTAGCACAGGGCGCTATTGGGGTGGAATGTCTGGCAAAAAATAAGCATATTTTAGAGGTTATTGCCCATATCAATCATAAAAAATCTAACGTCAGAGTCCAAGCCGAACGTGGTTTTTTAAAAGCACTCAATGGTTCATGTTCTACACCAATTGGGGCGCTGTGTCATTATCAGGAGGATAATTCAATCCATCTGCGCGGTATGATTGCCAATTTGGGTGGCAATGAAATACACATGGTTGAACGCAGAGGAAATGCTTCCGACGCAGAAAAACTTGGTCTGGATGCCGGTGAAGAAATCATCAGGAATTTTGGCTATTTACTGCAGGATTAAGAAACATTCCACGTCATCCTGTGGAATTTCGCAGAAATTAGCACAGGATCTATCACAATCATGGATTCTGTGCAGCCTAACGGCTCACAGAATGACAAATCTAATCTGGAAACTCAGATCCCACACCAAAAAAGAACCATTCTTTGCCAATTTCAGCGTCGAGCTTTGGCAAAATGATATAACCATCTTCGGGGGCAACTATTTTTTTGTCATCCTCATATTCTGCCAGAACCTGTCCTTTTTTTACAGAATCATAATGCTTCCACTGTTTGGCAAGCTTGCCTGCTTTTTCTTTGTAAAATGCCAACTTCATATGCACACAACGATAATCATCTTTGATAAAACTGCCTTCTCCTTCGAGCATTTGCAGATGAACCAGTGCGTTAATAATGGCTTTATATCCTACATCTGGTGCATCATCATTGTAATGATGGCCACATTCAAGCGTCACCCCAATCCCCCCAACATAGCGGGTATATTCGGTTGTTCCCATCGATTCATACGGATCCACCTGCGTATTAGCGTTACCGAAGGCCTCCTGCCAGCCATAAACAAAATCATTTACACCCAACGCTTTGGCAAAATCATTTTCTGCTTGGTTACCACCGCCTAGAAAGATAAAAGGCCCACCCTGCGAAGCATAGGAATGCAGATCCAGCAACACATCGGTCGATTCTAAAATGGCACAAAGTTCTGAATTTATCTGATCTTCGTATCCCTTACCCTGATGGGAAGGATGAAGCTGACGGTTTAAATTACGATCCACAAAACGTACATTCTGATTGTAGGCCTTCTGGTTGGTAATGGGTACCATAACAAGCGTACCATGTTTTAGTTTCAGGCAGCCATTGTCCAGCTCTTTTGCCATACGTAAAATGGCCTGCGTCCCACATTTTTCATTGCCATGCACCGCACCGAGAACAACTAAGGACTTGCCCTCCACACCTGAATCATATTCAATTTTCTTAACTATACCCATATGCTACGCGCGCAAAAGATCATTGATGCTGGTTTTACTGCGTGTTCCCGCATCCACCCGCTTCACAATTACCGCCGCATATAAGGAAGGAGCATCAGGAGTTTTTCCTGGAATCGAGCCGGGAACTACCACACTGTAGGCCGGCACCCGTCCGTAAGACACTTCACCAGACTCACGATCAACAATCTTGGTCGAAGCACCGATAAACACACCCATAGAAATAACAGCCCCCTCTTCTACTACTACGCCCTCAGCAATTTCTGAACGAGCGCCGATAAAACAATTATCTTCGATGATTACTGGACCTGCCTGCAATGGCTCTAACACGCCCCCAATACCTGTACCGCCTGAAATATGACAGTTTTTCCCAATCTGCGCACAAGAACCAATCGTTGCCCATGTGTCAACCATCGTGCCTTCCCCCACATAGGCACCGAGATTCACAAAGGACGGCATTAATACCACATTTTTTGCGATGTAGGCCGAATGGCGGACAAACGAACCTGGAACCGCACGAAATCCAGCTTCTTTAAATTTTGTTTCATCCCAACCGGCAAACTTTGAAGGTACTTTATCATACCAAACGGCTTCGTTGCCATCGACTTCCGGCCCATTTCCCATGGCACGCATGTCATTTAAACGGAAGGAAAGCAAAATCGCTTTTTTTGCCCAGTCATTGACCACCCATTGATCCTCGTCTTTTTGAGCAACCCTAATCTCACCCGCATCCAAAGCATCGAGCACCTGCTGCACTGCTCCACGCACCTCGCCGGTAGTACTGATCGAAATTTCATTACGATCCTCCCAAGCATTTTCAATGATTTGTCTGACACGTTCCATGGCATTCATCCCTAATATTAAGCTTAAATAATCTGGCGGAAAATAACAGGATTGGGAAATAATGCAAGACACTATAACCTTACATCCCGCCCTAATTTATATTTTTTTATAATGGACAGGTGTTTTTTTTTGTTTTATAAGGGCGCGCGTAATATTTGTCCTAAAAATGTGGTCGATTAGCTCAGTTGGTAGAGCAAGGGACTGAAAATCCCTGTGTCCTTGGTTCGAATCCGAGATCGACCACCACTAGGATTTCTCTTTAAAAACCAGTGTCTTCTTTCCGGCTGTGGCGCCCTTCCCCATTGAACCGATCCATATCATTTTTCTGCTGCTGGAATTTACGTTCGGCATCTTTAAATTCCGCCTCACTCATCAGCCCTAACAAGGTACGCAGTGCGTTGTATAAAAAGCCTTCTTTAGGCAGGCTATATTCTGGGTTTTGTCGCAAAGCCACCAGATCAATAATGTCACCAAATCTATAATCACTATGCTTTGGGTGCAGGCCGGTACCCTCATATTCGTTGCCGGAAATGGTATATTTATAAAGCACTGAATTTCCTTTCTTGCCTATTATTTTTTCCACACGACCAACGATACTTGTTCCCTTGCGGGCGATGTCAATATACGCACTGGCCTTTTGCCAACTGGTAAATAATTTATACGCAATATAGGCAGCAAACACCATAAGAAGAGATGTGATGATCTGATCAAAATTATCCAGCCCCATCTTGCTGAAAAATCCACTAATTTGTCTATTGGTAATGTTTATAAAGTGATTGGGAAGAAACAAAAACAATGCAAAAACAATCAGCAACCAACGTATGTTTGGCACCTCCTCTCGCATTGCTGAAATAAATGCCAGGGGAAATGCCCAAGCTTTTTTGCCTCTTGGATCAACTTTTATTGTCTTTGTTTCTTTTTTATTCATTGACATAACCCCCTAAATATTCACAATCTAGCCAAACTCAGGATATAAGGTAAGCCTAATGAAAGCCAGCACTATTATCATCATCTTATTGATCTTTGTTTCCCTATTTTCAGGATATATTTTTCAAATGACACAGGGCGAGTTTTTACAATCCAAGCAATCTCAGTCCAACTCTGGAACAGCAGCCATTGGCGGAGCATTTACCTTAACAGATCACCACGGCAAAACAGTCACTGAAAAAGATTTTGCCGGTAAATATATGTTGGTGTTCTTTGGTTTTACCTTTTGTCCGGATGTTTGTCCTACCACGTTGAGCTTCGTTAGCCAGTTGCTTGATGAAATAGGCGAACCGGCAAAGCAGATCACCCCTTTGTTTATTACCATTGACCCAGCGCGCGATACGGCAGAGATGATGGCCAGCTATGTTGAAAATTTTCATCCTTCTATTGTTGGCCTCACCGGAACAGACGAACAGATAGCCGCCGTTACAAAAGCCTATAAGGTCTATTATGCCAAAGCGGGTAATGATAAGAAAAACTATACAATGGATCATTCTGCGTATATTTATTTTATGGACACTGATGGTAATTTTTTAACCCATTTTACTCATGATGCCGACATAAAGACTATAGCCAATAAACTAAAACACTATATGGAGGAAGACAAATAATGAGAATACTCTTATCAATCCTTATCTTGCTTACAAGCTTTCCTGTTTTTGCCGAGGAAATCTTAGACACCAACTCACTGAAAATAACCAATGCCTGGGCGCGAGCAACCATTGGTGATGTAAATACCAGCGCGGTTTACATGACAATTACCAACACAACAAATGAGCCTAAAACCATCGTTGCTGTTAAAACCTCTGTGGCGGAAGTCAATGAAATCCATAGTACTATGAAACAAAATGGTGTGATGCAGATGCGTTCTATTGGCTCCATCACCATCCCCGCAAACGATACAATTGAACTGAAGCCTGGCGGCCTACATATTATGCTCATGCAGCTCTATAAAAAGCTTAAAGTTAGTGAGAATATATTTGTTGAACTAAAAATGACTGATGGTAAAAAGGCCGTAGTGGAAGCCGCCATAAAACACCCATACTAACTGGTTATATTTGTAATCTTACCTTTACTTACAGCTATAAAATAGTTTATAAAATCACTGTAGTTAGTTATAAGGAATTGTAAATATATGCCCGTGATCACCACTTCCCAAGAGCTTAGAAAACGGGTAGATGCGCTTAAAAAAGAAAGTTTTATCACTATTGATACAGAATTTCTGCGGGAAAAGACCTATTACCCTCTCTTATGTTTGATTCAAATTGCCGGAGAAAAAGATGTTTTTGCGGTGGACAGCTTGGCTAAAGATATTGACCTTACCCCAATATGGGAAATTCTTGATGACCCTAAAATAGTTAAGGTGTTTCATGCCTGTTCGCAAGACATTGAGATTGTTTTACACGAACATCACAAAGTTCCTCAATCGGTTTTTGATACACAGATCGCTGCTCAGATTCTCGGTTATGGGGAGAATATTGGCTATGGCAATCTTGTTACCAAAATCTGTAAAGTCAGCCTTGATAAATCTTCCCGCCACACCGATTGGTCGAAACGCCCTCTTTCAGAGAAACAAATTAAGTACGCGCTTTCCGATGTTACCTATCTGCGCGATATTTACCTCACCTTAAAAGAACAGCTGGAAAGCCGTGAGAGGGTGTTATGGTTTGAAGAGGAAATGGAAAAATTATCCGACCCAAACTGTTACATTCCACATCACGACGATGCATGGAAAAAGTTGCGCATAAAAAGCGGAAGTGATGAGTATCTTTCCATTGTTAAAGAACTTGCCACATGGAGAGAGTTGCGCTCACAGCTGGTTAACAAACCACGCAACTGGGTAATGAAAAGCGATGCAATATTGGAAATAGCCTCCATTGTACCTAAAAAAGACAAGGATTTAGACAATCTTAGATTCTTTAAAACCTCCAAATCTGATGTCAGGGAAGAAATTCTTGCAGCCGTGGAAAGAGGCCTATCTTCTAAACCACCGAAGCTGATAAAGAAAAAAATATTACCCAAAGGCGCAGGCCCTCTGGTAGATTTACTAAAAGTATTGCTCAAAACCCAATGCGATTATCATGACATTGCTCCCAGCGTTGTTGCTAGTATTGAAAATCTGGAAAAAATTGCTACCGTGACAGACCTTTGTAAAAACCATCCTGACATTCCTCCCATGCATGGCTGGCGATATGAAATATTTGGCAAATTTGCCATCGCACTTTCGAAAGGTGAGTTGGCTCTTAGTGCCGAAAACAGTCGAATAATATTAATTAAACCAAAATTTGAATAAATAATTTTTTACCTTCATATTAATGACAAATATGGTATAGTACCCTGTGTTTATATATTTACGTGGCATGTTTAGATTACAATGAATGAATTAAAACGACTCCAGCTTGCAATCACAAAAGCAAATAACGTTGTTTATGAGTGGAATGTAAATAAGAACATCATCACGTGGACGGGCGACACAAGATCCATTCTATCATTAGATAATCCCATAGAAATTAGTACATTAGAGCGCTTTATTGAGCTGATACATAAACAAGATCGTGCCAAATTTATCTCGTCTTTTGAACTAAGCCGTGACAATGGTGGGGATTATAGCCGTGTCTACCGCATTGTCATTGATGATGAAGAATTTGTCAGGGTAGTTGACAAAGGTACGGTTGAAAAGGTTGGCAATGACACTGTTATGGTGGGGATGATCTCTGCTGACGATGACGTGGTCAGGGTACGTTCTCTGAAGAAAGAACCCAATATGAGGGAACAAAATTATGGGGCTTATAATGACAATTATGAGAACGATATCTTCATTGAAGAGTTGCACACAATCTACCAAAATTGTGTGACTGCGGATAAGGAGGCTGTCCTTCTCAAAATCTCCATAGACAATCTACCAATGATGATGACCTGGTATTCTCCTAAGTTTGCTAATCGAATTATGGAAGCCTTAGAAATCCAGTTAACGCAGTTACTAAGAGAATCAGATGTTATACACCGTACCGCATTGGATCAATTTGGAATTATTCTACGCAACCAAACAAAAACCGAAGTAGAATTGGTCATTGACCGTATCTTGCGAAAAATACAGCTCTACAATAATCCTTCGTTTAAGGAACCAATTCACCTGCGCACGTCCATTGGCAGTGTGCATTTTCCTTCTTATACTGACAGCCCAACCGATGCGCTGAATAAAGCGTATCTTGCCTTGAGCAATGCTAAAAATAAAGCATCCGAGTTCCATTGTGACTATCTTGATGCCAAACGAGAACATCTTGATTCAAAAGATCAAGTGACCAAATTGCTCTACATGCAAAATGCTTTTAAAGAAAACAAGATCCACCTTGCTTATCAGCCTGTTATCAAAAGCAGTGACGGACATGTGGCCAGCTATGAATGCCTTATGCGGGTGGAAGATGAGCATGGCAATCTGTCCTCCGCCGGTAATCTAATCCCTGTGGCTGAGCGTATGGGCTATATTGACATTGTAGACGAATATGTTTTGGAGAAAGTTGTTGCCGAACTTAAAGAATATCCGGACATTTCTTTGGCTTTTAATGTCTCCAATCTCACGACAGACAATCCAAAATGGCTACAGCATTGCACCCGTATTTTAGAAAATGCTGACATCGCCCATCGTATGATTGTTGAAATTACCGAAACTGCTGCGCAGGGAGATCTGCGTCAAACAGCGTATTTTGTTGCCGCATTGCAAGCCATTGGCTGCCAAGTCGCACTGGATGATTTTGGAGCAGGCTATACCTCATTCCGCCAATTAAAGAGTCTTTCAGTGGACAAGGTAAAAATTGATGGATCATATATCATGGGGCTGGAAGAAAACTCAGAAAACTTACTCTTTATCAAAACCCTACTAGACTTTAACCAATCCTATGGGCTGGAAACAGTGGCTGAATGTGTAGAAACAGGCGAAGTCGCCAAAATTCTTATGGGTTTGAAAGTAGATTACATGCAAGGCTACTATTTTGGCAAGCCTGATATTGCCCGCCCATGGGCCGGCGAAAAACTCCCTTATGAACAAGAAGTATCTTAAAAAGAAGAAACTAAGCGACTTCTTCAGACTCTGGGTGCTTAAAGTTGTATTCTTTTTCCATATAGGCGATATGATCCTGGGTAGGCTTACCCTTCCCCGCAATGATAACCGTACCATATTGTGCGAAATCAATGACCGCACCGTCCGCAGAATCCCGCTCAAGCTTTTCAACTTGTTCCAGATTCATAATCATATAGACAAAAAACGCAGCCCCATCTGCCTTTTCACCCTGCAAAAGCATAATTCCATCATTTTTTTCCAGTTCAACTCTGTGTGCATGGGTTAACATCTTTCAAGCCCTTCTTTAGAGTTTTCCTGTTGGCCTTCTCTTTCAAGAACAGCCAGTGGCGTAAGACCTGTGACGCAGCCCTCAAGACCATGATCATCTAAAAATTCTTTGGTTTGTTGCTCCACCATCACCCGAACACTCATTTACGTTACTTCCTATTTTTAACAACACCGTCTTCCACTCTTCAAGACTGAATTCTAGCAGTAGTTACACATAATGTCAAAAACATATCAAACCATATTATCCTTGCCTAAAAACTATGTAAAGAGATATAGTACCCTTCGTTTTAATCAAGAGTTGGACATGTCGGAAGATCGTCACACACGTATAAAAAGATTACTCTATCAAAGTTGGTACCGTGGATGTAAGGAAACCGACCGCATCGTGGGTTATTTTTGTAAAGATTATATTGAGACCATGTCTGATAAAGAATTGGACATGCTTGATGAGGTGATGGATCAGAGTGACTCGGACATCTATGGCTGGGTTAACGGGAATCAAACTGTTCCAGAGGAGCTAGAATCCAACTCTGTTTTACAAAGAATCATTGAATATGATGTTGGGGACGCTATAAAACGTTATGCTGTCTAGCCTTTATAAGAATTTGGCCAGCAAGGAAGAGGTTATCTTAACCAATGCGGTAGATGGATCACAGTTTTTTACGCTGGCTGAATTAGCCAAACACCACCCTTCCCCAATTTTATACATTACCATTGACGACATCCACATGGAAAATGCCATTGAAGGCCTTGGCTTTTTCTTTCCGGAAATCACCACATTGCCTTTGCCTGCGTGGGATTGTATCCCCTATGATCGGGTATCTCCTAATAATCTTGTTGTTAGTGAACGGATCAACAGTCTGAGTCAGATTGCCCACATAAATGGGGCGGCCATTATTGTAACCACCATCAATGCCGTGATTCAGAAATTATTGCCCCGCTCACTCTTGGCAGAATCTGTGTTTAACGCCGGCATTGGCGACACAGTAAAACACGCAACATTGTCCGATTTTTTAGTGAAAAACGGTTATATTCATACCTCCACTGTTTCTGAGGCTGGAGAATTTTGTATCCGAGGTAATATTGTTGATATCTGTCCGTCTGGTTCGGATATGGGCTATCGACTGGATTTCTTTGGGGATGAAATTGAGTCCATCCGCACTTTTGATCTTCTGTCACAAATCAGCGCTGGCAATGTGGATTCCATCACCCTTTCTCCTGCCTCAGAAGTGATTCTGCATGACGGCACCATTGAGCATTTCCGCAACAAATATCGTGAGCTGTTTGGTTCTGTGGCCAGCGGAGATCCCTTGTATGAAGCCATTGCAGCGGGAAGGAAATATGCCGGACAGGAACATTGGCTGCCTTTGTTCTATCCCACACTTGAAACCATCTTTGATTACGTACCCAATGCAATTATATGTCTTGATCACCTCTGCGAACATGCGTTTGAAGAACGTGATAAAATGATTAAGGACTTTTATCACAGCCGCAAAGACGCACTAGAAGCAAAAACCCTTGGTGAGGTTGTCTATAAACCCATTGACCCAGAATTATTATATCTCAACCATTTACAATGGGAAACATTGCTTAAAAAACATAAAACGCTCAAACTATACCCTTATGCGATGCCTGATGATGGGAATATCATTGATCTGGAATGTAAAAAGATTCCCAATTTCTTTGCCGAATCCAACAAACAGCACATGACAGCTTTTGCCATGCTGAAGGAGGCAATCAAACCTGAGATTGTCAAAGGCTCTGGCAAAAAGAAAATTAAGCCCATCATTGCCTGTATGAGCGAAGGCGCACGCAATCGCATGGAATCTCTCCTCACAGAATATGACATTCCCTTTGTAGACATTAACCAGTGGAATACCCAATCTAATGCCATTCGTGGTGGGATAGTTGGCCTGTCCGTGTTAAAAATAGACAGTGGTTTTTATGTTGATAACCTTATGGTTATCAGCGAGCAAGACCTCTTGGGTGAAAAAATCTTCCGCAAAAGTGCGGGCAAAAAACGTCGGGCAGAGAAATTCCTCAGCGAAGCCGCCAATTTAAGCCAAGGTGAGCTTGTCACCCACAAAGAACACGGCATTGGGCGCTTTGAAGGCTTAGAAACTTTAACTATTTCCGACAAAATACATGATTTTATCCTGCTTATCTATCAGGACGGTGACAAACTATATGTCCCTGTGGAAAATATTGATCTTATCAGCCGTTATGGCGCTGCTGAAGACCATACACAATTGGATAAATTGGGTGGAGTTTCATGGCAAAGGCGTACGGCCAATGCTAAAAAACGCATCAAACTGGCTGCCAAAGAACTCATTGCCATCGCCGCCCAGCGCAATTTATATCAAGCCCCAATATTTCATGCCACCTCTGGCGAATATGATGAATTCTGCGCGCGTTTTCCTTACAGCGAAACCGAAGACCAGCTCAGTGCCATTGAAGATGTGATTGAAGATTTGGCCTCTGGCAGGCCAATGGATCGGTTGATTTGTGGGGACGTTGGTTTTGGCAAAACAGAGGTAGCTCTGCGCGCTGCATTTATTGTGGCAAATAACACACCGGAAAGCCCAAAGGGTCAGGTAGCTATCATTGCCCCCACCACGTTACTATGTCGCCAACATTTCCATGATTTCACCAAACGCTTTGCGGGCTTAAACATCACTGTGGCTCAATTGTCTCGACTCAATAGTGCCAAAGAAAGCGCCGAAGTTAAAGAGAAACTTTCCAACGGGGAGATTGATATTGTCATTGGCACTCACGCGCTTCTGGCCAAGGATGTTGCGTTTGACAATCTAAGCCTATTGGTGGTGGACGAAGAACAACGTTTTGGGGTGGCACAAAAAGAAAAACTCAAAAAACTGCGCTCAACCACCCATGTTTTGACCATGACGGCTACTCCTATTCCCCGCACATTACAACTTTCCATGTCAGGAATACGTGATCTAAGCCTAATTACCACTCCACCAATTGACCGTCTTGCTGTACGTACGTTTGTGATGCCCTATGATCCGTTTATCATCCGAGATTCAATCCTACGCGAACATTATCGCGGTGGCCGCACGTTTTATGTCTGCCCAAGGGTTAAGGATGTTGAAGAACTCGAACCCAAACTTAAGGAATTGATACCTGAGGTGAAAATTGTGGCCGCCCATGGACGGATCTCTCCGGAAAAGCTTGACCAAATTATGCAGTCATTTTACGAAGGTGCTTACGATGTTATCCTATGCACTACCATTGTGGAGTCTGGACTGGACGTCCCAACGGCCAATAATCTGGTAATTCACAGAGCCGATATGTTTGGCCTTGGGCAATTGTACCAAATTAGGGGGCGCGTGGGACGCTCCAAAGTACGTGCCTATGCCTATCTGACCATCCCACCCAAACACATGCCCACCAAAGACGCACTAAAACGGCTGGAAGTGATGCAAAAACTTGATACTTTAGGCGCAGGTTTTACCCTTGCCAGCCACGACATGGACATTCGCGGCTTTGGTAATTTGCTGGGGGATGAGCAATCTGGTCACATTAAAGAAGTAGGAGTAGAGCTCTATCAAACCATGCTGCGTGAGGCAATGGAGGCCTATAAAGCGCAGGACGAAATTACTGATGATAGTTACGATTATAGCCCGAAAATTAACATTGGAACTTCTGTACTCATACCCGAAGACTATATTCCGAATTTTGATTTACGATTAAGCATGTATCGTCGCATTGCCGGTCTTGAACATGAAGATGAAATTGAGCAGATGAGTGTGGAACTGATTGATCGATTTGGCGACATTCCCGAGGAAGTACAAAATCTATTGCACGTGGTACGTATCAAACATCTGTGTCGTAAGGCGCATATTGACAAAGTTGAGGCCGGAGCGAAAGGCGCGGTCATCAGCTTCTATCAAAATAAATTCCCCCATCCCGAGAAACTCATTGTCTATGCCACGCAAAATCCTGAAACAATAAAGTTGCGAAACGATCAGAAATTTGTATTAATCAATCGAGATTGGGACAATTTGTATACTCGGATGATCGGCATCCGTGACTCAATCGATGAGTTAATTGATTTAATAAGGTAATTCAGATGTATGTAGACTATTATTCATCCCCTATTGGAATCTTAAAACTGCAAGCCACTGAGCATTACTTGACCCATTTAGAGTTTGTTGACGCACAAGGAAGTGGTACAAATACCAATATGATTCTGGATAAAGCGCGTACCCAGCTTGATGAATATTTTTTAGGAAAACGTCATAATTTTGATCTTCCCCTTGCCCCAGAAGGTACGGAATTTCAAAAACAAGTGTGGCAAGCGTTGCTCAATATCACCCATGGCAATACCGCCTCGTACAAAGACATTGCCTCTAATATTGGGAAGGAGAAGGCTTCTCGCGCCATTGGCAATGCCAATAACCGCAACCCTATTGCCATCATCATCCCTTGCCATAGGGTTATAGGCCATGACGGCAAGATGGTGGGGTATGCTGGCGGACTGAATAAAAAGAAGTGGCTGCTTGAACATGAGAACAGCCTATAGTATAACATCATAAAACAGGCTATTGAGGTTAAATCATGTCACGCGTTATTATTCTTACATTCTTTTTCCTAATAATCGGCTTTTCTGGAACAGCCAAAGCGGAACTGCTACATGAAACCTATAAATTTGGGGATAAAAAGGGCCAAGCCAAGCTCTCCTATGTCCAAAAACAAGATCTTCAGTTTCAACAAATCCTTGATGAATTAAAGAAAATCAGTGCTGCCTTAGAAAAAAATAACGAGGCAATAACTGGCGACCAAAACAAAAGCAATACAGAGCGGTTAATGAAGGCTCTTTCTACCATTGCTGGACTCATCAGTGAAGGCAATAAAACCAACGCACGTTTGCTGAAAATTGTTGAGGGGCCGGACAAAGAAAACGCTGCCAACACGAAATAATTATCCTTGTCTATTACTGTACGCGACCAATTTCCCGATTGTTAAACCTTGGACGATGATGGAAAATACTACAATCATGTAGGTGACAATCAACAGAAAATCATGTTCCGCCCCTTCAGGCATTGAAAGTGCCAGTGCCACAGAGATTCCTCCGCGCAGGCCACCCCACGTTAGAATCGTAACCACATAAGGGCTAAAACTCCTGACTTGACGCAAAAGGGAAATAGGCAATGCCACCGAAGCAAGACGAATCACCAACAGCAATGGAATC
Organism: Alphaproteobacteria bacterium; assembly: GCA_030429625.1. Taxonomy (GTDB): domain Bacteria; phylum Pseudomonadota; class Alphaproteobacteria; order Rickettsiales; family UBA8987; genus JAUIFA01. The sequence goes on along the minus strand of JAUIFA010000001.1, from coordinate 377,474 downwards.
ATAATCAAACCCATAAGTACTGCAGGTTGGCTAAAGTCTAAGAGAAGGATTTCTGCGCCAATAAGCAGAAACAATACCGCATTTAAAAACTCATCACACAATTCCCAAAAATTATCAAGATTGTGCCGTGTTCTGTCTGACATGGCATGCTTACGGCCGTGATTGCCAATGACCAAGCCCGCGACTACCATCGCAATGGGGCCTGACGTGTGCAACAATAACGCAATTTCATAACCGCCCATAACCAAACCAAGTGTGACGAAAATTTCTACCTGATAGTTGTCCACCGAACGCAACATAAAGAAGGCTATGCCTCCAAGGATAAGCCCCAGAACAGCACCCCCCAGAGCCTCCTTTATAAACAGTCCACTGACATGTTCAACTGTAGCATTCCCATCAATCATCGCACCAAGAATCGCCAAAAACACTACCACCGCAATGCCATCATTAAACAAGGATTCACCCACCACCTTGGTTTCCAAAGATTTGGGGCAACCTGCTTTTTTTAATATGGCCATCACTGCCACCGGATCGGTTGGCGCAATGAGTGAACCAAACAACAGAGCATAGATAAATGGAATGTTAAATCCAACCAATGGGGACAGGTAATAAACCACTATACCCACCATAAGAGTTGAAAATAAGGTACCAAACCCCGCCAGCAGGCTGATAATCCATTTTTGACCTTTAAGATCTGCCAAATTAACATGCATTGCCCCTGCAAAAAGCAGAAAATTTAACATTCCGTGCAATAAAGTCTCGGTAAAGTCAATATTACCTAGGAATTCTCTGGCATATGTGGCCATCTCAAATCCTGCCAATTGCAACATCAATAATATTAATGATATTACCAAAGCGATAATCATAATGCCTATTGTGTGGGGAAGTTTTAGAAAACGTAAATTTACATACGCAAAAATTGCGCAGAGGGAAATCAATATACTGATAATTGTAATAACACTCATCTCTAACTCTTCTAAAAAAATTTTGATTTTACCAATTCAGCCTGAGCCTTAATTAGCCCCAAAATATGTTGCAGAAATACAACAAGTGACCAAATAACATCTAGGAAATCGAAAACTCTATGTTATCATCCACTCATCATATCCACAAATTATAAAGATATCTAATCTTTATTATATCTTTATAGCTTGTCGATATCCTCTATGCGCAATGCATATAAAGTAAAACTTAAAAAAGGGGAGAAAATATGACAGTTCTATCTCATATTGATACGTTAAATAAGCGCAGCAACAAACTTACCAAAGATATCCATGATGCGTATGTGCACTATACACCGGATGAAAACATCAGGGAGATGAAAAAGAGACGACTGCGAATTAAGGAAGAAATTGAGGTATTATCAAAACGTCTAAGAAAAAGACAGCACGAAACTGTTCAATAACAATAAATGAAGAACCCCTGCATGTCAGGGGTTTTTTTATTAGACAATCATGGTGCCTGTGCCATGTTTGGTAAAAATTTCCAGAAGCAACACATGTGGCGTTCTACCGTCAAGGATATGCGCGGCTTCCACATTGCCATTAATGGCATCAATGCATGTCTGTACCTTTGGAATCATCCCTCCGCTAATAGTTCCGTCTTTAAATAAAGACTTAACTTCGTCAATGGATATCTGGCTGATAAGCTCTTTGTCTTTGGAAAGCACCCCTGGCACATCCGTAAGCATTATAAGCTTTTTTGCCGCCAACGCCGCGGCCAACGCACCAGCAGCCGTATCCGCATTGATGTTATAGGTCTGCCCGTCTTTTCCTACGCCAATGGGGGCAATCACCGGTATGATGTCCGTATCTTCAAACATCACAAACAATATGGGATTGATCGAAATAGGTTCACCAACAAAACCAAGATCAAGTATCTTCTCTATATTTGAATCGTTATTTCTCTTTGTTTTGCGCACTTTCTGTGCTTCAATCATAGAACCATCTTTTCCAGAAAGACCAATAGCAACACCTCCCGCCTCATTGATGGCGGTCACAATCTGCTTATTGATGGTGCCTGAAAGCACCATTTCCACCACATCCACGGTCTCTTTGTCCGTTACCCTAAGCCCATCAATAAATTCACTTTTTATCCGAAGTTTTTCAAGCATTGCACCAATTTGGGGGCCGCCACCATGTACAATGATTGGGTTGATACCAACTTGCTTCATCAGCACCACATCCCGAGCAAATTGTTTGAACAATTCAGGATCGCCCATAGCACTGCCGCCAAACTTAATGATGAAGGTTTCACCACTAAATTCCCGCATATAAGGCAGAGCGTCAGAAAGGGTCTGCGCCTCAACCAACAATGCCTGATCTATTTTACTTTCTTCTGTCATAAAAATTACCAATTACTAATAACTGTTATTTACTTCACAAAACTTGATATTGCCAGTCTTACCTCGTCCATACCGGTATTATCCTTTGAGCTTGTTTGCAATATCTCCGGATGCAATGCCGGATGTTTTACATTCATCTCTGCAATCTCTTCTTTTAGCCGCTCAAGATTGCTAGCGGTTTGTTTGTCTATTTTTGTAAGGACTATCTGATATGACACTGCTGATTCATCAAGCATACTCATAATCTCAACATCATTAGGCTTAACACCATGGCGCGAATCAATCAACAAAAATACACGATAAAGATTAGGCCTACCACGCAAATAGTCACGAATGAGCTGATTCCATCCTTCCACCTCTTTTTTGCCTGCCTTGGCATAACCATATCCGGGAACATCCGCCAACATGATAGATTCCCCAAGAAGAAAAAAATTTACCTCTCTTGTGCAGCCGGGGGTTTTGGATGTGCGGGCAAGGCTTTTGCGCTTAGTCAGCGAATTTAACAAACTGGATTTACCAACATTTGACCGACCGCAAAACGCCACCTCAGGATAGGCAGTTGGCGGAAGACTTGACACGCTACTTGCCCCACGGACAAAATCACATGGCTGGCGAAAGAGACTCTTCCCTACTTTGGATTTTGATTTTCCTTCCACCATTTTTATACCATAACTATGAGGTGCTAAGCTTTTTTTCTGAAGTCTTGTTGATTGACCGGTTGATAATATATTGCTGAATGATCGACAATATGTTGTTCCATACCCAGTAAATAACCAAACCCGCAGGGAAACTTGCAAATAAAAACAAGAACAGCAATGGTAATAATTTCATTACCAAGGCCTGCGAAGGATCAGAAGGTGGAGGGTTTAATGCTTGCTGAATATACATGGTTACCGCGTATATTATTGGCCAAGCACCAATGACCGGCAGCCAAGAAACCACATCATAAGGCAACAACCCAAACAAATTAAATATATCGGTAGGATCTGGCGCAGAGAGGTCGTGTATCCAGCCGTAAAATGGCGCATGGCGCATCTCAATGGAGACATACAGAACCTTATACAACGCAAAAAATACCGGCAACTGTAAGAATACCGGCAAACAACCCGCTGCGGGATTGACTTTATGACGCTTGTACAAATCCATCATTTCCTGATTGAGTTTCACACGATCATCTTTATAACGCTCTTTTATCTGCGTCATTTCCGGCATAATGGTACGCATTCTTGCCATAGAACGATAGCCCTTGCTTGCCAATGGGAATAATAATAGTTTCACCACCACCGTTAAGGACAAAATCGCCAGACCAAAATTACCAATCAGATGATAAAACATGGACAAAACCGCAAACATCGGCTTGGTTAAGAAATACAACCAGCCATAATCCACCGCTCGATCGAACAAAGGCACACCTAGATTTTCACCATATTCATCAAGCAATTTTACTTTTTTTGCCCCTACAAATACATGGCGGGTGACTTGCGTTGAAGTGCCGGGAGCAACTTCTTGCCAGTCGCCAGTATAATCTATCTGATAGCGATTTTCATGCTTAGACTCACTGTAAATGGATTTGACCGTAATCGCGTCTTCCGGAGACGGTAAAATTGCCGTCAACCAATATTTATCAGCCATGCCCAGCCAACCATGTCCTTTAATAAACTCGTGTTTTCCGTCGTCTTTGAGATCACCATAGGTCACTTCTTCCAGCACTTCATCCAACACAGTAAGCGGCCCTTCGTGAGAAATATACATTGCCTGAGCATCACTACGCGCCCTATTAATTCTACCATAAGGGATAAGATTGGCCGAAGAATTTCCTGTGTTTTCAACAGAATCCACCACCGTGAATAAGTAATGTTCGTCAAGTGTCATCACTCTCTTAAATAACAATCCTGCACCGTTGTTCCATGTAAGGGTAATATTCCCACCCGGCTTCAACACCTCTTTGTCGCTTTGCCACAATGACTGTGCGTTGGGAACTTTTGTTTCGTCTGCTGCCAACCAGCCAAGCTCAAGAAAATAAGATTCTTTCTTACCTATAGGAGATAATAAAACTTCCGCAGGACTGCTCTTATCTAATGCCTGTCTAAATTCAGGCAGAACCGCATCATCAAAGCGCAACCCTCTCAAGGAGAATGAGCCTTTGACAGTAGGGCTTTGGATTTGTATACGCTTTGCAGGGGCAAGATCTTGTGCTTTTTGGTTTATGACGGCTTGGGCAGTTTCTTCCACATTAACCGCAACAGATCCATTGTCTTTTGCTGCCTTACCGCTGAGAACTTTGTCCAATGTCAGCCCTTCAGACTCTGATTGTAATTTCTGCTCCTCTTCCCATTTTTTACGTGCCTCAAGCTGTGGATTAACATACCAAACTTGCCAAAACACCATGAAAATGGCAGTAATTATAAAGAAAATAACCAATCTTTTTTTATCGTCTGTCATACTAATCCATGTCTGTCTTAATTATGTTTACAACACTCATGCCTATTTCCATCGGGCACAGGGTCAAAACCACTTTTGCTCCATGGGTGACAGCGCATGATGCGTTTTATCGCCAAAAAGCCGCCCTTTAAAACCCCATGTATCCTTAACGCATCTAGCGCATATTCAGAGCAGGTGGGAGTATAGCGACAATTATTATATAAAAAAGGGGAAATGAGCAATCGGTAGGCCTTAATACATATTCTCAAAATGGAAGCTATCATATTATAAAGCCTTAATTCACCTGATGCATTGCGTATTTCAAATCTTTCAACAACGCATCAAACGAACGCCCTATCGCGGCTTTGCGCCCAATGATGACATAATCGTAACCAGGTTTTGCCAAAGTAGTAAAAACCAGAGCCGACAAAGCACGTAAACGCCGCTTTATCCTGTTTCTCACAACTGCACCGCCTATCTTTTTGGTGACAGTAAAGCCAACTCGACAATCGTCACAATCGTTCGTATCTCGTTTTTTATATTGCAATACTAGGCCTTTGGTCAACACCGAAGCACCGTTGGATGCCACATCAACAAACGCATTACGCTTTTTTAATCTTAGCATAACAGCCATTGAAAACCTCCAACATTCCTAATCACACAGAACAACTATGCTGAAAGAACTTTACGACCTTTAGCACGGCGAGCGTTAATTACCTTGCGGCCACCCACTGTAGCCATACGAGCACGGAAACCGTGACGACGCGCACGAACCAGATTACTTGGTTGAAATGTACGTTTCACTTATAATTCTCCATCAAATATATATATTTTAGACATAGTCCAATAAGGTCGCCCTGTATAGAGCAAGAAATAATAACAGTCAACAAATTACATCACTTTATTTTTAATAAGGATAAAAATAGCCTCACATCATAAAAAATGCTTTATTCGCACCCTGATATTCAGTAGAGTGTGACAATCATTCAAGTTATAACAGGGGTCGGTGTTATAAATGCCATCATTGCGCTACTTTTACGTTTTTAGCTTCCTTTTTATCCTCTTCTCCTTTTCGGCCGTAGGAATATTAGGCTCTTCTTATGTCGAAAATAGCATTGTCAAACCAATCGCTATCTCCGGCAACAAATCCATTGCCACCTCTTTTACCAATTCCATCTGGTGGAAATACCAAAAAACCTTTGCCTATTTGCCATGTGATAAACGCTGTCCAAAGCTTGATAAGTTAAAAAAGGAACTTGATAAGTTCATAGGTCGCATTCGTGAAAACTCTATCATTGGCTTTAAAATTTATAGCCATGATGGGGTGGACATGCTTGATCACAAACAAAGCTTCTTTAGCATAAATACCGATACGGCCGCAGAAGATGGCTTTAAAGAAGCTCAGGCTGGTTTACAATCCAGCAAGCTGATCAACCAATACGGTGTTAATGGGTTGGAATATAATGTGGTACGCTCGTACATTCCTATAAGGCCATTTCACAGCATTGACCAGAGCCCTGAAAATGCCATTCTTGAAGTTATCTATGACATAACTCCCTTCTGGCACGATGTGGCAACCAATATCGCAATTGCAATTGGGTTGGTTACCCTGATTTTTGGCGGATTGTTTGGTACCATGCTGTTTATCACTCAACGCACCGAGAAAGAGTTTGAGAAACAATATGAGACTACCGCCGCACTCGAAACGGCCATGGCCAGTGCAGAAAAAGAAAATCAGGAAAAATCACAATTTCTTGCCAATGTCAGTCATGAACTCCGCACACCACTAAACGCAATCATTGGCTTTTCAGAGATTGTAAAAGACGAAGTTATGGGACCCATTAATAACCAACAATATAAAAACTATATAAATGACATCTACACTTCAGGGGTACATCTGCTCAGTTTGATCAATGATATTTTAGATTATTCCAAAGCTGAAGCTGGGAAACTTACTGTTGATCTGGCCGACGTAGACGTTACCAAAATTATGAAGAACTCATTACGCCTTGTTAGCCCACGAGCCAATGAGGCAAAAGTCAAGCTGGTGAGTGAAATCCCAAAACAACATTATATTCTGCATACAGACGGCAAGCGTCTAAAGCAGGTGTTACTTAACCTATTCTCTAATGCAGTAAAGTTTACACCGGAGAATGGTGCGGTGACGCTTTATGCCTGGCACAATCTAACAGAAAATAAGTTTGTAATTGAAGTACAGGATACTGGTGTTGGTATTGCGGCAAAAGACATCTCAAAAGTGATGGCAACCTTTGGGCAGGTTGAAAACCATTTGAGCAGAAAATATGAAGGTACCGGCCTTGGGCTTCCTCTTTCTAACAAATTGGTGGAGCTGATGGGTGGTAATCTTGATATTAGGAGTGAACCAAATAAAGGCACAACCGTGATCGTCTCTTTACCCTACATTGAAGAAAAAGGTACCGGCGCATACGATGAGATGGAGGCATTAAAAACATACCAAAAAGATTTGGAAGAAGAAAATGACGATGTTGGCATAGACGATACTTTAGCTGAAAATACATCTGACCCGCAAGAAGTTATTGCTGTACCAGAAGAGCATGGTAATCTGTCCGAGAATAAGGATGTTGAAGATACTGAAGCCAAAGAGGGTATAGAAAAAGCATTTAATGAAGAAAACAGTATCTTTGCTAATTCTCAAACAATCTCTGAGCCTATTTCCAACACTGAAGAAGAGGACAAACAAAAATCTGTATCAACGCTGGACATACTCACCGACGGTAAAACTCCACCGCCTGATGAACCCGCAGAAGAACCAAAGAATGATGAGGCACAAAGCATGCCTGAGGAACAGGACACGCCGAGCAATATGTCAACGCTGGATATCCTCTCGGATGATACCCCTCCTATTGACAATTCTGAAAATGAGTCTATTGATGATGAAAAAACAGACGGTTCTGTTAATACCATGCCCAAACTAAAGGGCGAACCGCCAATGTTTAAAGAAGAGTAAAAGGCAAGGATTGGTGGCTTAAAGTGAAAAACCCCCGCAATACCATAAAACATATACAGAAGGCCAAAACTCTTGGTCAGCCTTTGGTGTGCCTAACCGCGTATGATGTTGTTATGGCTAGAATTCTTGACGAGCATTGTGACCTACTCTTGGTGGGAGACTCCCTTGGCATGGTTCTCTACGGTATGGAAAATACCCTATCTGTTAGTGTGAGAATGATGTGCGATCATGGTGCTGCGGTGGTACGTGGCTCAAAAAAAGCACTGGTGGTAGTGGATATGCCTTTTGGTTCTTATCAGCAAAGTCCTCAAAAGGCTTTTAAAAATGCTGCCAAAATTCTTCAACATTCTGGTGCTGGCGCGGTAAAGTTGGAAGGTGGTGTTGAGATGGCCGACACAATCGGATTTCTTTCTTCACGAGGTATTGCCGTTATGGGGCATGTTGGTCTCACACCACAATCCGTCAACACCTTAGGTGGCTATGGGTATCAGGGCAAAACGGAGGAGGAAAAACAGAGCATTCTTGAAGATGCTCTTGCTGTTGAGGCATCTGGTGCGTTTGCTGTTGTTTTGGAAGGAATAACCGAAAGCCTTGCTCAAACCATCACATCAAGATTAAACATTCCTACCATTGGGATTGGCGCATCACATAAATGCGATGGACAGGTGTTGGTTTCTCAAGACATGCTGGGGCTTTCCGGCGACCATGTTCCAAAATTTGTAAAAAAATACGCTCAAATTGACCAAAACATTGCCAGCGCAGTATCGCAATTTAGCAACGACGTACGCCAACGTCAATTCCCTGAAGACAAACATTGCTTTGACATTAAAGACGCTGAGAACGTGAGTAAATTATACAGTTAAACGGCTTTAGGATTTAAAGCCTAATACCTTTTTAACAAACTCATCATCAATACTGTAGTCCCTCTTTATCAAGTCCATCCGCGTTTCGTCGCCTTTGGCACTGATAATATCCACCACTATTTTATTTTCTCGAATTGGCTTCAATCTTTTTTCTGAATCATTTGCCAACATCCGGCCAAACAAAAGCCCGGCAGGAATAAAGACAAAGAATAGCAGATGGCTAAAAGAAGCAATGATCGCTCCCAACAAAATAAAGCTAATCACGATAGGTGTTGCTTTTCGGATTTGGGAGCGAATCTCAGCATCCATCCGTGCTGCCAATGAATTCTCAAGCATAAGAAGTTTTATATCGTCATATTTATGGACGTCTTTGATAAGACGTTTTTGCATGTCCGTTAACTGTTTCTCCGACATTATTTCACTCTCCTTGTTTAAAATAACATAACCCTTTAATTAACTAGGCTATAGGAAATCTATTAAGAAGTCATCAATTTATTTAAAATTTTATGTATTATAATTGAAAAGACAGCTACTAATACAACCTACTAACAGAAAAACGAAGAAGGTCTTCTAATGCCTGTTTTTCACGGCATGGCTTGAATATTTGTAAGGACTGCACCGCTTTATTGACATATTCTTCAGCGATATCAGTTACTTGCAGGATAATATTATGTTTATTTATTAAGGCGATTGCTTTTTCTAAATCTTTCTCATCCTGGCCTTCTTCAATGGTTCTTTGCCAGAATTCCCTTTCTTCTTCTGTCCCCTGCGCATACGCCAAGATCACCGGCAAAGTTACCTTTCCTTCTCTAAAATCATCACCTATGGTTTTGCCGAGCTGTTCTTCTTTTGAGGAATAATCCAAAGCATCATCTACAATCTGAAAGGCGACACCAAGAGATTGGCCAAAGTCACGCAGGGCTCCTTCCTTTTCCTGATTTTCATCGGTGATAATTGCGCCTACCTGACAGGCAGCAGTGAAAAGTGCGGCAGTTTTGGAAGCAATAATTTCAAGATATTTTTCTCTGGAGGTGGTGATATCACTAATCTGTATCAATTGCTTGACTTCCCCTTCAGTGATGATGGCTGACGTGTCCGAAAGAATACGTAATATTTTTATTGAACCATCTTGTGCAAGTATCTGAAAAGCCTTACCTAAAAGAAAGTCTCCTACCAGAACACTGGGCGCATTTCCCCATATGTTATTGGCAGTTTTGACCCCTCTTCTCAGGTCGCTTTCGTCCACCACATCATCATGCAAAAGGGTTGCTGTATGGAAAAATTCAATCGCGGCAGCTAGATTAATATGCCGATCTCCCGCATCGTAACCGCATAATTTAGCACAAAGAATGGTAAGAATTGGGCGAATGCGTTTGCCACCAGAAGCAATAATATGCCCCACAATTTGAGGAATCAATGAGGCTTCGCTTTGCGTGTCGTACAAAATTTTAGCGTCCACCGCCTGCAGCTCTTCAGCAAAAAGCCCGCTCCACTTATCCAGCGCGTTTTGTCCTTGGACTACCATGTCTTCTTTTGCTAACTTATTCATATAAACTCTAATACATCCCACAGGAAAAAGAGGCAAATAGAATCTATTGCAACGACTTAATTATTGCCATTGAAGTAAGAGCATGCTATTGCCTGTTCGATATTTTTATAGACGAACGTAGTAAGGACTAGCGACCAAGTGGGAGCGAAGCCTACGTGGCGCCAAGGGACAGAGCCCTGAGCGTAGATAATAAGGTTAACATGGCAAAAAGTTTTCAAGAACTGATATTAACACTACAAAATTACTGGGCAAAACAGGGCTGCACCGTTCTTCAGCCCTACGACATGGAAGTGGGCGCAGGTACGTTTCATCCGGCCACTACCTTGCGTGCTTTGGGGCCAGATGCGTGGAATGCGGCTTATGTTCAGCCTTCACGTCGCCCAAAAGACGGCCGCTATGGTGAGAACCCCAACCGCTTGGGCCATTATTATCAGTTTCAGGTCATCTTAAAACCTTCGCCAGAAAACATTCAGGAACTTTATCTGAAAAGCCTCGAAGAAATTGGTATTGACCTTTCCAAACATGACATACGCTTTGTAGAAGACGATTGGGAAAGCCCAACTTTGGGTGCTTGGGGCTTAGGCTGGGAAGTGTGGTGCGACGGGATGGAAGTCACCCAATTTACCTATTTCCAACAAGTTGGCGGGTTTGATTGCAACCCTATTGCTGGTGAAATCACCTATGGCCTAGAGCGTTTGGCGATGTACATACAAGGCATTGAAAATGTTTATGACCTTGATTTTAACGGTGTAGAAGGCGAAGGAAAAGTTACCTATGGTGATGTGTTCCTGCAAAATGAGAAGGAATTTTCAGCCTATCATTTGGAACATGCCAACACCGATGCATTGTTTAAACATTTTGACGTGGCAGAAAAAGAATGCCACGCTATTTTAGAAAAAGGTCTTGCCCTTCCTGCGTATGATCAGTGCATCAAGGCCAGTCATTTCTTTAACATACTCGATGCACGTGGGGTTATTGGGGTGACCGAACGCGCAGCATATATTGGCCGGGTGCGCGCGCTGGCCAAAGGGTGCTGCGAGACGTGGCTAAAATCGTTGGCAAAAGACACAACAGACGAACCTACTGTCAGTGAGGATGCGGCCTGATGTTACTCACCATGATGAAAGGAAAACTCCACAGAGCCACCGTGACTGAAGCCAATCTGGAATATGAAGGCTCAGTGGGCATTGATGCGGATTTGATGAAAGCAGCAGGCATTCTACCGCACGAACAGGTGGATATTTACAATGTGGATAATGGCGAGCGTTTTACTACCTATGCCATCAAAGAAAAAGGCGGTAGCGGCGCTGTTTGTGTACAAGGTGCGGCGGCGCATAAGGTCAATGTCGGGGATAAGGTGATCATCGTTGCCTACGCCCAAATGAGCGAGGAAGAGGCAGTTAATTTTAAGCCTAAAGCTATTTTGCTGGACGAGAACAATGAGATTAAACAAAAATAGAAGAACATATCATGGCCGAACTGTTATTAGAATTATTTAGTGAAGAAATCCCTGCCCGCATGCAGCGTGGAATGATCGACACATTATGTCATGATATTGAGAACCGACTAAAGGCCGAGAATCTTTATTTTATGAAGATCACCGGCCATGTCACACCGCGAAGGATGGTGGTTTCGGTTGATGGATTAAGCATCACTCAGGAAGACGTAGTGGAAGAAAAACGTGGGCCACGGGTCGACGCACCACAGCAAGCCATCGATGGCTTCTTGCGTTCGGCTGGCCTAACGCTTGATCAACTTGAACAACGCGAAACCGACAAAGGTACATTCTATTTTGCCGTTACAGAACAGCGTGGTAAGCCCACCAAAGACGTTCTTAAAAAAGCACTTGAGGAAATTTTATCCAATGTAAGCTGGCCAAAATCCATGCGTTGGGGTTCTAACAAAATCCGCTGGGTACGGCCTCTAAAAAACATCTTATGCACGTTTGGTGGCGATGTGTTGCCTGTTAACTTTGGTCATTTGGTGGCAAATGATAATTCTCAGGGGCACCGTTTTTTGGACAATCAAAGCTTTAAGGCCACCAGCCTAGAAGAATTAGAAAACCAGCTTAACAAACATTATGTGGTGTTGGACAGCCAGAAACGCGCTGAGATTATCCTTAATGAATCACGCAAACTGGCAGAATCTAAAGGTCTGGAACTAATTGAAGACGAAGGCCTACTGGCTGAGGTTTCTGGCTTGGTGGAATATCCGCAACCCCTACTCGGCTCAATTGATGATACATTTATGCAATTGCCGGAAGAAGTGCTGATTTCTTCTATCCGCACCCACCAGAAATATTTCTGTCTGAAAGACAAAGAAGGTAATCTCACACCGTATTTTATTGTGATTTCCAACATGACCAGTGACGATGGCGGAGCTGGGATCGTTGCCGGTAATGAGAGGGTATTGCGCGCACGCCTTTCGGATGCGATTTTCTTCTGGGAACAAGATCATAAGACTTCCCTCGACGAGCGTTCTGCTGGCTTAGAACGTATGGTGTTCCACGCCAAATTGGGCACAGTAGCCCAAAAAGTGGAACGTATTTCCGCCCTAGCCAAGTTTATTGCTATGTGGATTCCACATGCTGATCTTGAATTGGTGGAACGTGCCGCACGTTTGGCCAAAGCCGATCTCACCACTGAAATGGTGGGAGAATTCCCGGAATTACAGGGCATTATGGGGCAATATTACGCGCAGGCCGCTAAGGAAGACCCACAAGTCTGTGATGCGATTAAACATCACTATTCTCCGCTCGGCCCCACCGATGAAGTACCGCGTGAACCCGTGACTATCGCCGTGGCACTGGCCGATAAAATAGATACATTATGCGGGTTGTTTGCCGCAGATGAAAAACCCACAGGATCAAAAGATCCATTCGCCCTGCGCCGTGCTGCCTTGGGCATCATCCGTATTTTGCTGGAAAATAAACTGCCCATGCATCTGCGTATTATTTTTGAACAGGCGCTAAAACATTACCCAAAATCTTTGTTTAAACCGACTGAGGAAGACAACAAAAAAGGCTTGCTTGGTAAGGCAAAAAATATCTACAGAGCCTCCAACCCATCTGAGGTTGTGGATGAGCTAATGACCTTCTTTGAAGAAAGACTCAAAGCCCTACTCAAAGGGGAAAATGTCCGTCACGATTTGATTTCTGCCGTGTTGGCCAACGATGGGGAAGACGATCTTCTGCGTGCGGTGCAAAGGGTGGCTGCGCTGGACAAATTACTTGGTTCTGAAGATGGTGCTAATCTGTTGGCAGCCTATAAACGTGCGGCAAATATTGTACGCATTGAAGAAAAGAAGGACAATTGCAGCTATGCCGGAAGCCCTTCAAAAGGTTTGCTGGAAAATGAGGGTGAAATTGCTCTCTACAATGCGCTGCACGAGCTTAAACCACGTGTGCATGAGGCCGTCAAAAACCATCGTTATGGTGAGGCAATGACGGAAGTGGCCAAGCTGCGCACGCCGGTGGATACTTTCTTTGAAGAAGTGACGGTCAATGCTGAAGATGCCAATGTGCGCAAAAACCGCCTGAAAATCCTATCTCAAATGGGTGAGCTTTTGCATCAAATTGCCGATTTCTCACTGATTGAAGGTTAGGATAAAACTTGCTTGCACTTTTGCGCGGCGCTGCTATTGTCTGCGCGCATTAATTTGTCATTCTGTGGGGCGCGCAGCGACAGCGCAGAATCCATCCGCTTTCGTCATCACCCGAATTTTAATTATAGGGTGATCCATGGAAAGGGATCCTGTGCTAATTTCTACGAAATTCCACAGGATGACGGGTGTTATAGAGTGGGTCGTTGAAGCGCATGCGCCCACGCAACATAGCAGTCTTGCGCTGCGTTTAGAATTGGAGAGGTGGCCGAGTGGCTGAAGGCGCACGCTTGGAAAGCGTGTTTAGTAGCAATACTAACGCGGGTTCGAATCCCGCTCTCTCCGCCACCCTACTTCGCCAAGGCTTCGCAGGGTTGGCTTACAACGCAAGAAGGCTTGATGCGAATAGGAGTGCCCTGCGTAGCTTTAGCGAAGCAGGGCTAATAGGTTTAACATGTATTATGTTTATTTATTAGAAAGTCTAGATGATCCATCAAAGCGTTATGTTGGCTTCACAGAAAAAGGAGTTCCTGCAAGGCTAGAAGAGCATAATAGTGGCAAATCTATCCATACTAACAAACACAAACCCTGGAAATGTGTTGTGTATGTTGCTTTTGAAGATAAGGTAAAAGCAGAAACATTTGAAACTTACCTTAAACATGGCTCAGGCCATGCTTTTGCAAAGAAACATTTTTGGTAATAGGATATGAAAATAAAACTTTGGGAAGAGTAATCCATTTTTTTATTTGATTATTTCTCAAACCATAAGCATAGAAATAGATATTCTATATTGTTGAAATTGAGATGAAGAAGAATGACAAATAATAGATTAAGAAATATTTATAAAAATCCATGTCGTTAACCTTTATTTAACTGTATAGCTATTATAGTACACCATTGTGTAATTGTGGCTTTTGATAGTGAAACCAAGAAATGATTAAACCCAGCCCTTATCTTGCTAATGAGCATGAAGAACATTCCGCCTGTGGGCTTGGCTATGTGGCCAACTGGCAGACCGGCGAGGCGACGAATGACATCGTACGAAAAGGGCAGGAAATTCTAGGCAATGTTATCCATCGCGGGGCGGTGGCGGCCGATCTTTCTACCGGTGATGGTGCCGGATTTATGAGCCAGATTCCGTATAAAGTTTTGGCAAAAGACGAAACAATCAATCGGGGTAATCTGCGCTTTGAAAAAGGTGAGCTGGCCGTGGGTCAACTGTTTATGCCCCAAAACCCAGAGGCTTATGAAGAAGCCAAACAGATGCTCTATCGTGTTTTGGAAGCAAACGGTGTGTCCCGTGATGAGGTCGCATTTCGTAAAGTGCCGGTTGATGAGTCGGTCATCAGTCCACTGGCCAAATCGTCCATGCCGCAATTTGAACAAGTTGTCTTCAACCGCCCGCAAGATGTGGAAGCAGCTGCGTTTGAAGGCTTTGTTAGAGACGTATTAATGCGCTTAGAACAAGACGTCGCCAAAGGCAGTGATGCCCTGAAGAAAGAGTTCTATATTGCCTCAATGAGTTCAGAAACCATTGTGTATAAAGGACTGTTTCGTTCAGACCAACTCGTGCCTTTTTATAAAGATTTGTCCGATCCGGAGTATGAATCGTCGTTTGTGTTGGTGCATAACCGCTTTTCTACCAACACCACTTCGCAATGGAAATCGGCGCAACCCTTCCGCAATATGGCGCATAATGGCGAGATCAACACCATCAAGGGCAATACCGGAAAATGGCAGCAAGAGCGCAGAGAGGTACGTGGCGAGGAATATTACATCGACCCGCAATATTCTGATTCGGCGCGCATGGATTTGATTTTACAATCCCGCCTGCAACAAGGCATGTCTTTGCCCGATGCGGTTATGTCGACTTCTCGCCCTGCTTTCCGTAATGACGGTAACATGGATGAAAATACCAAAGCCTATTTTACCGACCGTGCCTTGAAGAACGATCAGATGGACGGGCCACAGATGCTGATTCTCACCGATGGGCGTTACGTGGTGGGTCATACGGACAGCTTTGGTTTGCGTCCGGCTGGCGCGGTGTTGACCAAAGACGGGCAGATCATCTTTTCTTCAGAATTTGGTACGGTGAATGTGCCACCAAAAAATGTTGAGCGTAAATTTAATATACCCGCCGGCGGTGTCTTTATGGTAGACCTGCAAGAACATAAGATTTTACAGGGGGATGAGGTGATTGCTCATCTCGCCTCGCAAGAAGACTTCAAGGCAAAAATTGCGGCGCGCAAAGTGACTGTCCCGGATTTGGGATACACACCAACACAAAGCAAAGCATTCCCTGATATGTTGGATTTTCAACTCGCCAGCGGTTGGAGAAGCGACGACGTTGATAATATTTTAAAACCAATGCAAAATACCGGCAAGAGCCCTGTTTCGTCGATGGGTCCACAAATACCGATGGCCTCTTTGTCTGTTCTGCCACGGCAAATGTCTGATTATTTTGCTCAGCGTTTTGCTCAGGTGAGTAATCCCCCTCTTGATTCCGTGCGTGAAGGTGAATCGATGAATCTGCATGTGTATCTTGGGCAACATGCCGCCAAACATGAAAATGCAAAATTTATTGAACTCGACTCCCCTCTTTTAAGACCTGGAAAATTGCAAGCCATCGAAGAACAGTCGGCAATACCCACCAAAACACTGGACATGACGTTTGACCCTCGTCTTGGTGAAGAGGGCTTACGTGCAGCGTTGCAGAAACTTGGTCAAGACGCGGTCGCAGCAGCCAAAGAAGGCAATGGCATCCTCATTATCACGGACAGAAATATTGACCTGTTACATGCCCGAATCGACGCCACATTGGCCATTGCTGCGGTCAACCATGCTTTGAAAGAAGCCGGCGTCCGTATGGATACTTCAATCATTGCCGATACGTCTCAGGTTATCAGCTCTCACAGACAAGCGGTTTTACTAGGGATGGGTGCTAGCGCGGTCAATCCTTATCTGGCTTATGATGCCATTACTAAAGAGGCAGAACGTACCGGTAAAGATCAGGAAGAACAACGTCTTAATTTTGCTAAGGCGCATGACGATAATATGCTAAAGATCATGGCAAAAATGGGGATCGCCGATGTAAATTCTTATATTGACGGAAAGCAGTTTGAAGCCCGTGGTGTTTCTATGCAAGGCGAGTTTGGCCAATATTTTGGTGGTATCGATTCCAAATGGGGCGGTCACGGTCTACGTGAAATTGCACAGAACATGGTCTCTGTCCATGCCAATATGCTGTTGCAGCATCACCCCGAAACTCTTGCAGAACATTTTCCGCAACTCTCCAACTCAGAACTTAAGAAAGATGATTTCTGGTACGATGTGCAACAGCTAACCTCTAGATTGATGACAATCACCACCGAAAGCCTGCCCAGATACGGAACGTATAATGCGCGTCAAAGCGGTGAGTCGCGTGCCCGAGATGCGGACAGTATTACAGATTATCGCAAAATTGAGCATTCTCATAATGAGGAGGACGATATTGCCTCTCGCCGACTGAGAGCCTATCTCAGTAAAGAACCAGCCGCACGCGAAGATAACAACGAATTTATTGCCAGCTTCCCCAAGCATATGCACCAGATTATTCAATGGGGTATTGAAAACAATAAGGTTCCGGACTTTTTTGCTCCCCGTCGGGAGGATGAAGGCTATAAATATAATGCCGCAGAACTGGCCTTACATACCGTTCCAACTGACGTGGCTACGTATTATGAAAATCAAGATACATTAAAGGCTCAAAGACCCAACACATTTACTCATCTGCTTGAACTCTCGCCAAAAGGAGCAGCGGTTGCCAAAGAAGATTTTGGCACATCAATTGCAGAAGGGTTAGCCGATTTCAGAGTAGCAGGAATGAGTGACGGTGCTATACAATATAGGCCACATAAAGCCTTAGCACGGGTGGCAAATAATTTAGGCGGCTCTTCAAACTCCGGCGAAGGTGGCGAAAGACCCATGCGCGATAAAGGCGGCGAACATGAATCAGGTCGTTCAAAAGTACGCCAAGTTGCTTCAGGCCGCTTTGGCGTTGAAGTACGTTATGTTGCCGAAGCCGACATGTTGGAAATTAAAATTGCCCAAGGGGCAAAACCTGGCGAAGGTGGACAATTGACAGGCAATAGCGATAAGTCGACAACTAATAAAGTAACCCCTCAAATTGCCCGCAACCGGCGCAGTCTCCCAGATGTGGATTTGGTCAGCCCGCCACAGCACCATGATATGTATTCCATAGAAGATTTAGAACAATTAATCAAAGATCTTGCATCATCAGGTAAAAAAATTGGTGTTAAACTAGTCGCTTCTGAAGGTATTGGCACCATTGCTTCTGGGGTAGTAAAAGCCGGAGCGAATTTTATCACCGTTGCCGGAGCAACCGGAGGAACAGGCGCCGCCTCAACAGAAAGTATCCACCATGTTGGCATGCCTGTCAGTCAAGGTGTGCGTGAGGTTCATCAAACTTTAATTACTCAGGGGTTAAGGGATAGGACAACGATTGTACAAAGTGGTGGCATCACTACCCCACGCGATGCGGCAATGGCCACTTTGACCGGCGCAGATAAATACGAAATCGGTACCGATGCTCTGATTAAAATCGGTGGCTGTAAACTTGCGGCGCTTTGTAATACTGGCTGCCCGGTATTTTTAACCACCGACGGTGATAAATATGACCGCCCAGACCGCACTGGTGAACGGGAATTAATCTATTTTGAGAAACTTCATCTTGAAACATTGCGAGAGTTGGGCTTTAAAAATAAACAAGAGGCTATCGGCGCGATTGGTGAAGTTGCAACTGTGCGTTCGCCAGAAGATTTACATAAAGCTGGCATTCGCGGTGCAGAGAATTTTGATCTTTCGCGTTTCTTAGCAGCACCTGAGAAAACCATGGAAATTCAAATCGCTCCAAAAGAATTACAGCCCCCTGCCTCACGCTCATTAGACGATATGCTTATTGGACAAATCGATGTAGAAGCTATCCGCAATGGGCAAAGGATTAATATTCCTGAAGTGGTAATCCGAAATTGTGATCGCTCTTTCGGAGCTAAAATCTCAACCACATTACTTTATGATAACTTTACCCTACCCAGCTATGAATTGTCTGGCAAAATTGGTAAGGAACAGGGAAAAACTCCTTTACCGTTAGACGCGGTCACCATCCATACCCGCGGAGATGCAGGTAACAGCTTTGGGGTTTTAAATTATGGGCTGACAATTCACCATGAAGGCAACGCTAACGATTATGTCGGCAAAGCCATGTCGCATGGGGTGATTTCTTTGGTTAAAGACCGTGATTTTACCGCTAATTATAACCCTTCACAAAACGCAATCGCGGGCAATAAGCTTGCCTTTGCTGCTACTGGCGGGCGAGTTTATGCTGATGGCGTTGTTGGTGAAAAGGCTTTTGTCCGCAATTCCGGTGCCGAAGGAGTTGTGATGGGAATGGGGGCTTATGGCTGCGAATATATGACACGCGGTTCAGTGATCTGTATGTCTCCTCCGGGGGATAATTTTGCTAAGGGGATGAGTGGTGGTGTGGTTGCTATTTATGACCCTGAGGGCAAATTCACCCAAAAAGGTGATTTTGAAACACACAGAATTACAGATTTTTATAGCTCATTCCCACAAAGCCAAATTTTAAGCGAGTTGGGAGATGCTGTGGGAGAAATGCTCGGACGTTTCTTACATCATACAAAAAACCCTGTAACGGGTGAAAAAAATAAAAAGGTTGAAGATATTTTGGCTAACTTGGATCAAGAATTAGAGAATTTTGTCTTTGTGGTGCCCAAAGGTCTGTCAAAAAATATCACGGCAGAATATTACCAAAAAATTCTGCAAGCCTTTGATGGACAAAAAATGTCTCCTCTGGTGGAAGCCATAATGAACGACAGGGCAGAAGGATTCTCTCTGTCAGCTGGAAACACAAGGTAGATAACTATTATGAATGACCATCCTATTGAAAATAGACGTCTTACATTAAGCAATATTTCTGCTGAGGAATTTGATAGGCTGTACAAAATCCATGCTGGAATCACCGAGACAGGAATTACCAGCAGCCGTAAACAAATTTCTATCGACGAAGGCTTTGCCTCCAACGGACATTTTATTCCTGTCACAGAGATGTTTGCCCAAACCGCTGAATTGCAACATTCCTTTAACTTATCAGGCAATTTGGAAGATGGTTTAAAAGAAATCTTTGTCCGCAGAAACTGGGCAGAAATGATTGTGGCTGCCTCTTCTTGTGCCTGTAGCCTAACGAGTTGTGGCGCAGGGTGGGAAGCCGGCTGTCCCATAGGGCGTGACACTTACGCCATGAAGATGGTTGCCGGCAGCAGAGAATCCACCGGAGCTATTATTTTTGACCATGATGAAAAGAAGATCAAAATAGACTTGGCCGTACTTGAACAAGCGCATCAATCATGGTTTAAAGAGTTCCCTATGGGCACAACAGGACGTATGTGTGGCGATAACGCGCTTTGTATCGGATCGTGTACGTTTAATGATCTTAATAAATCCGGTGAAGGCGTACTGGTTAGCTATTTTGAGGCCTATATGGAAGAACTTGGCATGATGAAAGAGCTTTCAGCCGACCCTAAAAAAACATGGTTTGACAAGTTTTATCAGCCAGTTCCCGAAGCAGACAAAACCGGCAAAACCATTGCCATTGTGGGTTATGGTCCTGCGGGCGGGATGTTAGCTCAAAAACTACTAAGCCAAGGGCATGACGTAGTGATCTTTGAGGCCGGAGAAAAATTTGGCGGCACAGTCCGTGATGGCGTTCCCCATGATAAATACAACAAAGGCTATCTAGATGTATATGCTCAGAAACTTGAGCAAATGGGTGCGCAGGTGCATTATGGATCACGTGTGAGTTTTTCAGAAAACGAAACAGGTACTGTTCCCGTTCAAGAATTAAGAGAGATGTTTGATGCCGTGGTAGACGCACGGGGTATTTATTTTAACCCTCGCCAAATGGGGGTAGAGAATGAAGCCAGCAACACCGTTCCTGCGATGGATTATCTAAGGGCTAAAAATAATTGGGTACAAAAATTTCTTACCCAAAAGGCTGAACATCCAGACCTCACATGGCAGGACTTTGAACAAGAAACTCCTAACCCTGTCAGTCGACGTGGGAAAACTACTGTTATAATCGGGGCAGGGTATACTGCTGATGATCTAATCAGGGAAACCATTCGTGATTGTTGTGTGGACGGGGATCCAACAAAATTTGATGGAAAAATCATCACGGTTTATTACAAACTTGATGGTAAAAATCCGGTAGATTTCCCTAACAACACCCTAAAACAAAAACATGGCAGCCCAACAGCAATGATGGTAGAATATGCGGATGAGCGCAACCCGGGCTCGGTTGAAGAACATGTGATGAAAAATGCCAAGAGAATTATCACCAATAAAGAGGGTAAAATTATCGGCATTGAAGTAGAAGAATACGAAGTTACCAATCCCGAAGTAGCGGAAAGATTTCCCGAAAAAGCCAAATACAGCACCAAGCCGATCACCCATGTGATGAAATTCTCACCCGATGAGGATGTCGCTATTTTATTGGCGGTGGGGTATAATAAGAACTTCATTGCTGTCGCAAATAACCACCGCCCGGAAGAAGGTGTCTTTGCTGCCGGTGATATTGCTGAAGAACGCCATGAGGTAGTCCATGCCTATCGCAGCGCACATGGAACTGCCGCCGCCATTAAACGCTATTTTGATAAATTACAATCTGTCGGAACAAATAAGCTTCCCAATGAACAATGGACTGAGCTAAAAGACATTCCTGTCAGAGATTCACTCTCTCCACAAGACAGAGACCCAAAAGACATTTTGCTACAACGAATGGCACAGCTACAAAAACGATCTTCTGGCGATCCCAAGCGCTAGCCCATCATTAGCTGATTTTATATTTCTCAATAGCCCCAGAAAGTTTGCTTGATATCTCCTTCACATCACCGGAAGCCGATTGCGTATTCTGCGCATTTTTTGAGCTATGAGCCGCTTCCTGTGTAAACGCTTCCATACTTGAATGCACCGTCTCAGCATTGCTCGCCGCCTGCCTTGCGCCGTCAGCAATGTTTTTTGCGCTTTGCGATATTTCAAGAATCGAACTGGTTACTTCTTTTGTACCTTCAACAGCCTCAGACACATTGGCAGCTATTTCAGAAGCAGTATTGTTTTGCTCCGTAGTAATTTTAGAAATATTCGACACTGCCTCGTCGATCGAGTCAATAATAGCTGTTACTTCGCCAATTATTTTTGACACATCGCCACTGGAAAGCTGAATGTTATTGATTCTATTCTCTATTTCTTCCGTAGCTTTTGCGGTTTGTCCGGCAAGGGCTTTTACCTCACTGGCAACAACGGCGAATCCCCTACCCGCATCTCCGGCACGCGAGGCTTCAATGGTGGCATTTAAAGCAAGAAGATTGGTTTTCTCAGCGATATTCTTAATTAACTCTACAACACCACCAA
This sequence comes from Alphaproteobacteria bacterium, assembly GCA_030429625.1. GTDB lineage: Bacteria > Pseudomonadota > Alphaproteobacteria > Rickettsiales > UBA8987 > JAUIFA01. The sequence continues at coordinate 355,224 of JAUIFA010000001.1, read as the reverse complement.
TAGATCCAGCTGCTTCTGCCAAAGAAGAAACTGTTTTTGAGGCTGTAGTCGTTAGCTCATTTGCCTGAATAGAAACTTCAGACGCATTTGAAGATTTTTGCGCCACATCGTCAATGGACTTTGTAAGCCCATAAATAGCGTGAGAAACATTTTCCATATTCGCCGACATCTGATTTGCACTGCCTGAGATAATATCAACACGCTGTCCCATATTATCTACCAATTCCGCAATCTTGTTGGCCTCTTCCGCCATGGCTTTATTGATGTCGGTTACCCCAGAAGACTGCGCTGACATTTCTTCTGAACTGGCTGCCAAAATCGAGCTAATTTCTGACATTTTTCCCGAATGATCTTCGAGTTTTTCTGCCTCTTCGTGGATGCCGTGCATCAATTCCTGCATCTGACCGATAAACTGGTTAATATAGGCAGCGACTTCTGCCGATTCATCGCCATGTTCAATATCAATCCTCTGCGTTAAATCCCTTGTGCCTTCTACTACGTCTTTTAAACATTGCTGTAAGAATCCGGTTCCTAAGGTTGCTTTATGTTCAGCAATATTTAACCCCTCAAGTTCATCTTCAGCAGAAACCCTGATGCCGAAAGTAGCATCAAGTATTTTACAGAACACATAGGTGATGCCAAATGCCCAAACAAATGCCATCGCCACCCCTTGAGCCTGAATGGAAAACTGCCCAATAACGCTTCCTGCTGCCAGTTTGTCTTCTGTGGCAAAAAAAGCCAACATGATCGTACCCCACGCACCACAAATACCATGCACTGGAATAGCACCTACCACATCATCCACCTTCATATTACGAACTAACATTATCCAGGAGAAGTGCATCACTATACCGGCACTTGCACCAATAAAAGCCGCACCGTACGCATCCACCGCATCACAACCGGCCGTAATGGCTACCAAACCTGCCAACACCCCGTTAATGGCTTGGTCTGGACGAAAATATCCATCATCCATGCGCCCTGCTGTCATCGCCACCAAACCACCAAAAACTGACGCAATGATCGTGTTGAAAATAATATGAGCAAAAGCAGGGCTGCCAACCGTAGTTGACCCGCCGTTAAACCCAATCCAGCCCACCCAAAGGATGATACAGCCCAACGTACTGAGTACCAAACTATGGCCTTCCATACGGTTAACCTTACCGGTTTTTTCATCGTATCTACCGATACGTGGACCAAGCACAATACACGAGGCCAACGCCACCCAACCACCAACCGAGTGCACAACAGTTGATCCGGCAAAATCAATAAATCCATTCTTAGTTAGATAGGTTTCGTTTTCAGTATTAAGAAGATTTCCCCACGCCCAATGACCAATAGTCGGATAAATCACAAAGGCAATAAGGAACGTAATCCAAAGATAACTGGAAAATTTCATTCTCTCCGCTACGGAACCCGACACAATGGTCGCCGCCGTGCCGGCAAATACCGCCTGAAACACAAAGAAGGTATAATTCCAATCACCGGTATTTTTAAAAGAGGCTAAATCGCCACTCCAACCAATAAATCCACCTATGGTATTGCCAAACATCAAGGCAAAACCGCAGACATAAAACACAAAAACCGCAATAAGGAAGTCGACAATATTTTTCTGTGCAACGTTAATACTATTCTTTGAGCGTACCATACCGGCTTCTAAGAGCAGGAATCCCCCCTGCATAAACAGGACAAGCGCTGCAGCGATCATAGTCCACATATGGTTTAAGCTGTCTTGATGTTCCGCATAGTTGGACTCTATCAGTGCTTTTAATGCTTCAACTTCTGACTCAGCCACTGCTGAATCCACACACACAAACATTGTAAGAAAAAGGAACAATACCTTCCACATAACCCTACCCCTAAAAATAATTATATCGTCTAAATAGAATATAACTGAAAGTAACATCTTTTTGATGCAAGTAGCAACAAAAAATATATATAGTACTAAATACTTTAGTACTATACTAGATATTGAATTTAAAGTTACATATCATAAAATGATAAAGAACCATTAAACATTGGATATAAATAAGAAAATAGATTTACATATTGTGCTTGAATTGTTTTTCTAGCTTTTTGAGGATCATGTTGCGTTTGACCCGTGAGAGATGGTCAACAAAGGTGATGCCGTTGAGATGGTCAATCTCATGCTGTACACAGGTGGAAAGCAGTTCGTCGCAATCAACCCGTTGCTTGTTGCCGTCATAATCAAGATATTCAATGGTCACCATTTTGGGGCGGATAACTTCAGCAAACTGACCGGGGAAAGAAAGACACCCCTCTTCATAGATATTTTCTTCGTCCGACGAAGCCACAATCTCCGGATTAACCATATGGATCGGGTTGGATTCACCCTCCCCACCAGCTTCGGCATAACGCTTTGAACCGTACCCAAGATCCATCACCAGAATACGCTTTAACACCCCCACCTGCACCGCCGCCAGACCAATACCCTGACGATCGTGCATGGTTTCAACCATATCGTCAAGCAGTTGACGTATCTCGTCATTGACCTCTGCCACCGGCTCAGAAATCTTTTTCAACAAAGGGTCAGGGGAATAAATTAACGGTAAAATAGCCATGATTATAAATGTCCAATCCGCTGTAATGTTTCGTCTTTTCCAAGTATTGCCAACACTTCAAAAATGCCCGGCGCTTCCATCGTTCCACACACGGCCGCGCGCAGCGCAGGTAATACATTGCTCATTTTTAGCTCGTGGCTCTTGGCGAAGTCATTCATTGCTTCTTTTATGATATTTATATCCCAATTTTCCAATACATTCAAGGCTTCTGCCATCTGAACAATCAATGGCCCGTTTTCATTGACCAGTTTAAACGCTTTTTCGGTGTACGGCACTCTATGGATATAAATCTTGGCATTTTCGGCCAACTCATTGAGAGTTTTGGAGCGTTCTTTTAACCCTTCCATGCCCGCAAGGATATTGTGCTTGGCCTGCTCCGTTATGTCCGGCAGCATGGGTAGCATCAAATCCAGCAACCTTTGTCCGTCTGATTCTTTAATATAGTGAGCATTGATGTTGGCCATTTTGTCAAAATCAATGCGCGCAGGAGATTTGCCGATTGATTCGGTACCAAACCATTCTATTGCTTGCTCACGGCTGATAATTTCATCGTCACCATGGCTCCAGCCCAAACGCAGCAAATAGTTACAGATGGCTTCGGGGAGATAACCCATCTCACGGTAGGCATCAATCCCCAACGCACCATGACGCTTGGAAAGCTTTGCCCCATCCGTACCATGAATCAGCGGAATATGCGCAAATTGCGGGATGCTCCAGCCCATCGCATCGTAAATAATTTTCTGACGGAAGGCATTGGTTAAATGATCGTCACCCCGTATCGCATGGGTCACCGCCATATCATGATCGTCCACCACCACCGCCAGCATGTAGGTTGGCGAGCCATCCGCACGCAGAATGATAAAATCGTCCAGATCATCGTTAGGTACTTCCACCCTGCCCTGCACCAGATCGTCAATGATCATATTGCCTTCTAGTGGTGCTTTGATACGGATCACCGGCTTAACGTCCGCTGGTGGCGTTTGACCTTCATCGCGCCATTTTCGGTTATACTTAAAACGCTTGCCTTCAGCCTCTGCCTCTGCGCGCATTTGTGCCAATTCCTCTTCCGAGCAATAACAATAATAGGCTTGCCCTTTCTTCACCAGCTCATAGGCAATGGCTTTATGGCGTTCTTCTTGTGCCGATTGATAAATCACCTCACCGTCACATTCCAACCCAAGCCAACTCATGCCTTCAAGAATTGCGTCGATAGCTTCCTGACTGGAGCGTTTTTTATCCGTATCTTCAATACGCAACAAAAACTGCCCACCATGATGTTTGGCATAGAGATAGTTAAACAGCGCCGTACGCGCACCACCAATGTGCAAGAAACCTGTGGGCGAAGGAGCAAACCGCGTAACGACAGACATAAACAGAACTCACAATAATAGTTTGAACAAAGCCGATGAAGTATATTCGCTAAACACCAGAAGTCACGTATTTTTATAATATATGGCCTAAAATTAGCTATGGGACTACCGCAACCATCACAACCAATCTAAACTATGAATCTTAAAAGGGGAATAGCCTACAAATATATTAAACTAGAGATACTGTTCTATCCTGATTTATCTATTTTTATGATATATCATAAAAATAGCTATTGATTTATGAAAAATACTACTTATAGTGCAGCAGATAACCGAGGAGATTAAATCAATGATGGAAAGAGAATATTACACTATTTCTGATTCTGCCAATAGCCATTATGATGATATTGACTGTCTTGAAGGAATAATAAATAGCGAGAATAATAGCAGTATAAAAGGAGACATTTCTTTGTGGAGAGCCGTCATAACCCAAGCACTGATGGACGCAGGGAGCAACTCCAAAAAGATGGAAATGAGAAAGGCAAAAGCAGAAGCAATTTCTTGGTTATCAGGAAGTTGTGATGACTTTGAAACTGTTTGTTCTTATGCCCACCTTAACCCAGATTATGTAAAAACAAAGGCAAAGTACGCTATTGCGCGCGGCTGTGTGTGGAGGGAACTAAACCCTAACTCATTTATTAAGAATCGGAAAAATAAAACAGAGAAAAAAGGGAATATTGGAGTTATTAATATCAAGAATAAAAACAAAGTGACGGGCACTAAATATACTAAAAACACTTATGCTGATGAGAAAATTATATAATATGATATATCATAATTTCTATTTTTAGTTCCTTTTTTAACAGCATAATAAAACCCTCTATAAATCTTATAAATGCTTGTGTATTATGTTAATTCATTCTATATACGCCAAACATATGAAAATATAATTAGAAGGTTTTTATGTCGTCAAACAGTGTTCTCAAAAGCCCAAAAATCGAAGTAGCCACACATAAAGACATGGCCAATGCTATTTCGGCACTTTCAATGGACGCGGTGCAAAAAGCCAATTCCGGCCATCCGGGTATGCCCATGGGCATGGCAGACGTTGCAACGGTTTTGTTTACCAAATTCCTGAAATTTGATCCTAAAAAACCTAACTGGCCAGACCGTGACCGTTTTGTGTTATCTGCTGGCCATGGCTCTATGCTACTCTATTCGCTGCTCTATCTGACTGGATATAAAGACATCAGCCTTGATGAGATTAAGAACTTCCGTCAACTAGGTGCAAAGACCTGTGGCCACCCAGAATATGGTGAAGCTGCTGGCATTGAAACCACTACCGGCCCGCTTGGACAGGGGATTGCTAATGCGGTTGGTATGGCAATGGCTGAAAAGTTACTGGCCGCACGTTTTGGCAATAATCTGGTGGATCATTATACCTATACGATTGCTGGAGATGGCTGTTTGATGGAAGGCATCAGCCATGAGGCTATTTCTTTGGCGGGAACGCTGGGTTTAGACAAACTTATTGTGCTGTTTGATGACAACCATATCTGTATTGACGGCCCAACGGAAATGACGGTCAACGATGATCAACCAGCACGTTTTGCCGCCTGTGGCTGGCATGTGCAGTCTATTGACGGACACGACCCTCACGCCATTGAATCGGCCATTAAATCTGCGCAGGAATCTGACAAACCGTCCTTGATTGCCTGCCGCACAAAGATTGCTAAAGGCGCACCGACCAAAGAAGGTAAAAACAGTGCCCATGGCGCACCGCTGGGTGATGAAGAAATTAAAGGCGCTAAAGCCAGCATTGGCTGGGAACATGATGCCTTTGTGGTTCCTGAATATATTTTACAAGCTTGGAGAGAAACTGGCGCACGTGGCTCGGTAGATTCTGAATCGTGGGAAACACGCCTGAAGGAATCCGACAAAAAGGATGAGTTCAAACGCATCATTTCCGGAAAATTACCCAAAGAATTTAAAAATACGATCACGGCGATTAAAAAAGACTTTGCCAAATCAGACAAAATGGCCACACGGCAATCTTCAGGCAAAGTGCTGGAGGCTTTGTGCAGCTCCGTACCAGAACTTATTGGTGGCTCAGCGGATCTGACCGGCTCAAACTTAACTAAAACTAGCTACATGCAACCAATTAGTAAAGACGACTTTTCTGGTAGCTATATTTATTATGGCGTGCGTGAACATGCAATGTGCTCTGCGATGAACGGAATGGCTCTACACGGTGGGATGATTCCTTTTGGCGGCACATTCTTCGTATTCACCGACTATTGCCGTCCGGCTATTCGTTTAGCAGCATTAATGAAACAACGCGCTATTTATGTGATGACGCATGATTCGATTGGATTGGGTGAAGACGGCCCCACCCACCAGCCGGTAGAACATTTAGCCGCCATGCGTTGCATGCCGAATTTGTATGTGTATCGTCCGGCCGATGCGAACGAGGTTGTCGAATGCTGGCAGCTCTCCATTGAAAAAGAAGACGCACCTTCTATGTTGGTATTAACCCGTCAGGGCGTACCAAACCTACGTAGAAAATATGAAAAAGACAATCTGTCTGCCAAAGGTGCGTATATTATTGCCGACAGCGACAAAGCACCGAAGACAGTGATTATTGCCACCGGCTCAGAAGTAGAACTTGCACTAAAAGCTAAAGAACAGCTTGATGCAGCAAGCATCCCCACCCGTGTGGTTTCCATGCCATGTGATCGATTATTTGATGAGCAATCCAATGCGTATAAGAAGTCTGTTCTTGGCGAAGGGGATATTGTACGTGCCGCCATCGAAGCCGCAGGATCTTACGGCTGGGAACGCTATATCGGCAATGATGGTATCTTTGTTGGCATGAAAGGCTTTGGTGCTTCTGCCCCTGCCACAGATCTATACAAGCATTTTTGCATTACCGCTGAAAATTTAGTAGAACAAGTCCTATCACGCTTCTAGCATTGATTGCAAAGCACATCACCCCTCCATTCTTTGTATTTATTTGGTTGCTTATTCCTTAAATAAATGGTAGAAGATACTGCTTATTATTAATTGTTTTTTAACTTATTGGTGGTGCTATGGTATTAGTCGCAGATCTTTCTCAAGAAGCAGAAGAAACTATAATTAATGTATATAACAGGCCACGAGAAGAAAGGCCTTCCCCAACTTTTGCTGTTTCAACAAGGATGACTGAAGCTAAAGCTGCCGGACAAGATGTGATTGATTTATCTGTGGGCGAACTATCTTCACCCCCAACACAAGATCAAAGATCTAATTGGCGAGCTCAACGGTTAGAAAAACATGATCTTGCGCCTGATGATGTACATTATCAACTTGCACAAGATACAGGGAAAAAGCATTTACTAAAATATGGCCCCGGCCAGGGAAATAAAGGGCTTAGAACAATTGCCGCTGAAACATTTGTTCAAGATACTGGTATTGAAGTTAAGGAATGTAATGTTGTTATTTCAACTGGCGCTAAAGGTGTTCTTGCAGGGGTTATTGGTACACTTCATGGACCAGAATTTGTAGCAGCTGAAGTAGAAGGTTTTTTCAGAATAAGCAAAGAGGCTGATAAAATAATTATGTTTTCGCCAGGTTGGTCGAATAATTTTGATCTCCCTAATGCTGATGTTGCTATTGTTGAAGTAAATACACAAAACCGTGGGGTTCCCACAGCCAAAATGGTAAAAGATGTGTTGGAAGCATATCCTGATGCCAAACAAATGCTGCTAAACATCCCTTCAAATCCAACAGGAGTGGATATTTCAGCCCAAGAACGAGAAGAGATTTTTGCAGTCATAAGAGAACACGTAAAAACTCATCCTAATCTCCTTGTTGTAAATGATGATCCATACGGCAAATTGTCTTTTGCCGAAAATCCCTCGCAAGTTAGAGGTGAAAATGAAAAAGCCTTATTTGAAAGTGGTAATATTGCCGTAGTCAAATCATTTTCCAAGGAATATGCCATCCCTGGTGCACGTGTTGGCTATATAATCTCAAAAAATACTGACGTGCTAAAGCATGTAATAAATCATAATAATAACAAGGGGACTACTGCCTCTAATAAAACTCAGAACACTGCCCATGAAGTTATGTTACATGGTGGTGATGAATTTATTCGAGAGAAGATTGAAGAACTGCGTCCTGCACGTGATTTATTAATTACAAAAATTGATCAAACGGTTGGTGTGACCATATCTGCACCAGAAGCTACCATTTATGGCTTTGCTGATTTTTCTGGATGGAAAGGTACTATTCCTGCAGATAGCGATAAACCTATTAAAACACCTCAGGATCTTCACAAATACCTAGAAACAGGTCTTGGGGTCTATATGGTACCAGGAACCGATTTCTATGCACCCGGCTCTCCTGAAGCAAGCGATTGTTGGAGCATGCGTATTGGCTTTGCCGGTGACATTAAAGAGCTGGAAAAAGCCTTGGACAGAATCCAGATTGCCTCTGAACAACTTAAAAATCCCCACGACAGAATCAATGGTGGAACAGACGGTCAAGTACTGGCACGATAATTACGCTTTTTCGTACGAATTCATTATTGCATCTGGTGCGTATGTCTGTATGTTATGCGCATCGAATTTAATCGTATAAGGAGCATATGAAGTGGCTGTTAAAGTGGGTGTCAATGGTATAGGCCGAATTGGTCGTTGTTGTATCCGTGCATGGATTGAATCTGGGCGTGATGATATTGAAATTGTGGCGATGAATTTTCGTAAGAACACGGCCGAAAAGGCCCATCTCCTTAAATATGATTCTACCCATGGCACGCTGAATAAAGACGTGACGTTTGACGATGAATATCTCACCATTGATGGCAAAAAAATTCGTACATTCCACAATGCTGATCCGGCTGATATCCCTTGGAGCAAGGCCGATGTTGATGTGGTTTTGGAGTGTACCGGTGTGTTTAGAACACATGAAGCGGCCTCTGCCCATCTTGGTGGCAGTGTGAAAAAGGTTTTGATCTCTGCTCCTTCTCCTGATGCGGATGCGATGATTGTCCATGGTGTAAATAATGAAGTTTATAAAGCCAGCGATCAGATTATTTCTATCGGCTCATGCACCACAAACTGCCTTGCACCAGTGGCCAAAATTCTCGATGAGGAGATTGGTATTGTCAATGGCTTCATGACTACCATCCATGCCTTTACCAGCGATCAGAATATTTTGGACAATGGGCACAAAGATTTACGCCGAGCACGCACTGCCAGTGCTTCTATGATCCCAGCTTCCACTGGTGCGGCTAAGGCTTTGGGTAAAGTTCTGCCTAATCTGGATGGTAAAGTCGACGGTACAGCTATGCGTGTTCCTACCCAAAATGTTTCCTTTGTAGATTTGACTTTTACCGCCGCACGAAACACTTCGGTTGAAGAAATCAATGGACTTATGAAAAACTATGCTGAAGGCACTTTGAAAGGTATTTTAGAGTATAACGATGCACCGTTAGTGTCCATTGACTTTAACCACAATCCCAATAGCTCCATTTTTGATGCGGATCAGACCTATGTTCAAGGCGGCACATGTGTGCGTATTGGGGCTTGGTACGACAATGAGTGGGGGTTTTCAAACCGTATGCTAGACCTTGCTAAATTTGTTGGTTAATTCTATAGTCGCTTTATGTCATCATTACGAACATTAAAAGATCTATTTAAAGAACATGATGTTAAGGGCAAGCGCATAATTCTGCGTGCGGATTTTAACGTGCCAATGTTAGGCGTTAAAGTGTCCGATATGGCACGAATAAACCGCACTATCCCGACCATCAATGCGCTCGTCGAAAAAGGTGCGAAGGTAATTATCATTTCACATTTTGGTCGCCCTGAGGGCAAATACGATCACGATCTTTCTATGGCCGTGCTGGCGGATGCACTTTCGGGTGCGATTGATAAACCAGTTAAATTTGGGGTGGATTGCATCGGACACAAAGCACAAGAGGCGGTTTCAAGCCTAGAAGACGGTGAAATTTTGCTGCTGGAGAATTTACGTTTTCATCCTGAAGAAAAAGATAATGACGATGGTTTTGCACAAAAACTTGCTGACTTGGCCGATGTTTATGTCAATGATGCATTTTCTGTGTCTCACCGTGCCCATGCGTCTATTGTTGGATTGGCCAAAAAACTCCCTGCCTATGCCGGACTGCTTGTTGAATCGGAGATGAAATATCTTGAAGAAGCCCTTACAAAACCCGAAAAGCCACTTGTTGCTATTGTGGGCGGGTCTAAAGTTTCTAGCAAAATTGAGCTGCTTAAAAATTTGGTTTCTAAGGTGGATGTGCTATGTATTGGCGGGGGAATGGCCAACACGTTTCTCTATGCCAAGGGCTGTGATGTAGGAAAATCTTTGTGTGAAAAAGAGCTCAAAGACACTGCTCTTGAAATTTGCAAAGAAGCTGAGTCTCATGGTTGTAAAATTATGCTGCCTGTAGATATGATTCTGGCCAACAGCCTGGAAGAAAGCGCCCGCTGCAATGTGGTGGATGTCGGCGGAAAAGTGGGCGATAAAATGATTCTGGATATTGGTCCACGCACGGTGCATGCTTGGGCACATGAGATTGAACAATGTAAAACATTGGTGTGGAATGGCCCTCTGGGCTGTTTTGAGAAAACACCGTTTGATGTAGGGACAATAAGTTTAGCACGGGTTGTTTCGGGATTGACCGATGGCGGATATGTGAAAACCATTGCCGGCGGCGGGGATATTCTTGCTGCGCTGCAGCGTGGCGGACTACGTGGCACGTTCACCTATGTATCGACCGCAGGCGGAGCATTTCTTGAATGGATGGAAGGCAAAGATTTACCGGGCATTGTGGTATTGAAGAAATAATTTACAACTCATTGCTGGTAGTTTAATCTATGCAGACATATTAAAAGGGAAGATTATGAAAGTTACACGTAAAGTCCAAAATATTCTTAAGAATTATGAGGGGGAGAACCCTGGGGTAAAGGCTAAATTAGCCAACATCTTGATGCACGGTAAACTTGCCGGAACAGGTAAGATGATTATCCTGCCGGTGGATCAAGGTTTTGAGCATGGGCCTGCGCGTTCTTTTGCTCCCAATCCGGATGCCTATGATCCGCATTATCACTATAAACTGGCCATTGATGCGGGCTTAAATGCCTATGCCGCGCCTCTTGGGATGATTACTGCGGGAGCAGACAGCTTTGCCGGTCAAATCCCCACTATCTTAAAAATGAACAGTGCCAATTCGCTTTCCGCCATTACCAGTGGTGATCAAGCTGTGACCGCCTCTGTGGATGATGCGCTGCGCCTTGGCTGTTCGGCCATTGGCTTTACTATTTATCCAGGCTCAGATAATTGTTATGAAATGATGGAAGAATTCCGTGAGCTGGCAAAACAAGCGCGTGACAAAGGTCTAGCCGTGGTGTTATGGTCTTACGCACGGGGCGGTAAAGTAACCAAAGACGGTGAAACCGGTTTTGATACAATTGCGTATTCCGCACATATGGCTGCCCTGTTAGGTGCACACATCATCAAGGTAAAATTACCGACGGATTTCTTAGATTTGCCGGAAGCCAAAAAGGTCTATGAGGCTGAGAATATAGCCCGTAAAACCTTAACTCAACGCGTTGAACATGTTGTCCAAAGCTGTTTTAACGGCCGCCGATTGGTGGTGTTCTCCGGCGGTGGAAAGAAAGGCGATGAATCCTTATTTGATGATGTCCGCGCGATTCGTGATGGCGGTGGTAATGGCTCGATTGTTGGACGTAATTCCTTCCAACGTTCGCGTGAAGATGCCTTAGCATTACTAGGAAAAATGGTAAATCTCTATCTTGGCAAAGAATAGCTGCTATGGCACAGGCCTGTAGACTCTACCTTATTACTCCTCCTCAGCTTGAAGTAGAGGAATTTATACCTCAGCTTGAAGAGGCATTTTCCGGTGGAGATGTAGCCTGTTTACAGCTGCGCTTAAAAAAGCCAGATGGTGGAAAAATAGACGATCAGACAATTAGCGATGCTGCCAAAGCCATTATCCCGATCTGTCAAAAATACGACGTACAGTTTATCCTCAATGACAATCCGGAACTGGCGAAAAAGATTGGTGCTGACGGGGTACATGTTGGCGAAGAAGATGGCAGCGTAGAAAATGCCCGCAAGATTGTGGGAGAACATATGGTGGTAGGGTGCAGCTGTTACGATTCAAAACATCGTGCCATGGAAGCATGCGAGCAAGGGGCAGATTATGTGGCCTTTGGTGCATTTTACGACACACAGACCAAGGCTAAAATTCGTCGCCCCTCCCCCGACATTTTAAAAGATTGGAGCCAGTTTACTGAAATTCCCTGCGTGGCCATTGGCGGTATAAAACCGGATAACCTTGTACCTCTGGTTAAAGCCGGAGCGGATTTTATCGCTGTGGTTACTGGTATATGGAATCATCCTGATGGCACAAAAACTGCAGTCGCAAAATATAATCAAGCAATATCAAATACTTCATTATAAGCAAAATTGCATCCTATGCATAAATATGTTATAATGATGCTAGCGTATTAGGAGATTGCTATTGAATAAAAGAATCCTATACAGATATATCCTGCCAGCGACAATGATTGTGGTTATAACTATTGTTTCATTGGACATAATGCGCGCCAGCGCCATTAAGTCTGAATTGGTTGAGGCGGTCAAGCATGGCACGTTCATTGATATAAAGAATGCGTTGGATAAAGGCGCTAACATCAATGCCAAGAACGAGGCAGGGCAAACTCCGTTACACAGCGTTGCGTATAAAGGTGATCCGGAAAGAATCCGCTTTATGGTTGAAGAAGGTGCCAATATCGAGGCTCGTGATTTCAAGGGAGGTACTCCTCTTCATTGGTCGGTAATCAATGGCCGCGTGAAGAATGTTAGAATGCTTATCGCCCTTGGTGCTAACGTCAACGCTACGGACAACAAAGGCGCAACCCCAATGCATTGGGCGGTCAACGCACTTAAAATAAACGAAGCCACCCAGTCTGTTAACACCATGATATTATTAGAAAATGGTGCAGATCCTCGTATTAAAGATGTTTCTGGCAGAATGCCAGTTGACTATGCCAGAGCCAAAGGAAAAGCCAAGTTGGTTGCCATCATAGAATCTGTATTAGTGGAATAAAATATATTAACTCCCAGTTGAATATCTACCAATAAAAATATTTCATTTAGTTGTTTATTCTTTGTATAAAATTTATTATATTACACCTATAGGTAATAGAATAACTTTTTGTAACAAATATTTAATATGACATTAATTCTCTCATACTGTAGTTAATTATATGTATGATATTTCAATTATTAGTAGATATATAAATAAATTTTGGGAGTAGGACGATGGCAAAAAAACCATCTGAGAACAATAAGAATAGCATCAAATTTGGTGGAAATGTCTATACCCCTGCTGAAATTATGTATGCGGCAGCAGATGCGTCACTTGAAGGCAATGTTGCTGAAAGATTCTTTGCTTCTGAAACGTTAGAAAATGTTGCACGGGAAGAAGAGCTAAAATTTTTACTGATGCAGGAATTTGTGACCATTAAAAAGTCTATTTCAGGGGATCATATGAGAATATATATTGATTCACAAACCATGAACCCATCGACCAAAACACACCACCTAGACATTATCAAACAAGCCATTACAGACATTGGCGAACAGCAAAGATTTGACGATAATCTAAGCCAGAACTGTGTTAATGTACATATTGATGAGGCACCCATATTAAGGGAATTATTCAACAACGTTCTGTCGCTAAAATCTGTTGAACAAGGCACATCTCCTCGCATGTAGCGCTAAAGCACAAAAAAACCCTGACGACATTGCCATCAGGGTTTTCCATTAATAGCTTGTGTAAAGAAACTATTCGCCTATGTTGCGCTTGCGTGCAAGCTTACGCGCACGACGTACAGCTTCTTGCTTCTCACGGACACGCTTCTCGGAAGGTTTTTCATAGAAACGACGTTGTTTCATTTCTCTAAAAACACCCTCACGCTGCATTTTCTTCTTCAAGATACGCAACGCTTGATCCACATTATTGTCTCTTACTGTGATTTGTACCAAAGCAATTAACTCCTTTAATGTTTTGCAGACATACTATCTGCGTTAAGTGGAAGGATCACTATTCCTCCAAAACGGTTAATTAGTCAAGAAAAATCATAAAATATGGTTTTCTCGTAAGAAGAATAGTGTATAAAAATCCTTATGAGTGACGTAAAAGAAAAAATTCTTGAATATATGCTAGACCACGCCGCCTTTGACGGCTGGAATGATATCTTATTGTCTGAAGCAGCAAAACAGGTGACAGGTGATAAAAAATACGCACATATATGTTTTCCAAATGGCATTGGCGATGTCAGTGATTATTTTTCTGACAAATGTGAAGCAGACATGCTTAAAAGACTTCAGGAGAAAGACCTGCAATCCATGCGAATCAGGGATAGAATTTACACCTGTATCCTTACCCGTTTGGAGATATATCAACCTCATAAGGAGGCGATTCGCTCTATTATTGCCAAAAGGATGATGCCCGACGGGACATTTAAAACCGTTAAAAGTCTTGGTACAACTGTAAGCAATATGTGGTATGCCGCAGGGGATAATGCCACAGATTACAACTATTACACAAAGCGAACCACCTTGGCAGCGGTCTATGCTGCCACCCTACTTTATTGGCTGAAAGACGACAGTGATGATTTTAATGAAACAAAATCTTTTATTCTAAGGCGCATCGATAATGTCATGCAATTTGAAAAGTTAAAACACACTGTCTTTAAAAAATTTGAAGACATAAAACCGCCATTTACCCACAGCTAAATGGTGTTGGCAGAAAAAACTTCAAAAACACCTTCAAGTCATTACAAAATAATAGTAAGATTACTCAACCTATGTTACAGTCAGGCTCTGTTTTGTAAACAAGTAAGACAATAAAATTGTATCACTTAAAATAAATTCTGGGCTAATTTTATGAAGGACATCCCTTTCCCAAAAAAGCTAGTAGGCACCGCAATTCTCTTTACCCTCGCCGGCCTTGTGTGGATTTTGCTCCACCTCTCAAACACCAATGAAGCTTTAAAAAATTTACAAGACTACACCATAAAATTGTCGTCTATCGGGTATAAAATATCTCAATTGGATTACGACCTGACCCTGTCTGTTTTTATGGCCACCCATGAAGATAGTAGCCAGTGGAAGGAAAAATATAATAACCATGTAAATGAACTGGATGCATTATTTGCACAAACTAAAAAACTTATCAAAGACAAGCCCCAACTTCTAGAAGACATAGAAAAAACCGAAAAAGCAAATATTGAGCTTATAAAGATTGAAAAACTTGCTTTTAACCATCTGGATAATAACAATATTAAGGCAGCACATAATTTGTTATTTAGTAAAGAATATTACGACTATAAAAAAACTTATAGCGATTCAGTAAACAGATTTACGGAAAATATATACCAAAAAACCAATAAAATGATCAGCCATCAAATTACCAGTACAAAACAGACATTGTTTGCAGAGCTTGTGACCATCATCTTCCTAACATTGTTTTGGTTCATCGTATTACACAACATCATAAAATGGCGATCTACTTTACATGCCCAACAAAATTTATTGCTTGAAGAAAAAGAACGTGCAGAAGCTGCCGCACATGCAAAAACAGATTTCTTGGCTAATATGAGCCATGAGATACGTACACCGTTAAATGGTGTGCTGGGAGTGTCTGGCCTCTTGATGGACACCAAACTGGATGCTGAACAAAAGAGCTGGGTAAATATTATTAGAAAATCCGGTGATTCCTTGTTGGAAATCATAAACGATATTCTCGATATTTCTAAAATTGAAGCGGGAGAGTTCAATCTAGAGCCTATTAATTTTAGTCTGTATTCCTCCATCGAGGACATTACCGATGTTATGTTGTATAACTCACAGGAAAGGGGGATAGAGCTGCTGGTTGAATTTGATAAAGCGGTTCCCGATTACTACATTGGTGATGTGGGAAGGGTTAGGCAGATTATCTTTAACCTTCTAAGCAACGCGATTAAATTCACTAAAGACGGTTATGTTTTACTTCGTGTTTCCCATCAAGATATGGGCGATGGCAACGCCAACTTATCTTTTGAAGTGGAAGATACTGGTCTTGGTATTCCCGAAGATAAGCTCGATTATATCTTTAATAAATTTTCTCAAGCCGAAGAATCCACCACGCGTAAATTTGGTGGCACTGGCCTTGGTCTGGCAATCTGCAAAAACCTCTCCAAGATGATGGGCGGTTCCATCGGGGTGCGCAGTACTTTAGGTAAAGGCTCTGTTTTTTATTTTAATATTATACTCCCTTATGGGCAGAGACCGTACAAAAGGGAAGTAGAATTGCCAGACGTTGACTTGTCTAAATACCGCGCATTAATTGTTGATGATTTAGAAATCAATAGAAAGATATTTTCCAAATATCTGAAGAACTGGAACATGGAGAATGATTTAGCCTGTTCGGCTAATGAGGCGATTTCCTTACTGGAACAATCGGTCACGTCTGGTAAAGCTTACGATATTGTGTTAATCGACAAGCAAATGCCTGATGTCAGCGGCATTGAGTTGGCCAGTATTATTAAAAAAGATGCTACATTAAACAATATTCCTCTGGTGATGATCACCTCTTCCTCTGCCCTTGACAGTTCAGATTCGGACGAAATCATTAAAATGGGCTTTACCGGATTTTTGACCAAGCCTTACCACCCGCTCACTTTAAAAAATGTGGTCTTGTTTGCCTTAGATTCAGCAACCAGGAATAACAATCAACTCATTACAAAAAATATTATCTCTGAATATGAGCATTATGAAGATCACGAAACCAACAATGTAGAAGATGCATTTTCTGGTATAAAGGCTCTTGTTGTCGATGACATGAAAGTCAATACTTTCCTCATGGTTAATTTTCTTAAAAAAACCGGATGTATTGTTGATACGGCTGAAAATGGGCTTGAAGCCTTGAACATGGTAAAAAAGAATAATTATGAGATTATTTTTATGGATTGTCATATGCCAGAAATGGATGGGTATGAATCCACAAGACAAATCAGAGAATACGAAAAAAGAACTGGCAACCATGTCCCAATTGTTGCTATCACTGCCGATGCTATGAAAGGAAACAGAGAAAAATGTCTTGATTCTGGGATGGATGACTATCTGAATAAGCCGGTGAAACACATTCAAATAAACCACATGATTGAAAAATGGGTAAACAATAAGAATGTTGAAATACAAACACAAACGGTCAGCACCACACACAAACCCTATTCTGGTAAAAAGATATTGGTGGCAGAGGATAACAGTGTTAACCAGCTTGTTATTGATGCCATTCTAAAACGTTTTGA
Source organism: Alphaproteobacteria bacterium (assembly GCA_030429625.1). Taxonomy (GTDB): domain Bacteria; phylum Pseudomonadota; class Alphaproteobacteria; order Rickettsiales; family UBA8987; genus JAUIFA01. Next base: position 337,944 of record JAUIFA010000001.1, on the reverse strand, counting down.
CTGTGATGTAGAATATGCAGCCGATGGACTTGAGGCTGTTGAAAAAACAAAAGAGAAAAGTTATGACCTTGTGTTTATGGATTTCCAGCTGCCTAAACTTTCTGGAATTGAAGCCACTGAAAAGATTAAAGCCAATGAATCGGGCAAACGACATACTGTCATCATTGCAGTGACAGCAGAATCTGAGGAAACCGCTATCAATAAGAGCATCATATCAGGCATGGACGACTATATTGGAAAACCGGTTACCGAACATAAGATTGAACACATTTTCAGAAAATGGCTGTAACGCAAAGGCTTTTACACCAATTCTTTAGAGCGTTTTCTCATTTTATGGTATTTTCTCTCTACCTCGTACAGGGTTTCAGTCACGTGATCTTCACAGGCTCTTTGAGCAACATATGAAGACAAAATTGTCTGTAGCGCAGACGCTTCAGACACTGACAGGCCAAGATATCCGCCCTCATCTTCATTTAACAAATGCGATGCCGTATCGTATTGCCTCTCTGTTATAAAATCCATCTATTCACCCCTTACAAAAACAGTAACATTATGTGTAAAATGGCGAATGATTTCATATCAATCAAGCATTAAAATATACAAAGTTTGCTTGACAATTTTTTCTATAATAATATCAGCGGCAAAACAAAATATATCCATTTTTATTAAAATATGTTAGAATAAAAATTAAGGAATATAATGTTGGGTTGATATGAAAAAATCTGAAAATGGCTTTACCTTAATAGAGATGTCAGTAGTGATCGTTATAATTGGAGCATTCTTCGCTGGAATCTCTATATTAATGGGTGTGTTGGATAATGCCAAGGCCACAATGGTGGTTACCGATTACAGCAATTACAAAACGTCGGTACGTACCTTTGAACTCAAATACGATGCCTTGCCAGGAGACTTTACCAACGCCACATCTTATTGGCCTAATGACAATACCGACAATGGTGATGGTGACCGCACCATTGAATATGATGAAGGCGTTAATGAAGACATCCGCGCATGGCAACACCTCTCTCTGGCAGGGATTATCACTGGTACATTTAACGGTGATGAAAGCTCCTACCAAATTGGAGTCAATATTCCTGAATCAAAAATTGCCGGCAATGGGTTTCGTTTTGGTTATGACAGCAGTGGTAACTATGTGTATCTTTCTACAGACAATGGCACGTCGGTAGACAAGGCCGTTTTCAGTACCGAAGATGCGGTATTGATTGACAACAAGCTTGATGATGGGATTGCCGATACTGGTGGTGTAATTTCGGTGGATGGTTCTGATACACCTGGCGGATGTATCGATGGTACCATTGACATCGGCTATGACTTAAAAGTTGAAGGCAAGCAGTGTCTTACAATATATTACATCGATTAAAGTAATATTGCCATATACGCGACAACAACCAGCAATATAATCTGTAAGAATATTACCTTCCACATGTCACGGACGAAACTGTCTTTTTTGGTTTTATGGCGCATTATTTTACGTGAAAGAATGGCCAGCGGTGTGCCTCCGATTAAAGCCAGCGCATGCAGTATTTTTTCTGGAACGCGCCATTTGCCTTCAATGGATGCTGCCTTATCGTAAGCATATGCTAGAAAAGTTACAAAATTAATAGAAATAAAATGAATGATTAGCAGATAGAAGAATGCTTTAAAGCTCACTTGCATGTAACCATATTTATTGGCAAAATAGTAAGAAACCACTAGCAATATCAGGCCATGTATTATATACCAACCACAACGTAGTTTTGGTATAGCTAGTACTATGAACGCTAATAAAGCCACCGCAATAATAAGCATGTGTTGCCTGTATCTTATTGTATCAAACTAATGGATTGTAACATAATAACCCTCAAGATTGTATTTTTTTATGCACGAACGCACAACATCCTCTCAATCAATTGACTACATTCGAGACCTGTTTGCACCAGAAGATGCGACGCTAAAACATGTAATCCGTACCATTGAAGAGAATGACCTTCGCACCATACAGATTGGCCCAGACGAAGGGAAAATGCTGGAGTTTATTATTAAACTGGCCAACGTAAAAACAGTGGTTGAACTTGGCACACTGGCCGGATATTCAACACTCTGGATGGCGCGCGCCATCCCCGAAGGAGGTCATGTCTACACTGTTGAACATTCCCCAGAAGTCGCAACAATTGCTCAGGAAAATTTTGATAAGGCGGGTGTGAATAATAAGATAACTCTGCTACATGGTGATGCGGATAAAATGTTGCCAGAACTTGAGGGCAATGCGCCTTTTGATATGATTTTTATCGATGCGGATAAGGTAGGGTATTATGATTACCTTCTGTGGGCAGAAAAAAATATCAAAAAAGGTGGAATAATTGTTGGCGATAACACTTTTCTTTTTGGGGCGGTCTATCAAGACTTAGACAAGGTTGAAAATGTGAGCAAACAAGCGCAGGACGCCATGCGTAAATTTAATCGTAGACTGGCCGATCCCACATTATACAACAGCATCATGATTCCCACGGCTGAAGGGCTGACAGTGGCACAAAAATTATTTTGACACATAACAGATTTATTGTCCCCAGTTAACGTTTATTTAACTTTTAGTCTGTATAGTACGTTACAATGAAACATAAAATTATTTCCAAGGAATCTACATGGGAAAGAAGAGGAAAATCTCAAGCCTTTTACACGATCTGAATAGCAATTATAAAACCATTGGTGGCGTGGATCATATTTATGCCGACCAGTATAACAATATTGTGATTGAAGGCATTCACCTTTCCCGCCAGAAATGTTCTGAATTTGGTTTGAACCCCGACGAATTGGTGGTGACAATGGGCGAAGAATTCGACCAAATTATGATCCCTGCAAACTCTATCTACAACCGTAAGGCCGTTTAAAATATAAATTTTATCTCTCGGTCTTTTCCATTGCAAAATCTCTTATCTGTTGCTAGATTGCGCCTGTCTTCTTCGGTAAGAAAAATAAAGGTACTTACATGGTAAAAGTTGTAGCAAATGTTATTCGCCCTAACAACGTCATTGAGCATCAGGGCAAGTTGTGGCGTGTGGTCAAAATTGAACATACCAAACCGGGCAAAGGTGGGGCGTTCAACCAAATGGAGCTGCAAGCGCTAGAATCCAATACCAAGCTTAATGAACGGTTTCGTGCGACAGAGAAAATTGAACAGGTGCGTTTGGAGCAAAAGGACTATACCTTCCTTTTTGAAGATGGAAATAAAATGACTTTGATGGACTCACAGACATACGAACAGGAAGAGTTTGATAAGGATCTTCTGGGTTCTCAATCTGCCTTTCTGCAAGACGGTTTGGTTGTGGTCGTAGAATCGCATGAAGGCCGCCCTATTGGCGCTACCCTGCCGCCTCACGTAGTACTTGAAATTACAGAAACCGAAGCCGTGGTCAAGGGGCAAACCGCTGCCAGCTCTAACAAACCTGCCACATTGGAAAATGGGGTACGTGTTATGGTTCCTCCTTTTGTTGCTACGGGAGATAAGATCGTGGTACGTACGGCTGATGGTGAATACGTAGAACGAGCAAAGGAATAGTCGAAAATATATGCTAAAATCACCAACGATTAAGGCGATGGAAAACGCCGTAGTGAAAGCAGGAAAAGGCCTGATAAGGGACTTTGGCGAATTAGAAAATCTACAAGTATCTCAAAAAGCCCCGGGTGATTTTGTAACCTCTTCTGACATCAAGGCAGAAAAAATTATCATTGAGGAACTGCAAAAATTTCGCCCCCAATATGGCTTTCTTGTTGAAGAAGGCGGCGAAACCAAAGGGCTGGATGAAAAATTCAGATGGGTGGTTGATCCTCTTGACGGCACTACAAATTTTATGCATGGCATCCCTTATTTTTGTATCTCCGTTGCTTTGGAAGAAACCAAGCCAAACGGCAAAAAAGACATTGTCGCCTCGGTGATTTTTGCACCGATTTTCAATGAAATCTATTGGGCAGAAAAAAATGTGGGTGCTTTTTGCAACGAACGTAAGCTCAATGTTTCTGGACGTCAGAATATTGTTGATTCTCTCTTTGCCGCCTATCCATGGCACGGTCGCCAATCCATCTGTGACAATCAATCCTTGGCAAAATCCATCTCTGCGACTACTGCCAACATACGTGTTAATGGTTCGGCAGCGCTTGATTTGGCGTATGTGGCGGCAGGAAAACTTGACGGTTTCTGGCATGACAGTTTAAAACAGTGGGATATGGCGGCGGCCATCTTGCTTATTCGTGAAGCAAGGGGTATTGTTACCTGCATGTCGGGGGACTCCTCCAACATGCTTGAATCAGGCACAATACTGGCAGGCAATGAGTTTATACATGAAAAATTAAGCAAACTGGTGAAAGAGAATGTCTAAATATATAGCAGTTATAATTCTAATAATTTTGTGCATCACAGGAAATGTGTATGCACAAGATAAAGTTACAAAAGATAATGTTATTGAAGACCTTCCGTGGTTAAAAGCTCAGAAAGCCCTCGTGGAGTTTACGTTTACTGACAACGCCCAAGAGCAGGAGTTTAATGAAACATCCCTTCAAAATATCGTTTCGTTTCTTGATGAAAGTGCCACTAACCGAGTTCAAATTGTGTCTTATGCCGATGCAGAAGATGATTTGTCCAGCAAAGCACGGCAAATCTCTTTGAAGCGAGCACTCAATTTACGCAATAAATTAATAAACCGCGGCATCAGTAAAGAACGTGTCATCGTACGCGCCATGGGGAACAAAACCGCAGGTGACAAAAACCGTATCGCTGTTTTTAAACTGTAATTGTTAGCCTAGTATAAACCATGGAGAGCATACTTTGGTTGTCACAGAAACATCATACGTATCTGTTGCCAACGTCGCCAAACTATGGTTATTAGCACATGTGTCTGATGAACTATAACCAATTAATTTACCGCTGCCGGGCAAACCGTTATCTAATTTCTTATCAATGAATTTAGTATCTTCAGGAGTCAACGTGTCTCGACTACCACTATTATTATAACGTAGTGTTAAAATAATATCGGCAGGGTAGTCCGCTGCTGCTGCATCACCAGTAAAATAATATATAGCAGATAAATATTCCATATCAATTGCTATACCATCAAATGGGGACGCAGGACGGCTTGTACCAATTATTATACTTGATTCTGTATGATCATAAATTCCTTCTGTCAAACCGGCATGAGCCAAATGATCAAAAAAGCTCGTTCTCTCCAGTGAATTACTATACGTACCATCATTATTACCATTACGTGAAACACCAGGCCAATAAGAAGTTGCCTCATTAAAATCGCCTGGCACTTGGTCGTATTTTAACTCAAACATATTAAATGCTGTTTGGTATTTTAGATAATCACTTGCCAATGCCGATAATCGAGATGTATGAATCATCTCTCTACCTGAGACAACCCCAGCAGCAATCAGGCTAATAATCACCAGAACAATAGAAAGTTCAATAAGCGTGAATCCAGATTTTTTATTCATAACACCCTATAAAAAAAATATACGTCACTATAGCATACACAACGACATGTTACAATCTATGAGTTATTTCCTTTTTTCAATAACAACTCCATAACAAGTGCGTCTTCTGCTCCACTGGCATTATTATAATAGTTTTTCCTTCTGGAACATATTGTAAATCCTAGTTTTTTATACAGACCTATGGCCGCCCGATTATTTTCATTCACCTCAAGAAATATTTTTATTGTTCCTTTTTTCTGTAAACTTGTAATAGACTCTTGTAGGATTTTTTCTCCTATATGTTGATTTCTGTATTCCGGATGCGTCATAAGCGTAACGATCTCAGACTCATCAAGAACAGAAGATACAACTATGCAAGAAACTATGCGCCCCTTCTCTTCTGCCAAAAGAAATATGCCCTCCTTCTCAAGCAGATTCTTTATGTCTTTCTGTGACCATCCACGCTCAAAACACATATGGTGCAATTGTGATATGGCAAGGATATCCTGATTCTCTATTGGACGTATTGTGGGCATAATTTAGCCTTGTTTTGGCAGCTTTGCATCAGGTTGACGGATGTATAATGGAACTAAATCCTGTGATTCAGGAATCTCCGAATAAAGTGATGCAGCCCACATGGCTGCCTCTTTAGCGTTGGGCATGGTGTAAACATAGCGGACTTCTGACGACAGCTTGTCTGTAATAATTTCTTCAGCATTGCCAACAATAATATCGCCATCCTTAACATAAGATTCTATATCAGCCATGTTTATCAATTCCGCATCACTCAACGGGCAAGCTGAAGAATCAAAACGCTGTATGTATAGCTGGGAACGCATGGCGTTTAATATGGACACTATCTCACCACCATTAGTATTTTGACCGGCAAGGGCAATTGTTTGTAGGCTAGATATTCCTATGGTGGGGAGTTGTGTCACCAACGCAATACCTTTGATAACTGTCATCCCAATACGCAGGCCTGTAAAACTTCCTGGCCCAACCGTAGAAACGAGCAGATCAATATCACCATACCCTAACTTAGCCTCATCTAAGGCAGCTTCCACAAGCATAACCAACGATTCAGCCTGTTTTGAAACACGCATTTCTTCTTTTAAGGACAGAGACACATCGCCATCAAAAACCGCCACCGAACACGTGCCAATTGCCGAGTCTACCGCTAATATTTTCATGGATTTTTATTGAGCTGCAGGTTTGTTAGAATCTGCTTCTTTCTTTTCTTCTGCAGGAGAGGAGGTAGCTTGCACAGGAGCAATCACTGGAATGGCCGCAGCCGCACGTAAACTGTCACACAGCTCCTGCATACGCTTATATGCTTTAGTAAATCCATACAGAGAGTACGTATCGGTTGACCATGTGTCTTTCGGAGACACACCCTTAACCGTCAATCGAGAACCACGAATCATGTTCTTAACAACTCTTTTATCCTCGGCAACGTCCCTTGCCCATGCAATATTAGGCGTATCATTGGAGGTAAAAAATCTATAGTTTGTTGCTTTATCAACGGAAACATCAACCTTACTGCCCTCTTTATAAGGATAACCAGAAGAAACACTGATCTCTGAAACACCAGTATTTCTGTAAGTCACCAACACATAAGGATCACTTCTGTTGTTCCAATTTCCGGCCTCTTTAATTGGTGAACTGGTGATGTAACAAATCTGCTCACCTTGTTGCGTAATAGAAAAAACATTCCACGCTTTATGTTGACTATCAAGACCATCAGCAAAAGCTGGTGAGGCAATTAAAATAGAAAAAACAATTGCTAGTATTGCTCTACGCATTTTTTTCCCCGTATAAACTTAAATTTTAGCGTTACCATATCATCTTTTTTGCGTAAGAAAAGTCAATATCTTTTCTAAATATATAATTTTTTCGTGCATTATTTGATATTATTAACTATAGGATGGTCTCACGTGATAAGAACCTTGATGAGTAGACCTGAAATATTATGGATCATCCAAACACTACAATAAATGTTGAACATGCAATTGTAGAGCTACAACACGGCAGACCTATAATGATTTTCGAGCGCGGTGAAGGGCTGATTGTTCAAGCTGTAGAAGGGCTGGATAAGGAACGATTAGACCGTTTTACCACATTAACCACCGCTCCACGATTTGTTTCTCTGACAAAGCAGCGTGGCCAGATATTATATCCGCATGAAGAAATCAAACGTGAGATAAAAATATCACTCGATAGTTTAGACATTCCCTCAATCCGTAATCTTTCTGCTTTAGAAAGTTTTGATGAATCGCATGTATTTCCTTATGTGTATGCGGGAAAATGTTCAACAACCGCGTTACAGCTAGCAAAGCTGGCGGAAATAATCCCTGCCCTTTTGGTCTCGCCCATCACTACAGACATAGCAGGCAAGGAAAATAATATTTACAGCCTGAGTTTTAGCGACATTGAAAACTATTCTAAAACCATTGATCGCATCTTAACCCCTATTGCCAAAGCGCCTTTGACCTTGCTCAATGCACCTGAAGCGTCCATCACTATTTTCCGTGCCATGCCAGGCAGCAAAACCCACTATGCCATCACCGTGGGCCACCCTGAAGGAAAAACACCACTTTTAAGAGTCCATTCCTCTTGCTTCACCGGCGATCTTTTAGGAAGTTTGAAGTGCGACTGCGGAGATCAATTACAAGAATCCATGCGTTACATGTACGATCATGGTGGCGGTATTATTTTATACATGATGCAAGAAGGAAGGGGTATTGGTCTACTTAATAAAATTCGGGCGTATCAATTGCAAAGTGATGGCATGGATACTGTCGAGGCCAATGAGTTTCTTGGTTTTGGTAAAGACGAAAGGCCTTATCTGGCCGCTGCGACCATGATAAAACAGCTTGGCTATGATTCGGTAAAACTGATGACCAATAATCCACGTAAGGTCAAAGGCTTAAAAGAACAGGGCATCAATGTACTCAAGCGCGTACCGCTAATTATTACTCCGCATGAACATAACGATACTTATCTGGGAACCAAATTTTCTAAGCTGGGGCATCTAAAAAATGAGTAGTGACGAACTCATCATTGCCATTACCGGCGCAAGCGGTGCTGTCTTTGGGGTACGTATGCTTGAAATCTTGCAGGAAAGTGACATCAAAACCCATCTTATTGTTAGCAAGGCCGCTGCCATCACCATTCCTCATGAAACAAATATGACCGTCAAACAGGTGGAACATCTTGCTGATGTTGTACATAAAGTTGGCGATATATCTGCCTGTATTTCCAGCGGATCTTTTAAAACAATGGGCATGGTTATTGCACCATGCTCGGTCAAAACAATGTCAGAGATTGCCACAGGAATCAGCAGCAATCTTATCTCCCGTGCGGCAGATGTGATGTTAAAAGAGCGCAGAAAATTGGTTTTAATGGTGCGTGAAACCCCTCTGCATACCGTACATTTACGCCATATGACGACTTTGAGCGAGATGGGTGCGATCATCGCCCCGCCCGTGCCGGCATTTTATAATCAACCTGCCACCATAGACGATCAGGTCACTCATTCTGTTGGGCGTGTTCTGGACTTGTTTGACATAGAGTCAAACCGAATAAATCGCTGGAAAGGAATCCAAAAATAACCAAAATTGGCGAATATTTTTCTCTGTTTGTATTTTTTACTTAATAATCAACTCTGTTTCTGTTATAATGACAGTTCTACGAGAGGTGTATTTTTAACATTATAGAGAATAACGCATTTTACTGTTATGGGTATAGGTGAAGACGAAAAGATATTGCGACAAATTGCAGTGTTGGAAGATGAGCATCGAGCGTTGGATATGAGGATCACCAACGAGGCGGCGACCATTGACCAGCTTAATCGTCAGCGATTGAAAAAACGCAAATTATGGTTAAAAGACGAAATTGCCCGCCTTTATGATTATCTAGAGCCAGATATTATTGCATAATCCGATAAAATAGGTTAAAAACTCATTTTAACTAATGATGAGTGATTCAATGACTCAAAATACGAATCCTGTTGTAAGTGTTATCATGGGTAGCCAGTCTGACATGAAAACAATGCAAAAATCAGCGGACATTCTTCAGGAACTTAATATTCCTCATGAAATAAAGATTATTTCTGCCCACAGAACCCCAAAACGCCTGTATGAGTTTGCTCAAACAGCACGTGATCGCGGCATAAAAGTGATTATCGCGGGTGCAGGCGGCGCGGCGCATTTGCCGGGGATGGTCGCATCGTTGACCACTTTACCGGTTTTGGGTGTTCCGGTTAAATCCAAAACATTAAAGGGCTTAGACAGCCTTCTGTCTATTGTTCAGATGCCCGGCGGAATTCCTGTGGGGACTACGGCCATTGGCGAAGCAGGAGCAACCAATGCCGGCTTATTGGCCGCCTCTATCATTGCCTTAGGTAATCAGAATGTGGCAGATGCCCTTGATTTGTGGCGACAAACCCAAACTGATAATGTGGCAGACATACCTGAATATGACGATTAATCCCGGTTCTACCATAGGCATTATTGGCGGCGGACAGTTGGGGCGCATGACCTCTTTGGCCGCGGCAAATCTTGGTTATAAAACACATATTTTTTCTCCCGAAGAAAATTGCCCCGCTGGGCATTATTGTGATCAACTTACCGTAGCCGATTATGACGATCTTAACGCTTTAAAAGCGTTTGCAAATTCAGTAGATGTGGTGACGTTTGAGTTTGAGAATATCCCTCATAAATCTATCTCTTTTCTTGAAGAACACGCCATTGTCAGACCTGGATTCAAAGCATTAGAAATCTCTCAGAATAGACTGAAAGAAAAAGATTTTATTAATTCATTAAATATCAAAACAGCCCCCTATGCTCGGGTGGAAAACACCAATGATTTAATTGCAGCCTTTTCTAAAACAGGCACAGAAAAGGCTGTTTTAAAAACCACCGAACTGGGTTATGATGGCAAAGGCCAAGTGGTTATAACCCGTCAATCTGATTTGGGAAAAGTGTGGCAAGATAGCGCCATGTCGCAGGCCATATTGGAAGGTTTTATCCCTTTTGAGAAAGAAATATCGGTGATCATTGCCCGTCAGACGTCAGGAAAATCCTTATGCTTTCCGCCGGCAGAAAATCAACATGTTAACGGTATTCTTGATGTTTCCTCTGTTCCAGCAAATATTGAGCAACGTACCCACCTTCATGCTAAGGAATACACCACGAAAATTGCTGATGCGCTTGGTTTGGTGGGGTTGCTTGCGGTAGAATTTTTTGTTTTGAAGGACGGAAGTCTGCTGGTCAATGAAATTGCCCCTCGCCCGCATAATTCCGGCCATTGGACGATGGATGGCTGCGTCACCAGCCAATTTGAACAATTTGTGCGTGCCGTATGTGATATTCCACTCGGCTCAACAGACATTGTTTACCCGACAGTGATGAAGAATCTGATTGGCAAAGACGTGGAAAAATGGTCTTCTGTTTTAGGAGAACCCAATGCAAAACTCCATCTATACGGCAAAAATGAAGCCAGAAAAGGGCGCAAGATGGGACACGTTAATTACATTCAATCGACATTAGACGATCTAAAATAATTGATCTTTTACTGGAACTTATCTTTGGTTTCTGATACAATGCTTGACCATGAGAGTTACCCAATATCACACAGAAACCGATCATAATGACAGCGTGATCATGCGATTGCCCAAAAGCGATTGTGCACGGGTTGGGTCATGGCTGGCTTCGCGCGGTTATTCTGTTGCTGTTACCCATCGTAGAGATAAAATTCTGGCCCTGATGGAAATTGACCATCCTGAAGGTGATATGCTTGAACTGCCTGTGATTTCAGCGCAGATGCAAGACTATCGCAATGAAAATACTCTGCCTTTTAATACACGAAATTGGGGACGAGCACGTAGCCCTTACCGTGGCTTATAACCCACATTTGTGCAAGATTTACCACAGTTTTTCCAATTTAAACCACAATATATAGTCTTATTTGCATAAATAGCTTGCACATTATGTAGAAATTATTATCTTTCATTTCAGAGATTTAATGTAGTTATCCACAAGTTGGAGAAAAATTATGCGTTGCCCATTTTGTGCCAACCCTGACACACAGGTAAAAGATTCGCGCCCTTCTGAGGACGGCAATACGATTCGTCGTCGCAGAAGCTGTCCTGAATGCGACTCACGCTTCACCACGTTTGAACGGGTTCAATTGCGTGAATTGACCGTCATTAAGAAAGACGGAACAAAATCTCCCTTTGAGATTGACAAACTTATCCGTTCCATTTCTGTGGCCACGCGCAAACGTCCGGTGACAGAAGAACAAATTGAAATCACGGCCAATAAGATCGTACGTGACTTAGAGATGTCCAATTCCAATGAAATCCATGTTGCTAAGATTGGTGAGGCCATCATGAACGCACTTTATGGGTTGGATAAGGTGGCGTATATTCGCTTTGCCTCAGTCTATAAAGACTTTAAGGATAGCCGTGACTTTGAAGACTTTATCAATAATATTAAGTCTTAAACAAATGCGTATACGGCAATTACGCCATGGAAAAAACCCACGAATATTATATGAATATCGCGCTGAATCTGGCACAGCGTGGCTTAGGAAATGTAGCCCCTAACCCAGCGGTGGGATGTGTGATTGTAAAGGACAACAGGATCGTTGGGCGCGGATGGACAGCTCCTTCTGGCCGCCCACATGCTGAACCGCAAGCCTTAGATCGCGCTGGAGAACTTGCCAAGGGCGCTACTGCTTACGTAACGCTTGAGCCCTGCTCCCATCACGGCAAAACCCCTCCCTGCGCCGAAGCATTGATAAAGGCCGGCATAGCCCATGTTGTTATCGCTATGACCGACCCTAATCCCAAAGTGTGTGGTCAGGGAATAGCCATGCTTAAAGAAGCAGGAATTAAGGTGACTGAAAATATCGGTACAAAAGAGGCCAAAGAGATCAATCAAGGATTTTTTAAGGTGATCGAAGAAGGTCGTCCGCTTGTCACCTTAAAAATTGCGCTGACCAAAGACGGCAAGATGCGCACACCCAAAGGGCAAAGCCCATGGATCAGTGGAAAAATTGCCCAGAATTATTCGCATGTTCTGCGCAAAGAATATGACGCAATCATGGTCGGCTATGGCACGGTGATGGCCGACAACCCTACTCTAACCTGCCGCCTTAACGGTCTAGAAAACCAATCCCCCACCCGTATTATTATGGCTGGAAACCATACACTTGATTCGCAGCTAAACTGCCTGAACAATGCCACCAAAACCCTTGTTTATACCGGCACAATGGAAGAGATGCTTGACGATCTCCCCAAGCATAATATCACACGGCTGCTGGTCGAAGGCGGAGAAAAGATTGCCACCTATCTGTTGAAACATACGCTGGCAGATAGACTTATTACCATCGAGTCCACCCATATTACGGGTCACTCGGATGACCTTGATTTATTAAACATAATTAAATCCAGCCAATATACACAGACCCATCAACATATGTTAGGGAAAGACAAACTCACCGCCTACCACCGTCTTTAAAAAATAAGAAATGGAGGCCGGTGTCAGAATCGAACTGACGATCGGGGATTTGCAGTCCCCTGCATTACCACTTTGCTAACCGGCCACGAAATGCACTGAATGCTCAAAAAATGGTGTGTTCGTTATAGGGATTAGCACACTCTATTGCAACAGAAATTATTCCATATAATGGCCGCCATTGACGGAAATAGTCTCACCCGTCAAGAAGCCAGCCTCATCGGCCGCCAGAAAGATAACACAACGGGCAATTTCCTCCGGCTCACCCAAACGACCTACGGGAATTTTTGCCACAATCTTGGCCATCACATCTTCCGTCAGACCGGATGTCATATCGGTGTTGATATAGCCTGGAGCGATAATGTTGGCGGTGATGTTCTTGCGGGCATTTTCCAGAGCCAGAGCCTTGGTAAAGCCAAAAACCCCCGCCTTTGCCGCCGAGTAATTGGTTTGTCCAAACTGCCCTGACTGGCCATTTACCGAACTGATATTGATAATCCGTCCGAATTCTTTTTCCCGCATTTGTCCAATGACTGCCTTTGTCACAATAAAACAGGAACTCAAATTGGTGTTAATCACATTCATCCAATCGTCCATGGACATTTTGTGCATCATCGCATCACGCGTAATACCGGCATTATTGACTAAAATCTCGATATCGCCAAGTGCTGATACGACTTCTGAAACACCACGATTCGTATCTTTCTCACACGAAACATCCCATTTAAAAACCGGAATCCCCGTTTTTTTATGAAATTCTTCAGCCACTTTGTCATTGTGCGCATAATTGGCGGCAACTTTATAACCTTCCTTTTGTAACATCTTACAAATTGCCGCTCCGATACCCCTTGTACCACCTGTAACCAACGCAACTCTGCCCATCTATTTTCTCCTTAAAAGATATCTATGCACGCTCAACACACAGAGCCACGCCCATACCACCACCTACGCACAATGTAGCGACTGCTTTTTTTCCGTCCCTGCGTTTTAGCTCATGCAACAATGTCACAAGAATCCGCGCACCTGAGGCTCCTATAGGATGTCCTAACGCAATTGCACCCCCATTGACATTGACCTTAGTCACATCCCAGCATAATTCTTTATTTACACTGATAGCTTGAGCCGCGAAGGCTTCATTGGCTTCAATCAAGTCTAAATCTTCAATCTGCCATCCGGCTTTTTTCAAAGCCTTGCTTACCGCAGGAATTGGCCCTGTGCCCATAATGGCAGGATCTACTCCGGCCTGTGCCCAAGAGCGGATGGTTGCCAAAGGTTTTAAACCTCTTTTATCGGCTTCTTCTTTGGTCATCAATAACAACGCCGCCGCACCGTCATTGATGCCTGAAGCATTGCCCGCAGTGACCGTACCTTCTTTATCAAAAGCAGGGCGTAGCTTACCCAAAGATTCTGCCGTTGTGCCATAACGTGGGAATTCATCTTTATCCACCACCACATCGCCCTTACGGCTACTAATGGTTACCGGTACAATTTCGTCCTCAAACTTGCCTGATTTCTGAGCCGCTTCGGCCTTCTGTTGTGAACCGGCAGAAAATTCATCCTGCTCTTGACGTGAAATATTAAACTTCTTAGCGATATTCTCTGCCGTAATGCCCATATGCTTAGCACTGAAAGCATCGGTTAATCCGTCCAGAATCATCGTATCCACAAGGCTGCCATTGCCCATTTTGATACCGTTGCGCAGATTGGCCGCATGGGCTGATTGGCTCATACTTTCCTGCCCACCGGCAATAACAATGTTACTGTCTCCACAAAGAATCTGCTGATAGGCCAACGCCACCGCACGCAAACCTGAGCCACAGACCTGACTCACACCCCAAGCCGGAGACTCGATAGGAATGCCGGCATTGACACTCGCCTGACGCACTGGATTTTGTCCTTCACCGGCGTTTAATACCTGTCCAAAAACAACCTCTGAAATATCCTTAGCAGAAACCTTACTACGATTTAAAATCTCTTGTATAACGATGGAGCCTAATTCATTGGCTTTTAAGGGAGAAAGCCCTCCTAAAAAATTACCCACTGGTGTACGTACCGCAGCAACAATAACAATTTCTTTTTCCAACATGCAATAAACCTTTAATTGTGTAATGTGTATTTAGCACAATGCTTGGCTGATTCATTACAGGTTTTTGGCCCAATTTGCAAGTGGTAACCACATATGTTTTTGTGCCTTGTTTCCCACCACCATCCCCACATGGCCGGATGGCACAATAACCGCCTGAGAATCAGGAAGAATCTTAGACAATGCTGCAGTGCACAATTGAGGCACAACAACATCATCACCACCAATGGCAACAAAACTTGGAATGTTAATGTCTCTTGGATTTATAACCTTATCATTGACCTGCCATGTACCTTTTGCTGTTTTATTGTGCACCGCCCAATCGATAAAACATTCTCTTGCAACGCGCTTTACTAAAGGAACATTGTCGTGCACCCAACTTTCACGTTCGAGAAATGTTTCATATTCTTCGCCCTGCATGTAGGCAAATTTGGCAAATTTTTCGTTCACTTTCCAAGGATGCTGCAAATATAACAAATAGTAAATCAATGCACCACTGACTGCGTCTTCTTTTTCACTGACAGAAGCAAACCAACTGGCAAATTCCTCCTTGCGGGCAAATTGCATGATGTCCGGAGCAGAAAAGTCCCAAGGCGTTGCCAGATAGGCCACGCCAGCAATTTTATTCTCCTGCTCAAGCGCCGAAACCAATGAGAACAACCCCCCCATACAATAGCCAACGAGGATAATTTTTTTGCCATATTCTGCATATAGAAAGTCAACACATCTGTTTAGCCGGTTAATATAGTCTTCAATGCTAAATTCTTTTTCAGCCTCCGAAGGGATACCCCAATCTAACAACACACCTGAAAGCCCTAGCTCATGGCAATTCTTCATTACACTTTTTTCAGCAGAAAGATCAAATATGTACGCTTTATTAATCAACGACGGTATAAGTAAACATAGTGGAACTTCTTCTGAGGTGTGGCCATAATTATACATAGCCGATGAACCTTCCTCCCAAATGATATTTCCTGCAAGCGCTGGTTCTTTTTTGCGGTTTTCGGTAAATCTTTTTACCCCCGCAGCAACATCAGCAAACTGTTTAATGGATTTACGCGCAACAGTCTGGTGGAACGACGTGGCATCCCCTACCTGACGAAGGATATCATTGGCTTGGTTTGCGTAATTGGTATTCCAGTTCAGCAATCCTCTGTTCGCATTCTCGAACGCGCTGTTTGAGCTGTAACAGCTCATCATCGCTGTGCTGAGGATGATTGACGTGGTGGGCAGGGTTGGTATTGAATCCTGAAACATTCTTTCCTCCCATCGCAGACATAGAGTACTGCTGCATTTGTTGCATCATTTGCATCATGTTGGGCATTTGGTTACTATCACACATCAGCGATTGCAGCTGATCTTGCCATAATTTGATAAAATCCTGCGCCATTTTATCCTGTTGTGAATCCATACGAAGCCCCTTCCATAGATACGACAACTATCAGAAATTAAAAAAAAAGGCAAGCTAGCTTAAAGATTTAAAAAAGAAAATCCTACTGAACAAGCGCACGAATTAATTTGCGCACAGCGTCTTGTTGATCTTGACGTTTGATGCTGAGAAAATCACGCATGGTTTCAACACACATACGTTGCTTTACATTCTCACCGGCAGAAAAATCCTCTTCACCACTGGCTGAGTCAATAAACACAGTGATCGGAACATTCAAAGCTCTTGATATATCAAACAGACGGCTGACCGTTATGCGGTTAACACCACGTTCGTATTTTTGTAATTGCTGATGTGTTACGCCAACCTGAGAGGCAAGATCCTGCCTTGTAATGCCCATAGAAATACGCAACTCATTGATCTTACTGCCAATGGCTCTATCAACTTCGCTTGTGTCTTTTGAATTAGATGGTTTGCGTATCATTCACTCCTCATATTTGTATCAGTAGTATTAACTATCACAGAACGTTATACGCTAGTAGCACAAATATAACTCAATATACTTCTTCAACTATTGGTTCTATTAACAAATTAATCAACATGAGTAGCAACAACTTTATGTTGTTATCTTCTGCAGTGAATAGTACCTATAGGCGAATTATACCATATAAATATATTGGTGGGCGCTATCTATAAAGTATTGTAGTACTTGTGATGTAAAAAAACCACAATAAAAACACTATTTCATAGATATATTGGTTATTTAATTGTAAGTTGCCTCACAAATAAATAAGAATCTAACATAAATAGAAAACTATATTGTAAATATGAAAATACAAGAAATCATTGAACAGCGACTACGTCAGCAATTAACGCCAAAATATTTGAATGTGATTGATGAGTCCTACAAACATGTAGGGCATCCTGGCGCTAGGGCTGAGGGAGAAAGCCATTTTGCTATTGAAATTGAGGCAGAGGAGTTAAAGTCCCTTAGTCGGGTAGAAGCCCATAAAAAAATCTATGCCCTGTTAGACAATTTAATGAACAACCCTATCCATGCCTTAGCAATAAAGGTCATAAAATAGCCAAAACTAGTCTTTGCCTTTCTTTTTGGCCTTACGCAGAGCTTTTTCGTCCAAACCGCTGATACCCATACGACGTTCTAATTCGTCTAATATCTGAGCAGGCTTTACCCCTTTTTGTGCCCATAAAACCGAGAGGTGAAATAGCAGGTCTGCGCTTTCATTAATAAAATCTTCTTCCGTTTCACATAAAGCTGCAATGATGGTCTCAGTTGCCTCTTCGCCCACTTTTTCCGCAATCTTTTTGTCGCCTTTTTTAAACATCTTTGCTACGTAAGATTTATCGGGATTGGCGGATTTACGCTCTATAATTACATCGTAAAGTTTATTTAATGTGTCTGTCATTTTATTACCTTATAACCTCACTGGGATTCCCTTTGAATCCATATATTGTTTTACTTGTTTAATAGAATATTGACCAAAATGGAAGATAGAAGCTGCAAGCAGTGCACTGGCATGACCTTCTTGCACCCCTTCAACGAAATGCTTCGGTGCACCCACACCGCCCGAAGCAATCACCGGAATTCTAAGACTGTCGCTGATAATATGGGTAATTTCATTGTCAAAGCCTGACTTTGTTCCGTCTTTGTCCATCGAGGTCAGTAATATCTCACCCGCGCCATATTCTTCCATCTTCTTCGCCCATTGGATCGCATCAATGTCTGTCGGTTCACGCCCACCATGGGTAAAAATCTCAAATTTTGTGTTTCCTTGTGCGTCCACCCCGTTGCGCTTGGCATCAATGGCCACCACAATGCACTGTGCGCCAAATTTGTTGGAGGCTTCTTTAACAAATTCAGGATTTTTCACCGCCGCGCTGTTGATCGACACCTTATCAGCACCAGCCAATAGCAGTTTGCGAATGTCATCAATCGTGCGCACACCGCCACCAACGGTCAGCGGCATAAAACATTGTTCGGCAACTTTGGTGACCACCTCGTAAATCAAGCCACGATTGTCACTGGTGGCGGTAATGTCGAGGAAACATAATTCATCCGCACCCTGCTCATCGTAAAGTTTGGCTTGTTCTACCGGATCACCGGCATCGACCAGATCCACAAAATTCACGCCCTTAACCACGCGGCCATCTTTCACGTCTAAACAAGGAATGATTCTGGTTTTTAGCATGACCCTAACACCTCAATGGCTTTTTTAAGATCGATTGCCCCATCGTAAATAGCGCGTCCGGAGATAGCTCCGGAAATGCCCGAAGGCGCAGCCTCTTTTAATGCGATTAAGTCTTCGATGGAAGAAACACCGCCCGAAGCGATAACAGGTGTTGAAATAGCTTCTGCTAGGGATTTTGTACCTTCCAGATCTACCCCACCCATCGCACCATCATGGTTAACATTGGTGAAAATGATGCAGGCCACACCGGCATCTTCAAATTTTAGTGCTAGCTCTAAGGCTGTTAATTCTGATTTTTCCGCCCAGCCTTCCACCGCTACCACACCGTCACGTGCATCAATACCCACAGCAATCTGGCCGGGATATTTTTTGCAGGCATGCCTGACCAGATCGGGATCGCGTAAGGCTACCGTCCCCAAGATCACCCTTTGCACTCCGGCTTCAATCCAGCTATCAATCGTCTGCATATCACGAATGCCGCCACCAAGCTGAATCGGCACCGACACTGCCTCCAGAATCGATTGCACCGCTTCCATGTTCACCGGCTTACCGGCAAAAGCACCGTTTAAATCCACCACATGAATCCACTCTGCCCCCTGAGATTCAAACAATTTAGCCTGATCGGCAGGGCTGTGAGAAAACACGGTGGCCTGATCCATATAACCATGCACCAACCGTACACATTTTCCGTCTTTTAAATCAATGGCGGGGTAAATAATCATTGTTTATTCCATCGCTAAAAAATTATGGATGATTTTAAAGCCAGTTTTCTGACTTTTTTCGGGGTGAAACTGCACCCCCATAATGTTGTCTTTTGCTACCACCGCTACCAGCTTATCGCCATAGCCCACATGGGCGATGATGTCGCTGTGGTCGGCACAATCCATATGGTAGGAGTGAACAAAATAAGCATGGTCGTTTTCGCTAATGTCTGCAACAATCGGGTGTGACCCATAGACTTCCAGCTCATTCCATCCCATATGAGGAATTTTTAAACTATCATCTTCCGGTTCAATAGGAATCACCGTGCCTTCAATCCACCCCAACCCATCATGTTCGCCATGTTCCAAACCTTGGCTTGCCAAAAGTTGCATGCCCACACAAATCCCCAAAAAAGGGATTTTCTTTTCCAATACCGCCTCTTCTAAAGTTTCAATCATTCCATCGATAGAAGACAAGGCATTCATGCAATCGCCAAACGCCCCTACACCGGGCAACACAATATGACTGGCGGTTTGTATGTCTTTTATGTCGGAGCTAACTACCACCTCATGACCGGAAATCTGCCCCGCTACCTCAAAGGCCTTCGCCGCCGAATGAAGATTACCCGATCCATAATCAATGATTACCACCTTCATCTATAGACTTCCCACAGAAGGCAAAGGATTTAAATCCATAAACCGTTGGCGCGCAGAAATCTCATCGTACGCATACACCACGTCGTAAAGGATGTAGCCTTTGTTGCGCGCCGCTTCACAGCGCCATTCCGAAGCCTCAAAACCCAACCAAATTAAAAATCCAATACGGGTTATCTCTGAGATGGCCACATTGATAATGCCAAAATTTAACAGCGCCACTTCAACAGCAAAAAAAGCCACAATCACCCCTGAAAGAAACCATAATTTATGATACAACGCCCAGAGAAAATGAAAAATAAACGCCCAGAACGAAAAACTTTCCGGCACAATAATAGCCGTTTGAAAAGGATTTTCATCCTTGGGATTAATAAATATATTATGAATCTTATTCTTTACAAACATGCTGTGCTTATAGTCTTTATAAATTTATATTCAACGTTTTTAACCGTTTAATGTACCTTTTGTTGAGGGCACTTCGTCCGCCCTTCGCGGATCAATTTCCATCGCAGTGCGTAAGGAACGGGCAAGGCCCTTGTAAATAGACTCAATAATGTGGTGGTTATTAATGCCGTAAAGATTTTCAACATGTAGCGTAATCCCCGAAGCACCGGCAAAAGCTTCAAACCATTCTTTGAACAATTCTGTATCCATTTCCCCCAATTTATCACGGGTAAAATCTACGTTCCATACCAAATACGGACGACCAGAGATGTCTAACGCCACACGTGATAATGTCTCATCCATCGGCACAAGGGCGCTGGCATAGCGGGTGATACCACAACGATCACCCAAGGCTTCTTTGACCGCGCGGCCAACGGCAATGCCGATATCTTCCGTCGTGTGGTGACCATCAATATGCAAATCCCCCTCTGCCAAAACTTTAAGGTCCATCAGGCTGTGGCGGGATAATTGCTCCAGCATGTGATCTAAAAAACCAATTCCGGTGGAAACATTATAAACACCTGTGCCGTCAAGGTTCAACTCGATTCTGATTTTGGTTTCTTTGGTATTACGTTCTATGGATGCGGTACGCATGTTTTTCTCCATTAGACTTGAAAATAATCTTAATTATACTACATATAGCTTATATCTGAAACTGACAATAGGCAATTGCGATGCACAGAGATGAAAATAAGTGGTACGGAACGACGATTTTGGCCGTCCGTAAGGAAGGAAAGGCGGTAATTATTGGTGACGGACAAGTGTCGGTGGGCGATACTATCATGAAAGGAAACGCTAAAAAAATCCGCAAACTTTCCAATAGCGACATTGTGGCTGGCTTTGCTGGCTCCACCGCTGATGCACTCACCTTGTTTGAACGTTTGGAGGCCAAATTGGAGGAATATCGCGGGCAACTGACCCGTGCTTGTGTGGAACTGGCAAAAGACTGGCGCACAGATCGCTATCTGAGAAAACTTGAAGCCATGCTGATTGTCGCAGATAAAGATGTAACACTGGTATTAACCGGCAATGGTGATGTATTAGAGCCAGAAGGAAATGTGGTAGCCATTGGCTCGGGAGGAAATTATGCCCTTTCAGCCGCAAAAGCATTGATTGACATAAAAGGTTTAACAGCCCTAGATATTGCAACAAAATCTATGAACATTGCCGCAGATATCTGTGTGTATACCAATCATAATTTTACCATTGAGGAAATTGGGAAAAAATAAGCATGACAGAATCACAGCAAAGCATGACTCCAAGAGAAATTGTACAACAGCTCGATCGCTTTATTATAGGTCAACATGAAGCAAAAAAAGCCGTTGCCATTGCTTTACGCAACCGCTATCGCCGCAAGCAAGTTGATGAACATTTGCGTGATGAGATTGTGCCAAAAAATATTCTAATGGTTGGCTCCACCGGTGTGGGTAAAACAGAAATTGCCCGCCGCTTAGCAAAACTGGCCAACGCTCCGTTTATCAAAGTAGAGGCCACAAAATTTACCGAGGTAGGCTATGTGGGACGTGACGTAGAATCTATTATCCGTGATCTGGCCGAACAAGCCATTTCCATGGTACGGGAAAAAATGCGCCAGGAAGTAAAAGAAAAAGCTGAAGAAAATGCCGAGAAACGGGTCTTGGATGCGCTGGTGGGTGATGATGCCAGCGATACCACACGCCACAAATTTCTTAATATGTTGCGTGGTAACGAGTTGGGCGACAGAGAAATCGAGCTTCAGGTGCAAGACAGCGGCAATGCCATGAACATGCTTGATATTCCTGGTATGCCGGGCGGTTCTATGGGGATGATTAATCTCAGTGATATGTTGGGTGATGCTTTTGGCAGCAAAACAAAAACCCGCAGAATGACGGTGGATGAAGCCCATAAAGTACTGATGGAAGAGGAAAGCGATAAATTGATTGATGCCGATAAAATCAACCAGAAAGCTTTGGAAATGGTTGAAAATGATGGGATTGTTTTCCTAGATGAGATCGATAAAATAACCGTGCGTAGTGATAATAAACGTGGGGGAGAAGTCAGCCGCGAAGGTGTACAACGGGATCTTCTTCCACTCATTGAAGGCACAGTGGTTTCCACCAAATACGGTCAGATTAAGACCGACCATATTCTGTTTATTGCCAGCGGGGCGTTTCACATTGCCCAACCGTCTGATTTACTGCCTGAGCTGCAAGGAAGACTGCCTATCCGTGTGCAACTTGAATCACTAAGCGAAGCGGATTTGTTACGCATTCTTGATGAACCCGAAGCCAGCCTGACCAAACAATATGCCGCAATGATGGCCACAGAATCGGTAACACTGGAATTTACCGATTGCGGCCTGAAAGAAATTGCCAAAATTGCTACAGAAGTCAATACCAATGTAGAAAATATTGGTGCTCGTCGGCTGCATACAATCATGGAAAAACTGCTGGAAGAAATAAGTTACAGTGCGGGGGATGACTGCCCTGCAGAGATTACGATCGACAAAGAGTATGTTGAGAACCAGCTTGGCGAATTAACGCGTGAATCTGACTTAAGCAAATTTATATTGTAATGATTACTGATATGCAGGCGTACGACCTAACCAGTCTCTCGATTCACTATCGGAACGACCCAGCCAATCGCCTACTTCATCCGTATCGTGCCAAGTGTGCTCACCCCATCCAGGCGTATTTAACCCCTGAAAGATCGAAAATTCTAGCCCCAAATCTTCGTGCACCGTTTTGGGATCACGCGTGTCACCAGAACCAAGAGGGTTATACGCAGAATTGGGTTTAAAGCCTTCACTCCACCACATACCCTCAACTAGTGATTTGTTAGAAATGGCACGACCATAGTTAAACGCATCTACCCACGCTTTAGAGTAGGTGGCATTTTTCATCATGTCTATGTCCTGACGATAACTATACGACGCTTTATAGAGCGTATTACCATAGACCGAAAGACCACTTTCCAACCCATGTTTCCAACCCAATTTATATTCCTCAGGATATTCATCTCCCGGCATGTATGTCCATTCTGGTGTGCCAGTAAAGGCCACACCACCAAAGGGATTACAGCCACACAGCACCAAAAGCGTCATCACCATCAATGTCTGTTTTATTGTTTTCATACTCTCCACCTATTTACTAAACGGCCGCACCCAGTTCCACGCATACCAACGGCAATAGGTCCACGCATCTTTCCAAGCACGATAATATTCCTGATTTTCCAGAAGTTCAGGGTCTTGATAATAATCATACGCTGCACGATATCTTGCCGTACCGTAAACATGCAGTCCGCTATTACAACCATCATTCCAACCTTTCTGGAAGATTTCAGAGCCTTCTGGCGTATCCCCTAAGCCCCAAGGCTTAGGCGTTACGATACGATCCACCACGCTGCACCCGCTGACTAATAATAACATACAAATGATTATAAATAAACCACGCATCTTCTTGCAAAAAACTCCTTAGAATGTACTTCTTCTTTTATATTGGTAGATGTAACGGTTGCAGTAGTTAAATGCATCCTTCCACCCCTTATAATATACCTTATTTTGCGCCTTTATAGGATCCTGACGGAACTTATACTGCATTTTATACCAAGGGTTCGCCGTGGCAGAGGTTCCCGATTCACAACCGTCAACCCAGCCATCAACATATAGCGGGTGATATTCCCTGCCCGGAGGAGGCCCCTCAAACATCCATTGTTGCCAAGGAGGCCCTGCGGTACATCCCGTTGAGCTCAGCAACAAAATACATATCAGCATGAATAATTTTTTAGATTTTATCATTATTCACTGCCTCCCAATAAGTGGCACAATAAAGAAAAGCATCTTTCCATGCCTGATAGTACATTTTATTGCTACGCAGATCTGGCTTCATCCGTAATTCAAAAGAGCCGATAAGCTTATAAAATGCACCAGCATAGGCACTCATCCCACTCTCACAACCATCGCTCCAGCCCTCTTCATATTCGTATGGGCCTTCTGGTGGGGTTAAATCCAAAGAATATGGCTTGCGTAAATCAAACGCACCATCTCTACCCGTACACGCGGAAAGACTAAAAATAAGAACAAAAACAATAGATATGTTTACAATATATTTCATTTTATACACCCACTTTTATAGAGGATCAGGATCAAGATAATAGGTACAGTAGTTGTTCCCAATACGGTATCCCATATAATAATCCTGATCTTCCAGACCACGATTGGGATCATACGCCATCCCAAACGAACGTAGATAGCCCGAACCGATTTGCCCAACAGCGGTGTTACAACCATCACGGACACCCTGACTGTAACTGTCATCCCCCTGAGGCAAATTAGCCATAAATAATGGCTGACCGGAAAAATAGCTATGCCGGCCTTTACTTTTAAAATAATCCTGCTGCATATAGCTACAACTGGTAACAAACAGAGCAAAGGATGTAACCATTATGGCTTTCATATTGTACCTAATTTCCTTCCTTCTAATACTTTAATTATAGCAGAAAATGATTAACAGGTGGTTAAGAAATTGCTTTTTTACCAGAATAACAGGAAATAATTACTAACATCCTGTTTTACAGGTAGTTTATTTATGTTCGTAACCTTTTTGGCCAATAGCCACACCCTCACCATTTTTATCCCTTAGATTCAGACTATTAGAAGAAGTTATACAACCAATTTTTGTCAGTGCAAGGTTTAACTCTTTCCCTATTTTCTCCACTTTTTCTTCATTTTCCGGAGCAACGGTAAAAAGCAATTCGTAATCATCACCACCACTGACTAACTCCCGTAGATCAATGGAATATTTTTCTATCGTTTGCTTTGCGGAAGGCGATAAGGGAATAGATTCCAGCTCTATTTCTGCTCCTACCTTGGAACAGTCACAAATATGACCAAGATCGGCTAATAAACCGTCTGAAATATCGGTAGCACAGTCTATTAAACCACCTAGTTTAATACCAAGACTCACCCGTGGATGGGGCACATGATAGCGTTCTTTGAGAAATGCATCGTCCTCTTTTATCTCACCTTTTGCTATTTGTAGCCCGAGATAGGCATCGCCTATCGTGCCACTGACAAAAATATTGTCCCCAATTTTTGCCGTGTTACGGTATAAAATTTTATCCGCATCCACCTCCCCAATCATGGTAAGAGAGAAAAACATATCCCCATCATGGCTGACACTGTCCCCACCGGTGAGTACTATCGCATATTCCTGCTGAATAAGGTGCAATTCATCGGTAAAATTCTGCCACCATTGTTCTGTTGTGGATTTGGGCAAGGAGGCGGCAATAAAATAATAAAGCGGTGTTGCACCTTGCGCGGCCATATCAGAAAGATTGACCCCTAAGAGTTTTCGTGCCAGATATTTTGGGGCAGTATTGGGTAGAAAATGTACATTTTCTACGATGGCATCTTTGGTCACTACCAGTTTCTTGCCTTCCGTATAAGGCAGCAAAGCACAATCATCTTCTAAATTTAACGCAGGTGGATTGTCGATCACCAGCGGCTTTAGAAAACGATCTATGCGCTTGAATTCTTTCATGTATATTATTCTGGACTGTTATTGTCTTTAAGTGAGAGTTTCTGCCCTTCTATTTTGATGGTTTTGGCTTTTTTAACCACAATAGGGGCTTTTTTACTATAATCTTTCTTTGTTTTCTGGCGAGATTCAATCTCATTGAAGCTCTGCTTATGAGTATAATTGCGGGCAACCTTATCCAACACCGCATTGACAAAGGAGACCTCATCCTCATCAAAGAAATCATCCGCAATATTGATATATTCACTAATGGCGATGCGTGCTGGGGTATCCTGTTGTGTAATCTCAAAAGTTGCCAGACGCAGGATGGACATTAACAATGGCCCTAGACGATTCTGATTCCATTCGTCATCAAAATATTGCAGTATGATGTTGTCTAAATCGGAGGACTTTAGCGAAGCACCTTCCGTGATCACTTTAAAGAACTTCTTATCAATTTTTTTATCGCTTTCTTTACCACGTGCCTGATTGTGGAAATAGTCAATCAGCTCATCATCAAGACTGTCAAAATCCCAGGTTTTTCGTTCTTCTCCCAACACTTCCTGACTGTAGAGCGCTTGCACGGCCATCATTCTGGCCATATATTTACGTTCCAGCAGTTTGTCTTTTGTCTCTTGATCCATATTTATTTACACACCGAATTTTTGTTTCATGTTTACCATTTCTATACAGGCAATGGCCGCATCACGCCCTTTGTTTTTCTTGGATACTTCCGCACGTACCAAGGCTTGGGTTCTGTTCTCCACGGTCAATACGCCGTAGCCAATGGCAGCATTCTTTTCTAAAGCAAGCTGGGTCAGCCCCCGCGCATTTTCGTTGCACACATAGTCATAGTGGCTGGTTTCCCCCCGAATGACGCACCCCAAGGCAATATAGCCATCATATTTGTTACTTTGTAGGGCAAAATTTATTGCTGGGGCAATTTCAAACACACCGGGTACAGAAACCTGCTCATAAGTGATGTTTCTACTGTCCAACTCTGTGGTTGCCCCTTTGACCAACTCATCAGCAATGTCGTCATAAAATCGTGCGTCTACAATTAAAATATTGGTCATCTTTTACTCTGTTGTTTTCCTATATCCGGCTACTTTTAAACCGTATCCTTCTAGACCCACAATAGGCCGTTCTGAGTTGGAAATAAGCGTCATCTCTTTGACCCCAAGATCCAGCAATATCTGCGCGCCAATTCCATAATCACGAATATTATTATCCGGATGGCTGGCACCTTCTTCTATCTGTTTGCGCTTGATCCGCTCGGTGATAGCTGTTGGACTGGTTTCACGAATTAACAGCAACACACCGCCTTCTTCGGCGATCATTTGCATGGAGTGTTGTTTGGTCGCTGGCACATCAGCATCCTGCAAAACATCACTTAACACGTCTAACGCATGCACCCGTACCAATGTTGGTTTATCGGGTGAAATGTCGCCTTTAACCAGCGCAATATGCTCGGCATATTCCACCGTATTGGAATAGACAATCATTTTAAATTCACCACCCCAATGGCTGTGGAAAACTGTTTCTATTTCACGCTTGACCAATGTATCGTTCTTATGACGATAGGCAATCAGATCCTCAATGGTGGCAATATTCAGCTTATGCTCTTTAGCGAATTCTATCAAATCAGGCAAGCGTGCCATGGTACCGTCGTCGTTCATGATCTCACAAATAACTCCCGATGGGTTTAACCCTGCAAGACGGGAAATATCCACCGCCGCTTCCGTGTGCCCTGCACGTACAAGCACCCCACCATCTTTGGCAATGAGTGGAAATACATGCCCCGGGGAAACAATTGCCTCAGCACCTTTTTCAGGGTTGATCGCCGCGGCAATGGTTGTCGCCCTATCCGCTGCAGAAATACCGGTAGATACCCCTTCACGCGCCTCAATGGAAATAGTAAAAGCCGTTTGGTGGCGGCTTTTATTATGCTGCGCCATCAAACTCAAACCAAGCTTGGTTACACGCTGTTTGTCCAACGTCAGACAGATTAACCCTCGCCCATGCTTGGCCATAAAATTCACCGCATTCGCGTCACAGAACTGTGCTGGCATCACAAGATCACCCTCGTTTTCACGATTCTCGTCATCCACCAAAATAAACATTCTGCCGGCTTTGGCGTCTTCAATGATCTGTTCAATTGAACTTAGTGACATATTTTTGTTCCCTGCACATTATTGCGGTGGCTATCCATAGAGCAAAGAATCCTATATTTCAACCATTAAGAGCATTGATTAAGCCGATAAACATAACGCGCCACCATATCAATTTCAAGGTTGACCTTATCGCCTATTTGCAAATCCCCCAATGTGGTTTGGGATAAGGTATGAGCAATGATGTTAAGTTCGAGTTTATTACCGTCCACCCTATTAACCGTTAGTGAAACTCCATTGACCGTAATAGAGCCTTTTGCAGCAATGTATTTTTTTAATTGTTCAGGCGCGGTGATTTTTAATGTAATGTTATCGCCCACTGGTACAATATCATTAACAACACCAAACCCATCCACATGGCCAGAGACCATATGACCACCCAGTTCGTCGCCTACTTTCAACGCATGTTCGAGATTCACCTTTGTCCCCTTCTGCCAATGACCCAACGTGGTGCAAGAGAGCGTTTCTTCCGACACGTCTACTTTATATTCACCCTCACCTTTTTCCACCACAGTGAGGCACACACCATCATGGGAAATGGAACATCCTATGGCCATATTATGCGTGTCATAGGCAGTGGCAATGGTTACACAGAGTCCATTTTCCCGTGGGGTGATGGCTTTGACCGAGCCAATATCTGTAATAATGCCTGTAAACATCTTGTTATATTTTATAATTATAGTATGTCTATCTTCTAACAAGTAACACAGGTAATGGAAAGCATATTATGAGCAAAATACTTAAATCCCCACCAGAAAAAGCCTATTACATGGTGGAAGTGGAAGCAGGAAAAACCTATTTCTGGTGTGCCTGTGGCAAAAGCAAAAACGCCCCTTTTTGTGACGGATCACATTCTGGTAGTGAGTTTAACCCGGTGCGCTATGAAGCCGAGACTAACAAAGTTGTATCTTTTTGTTGGTGCCACAAATCAAAAACACCGCCCTTATGTGATGGAAGTCATAAAGAGTTATGATTAAGGCACTGGCAAAATCCCTCCGTGCGTTGGAAGACCGTTATTTTTGGAAGATTGTCTTTCTCTGCAGCCTGATCAGCCTGCTATTTTTTGGGGCGTTTGTGGCTGCCATTGACCATCTTGCCCAGCAATATCTGTATGGATTTCTTTATGACTGGTTGTTTGGTTGGCTGGGAGCAGCCTTGGCTATCTTTATCGGCTATTTTCTTTTTCCATTAACCTTTCCGCTTATCAGCCTGTTATTTTTGGATAAAGTTGCTTCTCACATGGAGGCCAAACATTATTTGGATGCTTCAGAGGTGCGGGAGGCCAGTTTTTGGCGTATTATTTACCCGACGATAAAATTTGTGTTGGTTAGTTTAATACTCAATATTTTAATCTTTCCATTTTACCTGTTCCCGGTGTTAGGACAAGTGCTATATTTTGTGGTTAATGGTTATCTCTATGGCAGGGAATATTTTGAGATCATCGCCTTGCGTTACCATAACCACAAAGAAATGCGCCAATTACGCAAAGGCCAACGCACCAAACTGCTTATGGGTGGACTAATTATCATTGGCAGTTTTATGGTGCCGATCCTCAATTTGATCACGCCCATTTTGGCCACCGTGTTTATGGTGCATCTCTATCACGGCATTGCCAAGCATACCTAATCCATATGGTATAGGGGAGAACAAGCTTTGGAGCTGGAACCCACATCGTAAACAGCGGTTAACATATCACCCAAAGCATGGCTATCGGCACAGGCTTGACCAGGTTTACCATAACCAACCACTTTTCCCGTACCAGGCATGCTGTCGTCCATTTTTTTATCAATCATCTTGGCATCTGCCGGGGTCATAATATAGGCATCGTAATCCTCATACGTGCTGTACAGCAACAACTCGTACGCCCAGCCTGCCACCACCGTGTTGGTGAATTCATACCGCGCCTCACTACTAAAAACCGTAGGCACCACACCTTTAAGAGCCATTTCCGGACGACTTGTTCCTATCACAGCCAATTGCTTTGTCCTATCATAGGTTCCTTCAATAAAACCTGCCAATGCCAGTTGGTTAAAAAACAGGGTTCTTTCTGTCCCGCCATACACCAGCCCATCGCCATTTCCGTTATAACTGTCCGAAGGCCAATAATCCGACGCTTCATCAAAATCCCCCGGCAAGGCATCGTATTTGGCTTGAAACATGTTGTTGGCGGTTTCGTATTTAATATAATCGTTCATCACGCTGTTTAAACGAGCGGTATGGATCATTTCCCTACCGGAAACAATCCCTCCAGTAATAAGGCTAATAATTACTAAAACAATAGAAAGCTCTACCAATGTAAAACCTGATGCTTTTTTCATATATTAATCCAATGCCATACCAAGACGGCATTTAATGGGGTTACCTATTAGATCCTCTAAACTATCATCTACGTTATACGTGGCCGTGTCAATGTCCCCAATCAAGTGGCTGGAAGCACAATTGCCTGAAGCCGAAGCCGGAATAGGGCTACCCGACACCACCATTTTCCCGGTGCCCGGCTTACCATCATCCATTTTTTTATCAATCATTTTTGCCTCAGAGGGGGCAAGTGGGTTATCAACAAAATTTGCGCCATTAACCCAATCATAACCAAACACCATATAATTGCCATCTGCGGCAGTATATAAACCGTGGCTTGCCCCCGTAAAGAAAAGCACTTTCAGCCCAGCGCACCACGGGTAAAAGGCAGAGCGACCAATTTGCTTACTTGGAATAAGATTGTCTTTATCAGCAGGCAGAAACGCACCTGTCCATCTTTTGTAATAGCCCTCTATCATCCCTGCTTGATAAAGATGATTAAAAAAGTTTACAGCCTCATTCCATGTAGACACATCACCCGCAAATGTACAAATATAACCGTTCCCATCCCCATCATAGGATTCCCCCGGCCAATAATCCGACGCTTCATCAAAATCCCCCGGCAAGGCATCATATTTGGCGGAGAAAGTATTATAGGCGGTTTGGTATTTATTAAAATCTACCATCACACTGTTCAAGCGCGCCGTGTGGATCATTTCTCTACCAGAGACAATTGCTCCAGTAATCAAACTAATAATAACCAAAACAATAGAGAGTTCTACCAGTGTAAAGCCTGAATTTCTTTTCATATAATCCCCTTTAAAACAGTAACATTATACCATGATTTGGGGCACATTACTATGTTAATTATTTTGCCGCCAATTGCGCTTTTCTGGCTTTTTGTAACAGGGAAAAATCGTCGCCCGCTAAATAACTTGAGCGTGTTAATGGTTTGGCAGAAACCATTAAAAAGCCTTTTTTGCGTGCCGTTGATTCGTATTCCTTAAATTCTTCCGGTGTCACATAGCGATCTACCACCGCATGTTTTGGCGTAGGCTGAAGATATTGTCCAATGGTGATAAAGTCCACGTCTGCGCTGCGCATGTCGTCCATAATCTGGAAGACCTCTTCCTTAGTTTCTCCCAATCCTACCATAATCCCTGATTTGGTAAAGATTTCAGGATCACGCAACTTTGCCTGCGCCAAAAGTTGCAGCGAGCCAAAATATTTAGCGTAAGGGCGAATGGATGGATAAAGCCGTGCCACGGTTTCCATGTTATGGTTAAACACATCTGGTTTAGCATCGACCACAATCTGCCACGCATCACCTTTTTTCTGGAAATCAGGGGTTAACACCTCAATGGTGGTTTTGGGAGAGCGTTGGCGCACTTTTTTAATGCACTGGGCAAAATGCTGTGCACCACCATCGGGCAGATCATCACGATCCACTGAAGTGATCACCATATGCTCCAACCCAAGCTTCACTGCTGTATTGGCAACATTATCCGGCTCATGTGGATCGAGCAAATCTGGTCTTCCCGTAGCCACATTACAAAAGGCACAGGCGCGTGTACACACCGAGCCAAGAATCATCACCGTGACATGTTTTTTCTTCCAACACTCCCCAATATTGGGGCAAGCGGCTTCTTCGCACACCGTGACCAGCTTATTTTCCCTAGCAATCTTTTCAGTGGCTTTATATTCCAGCGAAGTGGGTGCCTTCACCCGTAGCCAGTCTGGCCGCGGTGGTGATTTCTGATCCGGATTTTTCTGTTTTTCCGGGTGGCGCTTGCGTCGTAATTCTTCTTTCATCTGATATTGCCTTATTTGGCACAAATTTGTTTGCAGGTTTGATAATCGGTATTTTGCATTCGGCAGCTCTTAAAGCATGTAAAATCGACATTGTTAAATTCACCACCACCCACTGGCGCTGTGCCAATAGCGTTTGGTGACATAGGCATGTTGCCACCATAGCCCTGTTGATAACCACCATAGGGAACATTTTGGGGCGCAGTGTTATTCCATTGCTGCGTGTTGTCGGGATAATACTGCCCTTGCGCTGGTAGATTAGAGTTATCATAATTGTTCCCATTGATCTGCGGAGTGCATTTACTATCACAATCGGCCGTACTACCACCAGAAGAAATACACTCATACACACATCGTTGTTTTTCACGGCGCTGTTCGTTCTCATCAGGATAGCGGGCATCCCCGCTATATTGACCCGCCTGAGTGCCATAACCATAGCCATAGCTATTTTGTCGGCTTTGAATTTTATTATTCTGCTCTATGCATTTTTCATTGCATTCGGCCGGATATTTCTTTCCACCCTTCATACAATTGGAAAAACAATCCCATTTAGAAGCCTCACTCTCAAATGGAAATAAAAGAAGCAACAGTACCAACAACCGTATCAACATATTCATCCTTCTATTCTATGGGCATGCCCTTTCTATAATCATATTTCTTTTTATTTTCTTCATAAAATTTGTCACTGCCGCACCTCTCATGGCATATGTGCTGAGGTTTCTCTTCAATGTTAACGCATTTCATGATGCAGTCCTGCTTCGGCGCATTACATTTGCGATCACATTCTTCATAATTATACCCACGCAAACAATTTTTATAACATTCACGATGAGCTTTGATGCTGTCGTAATAGGATTCTGAATGAGGATTTTCCGTTACGTATTCCTCTAGGGTCATTTCGTAAGGTTTTTTCTCTGAAAGCGGTTTATCACCTAGAGATTTGCCGTATAAATTATACGTTCCAACATTGTGACCCTGCCCATAGTCTAAACCATATTCTTTTATGTAATCTTTTTTATTCTCTTGTTTTTCTTGATCACTGTATGTGTCATCCCCATATTTACTGTAGGTATTACATTTTTTAGAACATAGATAATTCAACTGTCCTTCATCCCCCTTCGCCTGACTCTTCATGACCCCACTTGTTAGGCAGTCGCTATAACACATAGGATCAACATTTACCCCAGAATTGTACTGAGCATAGGAAATATTGGAAAGAAACAACCCAACTAACATAAGTAAAATATGAATATAGCGCATTTTATCCTCTTCCATCCAGTTATGCCATAATAGCATGTCCAACTAAAAATGTATAGCCCTGCCAAACGCGTCCAACACGGATTCATGCATCATCTCAGACAATGTTGGATGAGGAAATATTGAATGGATAAAATCTTCTTCGGTGGCTTCCATGGTTTTGCCTATGACAAAGCCCTGAATCAACTCCGTAACTTCCGCACCAATCATATGTGCACCAAGCAGCTCACCGGTATTTTTATCAAAGATAGTTTTTACCAACCCCTCAGGCTCTCCCAACGCAATGGCTTTCCCATTACCGATAAACGGAAATCTACCCACTTTAATACTGTGCCCTTGTTCTTGCGCTTGTTTTTCTGTCAAACCAACACTGGCAACTTGTGGGTTGGAATAGGTGCATCCCGGAATATTCTCTTTTTTCATCGGATGCACATCGCCCTTGCCAGCAATTTTTTCAACGCACACAATTCCCTCATGACTGGCTTTGTGTGCCAACCATGGCGCACCGGCAACATCACCGAGAGCATAAATGCCTTCTTCGGATGTCATGCACCATTTATCGGTGACAATATGCCCACGATCCAACGTAACATTAACCGTTTCAAGGCCGATATTTTCACTGTTGGGTACAATCCCCACGGCCATAATCGCACGGTCAAATTTTTGCTCTTCTGATTTTTCATCTTTTTTAAGAGTTGCTGTAATATTGTTTTTACCTTTCTTAATGGCACTGACCGTTGTGCCCGTCTTAATTTTTATGCCAGCAGATTCAAATCGTTTTTGTGCCATTGCGGATATTTCTTCATCCTCCACCGGCATAATACGATCCACCACTTCTACCACTGTCACGTCCACACCTAAGGCATGGTAAAAGTTAGCAAATTCTATGCCGATTGCCCCGCTACCAACCACAAGCAACGACTTTGGCAAACTATCAGGGGTCATAGCAGTTTTATAATCCCAGATAAGTTTACCATCTGGCTCTAAACCAGGCAAAGAGCGTGCCCTAGCTCCGGTAGCCAGAATGATATGATCGGCCTCAATCTCGGCAATTATTTTGCTCTTTTTGTCAGAAGATTGACGGACAATGATGGAGTTTTTACCGTTTAAAGTTCCATAACCATCAACGACGTTCACTTTGTTTTTTTTCAAAAGGTGTGTTACTCCGTCAGCAAGCTGTTTTGATACATCACGCGAACGTTGAATGATCTTTTTAAAATCAAACGATACGTCTTTTGCCTTGATGCCATAATCAGAACCATGGTTCATAAGATGGTAAATCTCAGCCGAACGCAGCAGTGCTTTTGTGGGGATACAGCCCCAATTCAGACAAATCCCGCCCAAATGATTGGCCTCAATTACCACAACGTTCCTGCCCAATTGTGCCGCACGGATTGCCGCAACATAACCACCGGGGCCGCCACCAATGATTGCTATATCGTATTTCTCAGACATATTATTTATCACTTCCCAAAATTAAAATCAGCTGCAATCTTAAGGGTCTTTATCGGCTTTAGCAACCAACAATATAGCCCTTTTTCACAATTACTTCTTTATTATTTCCATAAATTACATTATTAAAACACCAATAAGTAATATTTTAATATTTGCAGATAAATATGGGCAAATACAAGGGCAGAATATGGATAATATAAAAGATATTATGTTGGATGTAAAAAGATCAGTAATGGATATGGACTTCCGCATCCATCATGAGGGCAAGATTTTTATCTTTGCGTTTTTAGTGGTTACCGTACTTCTATTTTGGGTAGGTGCTGCTGCTCTGGGGTGTATCGGTGTGGTTTTAACCGCGTGGTGCACTTACTTCTTCCGTGATCCCGTGCGCTATCCACCACAAAGAGCCGGGCTAATTCTTGCCACAGGCGATGGCGTGGTTCAGAAGATTGAGAAAGTTGCTCCTCCAGCAGAATTGGAGTTGGAAGACGAAGAGTTAACTCGCATCAGCATCTTTCTCAATGTGTTCAATGTTCATGTGCAAAGAGTGCCCATTGACGGGAAAATTACTACCGTTCACTACCGCCCTGGCGCGTTCTTCAATGCTGATATGGATAAAGCCAGCGAAGAAAATGAACGCCAATCTGTTGTGTTAGAAACAGAGGATGGCAAGCAGGTTGTCTTTGTACAGATTGCTGGTTTAGTAGCACGTCGAATAAAATGTTATCTTGGCCGAGGTCAAGAAGTTAAAGCCGGCGAACGGTATGGCATTATCCGTTTTGGTAGTCGCTGTGATATTTACCTTCCCAAAGGTGTGAACCCCTTGGTGAGTGTGGGTCAAATTACTGTTGGTGGAGAAACGGTGGTTGCCGATTTAAAAAGCAAAGAGAAACCTCGTACTGCGCGCGCAGATTAATCAACATAGGCTCATATTATGCCCAAGAAAGAAGAACGTTCTGTATCCATTGGCAGATTGGTCCCCAACATGATTACCATCATGGGATTGTGCCTTGGCCTTTCTGCTATAAAATTTGCCATGATTGGCCAATGGAAATATGCCGCCGCTTTTATCATCATCGCCTCCATCTTTGACGGGCTGGACGGACGGGTCGCGCGTATGTTAAACGCCACAAGCAAATTTGGCGCACAGCTTGATTCACTGGCAGATTTTATCAATTTTGGCGTAGCACCACCGTTTATCCTCTATCTGTGGTCAACACACCAGTTAAAAGGGTTTGGTTGGGCTATGGTATTGTTTTTTGTGGTGTGTTGTGCCATTCGCTTGGCGCGCTTTAATTCTGATTTGGACGGTGAAGAAAAACCGGCATGGGCGGCGCGCTTTTTCACGGGAATTCCTGCTCCTGCCGGAGCCATGTTGACTCTTGCCCCTATGGGGGTAGACTTTGCCTTTCGTGAGGAATATACCGATATTTACAGCGCGCTTATTTTTACCTCACATCCGGTATTTGTGGTGCTGTATTCTTCTTTTATTGCGGTGTTGATGGCCAGTCGCCTGCCCACTTTCTCCTTTAAGAAAATCACCATTATGAAAAAATATTCTTCTCTGGTGCTGGTTTTGGTATCACTTTTGGCGGTCTTTGCCTTCACCGAGCCATGGCTCACCATGATAGGGCTTGGTATATGGTATATTTCAACCATTCCTATGTCTTTGATTTATTATTATCGACTGAAAGATTAAATAAATTTTAGAGGGCAGGTAAGCATTCCTGACTATTCCATCCCTCACTGCCCACAATGGCCTGAACGATACTACCAGCACCAAACATTGTGCTGATACCTACCGTTATGGTAATCAACATGGCGTAGCTGGCCTTGCCAAAGAAGGTAGCAATGGCCACAAACGCCACTGCCAGCGTACTTAATGCTTTACCAGTTGAACCAACGAGAGCAGCCGCAATTTGACAAAGTGCATGCCCTACCTCAAGATCAATTCCAGCATAAATTGGATTAGCATCGACAGGACAAATTGAAGAAGCTCCATCAATTCCTAAACCCTGAGCAATATCCCTTGCACCAAATATGAGAGCAATCCCCATGGTAATGGTAACCACCAATGCCCAGCTTGCTTTACCAAAAAATGAGCCAATACCAATAAACATTACCGCCAAAGTGGCAATAACCTTTCCTGTTAAACCGGTCATCATTCCAATTAAATCGCATAATGTATTACCAATTGTGTTATCAAGTATGACCGCTTGGGCATAGGCCAGTTCCGGAGTCAAACAGACACAGACGGTTATCGCAAAGATAAACGAATAGCTGATTGTATAATTTTTAGGATAATATTTTATCATCACTCGTTTTAATGGCCAGAAAAATTCAATATATTTTTAAAATACAACATACTAATAGATTATATCATAAAAAATATTATTTGTCTCTATAATTTAATTAATTTTTTATTAAAATTATACGACATTCTATTTAATTTACTGGTAATTTTTGACTTTAGCAAGGTTTTATGTCTATCTTTGTGCGTATTTTCTTGTTATGAAGTCAATTATTATGGCTAATAATTCTAGTTGTTGTGGAAGTCAAAAAACTAAGAAGCGCCCTGACCTTATATTGTGGGGATCGGTGGCGGTGGTGGCCTTGTTTTATTTTGCCGCAATGATTGACGCCGAACATGATGGCAGTAAATTTGATGTTTTTTCACACAGTGTCTTTGGCCTCTTAAACCAAATGTGGCTAGGACTTTCTGTAGGTATTTTCTTTGTTGGTGTTTTAGACAAAATCCCCCGTGAATTTGTGATTTCTGCTCTTGGAAAAAATGGCGGGTTTTCTGGCATGGTGCGCGCCACAGCAGCGGGCGTTTTGTTGGATTTATGCTCGCATGGGATTTTGGCGGTCGGGTCAAAGCTCTATGAGCGCGGTGTTTCGGTGGGTCAGGTGATGGCATTTTTAATCGCTAGCCCATGGAATTCTATCTCACTCACCCTGATTTTATGGTCATTGATCGGCTTTAACTGGATGATCACCTTCCTATTATTGTCTATGCTGGTAGCGATTATCACGGGGTTGATTTTTGAACAATTTGAACAAAGAAATGTTTTGCCAAAAAACCCGAATAAAACAGAGCTTCCAGAGGATTTTAAACTCTGGAAGGGAGCAAAAGAAGGCTTCAAAAACAGCTCTTTTTCACCGAAATTCATCCTAGACACTGCTATTTCAGGCATTAAAGGCTCAAAAATCATCATCAAATGGCTATTTTTTGGGGTGGTCATTGCCGCTGCTGTACGGGTTTTTATGAACGACGATATGTTTAGTGATTATTTTGGCGCATCTTTATTGGGTTTGGTTTTAACGGTCACCGCCGCCACAATCATTGAGGTATGTTCCGAAGGATCGACCCCTATTGCCGCAGATATTTTAACCCGTGCCGGTGCGCCTGGCAATAGCTTTACCTTCCTTATGGCCGGAGTTTCTACTGACTATACCGAAATTATGGTCTTAAAGGACACCACAAAATCGTGGAAAATTGCGCTGTTCTTACCATTGATCACTTTACCACAAATTATTACTTTAGGAATATTGCTCAATAATCTATGAATCAAGACACTATAAATGAAATTTTTGAATACTGGCATTCGGTTGATCCCGAACCAAAAACCGAGCTGGAATATGTTAATCACTATACGCTGCTGGTGGCAGTAATTCTTTCCGCCCAAGCCACTGACAAAGGCGTTAATAAGGCGACTAAAGCACTCTTTGAGAAAGTTAGAACCCCAGAAGACATGCTAAAACTCGGCGAAGAAGGGCTAAAGCAATACATCAAAACCATTGGCTTATATAACAGCAAGGCTAAGAATATTATCCTGATGAGTCAGGATCTTGTAGACAAATTTAACAGCGAAGTTCCTAACGATAGAAAGGCACTAGAATCACTGGCAGGCGTAGGACAAAAGACTGCAGCGGTGATTTTAAACTGCCTGTTTGGGGTGCATACCATCGCGGTGGATACGCATGTGTTTCGTGTCAGCAACCGCATTGGTTTAGTGAAAACAAAAACAGCAGAATCTACCGAAGAGGCCTTGCAAAAAGTGATTCCGACAAAATGGAAGGAGCATGCCCATCACTGGCTGATTTTGCACGGGAGATATGTCTGCGTTGCCCGCAAGCCAAAATGCACCCAATGTGACATCAGCCATTTGTGTGAATTTGAGGAAAAGAACCTGTAAAGAAGTGGCGCGAGTGACGGGGATCGAACCCGCGACCTCCGGCGTGACAGGCCGGCGCTCTAACCATCTGAGCTACACCCGCGCATGGCTAGGAGCGACATACATATAAGATGTTTCCTGGTTAGACAAGATTTAATTTACCGGATTTATAATTTTTTAGTACAAATTATACGAATCACTATTCTCATTAACATAATATTAACCATTACATGTTATTATCTTACTGATTGTTCATGATAAAAGGAAAAATATGGATTATCCAGAAACCTTAGAAAATATTATTTTTGGCACTGGGCACGGCAGTGAGCGGAAATATCACGACATAAAACATTATGCCGAAATGGGCGGAGGCATCAGTCCAGAATTGCATGTGTTATTGGATAAAAAGATTCCCCAGCGCAGCAGGAGCGCAATCACAAGACTCAATAATTCTATGGAAGTTGCCGGCCTGAGCCATGATTTAATACAAATGCACTTAACCGAGCCAGGAGAAAGCGTCATCAGTGATCCTATGGCGCGAAAGATTCTTGAAGAATATCTAAATATTAACGACGAAGAACGCACTATTTCTGTCGACAATATCACGCACCACCGTCTGGGGTACCAAGGAACAGATCTGATTGCTAAAATGGCCATCACCGTGTTCAACATTACACCTGATAAACCCTACAACTCCTTTTCTGGCGGTAATGAATTTGCTTCCGCCCTGCTGCATGGTATTGAACGTTTCAAACAAGATGTAGATGTAAGAGAGATCTTAACAGAAATGACCCTGATTGCGGCAACCATTCCCTTTGGGAAAGAAGATAGCTTAGAGAAGCTTGAAAGAAATCTCTTAAAGGCTGGCAAATTACTCCCTGAAGAGAAGAAACTCTCTGAAAGGGATATCATGCTGACCATGCTAGGATCGGCAGACCTGGCTAATCGTGATGTTGCTAATTTCCAGTATGAGCCTTATGCAGAAATGAACACTAATTCACGTCTGATGCTGGCCGAAAGCGGCCTGGATTTAAACAGCGCGGATGGCCTGATTGCTGCGGCGGATAAACAAGTAAAATTTCTAAATTTTGTAATCAAAAGCCCGGATATGCGTATTTATCATGCCGCCCATGATTATCCTGAGACACATCGTCTAAAAGACATGGAAAAACGCGCTTATGACAATATCGCTACCGGCAATCTCTATATGGACAGCATCGTGGCAGCCACCGCCATTGTGGCAGCAAGCCATGTTAAAGAAGGCGGAAATATTGATGATCCAATTGCAACCATGGTGGAACAATATAAGGGGAAAATTCCTCTGCCAGACTGTCCTATGGGACATCATGACGATCGAACCAACCAAGCGTTAGAAGCATTGAGAATGGAAGACCACGCATTTCAACCGGCAACCCGATTTTTTGCGGCAAATTTACTCGAAGAGCTAGGCGCACAAAAAATTCATGACATTGCCCAAAAGGCACTAGGAACATGGATCATAGCACAGCCAGACGAACAAAAAAGGGGATTTAGCTCACCGGACAACGCCCAAAGATTTTTAAAAGAAATGGCTGAGATTACCAGAAACTCTCCCTTTACTCAACGGGTTGAAAACGAAATATCTGCCAGCCCATCTCGATAGTATTTTCGTACGCTGCTGTTGAAAAATCATAACTCTGGCTTAAACACCATCAGGTAAAAAATGATCATCACTGCGGGGAAAGCCAGTGAGCCTAATATAACCCACCATTTATCCATTTTCCAATAGTACTCGGGCAAGTCAGTGCCCTGATCCAGTGCGTGCTTGGCCATATCGCGCATTTTGATTTGCATCCACACCACCGGAAGCCAACACGCTCCGGCGAAGAGATAAAGTATCAGCGCCCACAACACCCAACCCTCAAACAACTCACCGCCTGTTATATGGACAAGCGCAATGCCTGTAATGAGTTGGATAATGACACTTGGCGTGGTAAAAACCCAATCGGCAATGACCACATGACGCGTGGCAAAATATACCCCCGCAACGTCCTTTCTCCTGTTGGCCATAAACAGATAAAACGCACTGCCCACCCCCGCGCCAAAGAGAATCGTGGAGCTGATAATGTGGATGTATTTAAGGAGCAGATAATCCATGTTTATTTTTCTCAGAAAAAGTTCAGAAAGCTAAAACTATTTTTTATAATCTGGCATAACCCCCCTCAGAAATTGCTCCAGATTTTTTATATAGGAAATCCGGTATTCTGGCGGTACTTCTGATTCTTTAAAATATATATTGATAAAATATACATCATCAACAAAAGCTCGAACAAAACACCCGCCTTGCCCATTATTTTTTTCTGAACAACCAATTTGAACAGGATTATTAAATAATGTCACACTCTGTGCGCTGTTTTCTTTTATCTTATTAATGTTTTTGTTATT
Source organism: Alphaproteobacteria bacterium (assembly GCA_030429625.1). Taxonomy (GTDB): domain Bacteria; phylum Pseudomonadota; class Alphaproteobacteria; order Rickettsiales; family UBA8987; genus JAUIFA01. Next base: position 296,392 of record JAUIFA010000001.1, on the reverse strand, counting down.
ACGATCTCTTCTAATCTCTATACGGTTAAAATAATGGATTATGTCAGGCATTTCATTAGCAGTAAGGTTAAATTTGACAATCTTTTTATCTGTAAAATTTAAACCCAAAATACCCCTAAGAATAAAAGGAGGATCTTCTGGGTTTTGACAATAACCAAAAGAAACTTTAGAGTTATTCTTCTCAATAAATTCTTTTCTGGCAGGCAATGGGTCACATCCGGTTCCCCAACCTTTACACCAACTACTCATAGTCAACGGGTAATTTTTAGGTATATGAAACAAAACATCATTCATAGAGATTCTAATAGGGTCCGCTGGAGTGCTACACTCCCTCTTACGATTGGCCTGTTTAATTTCCTCGTCATATCGATCATTAATCTCTTGCCTTATTATGCAACTTACAGGCAATGCGATAATTATAATAGACACTAGGAGAGGTGCCATGGCTAACAGCTTTAACTTTATAAACAGGACTTTTTTTAAACAAGAAAGGTAGTCCATCTATTTTTTCTTCTCTGCTGCTTTTTTCTTACTTTCCTTCTTCAGAGGGCGGCCGACGGGGCAAACTTCTTGCATAAAGCCCGTCAATGTATTGACAATGTTATCCCCCACCAGAGAATAATGCACAAACTGACCTTTCTTTTCACTCGTCACCAGCCCTGCATTTTCCAGAATGGTCAAATGTTTGGACAATGACGGCTTAGAAATATCAAACCGCTGGGCAATTTCCCCAGCCGTCATACTGGTATGTGAAAGATAGGCCAATATCTTCCTTCTTATTCCTGAAGACAGCGCCTGAAATACTTTTTCCATAAAAATCCTTATTTTTGTATTTAGCCTATTGACTAAATAACTAATTACTTATATATTTAGTTATATAGCTAATTATATACATGTTTAGCTAATAAATCAAGGGAGACAAAAAATGTTAGTATATACCTATATTATTTATCTGAGTGTGAGTATTCTAATTACCTTATATGTCGGGAACACATTACACAAAAACGGTCGTGTTTTTCTGGTAGAAAATTTTAAGAAAAACGAAGAATTGGCTGATTCAATTAATCATTTGCTGTTGGTTGGGTTTTATCTGATCAATTTCGGATTTGTTACATTGGCCCTAAAATACGGCACAAAGCCACATAATTTGGAGCAGGCCATTGAGTTTCTAAGCACAAAGATCGGTGCCGTGATTGTGATTCTTGGTATCATGCATTTTTTCAATATGCGCGCCTTAATTAAGTTCCGCCATTTTAAAATGTTTGATGGCGATGACCGCAAAAGAAGACAAGAGCTTGTTAATTATCGCTAAGCGGAGGATGCAATGAGCAAGCAAGACATAGAGCTTTTTTACGATGGCAAATGCCCGATATGCGTTCCTTGTGTGGATGCCTATGAGCTAAAAGAAAATCCCAACCAATTGAAGAAAATTGATGCCCGTGAGAACAACCAAGCCATTCTGGCGGAAATGACACAGGCCGGCATGGACATCAATAAAGGATTGGTTATTCGTCATCAGGGGAAACTGTATTATGCCGCCCAAGCCATGACTTTATTAGCACAGCTGGGCTGCAGAAAAGGTCTATTAAATTATATCAACACTACTTTTTTTAAATATCGGCCGATAGCCGTGATATGCTATCCCCTATTAAAGACTGTGCGGCGCATGTTGTTTGTAGTGCTACGTATTCCCATGATTAAATGAGGTGGTTATGAAGAAGGGTAACGATCCAATCTTTAAATCTGTTTTTGGTAAGAGTTGGGAAAGCCTGCCTTCTCTGATGCAAAAGCGTTATGCTATTTCTCCGTTTAGTGATGAAAAAATCGTAATGAATGGGAAGATGGACATTGTCTTTGGTTGGTTTATCACATTACTTTGCCCTATCTTAAAGCTCACCGGCGCATTAGTGCCTTATCAAGGCAAGGATATACCCACGACGGTGCATTTTTTGAGCAATCCGGAAAATGATGATTTTATCCTGCAGCGGGAATTTCATCTGGCTAACCGTGCGCCGTTTATCTTTCGTTCAAAGATGTTGGCAGCCGGTGGCAATGAGGTCATCGAGTTTATGCGCTTTGGGGTCGGCTGGCGCTGTGCATTTTCGTACGATGGGGAACTAATTACCCTCAAACACAGGGGCTATGTGTGGCGTGTGGCCGGCATGAACATCCCCATTCCCCTTGCCCTGTTCTTGGGGCGTGGCTATGCGGAAGAGCAAATTCTCAGCGACAACAGCTTCCGCATGAAAATGACCATCACCCATCCATTATTTGGAAAAATCTATGAATATCGCGGCACATTTGAGGTGAAAGGATGAAACGAAGAATTATCTTATTTATCATACTCTTTATCTCAATAGGTATATTTGTTGCCTTCCAGCCGCCCACATTGCCCAGATGCGATTCCAAATCTGCCGCTTGGTTATTATCAGACCTTAAAAATAGTATGGAAAAACAATTTAAAGACCAGAACCAGAAAATTCAGGACATAAAAATTCTGGAGCAACGGCCGTTTGACTCGAAAAAGAAGCAACGCGCTTGTGAGATAGAGCTTGTTACCAACAAGGGAAGCAGGAAGATGACCTTTATATTGTCGTGGCTGGACGAAGAAAAAAAGCAAATCGTCTGGCACGGAACGTTTCCTCAAGAACCGTCCATTTTCGATTGGGTAAACAGCACGCAAAATTAAGTCGTTTGACAATAAGAAGTAACCTTTTATGATATTTTTAAAACGTTAGGAAAAGCTCTATGAAACCGTTAGTTATATTTTTTGTTGCGATATTGTGCCTTTCAACCGCAACCGAAGCACACGCAGCAAGGCTGCATTTTGGTAATAAAGACGAATTACGTATTCTTCAAGATGTCAGTGTAACCAGCCCAAAAGGGGAGGATTTGTTTCTCGCCCATCGTATAACGACGACGTATTTTCTGCTGGGTGTTTGGGTGCAGGATAATGGTTATGTATTGGCGATAAAGGGCGGTGAAGGCTACTATCCTATGCCAGACGATAAAACCCTAAAATTGATGCAAGCAGCAAAATTACTGCCTAACCCTCTTCCTGCATATAAATTGAGAGAGATAGATTATATTATGGGATATTCCATGTATATTTTTATTTTGGTTATTGGTGTGTGGGTATTGTTTCAAAAAACCTTTGGTCGTAAGAAGCAATCTTCCCAACCGCCTGCTATAGATGCAAAGAAATCACCAATGGAAAATGCTATTAGAAATCAAGAAAAGACTGATCCTCTTGCGCGGCCTAAAATTATTGCGAAAGAAATTGTTCATCGTTTTATAAAAGGAATGGCCGATCAGAAAGGTGTGCATATTGAAAGTCTCATTACTTCTTTGGCTGCATTGGGAGGTTTTTCGTGCCAAATGTCGATTAGGGAAGGGTTGGTTAAAACCGGGAAAATAACCGAAGAGGCTGCTTTTGCTGTGGTCCGCACTCAAGATGGTAAAAAATATTTTGCGGGTGACTTATTAAATGAACCGGTTTTTTCTGCAAAACTTTCTTTATATTCTCTTGTTGGCGGTACTGTGCAACAGCTTGGAGGAAAAAACTTCCCAGACATGTCAGAATTAGCCGGACATGTAACATCTAGCGTTGGCACGGATCAATTTGGCATCCCCAGAGTGCCAGACAATCATAAGGCAGCAGATTTGCCCATCAATTATGTAAAAGACTTATGGCCGGTTACACTCCCTATTCTGGTTGATAATAATGTCAACCCTATACACTGGCCTGTGGTATTTGGATTTGCATTACAACAAGTTGTTGAAATGGGTAAAGATACTCTTGATCCAGAGCTGGCATTTAAAATGGTGATGGAAACAGCCGTACCAATGTCAAAAATAAACCCTGAAGATTTGACATAGTTTAATCTAACGTTAGTATCTACATGAAAAATCTGAATAAACGGGTGGAAAAAAGTATTAATACTCTAAAATATATGCAGGACTGTATCCATGTATTCTTTTTCTTTATTGCCTGTTTTCTGATTGCTAGCGTTTTATTGGGTTATTTATCTAATGAATTTTATTACATAAATCTTAGAAATTTTATTGTTATTGAAGTTTCGCCAGAGAGTGCACCATTTTACATATTAACATACATAACAATTGCTGCAGCTTTTATGTTGGTAGTATTTGTACATTTTAAACGACACCATTATAAATTTTGGAAATGGGTGGCAGCAATTATTATGCAAATACCTATCGCATATCTAATAATTATAGCTTTTATAAATGAATAAAAATGACTAATAAAATCCTCATCCTTGGTGGGAAGGAGATATGAATAAAACAAAATTACAAAGCTTTATATCAATAGCCATATGGGTCGCTCTGATATTATACCTTGTTCTAGAATATTACTTTAATATAGAGCATGTTCTTGTTGACTTGATACCATTTATTATATTGGGCGTTATGTGTATACCACTTATACAATCTCAAGGCTCTACACGAGTAAGCACAAGTACAAATATTTTATGTAAGAACAGGTCACTCTCCTACAAGCAGAGTCTTAAAAAAGAAAAACGATTAAAAAAACTCACAGCTATTGTAGAAAAGGGCTGTCAGAAATATGCCGTTACTTCATCAGCAATTAGGGCATTGTTTATATCGATAGGAAGCGCAATTTTTACCACACCGGAAAAAGCATTGCTTCTTACCTTCCCAATAGCATTTATTCTATCATACATAGCAGCCTTTGCTTATTGGAAAGATATCTTAGCCCAATTAGAGCGTATTAAGCTTGAACTAAAAGAAGGGTGCCACACTAAAATCAAATACAAATCCTTTAGCGCACCATCTTCTGTATACATAATAGGGATCGCGTTGATGACATACAGCATTCAGATCCGTCTACAAGATTATTTGGACACATTCTGATGACTAATAAAATCCTCATCCTTGGTGGTTATGGCAATTTTGGCGGAAGGATATCGCGGGCATTGGCTAAATCTGGGGTGTCGATTATCATCGCAGGGCGTAGTGAAGAAAAGGCCGCCACTATCACCAAAAAACTAAAGAAAGAATATCCAGAAGCTTCTATTGAGATAGCTATTTTTGATGCAAATAAGAATCTATCCCAACAACTTAAATCCATAAAGCCAATTGTGGTGATCAACACATGCGGCCCTTTTCAGAATGCAGACTATAGCGTGGCTGAAACCTGCATCGAAGCTGGTGTGCATTATATTGATTTGGCCGATGGGCGGGATTTTGTGCGTAACATTACTTCATTGGATGATAAAGCAAAGGAAAAGAATCTGCTCATCGTCAGTGGAGCAAGCACCGTTCCGGGATTGTCATCCGCCGTACTTGAAGAGTATAAATACGAATTCTCAGAAATTGATTCACTGACTTTTGGCATTGCTCCCGGGCAAAAAGCCGCCCGCGGCCTTGCCACCACTCAGGCGATTATGACCTATGTTGGTAAGAAGCTTAAACCCTTTGCCGGACACGATTGCGCCTATGGCTGGCAGGACATTTATCGCCAAAACTATCCTCAACTCGGCAAGCGTTGGATGGCCAATTGTGAAGTACCGGATCTTGACTTACTGCCTGCAAAATATGGCATAAAGAGCATCCGATTTTCTGCCGGTTTGGAGCTTTCCGTTCTCCATCTTGGTCTGTGGCTGATGTCGTGGCTGGTGCGCTTGAGGCTCCCTCTCAACCTGCCCAAACTCGCCTCCCCACTTCTGAAAATAAGCAACTGGTTTAACCGTGTTGGGTCTGCCGATGGCGGCATGCATATCATCCTCAATGGCACGGATACAAACGGAGAGCCAAAAGAAATCAAATGGTTTATCATTGCCAAAAATGGCGACGGCCCACACATCCCCACCGTTCCCGCCATTATATTGGCCAAGAAATTAGCCAAAGGAGAACTCTCCCTCATCGGCTCTCACCCTTGTGTTGGCCTAGTCAGTTTGGAGGAATACCTAGCAGAGCTAAAGGGATTTGATATTGAGATACTTGGAAAGTAGTCTTGGTGCTGGACAACATCGTATCTCTACGCACAATAGATAGAGGAAAAACCTAGTAATTTCAATGAGTATAGTGGATTTATGTGACCTACGGGATCAAAACTGAAGCTTTAAGTCATTGATATAATTTATTTTTTGAAATTTAGCTGAGAAATTTTGCTACCATTCTTGCTGCCATTCTAACTGTCGTTTTCGCCGGTTGCCCGCGGTCACTGGCGAACACAGGCGGACGAAAAATAGTGCCTTGTAGTGTGATTGTCAAAATGGTCGAACTGGTGTTGTCGCTATATCTTTTGTGTATACTAAAATAACTAACTATTAACCCAGTATGACATAAAGGATTCATTATCAAGACACCGCATTAATACTTCTTCTCGATCTATTTTATATGGATAAACTATATCAGAAACCTTAGCACTCTCCTTAACAATAACGCGAATTTCCCAGTCAATCATCATATTCCAGTGATAATACTCATCAGGAATAGAGTCATCCATGAGTTCTGATTCCAGTTTCTCAGATATTTTATCATGAATGTCATTAAGTGCAGGGATTAGTGCTGCACCATCTTCATATAGGGTCTTGTCACTTACGTCGATAGAGGAAGGCCACCTTGCTAAAATATTATCATATAGCTTATCAAACATTTTTCTATTTAGTTTCATCGTACACTCCCATCATCTCTGACTGACTCACGCCCTCTATTGTGCCAATGCTAATCAAGCACGCCCATTTTACGTAAATCTTCTAAATTTCTAATATATATTTTAAAAACTTTTTCACGGTCAACTTTATGTGGATAAGTTACATCATGCTTTATTGCGTCAAGGTGAAGAACTGTGCGCATGGCCCAATCAATTTGTTCAATATCGTCATAACTAAATTCGGTAATTTTGTGTAAGTTATCTTCTATAGGGTCATATACTTTCTCAAATTCAGGAATATGTGCAGAGATTTCACTGGAAACATCTTTTTCTTTAGTATTTATTGATTCTGGCCACTCTTGGAGCAACCTATCGCATATCTGATTAAATAATTCTTTACTAACTATATCCATAATTATTTCCTTACACTTCCATCAGGTCTTATTGATTGTGGTTTTTTGCCTTTTTCCCAGTCTTTCACATTTTTCCACCTTTTCCAAGTGCTTCCTCCGTGTTGACTATTATCTTTTTCCCAAACAGAACCATCTTTTTCATTAAAATATTGCCCTTTCCTTTTTCTAAAACTTGAGTCTTTATCTTTTGGAGTTTTATTCTTGAAAGGCTTATTACTTGGTTTTTTATGCGTTGATGTCCTGCCACTTGATCTTCCACCACCACCTCCTCCTGCAAATGGAGGTATTCTATTTCCTTCAAGAATTTTTTGTCGCCAATCACGATAGGCAGCTAATTCAACCTCTTCAACAACAGGTTCAGCGATACACCTGCAATTATGTTCTTCGCCTGGTTTAGGGCTATCATTCCAAGAGAATATTTTACCATCATTTGCGGCATGGCTGGAGCGAACCTTATCATCACCCATTGTTATCCATTTGTAATGAGTAATTCCTGCATCACGCTGATTTACAAGACTTAATGTTCCATTGAAGTGTGATGCTAAACTATCCATTTTGTTTGGAATTGTAACGTCCTGATATTTCTCGATTTCTTGATCAATATGTTCAATAATTTCTTCTTCCGTTCTGCCTTTTTTAGCCAGTTCCTCTAGCTTATTTGTTATTAGGTCACGAGTACCATCTTCAATGATATTTATATAAAGTTCAGCGAAAGCTTGTGTTGCTTCTGGTATTGTTTCTGCTTCCGAAATAATAGATTTCTTGCCAAGCAATTGCTGCAATGCAGAATAATTAATCTCCTGAATTTCTTCAGCAATCAGCTTAGCATTTTCTTCAAGTGGAAAAACAATTTCAGGAAGTAATTCTTCCAGTGAGATAGCGTTATATTGCTGGCGAATCGGGTCAGTAATATAATCTGGTGTATGAATTTCAATAGTTGAAATACCAAGACCATTAAGCATAAACATTTGTGCTTTTCTGCGACGTTTTATCTTGTCATAAAATAGCTGCGGAAGGGTTGACTCTATAGAATTTTTATCAGGCAGAGAGTTATACAAAACCTCCCAAAGAACATTTTTAAGGTGCTGTTTTGCTAGCTCAGAATTGCCTAGATTTTTGGCATAAATATATGCATGAATTTCACGGTAAAAACCTGTATTTTCTGCAACCAAATACGCATCATCAAAATATAAATGCTCAATAGCTAATTGCTCATCTGGCAGTAAGCTTCTCCAGATATCTTCATATATTTCAACAGCTTCTATATTCTCATTATCTGCAATATATGATTGATAATCTTTACGTTCAGCATCTTTACTGCGATTTGTCGTATGAGGCATAAAGTTGATTATAAAATCATCTCGGGCAGCCTCATAGGACTTGAGGTCAGCAGCTTCCAGCTTACTGACTTTCCTTCTCAATTCCTGAATTTCTGTAATATCATAGCTCATAATCTCAAGCTAAAACGATTATAAAAAAGCCGGAAGGGAATAAGTTCAATTTAGGGACACCAACCCGTGTTGCCGCCAAAAACTTACGTTAAAATATTTGTGTGCAACCTATGCACTTATTTTACAAATATGTGCAAAATATCTATTTATTTGCACATATCTTTGTGATATGTTCATTTGATGTACATATGGAGATTTTATGACTTTTGATAAAAATAAGCCCTATAATGAACTGCCTATCTTGCCACCAAATCAAGATTTGGAAACAAAAAGAACTTTAAAAGTTGCTATAGAAGCTAATAAGGCATTAGCTCAATTAAAAACACGTGGGAATTTATTGCCTAATCAATCTATGTTAATAGATAGTCTGGTACTGCTTGAAGCGAAAGATAGCTCAGAAATTGAAAATATTTTTACTACAAATGATAAACTTTACCAAGCAGAGGCGTTAGATAGTAAAAACATAGACTCACATACAAAAGAAGTTAGACGTTACCGTCAAGCTTTGTGGCACGTTGTACATTCGGTGAAAGAACGTCCGCTAGGGATTAACACATTTGTAGAAATATTTCAGATTATCAAGGAGAACCAGTCTGGAGTAAGAAAAACCCCAGGAACCAAAATTTCTTCTCTTTCCGGTGAAGTAATTTATACACCACCTGAAGGTCATGACTTACTAATGAACTTATTAAGTAATCTTGAAAAGTATATGCATGAAGATGATGATGTTGATCCTCTTATTAAAATGGCGGTTTTACATTACCAATTTGAAGCAATACATCCTTTTACTGATGGCAATGGAAGAACCGGAAGAATTTTAAACATATTATACCTTTTGCAAGAAAAGTTACTAGATGTGCCTGTTCTATTCTTAAGTAGCTATATTATTAGAAACAAAACCTCCTACTATAAGGGATTACAAAATGTAACAGAAAATAATAACTGGGAGGATTGGATAATATACATGTTGAAGGCTGTGGAGAGTACATCTTATGAAACAATTGCCCGTATTGATGCAATAAGAAATGCAATGAAGAAATACAAACAACAAATGCAAATCCACTTACCAAGTAACGTTTATTCAAAAGATTTATTGGAGGTAATCTTCGAGCAACCGTACTGTAAAATCCAGTCTTTGGTCGATAGAGGTATTGCACAGAGAAGAACTGCTTCATCTTATCTTAAGCAACTAAGTGATATGAACTTACTTTACCCAATGAAAGTTGGCCGTAATAATTTTTATATAAATCCTATCTTGATGGAAATACTAAACAAACCATCTGATGATTTGATAAATAAGAACAATTAAGTCACTTAGAAATTTTTGGTTCGAATTCTTTGTGAGATTGTTCACCGACTAACCAGCGCATTGATCCGTAATACAAGCCATGTGATAGTCTATTGATTTTGCTGCTTTGGTAGCTACTTGGCTGGACAACATCGTATCTCTACGCACAATAGATAGAGGAAAAACCTAGTAATTTCAATGATTATAATGGATGTGTGTGGACTTTCTGGGAGGAAGAAGTGGTGACCCCACGGGATCAAAACTGATTGAATAAGCTATTGAATTATAACGATAGTTGTATCTCAGATGTGAAATCATGCTACCATTCGTGCTACCAAGAACCCCGAATGTCCTTGGTCACAGGCGAACATAGGAAAATAAAAAATGTGGTATTGTAAATATTATTCATTATCTTTAGGCGGATAAAATACGCCAACAATCATAAACGGGTTTTTACTTCTACGGATATGCCAATATCTATTTGTCCCAAGAAATAGGTGAATATCTCGCTTGGCCGTAAACTCATCGAAATATTTAGCCTTGAGATGAGTGTAAATCACATGCTTCTTCTGACCATATTTTCTAATCAACTTCCTGCATAATTGATAAATCTCCCAATCCAAAATTTGCATACGGCTGCGCTTACCATTTTCATCAATAATGGTATAATAAAATTTATAAGGCACTTTATCGGCAAGTATTGTCGCAGAACTTTTGTCCAGTTGCATAGCTAGCTGCTTTTTGCTAATGGATTTCTCTAGCTTGGAATCAACTTTCTCAACATGAAATGCAATAATTTTATGGGGTTTAAAAACTGCAAGTGAGGTAGAAATACTTATATCACGTGCTTCGTCAATGAGTTTTGCAAGATCGGTATAAACATTTTGTAGCGTAATATCTTTACGTTTTAACCACTGATTCTTTGTATCAATTCGATTAAGTGGGGTGATTTCGCTAGTTAATTTATAACTCTCTGGACGCGGATCTCGAGTATCTCGAACAATATCAGCTTCAATCCATTGGTATTTGCCGAATTTTTGGCCTTTCTCCATATGCCGATAAGAAATAGGGTAAATCCGCACCCACGAACCATCCTCCCGAAACCCAGCTGTACAGACTGTTTCTGTATGTTTTGTGGAGAGGTTTGGGTAGGTTTTAACGGTGATAAGAATTTTTGATTTTTCTAATACCGTCATAGATTTTTCACCTGACAATCAAAATCATCTCGTACCTTTAAAGCCTTTACTACCCTACTCCTATGACAGCAATACACATCTTTTTCAAAACAGGTGATAGCAATTCTCTTATGTTCTTCCAGCAATTTAACAAGCTCATCTAGCTTGCTTTGTTGCTGCCGAATTGTGGTATTTTCATACTCATCAAACAACTCATTATACGCTTTCTTGCTGTCTAAATTCTGCCGTTTTTCGGAGATAATACCTAGCTCTGGCATATGCAAATATTTAATGCCTACCTTAGCAAGAGCGGTTTCAAGTTCCTTTTTAGAAAAGCCAAATTTCTGGCTATAAGCATTCTTGCGAACATCACAAAGTAGCTTCACATTTTCTTGGCTTAAAGTGTTAAGGTAAACTTCTGGCGACTTGCCTTCGTAACCAATAGTGCAAAATAGTGTACTTAGATTTTTGGAATCTTCGTAACCAACAAAATAAGCAGGGAAATTATCTTTGATACGCTGCTGTAATTCCTCGGTGGTAGCATCCTGTAAACGATTCTTCATCTTCTGGATAGCCATTTTCTCAAACATATCAAGTTCGACAGCAAATCTTTTAGTGCTATCTGAAGCAACCCAATCATCAGACTCACTGAGAAATTTCTTTTTAATTAAATAGTTCTTATCTTCCTGTCCTTGTATTGAAATAGGGCCATTTTCAGTCGGAATAAAATCGTAATAATGGTTATTTTCAATGAACTTGTTACAGAAGATAAATAGCAATTGATGCAACCTATCCGCAGCAATATCCCCGCCTAATTCTTGCACCACTGACATCAATATTTTATATCTATAAATCATTTTTATAATCTTGTCTTGTGAGGTATCTATTTTAAAATACGATGGAAATGCAATTTGAGGAAGTGCATTTATTTACAAACATAACTTTTGAGTACAACAAAGCAGTATGAATGGCAGCAAAATATTTGCTCATGTATATTATAGTTGTTTAATTTCAATGGCTTGATTATCTAGTTCAAATCCCAGTTAGGAATTGTACGGAGTAAGCAATTTACTTTCCGTGTATGTTCGTGGACATTCGCCATTGTTCGTGGTTGACCGCCCATGCCCTACGGAATCAAAACTGGCACTTTAACCTATTGATATTATTAATTTATTAAATTTTTCCAAAAAGCTTTTGCTACCATTCCAGCTGTCGTTTTCGCCGGTTGCCCGCGGTCACTGGCGAACACAGGCGAACGGAAAATGCTACTTACTTACTGTTTGGTGACGCTTGCGGGATTCAAACCCGTGTTGCCGCTTCAAGCCTCCTGAAGCCATTTCTCCATGTCAGCTTTGCTGGTCTTTATTTTGTTCTCGATCAGCTTGAGAAACGCATTGCGATAAAAGAACCGTCTGGTTTTTGCGTCATAGCAGCAATATTGAGTGTTGTGCTTACCATCGTTCTTTTTATCTCTCAGTTTCAATGAGCAAGCGATATGCTTCAGCTGCGCATTGGTCAGGTTCTTGTTTCCTGTAAACACTTCTGGAAAATGTCTCTTGAATGTTGGTGCCAGCTTGGTTTTTGCTTCATCCGGGAATACCCTGTCGCTATCGGGAATGGCAACCTCAATTCCTTTCTTCAGTTCCACCTCGCCAACAATGTAATAGGCTGGCGATCCAGCGCTCTTATCTTCAACCAGCTGACCTTTCTTAATTAGGTTCAGGTTCTTTGCCGTTTCTTCAGATACATATAGCGACGAGACATCAGAGCCAATCTCGCTAGTTCTGGCATCAACGATCCCCACATTCTGAAAGCCAATCTTCTGCATGATCTCAAAGTTCTGGAGGATGCTTTTCAGCTCGTTTTCTTGACGGTTTTTAAGCAAGCGCTCTAAATCGTTGAAATGAATCTTGGATGATTTGGGTCCGTAGCGATAGTAGATAGCAGCTTCTTCCAGAACCGTTTCATCTATTTCCTTTTTGCCTTTGATACGCTTCATCGTGCGCACTTTTTTGCAGATCACGGGCTTCTGCTTGCTTTCTCTCACCCGAATGATGCCGACTCTTTTACTCTTGATCGTTTCTTCATCAATTTCAAAGTCGATAAATGGATCAAAGTGCTGTGTCACTGAACTCCCGAAATTTGCAGCGTCGGGCATAGCTTCTTCTATGCCGACGATGGTGCGGGGGCTGTCTGTCACACCAAAGATAATATCGCCACCTTCACTGTTGGCCATGGCCGCCATAGCGCGGAGATAGTCGGCGGCTTCCTTTTTGTCATATATCTGCTTGAATTCTCGCGTGGCCGTTTCCCGGCTTTTTACACGAAGGGTGGATGCATCATATTCAATGTTAAGCAGCTTCGATGTCAGCATGATCCGAAGCCTCCACCTTTACCTGACCATTCATCAGCATAGGTAATAACCAGTCGCGTAATTGGATTAATTCTTGGTTTTCTTTTTCTATTTTGTGCATATATGCGAGTTGAGGTGCAACAATCTCTGAGAACTTCCTAATGATCTCTTCTCCTCCAAACGCAAATTTGAATGTTTTAAGAACACCTATCCGTATTCCTTTGTGAATACTGCCAGCTGATGCGTTCTTGGTAAATGCTTTCATGCCTTTTGAACCTAGCAGGAGATAGGCATATTCAGAGCTTATAACCTCATGATTGGGTCTTATTGAAAAAACAGATTCGTTGATATTCCAGTTTTTAGGTTTTTCTTGAATTAGGTATGTAATGCCAACTGGCTGAATACTTGTGAAAAGTATATCTCCAACACGCAGATCGGATCTTCGGTTTATTATCTTTAGGGTCTCATCATCTATTTTGTCGCATTTGTCGTCTAACAAAATCTTTCCTTCATCGATGCTCTTGATAGTCACATAATAATTTGAGCCTTGCCCTAAAGAAAAATGCTGTCTTGGATTTAGTCCGGTTCCAATCCGCTCTATTACATCCGATAGCTCATAACACTCCCAACCCTCTGGAATTTCACGCTTCAGGGCTTCGTTATAGACCATTTTTCCGCCAGAGGATTTGTAGGGCTTGCCGTTCTCATCGGGGAAATCAAACTGCACAAACCAGTAATCATATAGCGTCTTCGCCATCGCCTCTAGCCGGGCATTGATTTGATTGTTGATCTCAATTTTCTGATCTAACGAAGTCAGGAATTTTGCTACAAGGTCTTGTCTCTTTTTATCTTTAGGAATGTTTATCTTAATTTCAGAAAACCTGCTTTTCTTAAGTATAGGAGTTCTTGTAACGGTTGCTTGTTTGAATAAAAAATCCTTTTTACCCTTTAACCAGTAGTAAATGTAATACGGGTTGTATTTTTGGTTAATATTCGTGATTGAGTTGATTTGCTGATTTGTAGCGCATTTTTCTTTAACCAAACCAACGTTTCCCATCCCCCAGCCTATACAACCAACAAGAATGCTAACCCCATCTAGCGTGCTCGACTTAATGCTGTTAAGGCCTTTTTCTGATATTTTTTTTTCTGATTCATAGATAAAGAAATGCTTATGAAGGTCTGTCGGACCAATGAACATATATTCATTTTCATAATATTCTCTGATGGATGTATTGGGGGTCTTTCCCGTAATCACATCTCCGATGTCTCCTATGCTAACTGATTCAAATTCAATCATAAGAAATTACCGAAAGTTGCTTCTTAATCTCTTTTTCCAGTTCGCCTGACTGGTTAAAGAGGTCATTCAATTCACCGGAAAAACCGGCCATCTTCTTTTCAAACTCTGTTTGAGTAATATCTACATATTCAATTTTTACATCGAAATACTGCCCTGCACTAAAGCTATAGTGTTTCTCTTTGATGTCATCGTAAGGTACGACCACGGAGAAATCGTCTATGGCTTCTTTTTGGTTGAATGCCTGGATGATTTTGTCTTCTTCTTCGTTGCTAAGTAGGGTTTTTTGGTTCTTTCCCTCCTTAACGGTGGCTCCCAAGCCAGACGCATCGATCAGCACTACGGTTTCGGTATTAGCGCGGTCAATAAAGAGGATGGATACATTTGTTCCTGTCGTCGCAAAGATATTGCTGGGCATGGAAACTACGCCAGCCAGCATCTTTTGCTCCACCAGCTTCTCCCGGATTTTTTTGTCGATTCCAGAAGCTGTCACAAAGCCGGTAGGCACGACTACAGCCGCTTTACCGCCGGGCTTCAGTGAATGGATGATATGTTGCAGGAAGAGTTGGTAGATCGCCATTTTATCTTTGGCTTTTTTGGGGACATTCGGAATTCCTGCAAAAAAGCGAGCATGATTTTCTTTGCTATCCAGATCATTACGAAAATCGCTAAAATCCATCTTAAAGGGTGGGTTTGAGACAATATAGTCAAACTTCTTTAGCTCCTTCCCATCGCGGTGGTACGGGTGCAGCATGGTGTTACCCTGAATAATGTTCTGGATAGAATGCACCAGATTGTTCAAAATCAGGTTCAGGCGCAGCAGGCTGGAGGATTTCTGTGAAATATCCTGCGAATATATGCTGCATCTGCTTTCACCAATCGCATGGGCAAGGTTCATCAGGAGCGTTCCGGAACCTGCAGAAGGATCATAGCAGCTAACATTCTGTACTTTACCATGTTGATCTTCCGGCACCAGAATAGAAGCCATGATCTTAGCGACCGCATGAGGCGTGTAGTATTCCGCATATTTGCCGCCGCTGTCCTTGTTGTAATCCTTAATCAGATATTCAAAGATGGTGGCGTAAAAGTCGTATTTTTGGGTGAAGATATGCTTGAAGCTAAATTCTACCAGCTTATTGATAAGGGCGCGGCAAAAAGCATCGCGCTTTGAAGTGTCGGTAATATACTCGCTCACGCGGTCGAACAGTGTGACCTTCGCCCCACCATCCGTTTTCACCGCGAATATATCATTGTTTGTCATCGCGATGTCGCGAAGGGTATCATCGAATAGCTTGGCAAATTCCGGCTTGTTTTGCTGCTCAAACAAATGCGTGATCAAATGCTCTGGTCTAAGTGAGGCAGTGCCTGCGGGAAGCTGTAGCTGAAGCATTTCAAAATCTGAATCGCTTAACTCTTTAATGACTTTTTCCCAGCTTTCTGCGTTGCGGATTCGCTCATCCAGTAGCTTCATTGAGTAAGCAAATTTATCGTTCAGGAATTTATAGAGAAACACCTGAGTGATAATCTTGAACTCATTACCATCGTTGCCCAAGCCGTAAGAGGCGCACACACCCTTGAGGCTATCAATCAGCTCTTTTGTTTTTCTTTGAAAGTCTTGCGTTACCATGATTGCGTCCCGTGATTAAATTCGTTCATGTATTCCTTCACCACAAGGCCGTTGATATAACGTGAGGCATCAGGGTCGATATTGATTTGCTGCTTGTTTTTGAACTGATCGATCACCAGCGGCATCATCATACGTTCGAAGTAGCTTTCATTATCCAGAATCTGGGTGTTCTGTAGCACCTTATCATCTGCCATCAGCTTCACGCCCTCCAACGCCTCATGAATGCGGCGCTCAGTATCGGATATGCTTTTATGCTCCATCAATCGCTTGTGAATCCGCGCATATTTGGGATCATTGCTGTATTTGGCTTTTAACAGATCATTTTGGCGATTCAGCTCCTTCACCCGATCATATATTTTATTCAGGCTGTGAATGTTGCTGTTCATCTCATCCTGAGTTACTTCATTAAGGTTTTTCTTTTTGAATAGGCGCTCCAGCTCCTCACGCAAGCTGATGAATTCAGGATCATTTTGATCAAAGTTACTGGCTAGAGCTTCGCGGGTTTGGCGCAGAGTGTTTTTCAGTTTATCCGCAAGGATCAGCTCTTCTTCGCTCACCTTCGTGAACATGAACAGTACATCTTCTAATGCCACGTTGAGAATATTCGATGTATCTGCATCGTTTTCAAGATGCTCTTTCAGATTGATCATATCGAGGTGATTGCTCACTTCGCGATAAAGCTGGCCAAGTTTGTGGAAGTCGAGTTTTTCTAATATCTCGTAGTGGCCAAAAAGTCGGATTAAATTGTAAAGGCTCTTTGTATCTCCCAGCGCCTTCTTTATAGCCTGAACTTGTTCACGATCTTGAATCTGGCTGATTTGCTGTGAGAATGTTTCGGCATTCGTGGTATCAAAACGGAAAAGCACATCTTTGATCTGCTCAATTTCCTGTTCGATCTCTTCCTTGGATTTGAAAAGATTGGAGTAATGCTCCATCTCATCGCCCAGCTCGTCCTGCAGCTCGTCAAAATATGCTTTATTAGTGGCATCAAACTCTTTGCGAATGTCGGCGAAATCCACCACATAACCATAACGGAAATCTTTATAGGTCCGGTTCACACGGGTAAGCGCCTGAAGCAGATTATGCTTCTTAATTACACGGCCTAGATATAGTTTCTTCAAGCGCTTGGCATCAAAGCCGGTGAGCAGCATGTTATAGACAAACAGGAAGTCGATTTTACCTGCTTTGAAATCTTCAACCTGATCTTTTCGATCTTCTTTTGTGCCAATATCATGAAGGATGAGTGCGCCTGTCGTGACATTGTTAGGCTCCACGTGCTTTCGTCCTGCGTATTTTTTCTCAAAAAGCTCAAACATCTGCTTGGCTTGATCTGAGCTATCACAGATTACCATGCCGCCGATGCTATTATCTCCTAATGAAATCCGGCTTTTCTCAAAGTCATCAATAATGTATTCAAGCATCGGCTCCACAAACCGTGGGTGGGCGTAGATGAATTTTTTATCTATGTCGCCTTCAAGAACCTCTACTTCATCGAGTGCCTTCTGAAGTACCATTTTATAGTTTGATGCGATCTCTTCACGAATTAGGCGGAGTGTATATCCATCTGCAATGGAGGCGTTGTAGTAGTATTTGTGGATGTAATTTCCGAATAATGCCTTGGAGTTATAATCATCCCCAAGAAGAGGTGTTCCAGTGAGGCCGATTTTGATAGCGTTTCTATCTGATTCGCTAAGGTTGGCAAGGAAGCTACCTTTAGGATTATAGCTTCTATGGACTTCATCGAGGAAGTAAATGCGCTGAATTCCAAGATCATAATCCGCCGCCTGAATTACGTCCGGATCATCCTTGAATTTTTGGATATTCACGACTGTAATTTCAGGCTTACCAGAATAATTATGGATAACGCCCGTTGATTTAATATCCTTAGCGAATTCATCACGAGAGTTGATCGTGTGAACCACGAGTCCACGGCTTGTGAATTCTCTATGCGCCTGAATCAGCAAATCAAGCCGATCTACGATAAAGTAGAATTTTGGGATAACAGACTGCTTTTGGAAATAATCCATTAAGTGACGCACATTGTAATAGGCTAGCGCTGTTTTTCCGCTGCCTTGGGTGTGCCAAACAATGCCTTTTCGCACGCCTTCATCTAATTTTTCAGTGATGGCCATAGTCGCAAACACCTGCGGATAGCGCATGATATGCTTTTGCAGCCCGTCTGTTTCATTAACGTATGCAAATGCGTATTGGAGCATGAAAGAGAGGCGATCTCTCGATAGCAGTGAGGTGCAAATCCTGTTTGTTGGTGATGATGGGGATTTATTTATAATGAACTCTGGGCTGTGCTTGATGACATTAAGATTGTTATCTTTAAGCACTTCATTTTCTATTGCTTCATCCTCAGCACGAAGCAGCTTTGTTAGATCAAATATCTTTTCTTCACGGAAAAAATTGAAGATGGGCTTTTGGTACGAAGGCGATGCGTAGAATGCCCCCTCAATCGGCAAGGGTGAATCATTGTTGTATTCCATATTATTGGAAAACAACATCATCTGAGTGACGTTTATAAAACGCTTGAATTTTGGATTCTGAAATCGCTTGGTGATACGATTATGTTCAGCAAGAACGCCCTCTCGGTTGTGAGGCTTTTTAACCTCAATAAACACCAAAGGAAGGCCATTTATTAGAAGCGTTATGTCTGGCCTGAATTCTTCGTCTCCGTTTTTGTATGTAAGCTCTGTAACAACATGAAACTGATTTTTGCTGAAATTTTCAAAGTCGATCAATTTTATCCCAGATTGATCAAGTAGCATTTCATGAAATGCTTTTCCTAAATCCTCGTTATCTAGCGATAGCTTAACATCCTCGAATAAGCGTTCCACATCATGAGCTTCAATACCTGAATTGATTGAGGTGATGCTGTCTTTGAAGATGCCAGGAAAGATGTTCGTTTCTTCGTCCCAATCGGCATTCTTCAGTGAAAGATAATGATACCCAAGACGCACCAAATGCAGAATTGCCGGAATTTTTACACGCGAATCTTCATTAAACTTCGTCATTCGGCACCCTTTTTTCCTGCTGTTGAATCCACTTATTAAGCTCCACTTTGCGAAAACGCCAAGAGCCGCCAGCCTTAAACCCAGGAATTTTACCTTCAGCCGCAAGACGGTATGCAGTTTTCTCTGTTAGCTTCAGATACTCAGCAACCTCTTTCATTGTAAGAATTTCGTCCTGCATTTCTCAAAATCCATATTTATTCATAGCAATGAGAAAATACGGGAATATTCTCTAATATTCAATAAGATGTTTGAGATAATCATCAGTGTGAAGTCTGCCTTGGAGTTTCCATTGACTACCCATAGCTTTGTTTATCAACAATATGCCGGTATGTCCCTGCAAACTTGCTGCCTGTATAGCTGTAGAAAAGCTGTAGGACTCGAACCAGAAGCGCGTCTGTTGGTGTGGAATTTGAAGTGGCACGTCAGTATTTTGATTCGCAATGATAATTGCTAGATGCAGTAAGAATTGTGCTGATATTTGTGCTGTTAAAACCCTAACTGGCCATCGCCCTTTCTAACATATCCTCATTTTTCCAAGTCAATAGCGTGAGAGCTTGCCCTTGTGATATTCTAATAGTTTCCTCATGAACATCGTAACGATCCGCACAGTGCCAATTAAACCAAGCATCCCCTCCAATGATACTACGGTGCGTTTTTTCTTTGTCGCCAAACACAACTTCAAAAGCTTCTGATTCATGATCTAGTACATCATTTGGGAAAAGACGATCGGGAACATCGGGGTGCCGCCTAAACCACTTTCTGCCATTTTGATCGTGACACACCAGCATGCATGGGAAAGGGCCATACATTGCATATCTGATTGCTGTAGCAGTGCGGCTTACTTTAAAAAGATCCGCAACGGAGATAATGGTATCAAATGTTGGTTTGTTATATTGGTTTGTAATTAACCTAAAAATATACAGAGGCAGAAGTAAGTCTGCAGCATATCTATCTGCAACCCTCTCAGGATCATTGAAATGCCCGTATGTGCTGTTGCCAATATCTTCTTTTCTACAAATAAAAGATCGCCCACGGTGGTAACACCAATGACCAAGTTCATGCCCTATAGAAAAACGCTGCCGTCTATCATGTCCTTCTGAGTTTATAGATATTATTGCTTTCTCACCAGCACCTATGATTCGTGCCTCACAACCATCAAGTTCTCGATATCTAACCTCTGCGCCTTGATCCCATGCAATAGCTTCCAAATCAATTTCTGATGGCTCTGTAATGCCAAGAGACTGTAATAGTTTCTCGGCTCTAGATAGTGACGTCATTTCAACTTGCCATCCTCGTCAATTATACCAAGATCCATCAAATCTTGTAACATTGTGTCAGTATCACTTTCGCTCATTTCTTCTTCGTTTCGTGCGGCCAGAGTTAATCCATCGGCATGATTTTTTGCACTTTCAATCAATTGTTTCTTTGCATTCAGTGAGAACGAAAGAACATTTCCTTGTTTATTCTGAACGTTGTGTGATTCAAGCTCCTTTTGGGCTGTAACTAAACGACTCTTACGACTACTCGCAACCGCTGTAGTAACCAACCCCTTAATATGCTGAATAACATCTGCAACACTGGAATAGTCCTCTTTCGCTTCTGACATAATTTCTGCATCAGATGTTTCTATGATATCCTCAATTACCAAGCCATCTATTCGGGTCAGTTGCTTACTCTCTATATTTTTGTTGCTCATAATTGTAACCCCTTTGGAAAATGTTTATCTATGGTACGGCGGAACCTTTTCCGAATAGTTTCGTATGCGGTCGTACTAACCTCCATGACGCCCATAATCTCTTGTTTTGTAAGATCGTCGGCAAGCGCCATCAGAAGTAAGGTACATTCGTCATCATCCGCAAAGAGCGCTTCTATTTTCTGGAGTAAACACTTTGCATCCAATGCATTGTTTGCCGATGATTCGGAGCCATTACCAATACTATCAATATCTTCGCCATCACTTACGTTCAAATTTGCTGCTTTAACGCTCTCATTGTGCGTAATACTCCGCATGGCGTTTAATAGGAAGACTATTGGCTCAACATCTCGCGGGCATTTTCTATCTCCTGATAATGCCTTGATGACAGCCTCATTAATTAAATCATCTGCGGAGAGGCTTAGTCTACTCGATAAAAAATTGGCAGCTTTTCTAAGACGCAGCCAATCTGCATCGCTAAATGATTGCAGTGCATCCCCAAGCTCTCCGCTGGAGAGGCTTGCCTCTTTTGTTTCTGTTAGTTCTTCTGCCAATACCATCCAAACCACCCCTGCTTTAATGGTGATAAAGTTAATCCTATGTCTTTAAAGGCTATTAAGCAACGGTATAACAGACATCTTTTTTCTTTTTTTTTTCGTGTCCGCATGAGGACTGCCCATCAGCCTATATAAGTGTACGGCAAATGATTGCGGTGCGTAATTAACTTAATCAATAGGAGACATGAACATGTCAAAGAAGAAAAACTCAGAAGTAACCAGCAAAAAAGCGGCTTCTGCTGCTTCAAAGGTACTTAGGAACCCAAAATCAAGCGCAGCGGCAAAAACAGCGGCAGCATCTGCATTGACCCAGCGCCCTAACAAGGAAAAATAGGAGTGATGGCGATGAAGATGCAAGGTGCAGTGGTAAAAGAGCAAGGGGTTACGTTCGCAGTTGCCTGTGTAAAGCCACAGGTGCTTAATAACACCCGTGTTGCAGACAAAACAATTTGTTCATTACATTCAGTTTTTGGTGGGATGCCTATAGTGCTGATGGCTCAAGATTCATGTAAAAGGGCAAAATATTACGGTAGAAGAGACATTTCTCAGTTTCTTTCCAAGATACCTGTTTCAGCCATTCCGTGGCGTGAGTACAATATCAATTAAATATTTAGTGGCAGTGATTATCGCTGCCACTTTATTTCAAAGTGCTCCTGCTATCTGGGCTTGTATAAAGGATTCTCCAGTGTGAATTCTACTGTAGAATTTAAAACCCCTAGCCAGCGCATTGAACCATAACACTATCGCCTCAGGTGCATCATAGATTTGCTACACGGATAACTACTACACACATTGTGCGCCTATATAATTTACTTTTACGGTGTTTCGCTATACTATTAATATGAAAGCGCACCACATAGGCGTTTTTGGGGCTTCAAAAACCTCACCTGAGCGGCAGTAGCATCTGCCGTTACCAAACTGCTGCTTTCTCAACTTAGGTTGGGGTGGCGGCGTTATACAATAGGTCTCGCGACTAAAAGCGTTGCGGTCATCTCAGGTGATTTTTTGAACACCCCGGCACCAGTTGAAAGATTGGTGCCGTTTTTTGTTAATGGAATAGGAGTTAAGAGATGGCCAAATTGATAAAATGTAAGGATTGTGGGCAGGAGATAAGCAAGCGTGCTAAAGCATGTCCTAATTGCGGTGCTGAGGTAAAAAGAACCAGCCTATTTACATGGATCGTTACAATATTCGCCGTAATATTTATGATCAGCCAATTTAGTGGAGGCGGAAATACCGCAAGAACCGTGTCACGGGTAAAGGTTGAGGAAAAGCCGCGACTAGATGTGCAGTCCTTCCGTTGTGAATTTGAACATGGTTACCACAGCATTGTGGGTGAGGTTAAGAATATATCGCCGAAGAAAATAGATAATGTTATGGCTGTCGGGGTCTTTGTAACTGCGTCCGGGGAAGTAGTAAAAACCGACCAGTCCTTAATTGACTATAATCCGATAATGCCGAACCAGACCTCACCGTTTAAAATTATGACGACATCAAACCCGCAGATAAAAAGTTGCAAGCTATCATTCAAGACTATGTTCGGCGGTCAGATTATGACTAAAGGAAAGTGATCCCTAAAAGTCATCCAGTATAAAGAATTGCATACTGGACACGATGGTCTTGCGCTGCTGTTCAATTAACGCTGCTACAATTTGCGCTTCGCTAGGCGCAATCTCACCATTGCTGATAGATTGAAGCAACTGGTCGACAGCGACCACCAGACTTTTCAATGTCTGTGCATTTCCCAGCTCGAAAGAAACAGGCATATCTTTGCGGGGTGGACAAATACGATCCATCACCAGCTTTATTGCCGCTATATCCCCGTCCTTTGCCTTCTCAATGGCAATGCGGGTAATTTCCTCTGCTTCATCACCCAGCAATTCCAGTGTTGCCAGAGTAGTTTTATTCCGACTGCCCTTAGGTCTGCCGTTCGGGTTGCCCGACTTACCTTTCTCGAAAGGCTTTCCCCGCTGTTTTTTCGCAGTATTAACAGCTAAATCATCAACATTTTCCATATGAAACACCTCTGCATATATACCGGACGATGGACAATGGGGACGATGAGAACACATCCGTCCCCACCGTCCTTTGTCCTAAGCCATTATACAGCGTGGATGCGCTGGTTTACATCGTAATTTACTGATTTACCTACACTTTCTTTTCGCCGAAGCCAGCCTGATTCCTCTAAATAAAGGAGAGCCGCATCACGGCGTTTGGGATCGCGGTAAGGAATAATATCCCGTAGCACTTCACGCGCATTGATGCTTTGCCTTTGCTGCTCAACAATCCACTTGGCCACGAGAAGACCGTCCTGTTCGTCCTCTGGCATGGAAACATTACCGAGGCAATGTTTCGCCATAGGGTAGAAATAATGCTCGGCCATGTAGATAGCATTCTCTACATGATGAAATCCTATCTCAGAGGGTTCTTCCTTTGGATCAAACGCCCACTCGATATACTGAATTACCAGCGCAATGCGGGCGGCTATGCCGCGCAATTTACCAAGATGCGATATGACCATTCCATGCTCTTTTTCTTCATAGGATTGCATACGGTTGCCGAAAGCCTCCATTAACCTGCGCCCGTCGGGGCAGATTGGAATAAGCTTTGGCCTCGGCGTACCGTCATCATCCAACGGAACGTCAAGCTCCTCCAGCACCTTGAAAATGCCTTTCAGCATATCGTAGTCGGGCATAACATCAGGTTCTTTAATTGTCCTCGGCACACCGGAAACATATAAGAACCGTGAAGCAAAACCATCGTCCGGCTGTCTCAGCAGTAGCTGATCGAGCTTGTCAGGCTGGATACTTCCGATAATGGAGAGAAGAACCGAAGGGACATAAATCACATCGTCGTATTTTACACGGTCAATACTCATTGGTCTACCGCCAAAACTTTCAAGATACATGGGGCGATCATTGCCCCCGTTCTTTTCAAGGTTCGCCAGTAAGCCAGCTAATTCATCTCGTTGATAGATAAGTCCCTTCCTGTTATCGGCCAGTAATAACGCCAGTTTTTCAACGGTGGTATCGTTAACGATAATCCGTTTCATAATGGGCTTTACGGGTTCTGTCATATCAGCCGTTGGATCGGGTGCATCTTTCTTACCCTTCATCTGCTTCATGGCTCTGTACTGCTCAAGTGCAATTTTGTAGTCCTGCATTTCAAGCTTATACTGCTGGTGATATTGAGCCTCAAAGTCACGAACGACCGGAAACACAGCATCCAAAGCGGGAGACTTATTACAGGAAGGTAAGCCTACCAGCATGAACCACAAGGCTGTTGCCTCATTCCAGCCGCCCCAAATCTCCACCTGACGGGCATTGCCAATTAATCCGGCGGCGGCGTTTAGTAGACCTGCAAGAACGTAATCTGGTGGAGCAGACTTACATGCTGCCGCATCTTCAATGTACTGTTTTATTTCAGCGCCAAGGAGATGGTAAGGACACTCAGGAAGTTCGGCTTTACGACGGGTGATAATTCCCATGTCAGGATTATCCCACCTGTCATTGAACGCCCGAGGGTTCTTCTTGCCGCCATTTAACCCACTGGTGATAGTGGATTCTATCTCGCGTCCCTCGAGGCCAATTTTAAGAGCAGATTCCTTTAAAGCCTCTCGCACATGTGCTTCAGGCAATCCGAGATGAATATACTGACCCAATGCAAACGCAGCCCTATTTAGCTGATCATTGCGTTCACCTTCCTCAGCATCTTCAAGAATAGCGCACTCCTTACCAATCAACTCATTAATAAGAGATTCCGATATCTGCTCGGTAGAAGCATACTCCTGCCATTGCTGCGAAGATTGTGTCATCAAATCCAGCAACCATTGAGGTGCAACAGCAATAGATGAAGTCGAGGGTGAAAGCAACCACTCATAATGACCACCGTCAGGGTGGAGTGACGGAGGGGCAACCACATAGCCACCATTGCCACGGACATCTACGCCCAGCAGCTCCTCCCCCTGAGCACTCTTGCTCGCAAGATTACGTATATCACAATCTCCATCAGGATAATGAAAGTATAAGTGCTTTCCTCTCCCCGTTTTAACGGAAACCGTTTCAGGTAATTTGCCATATTGAGCTTCAAGGGTCTGGATTGTTTTCTCTCCTGCCTCTCCATCAATATCAACGACAAAAATGCCCGATACATTGCCTGTCGCAATGGCAATATTGTACTCACCTTCATCCCATTTTTGGCATTGCTCAATGGTTGGTTTTGCTGACTGATATTTTTTCCAGCCACTGTTAGGTATTTTACTCCCATGTGGTATTGGAAAAACACTGAAGCCAAGATCATGCAGAGAGGTGAATGAATCATTAAAAATAGTTTTCATGTTATACCCCCAGACTAACTTCGATTAAATACGACATTAGTTCAGGCGTCAGAGCCTTATCTAAGGGTGAGCATTGATCACAAAGTGCACAGCAAGAATACTCATTCTCGCAATCATCAATGTAAGTTGGAAAGTGTCGTACATGTGTCGCTTCTACTTCGTGATCAAAAAGACTGTGTATGAAACATAGTTCTGTATGCTTTTTACTCATTGCTACCTCCCACTTTTTCCTTGTTGGGAAGTCCAGCAATAAAATCATCCAACGACTCAGCACTTACTAACGATTTAGAACCGAATTTCTTCGCAGTAAGCCGTCCTTCATTGATAGCTTTGTAAATGCTTGTGCGCCCCAACGAAATTGCTTCCGCAACCTCATTGATGGTATAAAAAAGTTTTTGATTTTCCATAATTTACTCCTATGGCTTAAGTTGTACATGTGTCACTCCGTGTGATCACATGTAGCCATTGAAGCAGTTTCTGAAGTCACAAAAAATTAGGAGAGATATTTTGTGACTTTACTTTTTGTCTTTGTAGAAATTGTCGTAATACTCAGCTGGATGATCCGACCAATCTTCATCCTGCCGTGCCCTTAATTCCTCTTCGGCAAGTTTGTCTAAGTGTGTTCTACCGAAATTCTTCCAGAAATTTTTCAGTCTTTTTATACCTGTAAATGTTTTGTTCGTATGCTCTGTTGTATGATCTTTTGGAGCATTCTTCTTTGAATAGAGAGCTATTTTTTCATCAACAGTTGTTTTTTTGATAGTGCCATCGCTACCTTCATCAAAAACGGAAAATTCATCTATTATATCCATGTAGCCAACAAAATAATCCTGCTCTTCCTTCTTCATCATAGCAGATCGGCCAGCAGAGTTTGCTTCATGTGGAGGTAGGCCAATTATACGAAAGCATAGCTCTCTCCACCTGTTTTTTCCATGGGTTAGTGTAATGCGCTGCATATTGTATTGATCACATAATTTATTAAGTCGTGCTTGCGCCTTTTCCAAGTTTTCTTGGGAGATGCCCTCAAGCCGCTCATTAACCTTATCCTTTGCCATACTTAAATCTCCATTCCCGATCTTTCTAAGTAATTTGCCCACCACTGCATCATTTCAACACGTTCGGGAAGGTATTGAGCATGATTATAAGCAGCGCGGACTTGGTTAGGCTCACAGTGAGCAAGCTGCCGTTCGATTATATCAGGTCTAAAGCCATTTTCATTCAATATCGTTGAAGCTGTCGCACGGAAGCCATGCCCAACGGTTTTACCCTTATAACCCATGAGAAAAATTGCACGTAAGAATGTGTTTTCACTGATACTTTTCCTCGGGTTCTGAAAACTTGGCAATACATACCCACTATAACAATCACCTGTCACTTCATAGATTTTCTTAAACAACGTAACCGCTTGTTTTGATAACGGTACCACATGCTGTTCTTTCATCTTCATACGTTCTTCCGGTATACGCCACTGTGCTTTATCAAAATCTATCTCATCCCATTTAGCCCCACGCATTTCACCCGTGCGAACAAAGGTCATAATCATAAGCTGAAAACCCCATTTTGTAATAGGGTTGCCGTTACAGCCACCATCATCTTTATCAAGGTCATAGTTATTGAGTTTTCTTAGAAATGCCGGCAGTTCCTCTTCTTTAAGGTGAGGATGATGTTTACTTTGTGTAGGTTTAAGCGCACCTTTTAGACTTGGCGTTATATCAAAATCGGCCTTGCCCGTTGCCACAGCATAGCGAAATATCTGGCTTGTGGTCTGCAACATACGATGTGCCATCTCGTGCTTACCAGCGCTCTCAATGGCTCTAAGCGCATGTAATAATTCTGGGGGCTTAATATCCGTGATTGGCTTTGCTCCAATGACGGGGAAAATATGTACCGACAACCGCTTCAAAATATTATCTGCATGCTTGGGTTGCCATGTATGCTTTTTATTCTCGTGCCACTCACGGGCTATCGCCTCGAAGTTATTTTCATATTTCATTTCCCTTTCCAGCTTTGCCTGCCTTCTATCTTCTACGGGATCAATGTTTTTAACGAGCTTCTTCTTGGTCTCTAAGCGCAGCTCCCTCGCATCTTGTAATGATATAATGGGATATTTTCCGAACGCGATCTGCCTACGTTTATTATTGTAGGTGTATGCCATACGCCAATATTTTGCCCCATTGGGTTGAATTTCTAAACTCAGACCATCACCATCGCTAAGGCGATACATCTTTTCTTTCGGTTTTGCGTTCTTAATTTGTATATGTGTTAGCTTCATTTTCATCTCCTTTCAAAAATTCTATGGTTCTAATGTTTGC
This sequence comes from Alphaproteobacteria bacterium, assembly GCA_030429625.1. Classification (GTDB taxonomy): domain Bacteria; phylum Pseudomonadota; class Alphaproteobacteria; order Rickettsiales; family UBA8987; genus JAUIFA01. Next base: position 268,233 of record JAUIFA010000001.1, on the reverse strand, counting down.
GGCGGTGAACAGGCATGAACAACCATGAACAACTGCGAACAAAATAACTAGTAAAATCAGATAGTTACATACTTTTATGTATGTTTTTCAGGAGTATTGCAAGAGATTTTTTCATAAAAAACTGACTGTCCATATTGTCCATCGTCCGGCCATCAAATAAAAGACTGTTAAATGGACCGGAATAATGTAGCAAAATGTAGTTCGATTATGACTGATGCTGCTATTTGTGCTGATATGCAGGGTGACTGTAGATGAACAGCGGTGAACAGTAGTGAAAAGGTGGGGGTATTATGCCGTTGAAAACCAATGGCAAAACGAATAAAGGCGAACAATTACAGTAGGTTAGCTGGTGACCCCTACGGGATTTGAACCCGTGTTGCCGCCGTGAAAGGGCGATGTCCTAACCACTAGACGAAGGGGCCGTACTCATGGTGTGCGAAGGCTTCTACCATTACATTATATGAAGGTCAAAGCATTTTTTCAATTTTCTGGTCTTTTCAACAAAAACAACCGATCTGGTTTCCAGAATGTCTGACTATGCGTATTTGAGTACGTGATGCATGACATCGTCCGTAACGTTTTCGTCTCCAATATTTTTCATCAGATCCGAAATAGAAACAATGCCTACCACCTCTTGGTTATCGTCCTTTACCACTAAGCGACGTACACCGTTGAGGCTCATAATGTCAGCAGCCTTTCCAAGGTCATCTGCGGCATGGCAGGTGATAATCTCCGTACTCATAATGTCGGCCACTGTTGACTGTTGAAGATTTAGCTCTTCAGCCACTGCCCAGATGGTAATATCGCGATCAGTGATCATACCTTCAAGATTTTGTAGATCTCCCACCGGAAGCACGCCACAATCTTCATCACGCATCTTCTTAGCGGCATCCGCTATGCTGCTATTCTTATCAATCATTACCGGATTTTCTGTCATAATTTCAGAGACTTGCATATCTAACACTCCTTTTGACATGAAGCGGGCTTAAAAACCCTTAAAAATCAGGGTTAATATAGTCTGATCTTTTCCAAAGGTCAAACAGAGATCTGCTTAAATTTTAACAAAATCATAGCAACGTATACCCATAATAATTAACCGTATTTACCAGAAATATAGTCCTTGGTTTTCTTCTCTTTCGCGTCATTGAAGATTTTTTCGGTTGTGCCATATTCAATCACCTTACCCATGTGGAAAAAGGCGGTATTATCAGAAATACGGGCGGCTTGCTGCATAGAGTGAGTTACAATGACGATAGTAAATTTCTTTTTAAGCTCGATGATTAATTCTTCAATTTTCCCTGTAGCAATCGGATCAAGTGCCGAACAAGGCTCATCCATCAGAATGACTTCCGGTGAAACCGCAATGGCACGAGCGATACATAAACGTTGCTGTTGTCCGCCAGAAAGCGACGTACCGGGTGTATTTAACCTGTCGCTGACTTCCTCCCAAAGCCCTACCCGACGCAAGCATTTTTCCACCAGCGCATCAAGTTCTTCTTTGCTGTTGGTTAAATTGTGCAGTCTGGGCCCATAAGCAATGTTGTCGTATATGGATTTAGGGAACGGGTTTGGTTTCTGAAACACCATGCCAATCTTCTGCCGCAGAAGTACCACGTCCACTTTCTTTTTATAGATGTTATACCCATCAAGATAGACCTTGCCTTCAATCCTACAGCTGTCCACCAAATCATTCATCCGGTTTAAGCAGCGCAGGTAGGTAGATTTACCACAACCAGACGGGCCAATTAAGGCAGTCACTTTATTGGTTTCAATGCCAATATTTACATCAAAGAGTGCCTGTTTCTCGCCATAAAACACACTCAAATTTTCGGAATACATACGAATGTTTTTCTTATCATCTTTATTAGCCATATCTACCACTTCACTGCAAAACGTTTACGCAAATAGGTCGCAAACAGATTAATAAATATCAAAATCACCAACAATACCAAAATTGCGGCGGATGTTTTTTCGGCAAAAGCCGCTTCAGGACTGTCCGCCCAAAGATAAATCTGTATCGGCAGAGAGGTGGACGGATCCGTCACCCCACTGGGAGAGTCCACAATAAACGCCATCATGCCAATCATAAGCAACGGAGCTGTTTCACCAAACGCCCTAGCAACGGCCAGAATAACCCCCGTCATAATGCCCGGCATGGAATAAGGCAATATGTGATGGAATACCACCTGAACCTTTGAAGCTCCCAAGGCAAATGCCGCGTAACGTACTGTATCAGGAACACAACTCAGTGCATTTCGTGCGGCAATAATAATCACCGGCAGCACCAGAAGCGCCAACGTCATCCCACCGACCAAGGAAGAAGATCGCGGCATACCAAAGTAATTCAGATAAATAGAAAGACCCAGCAATCCAAAGATAATTGAAGGGACAGCCGCAAGGTTATTAATATTGATTTCAATGAGTGTGGTAAACCAGTTTCTTGAGGCAAATTCTTCAAGATAAATTGCCGAAGCCACACCAAGAGGAAACGCCACCATGAGCGCCACAAGCATGGTAAACAACGACCCTACCAACGCGGTAAAGATGCCTGCCTCTTCCGGATTGCGTGAATCACCATGAGTAAAGAAATCAAAATTGAATACTTTGCGCACATTATTGTTCGCCGTCATTTTTTCGACCGCAGTAACTTGCATATCGCTGATCTTACGCAGGCTCTCATCAAGCTCCATGGCAATCATGCCCTTTACATACATATCGACAATATCAGAGGCCGGCAGCCACACTTTCACCTCTTTGTCGGCCAATTCGGGATTGTCCTGTGCATATTGAGAAAGTTTTTCTATCGCACCATTGCTAAGCAAATTATACAATTCGAGCTTTTGTCGACGACCAGAAATATCAGGAAATTCTTTTAACAACGATTTACGAATAAGATTACGATAAGCGGATCTGTCTCCATCGGAGGCTGCTAGAAGCTTTACAGATATGTTTAATTCTGTTTTAACAAACGCACTCGCCCCACCGGAAATAATGCCAAAAAATAAACTTATCATAAAAAGAATTGAAAGACTAACAGCCAGTATACCAAATAGTTTAAATCGATCCTCTTTACTGTGTCTTTGCTTCAGCCACTGATGTTTGGGGCTATCACTTTTCGGCTTATAGACAAAAGGGTTTTTCTTTTTCTTAATCCTCTTGCTGACAATCTTTGCCATTCTCAGGGTTTTATTATGAGCCATCGTAGCGTATCCCGAAATGATTTTTTATCCACTGTGCCAATGCGTTTAACACCAGCGTGAACACGAAAAGCACCAAACCCAATGCGAATGCGGCCAATGTTTTTGTGCTGTCAAACTCATGATCGCCAATAAGAAGCGTTACAATTTGTACCGTAACCGTGGTTACTGCCTCAAACGGATTAAACGTTAAATTAGCTGCCAGCCCGGCAGCCATCACCACAATCATGGTTTCGCCAATGCCGCGCGAAATTCCTAAAAGCACCGCACTGATAATTCCCGGCAATGCAGCAGGAACAATCACTTTTTTGATGGTTTCAGACTGAGTTGCCCCCATCCCAATGGACGCATATTTTAACGAAGCAGGTACGGAATTCATCGAATCGTCCGAAAGGGACATGACAAATGGGATGATCATAATTCCCATGACAAACCCCGCTGCCAACGCACTCTCTGCCGCAAGGGATATGTCCATAGTAGCAGCAATCTCACGCAGAAAGGGTGAAAATGTAGATACTGCAAAATAACCGTAAACCACAGTGGGAATTCCGGCCAACATCTCCAACACAGGTTTTATAACGTTACGGATTTTAAACGAGGCATATTCGGAAAGATAAATCGCCGAGAATAAACCCACCGGCGTAGCAATGAACATGGCAATAAAGGTAATTAATATGGTGCCCAAAAAGACAGGCACTACACCAAAGGTCCCGTCACTGGCGGCCTGATCCGCCCGAATGCTGGTTTGTGGACTCCACTCAAGACCAAATAAGAATTCATGCAACGGAACTTGTGAAAAAAAGCGAATCGACTCAAACAACACCGATGCGACAATCATAACCGTAATCAAAATAGTCACCGCTGCACAGAGAAACAGCACTGTCTTGACTATGGTTTCAGATGTCTTCACGTTCATAAATGCACTAATCCATAAAAGAGCGGACCATAGCAGAAACTATGATCCGCCAATTATCAAACTTCTGAATTTTATAACTCGTTAGCAATTTTTTGCATAGTACTAATTTCATCTTTTGACAAAGGAATTAAACCTCTCTCAGACAAATATCCATCAGCGCCAAGTGCCGCATCACTTGTTAATTCTTGGGCAAATTCTTTTATGCCTTTAACAAATGCTTTGTTTTGTTTTTTCGCGTACACAAACAAAGGACGAGATACGCTGTACGAGCCATCAGAGATATTTTCAAATGTTGGGGTTACTCCTTCAATGACGCTGCCCTGAATGGTGTTTAGGTTTTGATCCAAGAAGCTAAATCCAAAAATACCAAGCGAATGTTTATTGGCTTGAAGTTTTTTAACAATCAGGTTGTCATTCTCACCAGCTTCTACATATTTTCCGTCTTCACGAACCATATGACATGCTTTGCCACGCACTTTTTTATCTTCGTACACAGCCTTAAATTCAGGCAAGTCTTTACATGCTTTTTCTAACACAAGCTCTGCAAACGCGTCACGTGTTCCAGACGTTGGTGGAGGGCCATAGACTGTAATTTCTTCATCAGGAAGGGAGGGATCTATCTCGCTCCATTTTTGATAAAAATTATCTACCAATTTTCCTTTTGAAGGTACTTGTTTGCCTAATGCCAAAAACAGTTGTTCTTTTGTAAGATTGTAACGTTTTTCTGTTTTAGAGTTGGCAACCACAATACCATCGTAACCAATTTTGATTTCGGCAATATCGGTCACACCATTTTTCTGACACATTTCAGCTTCGCTTTTTTTGATGGCACGTGATGCATCCGAAAAGTCAGGAGTATCTTCACCAATGCCTTTACAGAATAATTTAAATCCACCACCGGTGCCGGTAGATTCAACAATTGGTGAACGGAACTTGGTATTATTGCCAAATTCTTCTGCCGCGGCAGTGGTAAAAGGATAGACCGTAGAAGAACCTACGATACGGATTTGATCACGGGCATGTGCTGTTCCCGCAGAAATAGCCACCACTGCGGCCACAATAGGTAATAGAGTTTTTTTCATTTTATCGCTCCCAAGCATATTATGTAATGATAACCAGAAATCCAGCCATACATACTACCCAATAAAATACTATAAAAGTCTTGTCAACCATATTTTTAGATTTCTATAATTATTGTATAATAGTCTATTTATAAAAAGCAAAAAAAATAGGCGGAGAAAACTCCGCCCATCTTCATTATTTGAATGGATTTCAGTTTTATCAACCACCCCACACATAGACCCAAGTAAATAGGAATACCCATACCACATCGACAAAGTGCCAATACCAGCTGGCAAACTCCAACCCAAGATGGCCTTTTTTGGTTAATGTACCTTTCTTAGCCCTGAGCAAGCACACAAATAAGAAAATGGTACCCACAATTACATGGAAGCCATGGAAGCCTGTAGCCATATAGAAGTTAGACGCATAGACACCATCGGTAAAACCAAACGCTGCATGATGATATTCATAAGCCTGTAGTGAGGTAAAGGTTACACCAAGTATTACCGTAACCGTTAGCCACTTAACTACCTTTTTCATGTCACCTTTGACCACAGCATGGTGAGCAATATGTGCTGTATAGCTTGATATAAGGAGAATGATAGTGTTTAGGAACGGAATACCCCATGGGTCAAAGGTGACAATACCTTCCGGCGGCCAAACACCCGCACTGACCGGCCAGGTTTCACCATCAAATATATCCACGGGGAAAAGACTTGATTTAAAAAAGGAAAAGAAAAAGGCAAAAAAGAACATTACTTCTGAGGCAATGAACAAAATCATCCCCCATTTTAGACCATTTCGTACCACCGCCGTATGTGCCTTATCTTTTATGCCCTCTTTGATAACGGTTTTCCACCATACAAACATCACTGAAAGAACAGAAAGAAACCCAACAGCCAACAATGCTGTGCCATATTGCACTTCGTGCATGAACAAAATAGCACCCGCAGCTAAGATAAGAAGGGATATTGTTCCTAATATTGGCAGTGGGCTTGGGTCTACCAAGTGATAATCATGTGTTTTCTCGCTCATAATCTATCCATTTGATTATTATTCATCATCCACTGCCCTAAAAAATGTATAGGACAATGTTATTGTTTTAACCTCATCGAGATTATCGTCTGTTATGATATCAGGGTCAATATAAAAAGACACGGGCATATGAACTTTCTGTCTTGGTTCAAGGGTTTGTTCATCAAAACAAAAACAGGCTATTTTATAAAAGTACGGCCCAACTTTATCAGGCGTGACATTATATACTGCCATCCCTTTTATAGACTCATTGGTAAGATTTTCTGCACTAAACGAAACGAGAGAGTTTTCACCCACACGTACCATCACTTCTTTTTGATCGGGTTTAAATTTCCAAGGCAGATCTTTATCTATGTCCGCATTAAACCGAACCGTAATCCAGCGATCAATCACCTGACTGCTTTGATCCTCTGCAACTTGTGTCGTACCACCAAAACCCGTTACTCGACAAAACAGATTATATAGAGGCACAGAGGCAAAGGCCACACCAAACATCAATGCAACTACAGACACCAAAATTATCACCAGTTTTCTGTGACTATTTTCCTGATTTTCTGGCTCGTCAGACATATTATGAAGATATTTTTATCATCGTTGCAAAAAACAAGATAACCACCACAGAAACCAGCACAGCAAGCAGTGCATAGTTCTTAGATTTTTTTTGTTCATGGACAGATTGTCCACTATCTTTATTATCATCTGACATGGTTAACCCTGTAAAAATTTATCGACGACAAGAAGGAGGAAAATACCAGAAAGATATAAAATTGAATAGCCAAACATGGCCATGGCTTTGCTGTTATCTTTACTAAAGAACATCCTAACCGCATGGAATATAAACCCTAAACCCAATCCAAGCCCACCAATCAAATACAGAAAACCCGCATCGTTAACGAAATACGGAACCGTGGTCAACGGCACCAAAAGCAATGTATAAACCAGCATTTGCTTCAACGTAGATCGACGACCTGCAACCGAAGGCATCATAGGAATGCCAACTTTATCATATTCTTCCGAGCGCACCAAAGCCAAAGCCCAAAAATGCGGTGGCGTCCACATAAAAATGATGGCAAACAAAATCAATGGCTCAAGGGCAAGACTGTTTGTCACCGCTGCCCAACCAATAACCGGAGGCATAGCCCCTGCCGCACCACCAATGACAATGTTTAGTGGCGTGCTTTGTTTCAGCCAGATCGTATACACAAACACATAAAACAAAATCGCAAATAATAACAATGCGGCACTAAGATAATTGACCACCAGCGCCATCAAAAATACTGAAGAAATAGCGCATACCACAGCAAATTCAAGCGCAGAGTCCGGATGTACTCTCCCCGCAGGTATTGGACGGTTCTGTGTCCGGCGCATCCCAGCATCAATATCCCGTTCATACCACATATTTATCGCCCCTGCCGCACCACTGCCCAAAGCAATCAACAGGGTGGCAATAATGGCGATAAACGGATGCACATGTCCAGGTGCCACATACATACCCACCATGCCGGTAAAAACCACAAGCGACATCACCCTAGGCTTTAGTAGAAGGAAGTAATCCTTCACAGAAGCATTGATTGCTTGCACATTTCCAACGGCTAATTCCATATTAAAACCACATTATATTATGTGAAAAAATCCAACACTATTTTATTTTTGGTGGAGTTTCGAATGTGTGGAACGGAGGAGGAGAATCCACAGTCCATTCCAAAGTATCGCCCCCTTCCCAAGGATTTTTTGCACATTTCTTACCAAATTTCAATGTGTGGAAAATTACAAACACAAAGAACAAGGCCGCACCAAAGGAAATATACGAACCGACAGACGAAACAAAATTCCAGCCAGCATACATTTCTGCGTAGTCAGGAATACGACGTGGCATACCATGCAGACCAAGGAAATGTTGTGGGAAGAAGGTTAGGTTAGTACCAATAAAGGTCAGCCAGAAATGAATTTTACCTAGAGTTTCATTATATTGGCGGCCACACATTTTACCAATCCAATAATAAAAACCACCCAGCGCCGCAAACAATGCGCCCAAGGACATCACGTAATGGAAGTGACCCACCACATAATAAGTATCGTGAAGCGCAACGTCTACACTGCTATTGGACAGCACCACCCCAGTGACGCCACCAACAACAAACAAGAAGATAAACCCAACAGCAAACATCATTGGTGTCTCAAACGTGATGGAGCCGCCCCACATGGTGGCAATCCAACTGAAAATTTTAATGCCTGTCGGTACCGCAATAACCATCGTAGCCAAGGTGAAGTAAGCCCGCACATCCACGTCCGCACCCACAGTATACATGTGATGTGCCCACACGGCAAAGCCAACCAAACCAATGCTGGCCATAGCATAGGCCATCGCTAAATAGCCAAATACTTTCTTGCGTGAGAAAGTGGACACAATCTGACTGATAATCCCAAAACCAGGAAGAATAATAATATAGACTTCGGGATGGCCAAAAAACCAGAACAAATGCTGGAACAGAATAGGGTCACCACCGCCCTCCGGCGTAAAGAAACTAGTGCCAAAGTTACGATCCGTTAACAGCATTGTAATTGCGCCAGCAAGCACCGGAACTGCCAGAAGAAGCAAGAATGCCGTAATCAAAATAGACCAGACAAAAAGAGGCATTTTGTGCATGGTCATGCCCGGCGCACGCATATTAAAGATGGTCACAATAAAGTTAATTGCACCAAGTACAGACGATATGCCCAATAAATGCAGGCTCAAAATAGCCATATCCACCGCCATACCACTATGACCTGTAGCACCACTTAAAGGAGGGTAAAGCGTCCATCCCGTTCCCGCACCGCCATCAACAAAAGATGAGCCAACAAGCAAAATAAATGCAGGGATCAACAGCCAAAAGCTGATATTATTCATACGCGGAAACGCCATGTCCGGAGCGCCAATCATCAGCGGCACAAACCAGTTACCAAAACCACCAATAAGCCCCGGCATCACCATAAAGAACACCATAATAAGCGCATGGGCAGTGATCAACACGTTAAACATTTGGTTGTTATCGCCAAAAAACTGCATTCCCGGATCTTGAAGCTCCATCCGGAACAAAACCGAAAAGAAACCACCAACAAGACCCGACATTATAGAAAATATAATGTACATCGTGCCAATGTCTTTATGGTTGGTTGAATATACCCAGCGTTTCCAGCCTTTAGGTGTGTGATCGTGACTCATGTTTAACCTTTTTATAATGACAAAAAACTTATTCGTTCAGCAGACTAAGCTTTATATTTTTTGGCTCAAGACTATTATCGTTTGCCGCAAATTCTTCTTTAGCTTCTTCTACCCATTTTTCAAAATCTTCTTTGCTAACGGCCTCAATGACCACCGGCATAAAGCCATGATTGACACCACAAAGCTCGGAACATTGCCCACGATAGACCCCTGGCTTATCAATCCTCAACCATGTTTCATTTAATCGACCCGGCACCGCATCTATCTTCACACCAAGCTGAGGTACCGCCCAAGCATGGATCACATCCGACGACGTAAGGAGAATTCTAATGTCTGTGTCCACCGGCAACACCACACGATTGTCGGTCTCAAGCAGGCGCAACTGCCCCTCTTCCAGCTCATCGTCCATCAGCATATAGCTTTCAAACATAATGTCATCATTGTCCGGATATTCATATCCCCAATACCATTGATAACCAATCACCTTTAGCGTCATGTCCGCATCAACAGATTTATCCATATAGTACAGAAGTTTAATAGAGGGAATGGAGATAGCAACCAAAATAATAACCGGAATAATGGTCCAAATAATTTCAAGCGGGGTATTGTGCGTTACTTTACTAGGAACAGGGTTAGTCTTTTTATTGTAGCGAACAGCAACATAGGCAAGCAGCGCCACAATAAAAAGTGAAATAGCAAAACACATGATCAACAGCATATCATGCAAATCGGCTATACGCTCCATCACTGGAGAATGTGCTTCTTGCATACCCAAAGCCCGCTGATCTGCCGGAAAATGTTCAACAAACGCACCATACCCGATGGCACCACCAACTAAAATCAGCACTACAAATACAATATTAACCATACAAACCCATTAAAATAGTAATATCAAAAGCTAAGAGCCTCCGAGCAGCAAAAAGCAACCCTGCCGCAGGGGGCCGAAGGGTAATTTTTGGCATTAAAATCCCACCTTGTCAATTCTTTATTATAAGAGATAGGAAACATTTTTCTGACTATCTGTTTCTAAATGACTTTATGGCAACAATGAGGAATAATACGCCCCCAATGATCGAAATAAGACCGCCCAGACCCATCAACCCCATACCAGCCTTTTCCGCAAAACTGGTTAATACCTGATCGGCACCTGCGGTTTTTCTCTGTACCCCATATCCGCCTGACCAAGCCAGTCCGATAATATGTAATAATTGTCCTCCGCCATAAATATAAGGCTGAATGTACGCCAGTTTTGCGTCTGGCGTACCAAAGCCAAATTTAGGCAGCAGCAGGTAAGTCAGCCCCATAAAGGACAGAGTCACCCCGACGATTGAACCATGATAGTGAGCGGGAATAACAACATTAATCCCATCTATTAGAAAACCTATGATACCGCCGGCTGCAAACAGAATAGCAGAACTTAAAAGACAGGAATAAAGATATTTCTTTTCAATATTTTTACGATCAAGCCTTATAAATTTAAACGCAACAAGGAGGCCAAGCGGCATACACAGTAAACCACCATGGCGCATCATCTGGGTAAAAGCTTCCCTATGTTCGGCAGAAACAATGTCGTATCGCGCGTAAATAGGAATGGCTTGAAGCACAGGAAGCGCCACCAGCGCAAATAAGACAATTCCCCACTTGCGGGACAGCTGCATTTTTGCCCCCATTGCCGATACCAGCCACATCCATGCCACCAGCATAAAAATTGTGTGGGTGAATTGCAGCACATGCCCACCACCCCAAAACAGCATTTCATAAAAATCCTTACCGCTCCAATATGGGTCAATACCAAGATAAGAGATCACAAGGCACATACCGGCAATGATGGTGGTTAAAGCCGCAAGATGGGCAGCAAATTCCAACACGGAGACCGACCTTCTAAACGAGCATAAAGTGCGCAGACAGAGTACGGTTATGCCAAGACCAAATATGGCCAATCCGCTGATAAAAAACTCATGATCCAGCACCGGCACATAATTGTTCATCAGTGGGTTGCCAATGCCAATAAAGGGCGCAATCACAATCATCGCTGTTCCCAATACAGCCAGTAAAAGCGCTACTCTGTCCACCAGTGTGACCTTCCTCACAGCCACCAAGCTCCACAACACTCCGGCAAAAGAAAGAAACCATATCAACACCGAAAGATCCACATGCACCACCAGCGCAATATGAAAGAAATCAACAAACGGGATGATGTCTTTTATCCCCGGCGTTCTGGAAAGGGCTAGCAATATGGCAAGAATCCCTGCTGCGCCCAGTGAGAATACGCCCAGCTTCAACCACAAAGAAGCCATATTCTTTGCATTGCCATTGTCGATGTTCAGTGTATATTGGCTCATCATTTTGAGTCTTATAAAGGAAGAAACTGGCAATGTCAGGAAAAAACGATCAAAAAATTGCCCTTTGGCTGTTTTGCGTCTGTGCGATGATCTTTTTGATGGTGGTCGTTGGCGGCATCACCCGCCTGACCGAGTCTGGTCTGAGCATCGTCAAATGGCACCCGATCAGCGGTATCATCCCCCCTCTGGACGAAGCACAATGGCACGAGGAGTTTGAGGCGTATAAGGCCTATCCGGAGTATCAGAAAGTCAATCACGGCATGAGTTTGGAAGAATTCAAATCCATCTTCTATTGGGAATATGGCCACCGCGTATTAGGGCGCTTAATTGGGCTGGCTTTTTTTGTGCCATTTATGGTTTTCTTGTTGAAAAAGTCTGTTTCACCTGCGCTTAAACCACAATTATGGGTGATGTTTTTCCTTGGTGGATTGCAGGGATTACTGGGCTGGTGGATGGTCAAAAGCGGGCTGGTGGACGACCCCGATGTCAGCCACTACCGTCTGACGGCGCATCTGGGGCTGGCCGTGCTGATATATCTTTATATGTTTTGGGTGGCGTGCGGGCTGGTGATGAAAAAATATAATGGCAAACGGCTGAATATTACGCCGTTGAAATGGCTTATTGGCTTGATTCTTATCCAGATTCTTCTTGGTGGTTTGGTCGCCGGACTCAACGCCGGATTAATCTATAACCAGTGGCCTTTGATGGGCGAGGGGTTTATCCCGTCCGACCTATTTGCCACATCACCGTTATGGCTTAATTTCTTTGAGAACCACACCACCGTCCAGTTTGACCACCGCATGCTGGCTTATGTGATTGTGGGGTTGGGCGTGTATGTTTGGTTTAACCTGCGCCATGTGCGGGAAATCAAAATCCGCCGCGCGCGGCACGCTCTGTTGTTGATGATTCTGCTGCAGGTGACGTTGGGGATTTTAACCCTGATCCACGCCGTGCCGATCCCCCTTGCCGCCGCCCACCAAGCCGGCGCCATCCTCACTTTATCAGCAGGATTGTTTTTATTGAGGAGGGTGAGTTAGGTAACTCTGAAAAGAAATGGTCGGGGAAAGTGAACGCATTTCGAACCTTTCCTGAATTAAGATTGCTTGTTTTACAGTTATCTGTTAACAAGACAGGATATGACTGATTCTGATTTTCTTTATGGTTTCCACGAAGTCCAAGAGGTGCTTGAGTGTTTACCAGAGATAGCTAAAAGGCAAGGGTTAGGACGCTTTGCTGATTCCAAAGACTTACGTGAAGCATGGGTACTGGCTAACTTTTGTTCTACATTTCCTTCTGACGCGAAACCTCAGTTGCGGCTAATACGTGAAGAATTTCCTGATGGAGAAATTTTATTTGGCGACAGAAATTCTATAGAAGCATACGAAATAACAGATGCCTTTGAGGGTGGAACGAATCATCCTGATAAAGACAGTCGCATTTTTGGAAAGGTAGTAAACGGTGAGCTTACGGGTATTGGATGGAATACTAATACACTGTTTAATATAGCCGTTTATGCAATAAAAATGGCTCTAGAAAGGAAAATATCTAAAAATTACTCTGATCCAGTAAATCTACTCATTTACCTCAGGGATGTCCCTGATTTTGATGATACCTGGAAAGGAATGACTGAACAAATAGCTAATAATGTTACCTCAGAGGATTTATCTTCCTTTAAGTCCGTAAATATTCTCTCATCTGATGGAAGAAGGATATATACGATTACCTGATGTTACCTTATCTTTTCTAAGAAAGAAATGGTCGGGGCGAAAGGATTCGAACCTCCGACCCTCTGGTCCCAAACCAGATGCGCTACCAGACTGCGCTACGCCCCGACACAAAAGCGTGGGCATGTTACTACTCAAACAATCGCCAAGATGCAACAGAAAATTTGCCCCGTAGCGAAATTAGCCCAGCAGATCGGAAAAATCCTGCGCCAGTGAAGCAATATCTTGCTCCATGCCCTGCAAAATCGCTTTTTTCTCATCCACCGATGCGGCCGGAATTTGCTCCGCCTGCCTACATTTTTCGGTTAAGTTCGCAAAACCAAGAGAGAGTGACGACCCTTTGACTTCATGGATGATTTCTTTCCAACGTTTGTCCTCTTCGACCGAAGACGATAAATCGTGCAATAAGGGCAGATTCTTTCCCATCCCATCAAAAAATAATTTCAGTAATTCCTGTTTGAGTTCTTTGTTGCCCTGAGTAAGTTCTTCCAGATATTTTTTATGCATAGCATGCCTATAATTGTGACTTTGCCTGATTTATGAGTTCTTCTATAATCTCTTTAGCCGGTTGGATTTTTTCGACCATGCCGACCGATTGACCTGCCATCACCGAGCCATTTTCCACATCGCCGTCCATCACCGCACGACGCAATGCCCCCGCCCAATAATGTTCGACTTTTAACTGTGCTTGTTCTTTGTCCACCTCACCATTTTTTAAGGCAGACGAGGTGTCTCTTTGCACCTGCTCAAATTCTTGCGTAGCCTTATTAGCAATGGCACGTACCGGTATCACCGGCAAATCCGGATCAAGTTGCACCGAAGCCACCGCATCCTTGGCCTTGCTTTTGATGAATAATTTTTTGAAATTCTCATGGGCAATGGATTCTTCTGCACACACAAAACGCGTACCCAACTGCACGCCAGAAGCACCCATACGCAGATATTGGACAATGGCTTCCCCACGCCCAATTCCTCCGGCGACAAAGACCGGAATTTCAGGATGATTCTCCCGTACATAGGGCAAAATTTCCTGCGCCAATACCGACGTAGACACTGGCCCAATATGACCACCCGCTTCTGAGCCTTCAATAATCAAAGCATCCGCCCCGCTGCGCACCAGCTTTTTAACCAGAGCAATGGCTGGCGCAAAACATACCACCTTTGCCCCGAATTTTTTAATTGCCTGAATGCTGGCTGAACTGGGCAAACCACCGGCCAACACCACATGGGTTATGTTATGCTTGGCACAGACCGCAATGAGCTCTTCCAACTCCGGGTGCATGGTAATGAGGTTCACTCCAAACGGTTTTTGCGTCTTTGCTTGGGTCTTTTCAATTTCTTTGTCCAGCAATTCCGGTGTCATCGCGCCGCAGGCAATCACCCCAAAGCCGCCAGCATTGGAAATGGCCGCCACCAGATTGGCTTCCGATACCCAGCTCATTGCGCCACACATGATCGCAACCTCAGTTCCCAGAAAATCTGTTCCTTTTTGCCAAAGCTGCTCTAATGTGGTCTTACTCATATTATTCTGCCTCTTTATCGTCTAAATCGTAGGCTGTGTGCAACGCGCGCAAAGCCAGCTCTAAATATTCTTCTGAAACCAGCACACTGATTTTAATTTCTGAGGTGGAAATCACCCTAATATTTATACCTTTATCCGCCAATGTTTGGAACATTTTTTGTGCTAAACCAGCGTGAGAGCGCATTCCCACCCCAATAACTGATATTTTTGCTACATCCTTGTCGCTCAATATCTTGTCGTATTTGATCTGAGAGTTTTCAATGGCCTCAACGGCATTGTGCACTTCCTCTTTGGGCACGGTAAAGGTGATGTCGGTGGTATTACCATCGTCACCAATAGACTGGACAATCATGTCCACATTGATTTCTCTTTCTGCCAGAGGGCCAAAAATATGTGCGGCCACACCGGGGATGTTTTCGACCTTGGAAAGGGTGATTTCTGCATCATTACGACTGTACGCAATGCCTGTAATTAAACGACGTTCCATAACTTCTTCCTCTTCTACTAACATTGTTCCCTGTGCGTCTGAAAAAGACGAGCGCACCTGAACCTTTACGCCACATTTCATGGCCATTTCAACCGAACGTGTGTGCAACACTTTTGCGCCCAAAGAAGCCATTTCCAGCACTTCTTCGTAACTTACTTTGTTGAGCTTGCGTGCTTTGGTGACAATTCTAGGATCAGAGGTATATACCCCATCCACATCGGTGTAAATATCACAGCGATCTGCCTCAAGCACCGCCGCCATTGCGACCGCAGAAGTATCCGACCCACCACGGCCAAGTGTAGCCAGTCTGCCTTCTTCGGTAATGCCTTGAAAACCAGGAATAACAACCACCTCTCCCTTATCTAGAGAAGATCGTATGTTGGTTGTGTCGATGGATTCAATACGGGCTTTGGAATGGAAGGAGTCGGTTTTGATCGGCAATTGCCAGCTTAACCATGACCGTGCAGAAATACCCATATTCTGTAAGCACAATGCTAACAATCCAACAGTCACCTGCTCTCCGGTACACACTACCGTGTCATATTCTGCATATTGATTATGATCGCTAAAATCAGAGACTTCATTGGCCCATCCCACTAGCTGATTGGTTACCCCAGCCATCGCAGAAAGCACTACCACCACCTGATTGCCCTGATCGACCTCTTTCTTAACACGGGTTGCCACATTACGAATACAATCAAGATCCGCCACCGAAGTACCACCAAATTTTTGTACTATTAATGCCATATAAGCCTTATCGTATAGTGTTTTTATTAAACATGAAAAAGCTATATATATTAGTTGGGTATAATATGCAATGTCTTATCTGGCACGAGCAAGGTAACCTAGGCTCTGACATTAATACTGTCTGCCACACTCATTATTTTCTGGGAAACTTCAGGATCCGACATATCAATCTCAGAATCATTTTTCTCACCCACAGTAACATAATCATTAAACGACCCAGCATCGTCCTCTTCATGATTATGGTCTATTTCTTCCCATGCTTCTTTCATCATTTTCAGATGACGCACACACATATCCAGCATGGTCAGGTCATTACTCTGATGCAGTGACATAATGCGCATGTCTAGACCTGAATAATAATCATCCAGAAGGTTGGCAATATCCCCACCATTTTCCTTATCCAAACTCAACTGAAGACCCGTGACCACATCCGATGCCTTGGTCAGCATATTAAAACGGTCTTCTATTCTTTGCTCTTCTATTGCGGCTTTTGCTTGTTGTAGAAAACGTATCGCGCCCTCATACAACATCACAACCTGCTTGGTTTTACGCACCATGTGGCTGTTATTTGTGTATGCTTGACACTGTTTATCATACGTCATATTTTCTACCCCTTGTTTGTTTTTATTAGTTACCCGACGCGGCCAAATTCGCCTGTGATTCGATAAATTGCAGCAACGTATTGACCTGAGTGATAGCCGATTCAAGTGCTGTATATTGATCAATGAGTTGTAGACGATACTGATCCACCGCATAGTCAATATCCGTGACTTCAACCTCCAGGTCTTCATTTTCATCCACAATATCTGCTACGGTCGTATCAATCACACCATCATCTTCAGCATAATCATCCATGATATTGTAAAGACGATCAGCAATACCGTAGGACGACCCAACCGTGATAACATCATCTCCATCGCCGGTATAGATAAAGCCAAGCCCTGAAAGTGTTGTTCCACTATCCCCACTAATATAATAACTGCCACCAAGACTGGAGAGGGTTGCATTGAACAAGAAGTCACCATCTGAATCCAAGATACGCACTTCATCACCCGATTCACGACTCGTGTCAATGTCTATCTGATAGTCTGTTAATGTAGCACTATTGTTACTTTCATACAGTGCCAAGTTACTGGAGCTAGCAGAAAAGGACATTTCAAAAATTTCACGAACCTCATCGTAATTATTTGCCAATGCCGCAGACAGCTTATCTGGGTCATAGGTTAGGATATTGCTTACCTCTGGATTTTCATCATCGCCATCATAATCCGTCAAAGTAATACCAATAGCGCCTAACGTAGCAAAGTCTGAGTCAGATACACCGCTGATAGCAGAGGAAACTTCACCTGAAATTTGATTGATTAAGGTCGATAAGGTCGTGTTATCGCCCAATACCGCATCTTCCCCTAAATTACCCTGTGCATCACGGAATGTTTGTGTTGCTGCAAACACCCTAAATTCATTATACGCATTGATAAAATTAACAACCGCAGATTCAACTGTTTCAGTATCATTGGCAATGGTCGCCACAATCTCTGTGTGAGATCCTAACGCATCATAGGTAGACTGGCTGGTAAACGCTGAACCGGTAACCTCATGAATACTAAACGTAATGTTATCAATAACGTCATCAATAGAATTTGAAGACCTCTGTACCACGATACCATTAACACTGATGAAAGAATCTTGAGCAGATTGTACGGCGATCATTTCTACCCCATCACTGCCATCGCCTGTGCCAGCATGCCACACTTGGTTATAATCAACAATCTCATAAGAGTTGTCCAAACCCACATCCGTAGCCTGCAAAGTCAAACGGAAATCCGTATCACTGACTTGCACGATGCTAGCAGAAACTCCGCTTGCAGAGGATTGCGCATTGATTGCCGCAGCGATATCTACTAACGTAAAGTCATTTTCTATTTCTATGTGGGTCAGGCTTTTTGTGCCAAAAGCAAAATCCAATGCGTTCTGAAGCTCCGTCGCAGCTGCATCATCAGCAATATCAAAAGATACACCAGCATCTCCCAAATTAAGAGAGAGCTGCTCACCGTTACTTCCTGTAAGGGTAATATTACCATTTAACGTATCGCTAAGCCCTGTGACAGTGAACACTTCATCGTTTATTGTTACAGAAATATCCGTATCGTTTGAGCCGTTGCGTGTGACGGTAAATCCAGAGATGTCTCCTGCTAGGCCAATGCTTGAATAATCCCCAGTTCTGTATATCACATCCGAGGAGGTCAATCCATAAAGAGGTGATGCCGGTGGAATATTGTCTGTGTTTACATTGGAAAGCGCGCGATCCTGAAGAATAGTTTGTGAGGCCAAATCCGCTTCCAGTGAAGTCACAAATGCGTCCGCATTTTCTACCGTATCATCAATCAAATATTCTGCACCGACTACCACATCAAAGCTGGTAGCCGAAGTTTCGTCTCCGTCCGTAAACGTAATAGTCTGCCCAGCGGCAATACTATCACTACCTGCTCCGGCTGCGGTACTAATTTCATTGGATGTAAATGTTCTGCCGTTAATGCTAACCGAAAGCGTTAATGTGTCCGCATCCACATCATACGAACCAGAAATACCTGTGATCGTTCTTAGTAACCCTTTATACCCATTAGGTTCATCCCCATCAACGGTGATGTTGGAAATACCCGTTGACAAGACAGAGCTTCCCACCGCACCATTAACGGTATAGTCCGATGAAGTGAGATTAATACTTGTGTCTGTGGTAGAGGCAACATCTACCGCCAGGGTAGAAGCAAATTGAAATATTCCAGCCGAAAACATGCCCGCACTGTTGCCGTATGAACCTGCTGTGTCCCCTACTGTTGGTGCACCCGCCGCAATGGAAGCTGAAAAATCAATAGCATCGTCTGCCCCACCCACTGTTTTAGAGGTGGCAATGATCGACGTGCCTGAAACACTATAGGTAAAATTATCCACATCCGCATGGACGGCTTGCCCATTAGTACTGGAAAGATGGGATTTAATATTGGCCAAGGTTTCTGTTAATGTTGTTCCCAGTTCGATGCTGGTTCCATCACTGTCTGTTCCATTTTCCACAAATGTGTAAGTTGCACCGCCAATGGTGATAGTATCGTCTACAACTGGCTCATTTTCTCCGAAATCTAATGAAGTAATTGCCCCTGTTGCATCATCGACAATATCCGAAGATTGACTAGAAAAAGAGCCGGTTCTTTGTTGACGGTTTAGCGCCACCTGACCAATTTCAATATCATAATCACCAATACCAGCGCCTGCTGAAGCTGTTACCCCGAGATAGTTAGAGATAGAACTCAGGCTGGAAGAAAGAGAACTTGTCCGATACATAAAAATATTATCAGATGCATTGTTAAAGCCTGGCGGCGCACGTAAAAAATCTGCCGCGGAACGCAAACCTTCAACAATGGTTTTTAGAGAAGAAAAAGCCGTGATTCTTGACTGATTAAGTTCGATTGTGTCTTCAAGACGTGCGGCCGGCGCTCTTCTTGCCTCAGTTAAGGCATTAATGATAGCTTCAGTGTCAAGCCCTGACGATATCCCACTACCAACGGAGCGACCATTGAGATTCACTATGCTCCCTAAATTAATTGTCATAACTCATACTCCCAATAACAATATTGCTACTTAAAAATACGCACAAAACGTGCCAAAGATAACAAAATTGTCCTCTCTCTTTTATTGATATTTTTATACAACCCCATCAAGAATTGTACCTTGCTCTTTGGCAAAGTCTGCTAAGAGCTGCTCATCACGCACTAAAGTTACCTTACCATCAAAAATGTTAGTAAAACGTGTTACGTACACCACACCCGACACATTTGTGTCACGATAAATCGTAAAGCGCGCAGAACTAGGCGAAAGCGGGTTGGTTGAAACCACTCTTTTAGCTGCCTTTTTAACCGCATCAAAACGCGCCTGATCTTGGTCACGAGCATCCAATGGAGTTTGCTCAGCTTCTTTTGTGCTTACAATTCTCTGCGCTTGAATTTCCGCATGCTGAACTTCTGTTCTTGGAGCCGCAGCCGCTGTTTGTGAAGCCTGCGAAGCCTGTGAAGCCTGTGCCGTATTGGGTAATGAAAAGTTTTCCATGACTACTCTCCTTTTGTTCTAAAATTCTATATTGCCTCTCCAGAAATATAGAAAAATATTAAATTATCTTATAGATGGTGAGGCCGAAGCCCCACCACCATAAAGATACTTTCCACTAACCGATAAGTTTTAGTAGGTTTTGTGGAATTTGGTTTGCTTGTGCAAGCACTGAAATAGACGCTTGCAAACGAACCTGTGCAGTTGCAAATGTTGTAGATTCCTCTGCAACATCCACATCTAGGAAGCTACTACGTGCAGCATCGGTGTTCTGAATTGCAGAACTGATGTTAGACGCAGCAAAGTTAAACCTAGATTGTAACGCACCAACGTCTGCACGCAGACTTGTTACACTACTGATCGCACGGTCAATAACGTTTGAGGCCAAAATTGAACCTGTACCGTCACCACCATTAGCAGATGAAGCTTCACCCGCAGTGGCAATGCTTAGAGATACAGCAGTACCGTCAGCATCTACATACAGACCGCTTGTGGCCGCACTAGAGATAGATACACCAATAGTATCTGTTGCATCAGAGCCTACTTGGAAGGTAAGAGCCTCACTAGAACCTACGCCAAAGGCAGCGTTTAATGCCGCTTCAAGATTAGCTTCTTCCGCAGCAGTACCATAGCTGATAGTGGTTAAATCCAGACCAGCACCACCACTTGTACCATCAAGATCAAGCGTAAAGGTACGCGCATCCGTTGTATCCGTACTTGAGAACACAAGGTCAGCATCATTGTTGAATGAAGTATTATCAACATGAGTACCACCGAATGCATTCAAGTCAGTTTGATATTCAACACCGTTGATAGAAACAGTGATGGTGCCCGCAACACGATCTACATTGAACGAGCTAATATCACCCCAAGTACCTGTGGTACTGAAATCATCCACTTTCAAGAACACGTTATCTGCAGTAATACCATCAAGCACAGTACCTACGATAGCGGTTGTACTGAAGCTAGAAACTTCACGACTTTGGTAAATAGTAACACTGTCAGTCGTGAATTCTGATTCAATGGTAGAAGCAACAGTGGTTGCATTGGCCTGACTTGCAATGGTTTGATTACCATTGATGGTCATTTGGATATGCTGAGCCGTTGTTGCAGTAGAACCAGACGCTCTGAAGTTAATCACTGTGTTATCAAGTAATGTTGTACCCAATGTTACGGTATCGGTTGCTTGAACGTAAGTAGTTCCTGCAAGTTCAATCGCATCAGACACATAGCTTACACCACCAATAGTAGCTGTGAAAATCACAGTGTTATTGGTATAAGTACCCACACCTGTTTGAGCACCAGCAACAAACTGAGCCTCAATATTGGTGATAGCACCCTGTAGCGTAGAACTAAACACAGTAGTTGTGCTGTCATACACCGCATCCACAGCCGCTTGCGTACCAGAAGCCGTACCAGCATTGGTGTTTACAGCCGTAGTCGCACCACTAGCAAGGTTACCGCCGCCGTTGAGGTTAATATCAATGGTAGTCGTACCACCATCAGTAATTTCAACCGTTGCAGCGTTAACTTGTGCGGCTGTTAAAGAGTTACCAATATATTCGGCAACGATGGTAGAAGCACCCTCAATAGAGAACTGCCAACCATAGGCTGCTGAAGTAGTGGTAGTGTTAACCGCATTAAGAGCAGCAACAATATCACCGGCTTCCGTAGCAGCACTAGCACTATTAATGGTCACAGATACGGTTGTACCCGCAGCACTGTTGAACTGGAACAAACCATCACTAGACGTATTGTCGGTAATGGTTAACGCAAAGCTGAAACGACCTTGAACCGCCGCAGTAGTAACGCCTTCCTGAATAGAAATAGAATCTACTGTACCGGTTGAACCCACACCATTAACACTATAGTGTGTTTTATCATCAAGACTGTAATATTCTGTTGTCGTGCCTTCTGCAGTAGTCAGATTTGCATTACCAGACACAGAACCGTCCAGAAGTTTAATACCGTTAAATTCTGTAGAATCTACGATACGGTCAATCTCAGTAGATAGAGCAGCAAATTCTTGTTGTAGGAACGCACGTTCAGTATCAGACAGTGAACCGGAGTTCGCTGATACTGCCAGTGATTTCTGACGAGCAAGAATGTCTGCAATGTTTTTCAAACCACCATCGGCGATCTGAAGCAATGAAGATGCTTGGTTTGTTGTACCAAGTACCGTTTTAAGTGTGGAAACCGTAGTGGCCAAAGACGTACCGACCGCTAGGCCCGCAACATCATCCGAAGCACGGATAATTCTATTACCACTTGAAAGTTTCGCAATTGAAGATTCAGAATCCGCAGCAGCAACGCCAAGATTCCGCTGTGCGAACAACGCCGCACTGTTAGATATAATACCAACCATAATTTTTCTCCTACGTGGATTATATGAAATACACCCCCCAAAGAAGGCATATCGGTTAAAGGGGCTACTTGCCCACTCTACTAAACTAGCATTTTTTAAAAGGCCGGTCAAACAAAAAATCTATGTGAATCAAACAGGTGGGTTATTTAGTGCTTTTATTAATGGCTGAAGATGCTCTTCATAGCGCCGCCAACGCTGCTGCGATGTTTGGTAAATGGGCTGCTTGACCTGCCACGCGCTGGCCGTACTGGCCGCCCGCTTACTTTCCTCGGGATGGATACATCTTTCGTCAAATTCCAACCCAATGAACTCAAGCAATTTTCTTGCCTCCTCTTCCGGACTGCTGGTCAATTTTTCATATTCAAGATCGTATATTTCCAACGGTAAATTCTCTTTATAAAACTCCATAATATTTTCATAAGCATTAAAATAATGCGCTAAGCTTTCCAGATTATTAGCAAACGTGTTACCGTCAATAAAATATTGGAAGTAATTGGAAATACACGTATCCAACGCATTGCGCTTACAATGTACAATCTTAGCCTTAGGAAAAAGCAGCGCAATTTCTGATAAATACTGGAAATTGGTGGGCTGTTTATCTACTACGTGTTTCACATTTTTATCTTTTACATTCAGCGTTAGTCGGTGCAGATAGTCCTGAGCAAATTTCTTTAGAATAGGCGGAACAATCACACCCGCATTTTGCTGTGTAATTTTTGGATCTTTCATTAAACTGGCAATTGCCGCAGCATTTCTTGTAATAAACGGCAGCTCCCCTGCCCCGTCCACATCAGGATGGCGAGCAATGATTTGCTCCGTCAATGTGGTGCCAGAACGTGGCATCCCCACCACAAACACCGGCACTTCTGAAGATGATCCAGAAAACTTGTTGTTGTCCCAAAATGCTTTGGTGTAAAGCTCCTTGGCTTGCGTAAAGAAACGGTCAAAATTATATTGATCGTAGGGAATAAGCTTCTGCTTTATATCGTTGCCTTTTTTGTAATATTCAAACGACTTATCGTATTCTTTAAGATCACTGTATATTTTTCCTTTAGCAAAAAAGATATGCGATCGACTTTCTGCATCCACGCCATCGATATCAAAGCCCTCTATCATTTTTACATGACGGTCGTCTGCTGATTTGAACTTCTTAGATTGGGTAATGGTACGATATAATCGCCCACATTTTGGGTTTAACTCTATGACTTTCTCATATAAATCTATCGATTCATCAAAATTACCCATTACAAAATCGGTGGCCGCTAGATTCTCCATAGCCGCAATATTCTTAGGATTTATCTTTAGCGCTTTCTTATATTGCTCCGTCGCCTGATCGTATTTCCCCAACAAATATAATAATTTACCATACATGACATAGGTTTGCTGGGATTTAGGTTCTATCGTTAACGCCTTTTCATAATAGGGCAGTGCCGCTTCTTCTCTGCCCTGAGCTGCCAGATTATAGCCAAAATTCTCAACAATCCGATGATTGTCTGGTGCAATTTGCATGCCATGCTCCAGCAGCAAATTCGCATCATTAAACTCTTTGCGGTCAATTAAAATTACCGAAAGATTGTTGATCGTGTCGACATGGTTTGGATCTGCCTCAAAAATATTTCGATAGATCGCCTCGGCTTTTTGCAAATCCCCCGAAAGATGATATTTATGTGCCACAGCAAAGGCTTCTGCAACCTCCTGCTCCTTGGTTTTCACACTCACCTGACTTTGCTGTCCGCCTCCAAAACCATTCTTCATCACAGCACCCCTTCTTTTTCCAACGCAGACATTAATGGCTGAAGCTGCGACTCGTACCTTTTCCAACGCTCCTGCGAAGTTTTATAAATGGGCTGCTTGATCTGCCACGCGCTGGCCGTATGTGCACCGCTAGAAGATTCATGCGGTTTCAAACAGTTTTCATCAAAATCCAAACCGATAAAGTCCAAAATCTTCTTCACGCCGGTATCTGTATCCGAAGTTAGTTCTTCGTAATGTACGTCCAGAATCTCCAATGGAAGACCGGACTGGTTATAATGCTCCATAAGTCTTTTATAATGCCCATAATAATGCGCCATTGCCTCAAGATTAAACGAAAACCCAATGCCCGAAGCAAAATACTGAAAAAAGTTAGACAAACAGGTATCGAGGGGGTTTCTGTTGCAATGAATGATCTTTGCGTTGGGGAACAAAATAGCAATATGCCCAAGATGCAAGAAATTGCCCGGCAGCTTGTCTACCACACGCACCACGCCGTCTTCCGCATCACGCCCCAAACGCGCCAAATATTTTTCTGCCAAACGGTCAAAATAGTGCCGCTCCTCCTCGCTAAAAGGCTGACCGGTTTGAGCAAACTTATTTAACGCTGGTGTCATTAATTTTATGGTATTGCGCATCTCTGTTAGCTCACCCGCACCCGATGCCTGCGGATGTTGCGCGATGATTTTTTCTGTCAGCGTCGTACCCGAACGCGGCATTCCCACCACAAATATCGGCATGCGTGAATCATTGCCCTTATAGCCACTCTTTTTAAACTCCTGCCAAAACTTTTTATCAAACCCCTTAATGACCCCTTTGCAGAACGCATCATGGCTCTTGCGGTCGTAAAAAAACTTGTTTCCTTTTTGGGCATTATCAAAAATCAGCTCATTACCTTTTTTATAATTTTCAAATGCCTGATCATATTCTTTGCTGTCGTCATGTATCTTGCCCAATGAAAAATACAGGCAGGCTTTTTGTTGTGGAGATAATTTCCCTGTTTCCAAAAGCTTTCTGATTTCTGAAGCATCCTTGTTATCACTGGTTTTATATTTTAGGATCGAGGTAATGTTGCGCCACGCCTCCGCATTGGACTGCTCCAGCCCAATGGCCTTCCGAAAACATTCTTCTGCTTCCTCCAACCGCCCAAGGGCAATGAGCGCCACACCTTTGTTCATAATAAATTTGGGGGTCACCTCCTTCTTCAGGGCAATGTCTATCTGCTTGATGGCTTCTTCCGACTTTAAAATCTCCCCTAACAACTTACTGTAGTTGCTACGAATATTCATGTCATTAGGGTCAAGCTCAATGGCCTTCTTATATTCTTTTTCGGCTTCTTCGGGCTGACCGTTAAGGGTGAGCGCAGCGGCAAATTTATCGTGCAGTTTTGCGTTGTTCGGCTCTAAAGAAAGTGCATGCAAACACATGCGCCCCAACTCATTCAAATCTGTACCCTCTTCTTTGGTAATAAGCAATGTGATGAGGTTATTCAGACATTCCACCAGATTGGGGCGAATTTCCAATATCCGGCGGTATAAATATTCCGCCTCTTTCAGGCGCATATGTTGATGGTGATCCACCGCAAGCAAAAACGTTTGATTTATCTTTTCTTCCAACGCTGCTTGTTCGTTTAGACTGTTTGACTGTAATTTTGTAGAAATGCCGGAATAATCCGGCGCTTTTTCAATAAGACTGTTCATGCATAAACCCCAAATAGTGCTGGAAGTTTACTATGTATGGCAGTTCGTGCCAAGTAATAATTTACTTTTTAAATCCGAGACCCAATAGTAAATTTTTTGTTTCCACCAGCGGTAGGCCAATCACGTTGGTATAGCTGCCATTGATCGAGTGGACAAAAGCGCCCGCGTCTTTTTGTATACCATAAGCACCACATTTACCCTCCCATTCCTGCGTGTCGAGATAGTCCTCCATCTCTTGCGTGCCAATGCGTTTGAATTTTACCATAGTTAACACTGATTTAATGCGCAATGTGCCGTCCGGCGCTATCACACATAAGCCAGTGTATAATTTGTGCCGACGACCCGAAAGCATTTGCAATATTTCACGCGCATGGTTACGGTCTTCCGGCTTACCTAAAATTTTTCTCCCACAGCAGGCAATGCTGTCCGCTGCAATCACATACGCGTCTGAGTGCTGAACATGGACGGTTTTGGCTTTTTCTTCTGCCAAACGCACCACATATTGCTTAGGGTCTTCGTTTTTTAATGGGGTTTCGTCAATATCAGCGGGCTGTACCACATCGGGAACAAAGCCAATATTCTTTAACAGCTGCAAACGTGCAGGGGATTGTGAGGCAAGAACAAGCTTCATCACAGTAAGCCTCTTATTTGTGACGTAGAATCACACGTCCTTTGGTTAAATCGTAAGGGGTCATTTCGACCGTCACCTTATCACCCAGAAGAATACGGATACGGTGCTTACGCATCCGTCCGGAAGTGTGAGCAATAATTTCATGTCCGTTTTCCAGCTCAACCCTAAACATTGCGTTAGGGAGAATTTCCATCACCGTGCCTTCAAACTCTAATAATTCTTCTTTCGCCATAAAACCTTATGTATCTTATTTGAATGATGAAGAAGTCTATTAACCTATTCTGGCGAATTATCAAGGAAAATTTGAGATTATGAGCCGTTTATCTGATATGTAATAGGCAAACCAGTGTAAATAAGCGACGGGCAGTGTCAAAATCCGTTTCAACGTTGGGTGATAAAATATTTTTTAGGATTTCTGCCCCATCATTATGGATGCCACGGCGAGCCATATCGATGGTTTCAATTTGTGAAGGGTTGGAGGATTTAACCGCGTTCATATGGCTTTCACAGATAAAAAAATAATCTTTTATAATCCGACGAAACGGAGACATCGGCACTTTGACTACCTCACTCATCATTTCTTTGTAGCTGTCATCGTCCTGTTTTTTCATCAGACGCAGATCCATAATTAATCTTCCGTCTTCAATGCGTAAATGCAAATTATACGGCCCACGATCCACCGGCGCGTTTCCAGGATTCTTACATAGGTGAAAGTAGCTCTTGGCCAGAAGATCACGAACCGCTGTTTGATATTCATACTCAATTTCTGCTGTACGCTTGCTTTCATCAAAGCCGCTTTCCAGAAACACATTTATGATTCGCTCAGGTGATTTTGCCATATGCTCTACTTTAAAATACAAACAATACCCTGCTTAGACAATTGTTGCAAAGGGAATTATTATAAGTTAGCACTTCAAATAGGCTCATAAAACTGCTATACCAATATTATGAAAAAAGACGATAAGGACATAAAAAATACCTCTGCGGTTGCGTTAAAATACGACATGGATAGCATGCCTGCCCCTCAGGTGGTGGCCAAAGGGCAAGGCTATCTGGCAGAACAGATCCTTAAGATCGCGCAGGAAAATAATATTGAGGTACGTGAAGATGCGGCATTAATAGAAATCCTTTCTGTCCTTGAAGTCGAATCATTTATTCCGCTTGATGCGTATTCAGCAGTTGCAGAAATCCTTTCATATATCTATAGTAAGAACTCTGAGAAATCTGCTCGGGATAATGGGAGAAAGTCATGAGCCATGAAAGAGTTAGGACGTTACTGCATGAGGCAGAGAATTACATTGCGCTGTATCAGCGTAATCTTAATGATGGGAAAACCATTGATATGTCTGGATTTGAGAAGCTTGCCACGGATTTTTGCAATGAACTCTCTGACATGTCACGTGAGGACGCAAAATTGTATGAGAAAAGCCTGAATTCACTGGGTATTTCTCTGCAGGACTTGTCTGAGGCACTTGTCAGCCGGAGGGATTCTATAAAAACCCAAATCAATGAGCTCAATGCCGCCAGCAAAGCCAGCACGGCTTACAATAACAATGCCAATGCTGGAAATAAATAATGGAAACCACCGCCGTTCTTACATCTGCCGCTGCACTGGTTTTTGTATTAGCGTTGATTGCTCTGGTGTCTTTCCTGTTGAGAAAGTACGGCACGGAGCGCGTTTCAGGAACAACCAACACCAGTAAAAAACGTCTCTCTGTTTCAGAGATTAAAATTATTGATGGAAAAAATAAGCTGGTGATTGCCAAATGTGACAAAACAGAATATTTGCTATGCGTGGGTACTGAAAGTGGCGCGGTGATAATTGATACTGAGGTTGGTTCAAAGAAATCTGCGACGAAAGGGGCATCAAAACAACCATGAAACGCATTTTCTTCTCTGGCCTATTGCTTCTTGCTACTGTGTTTTTCTATGCCCATCCTGCGGCAGCACAAACCATCAATGTGGATTTAGGCGGAGAAATTGGCGGCTCAGCCACCGGGCAAATCATGCGTCTGGTTATTTTACTGACCATTCTGAGCCTTGCGCCTTCGATCCTGATGATGGTGACCTCCTTCACACGCATCATTGTGGTGTTGTCTTTGCTGCGTAGCGCGATGGGAATTCAGCAAACGCCGCCTAACTCGGTATTGATCAGTCTGGCATTGTTCCTCACGGCTTTTATCATGACCCCTACGTTTGAGGCCGCCTACAATGATGGTATTGAGCCGCTTATTAATGAACAAATTGATGAAAAAACCGCGATGGAAAGAACCGCAGCACCTTTTCATGAATTTATGCGCGGGCAGGTAAACGAGAATGATGTTGCACTGTTTATGGAGCTGTCGGGCACAGACATGGTTGAAAAACCTGAAGACCTGCCCTACAAAGTGCTGGTACCTGCCTTTATGATCAGTGAGTTGAAGCGCGCCTTCGAGATTGGCTTTCTGGTCTTCATTCCCTTCCTGATCATTGACATGATGGTGGCGTCCACCTTGATGTCGATGGGGATGATGATGCTACCGCCGGTAATGATTTCCCTGCCGTTTAAGATTATTTTCTTTGTGTTGATTGATGGCTGGCATATGCTCAGCGAGAATCTGGTCAAAAGCTTCGGCTAAGATTTCTGATAAAAAGAGTGGTTTTTCCTTGCGGCATACGCAAAGACGCGTTATATACCCAGCCACACGATTATTTTAGCGCAACGCTTAATAATATATTGTCGCGGAGTAGAGCAGCCCGCCCGTCCCGAAGTGCCACAAGCGCGTGGGACAGTTAAGATTGCTACCGAGTTTCGGCTCGGACGTATACATTGTCGCGGAGTAGAGCAGCTCGGTAGCTCGTCAGGCTCATAACCTGAAGGTCGGAGGTTCAAATCCTCCCTCCGCAACCAATTTTTCCCTAAACCTCGTGTTTGTGCTCTTTGAGGAGTTTTTCCAGACGTTGGCTAACGGCATGAGGAGAGGTGGTGTTTTTGGCCAGAAGATGGTACATCACCGGAATAACCACAATGGTGAAGGCGGTGGCGATAATCACCCCGGCGAAGATCACTATGCCGATGACGAAACGGGTTTCTGCCCCAGCCCCAAAGGAAAGAATCAGTGGTACCGCACCCATAGCAGTGGTAATGGCGGTCATCAGAATTGGGCGCAGACGTTTGCCGGAAGCTTCTAAAATCGCCTCAGTAAATTCCACCCCTTCGTCGCGCAACTGGTTGATAAATTCAACGATCAGAATCCCGTTTTTCGCCGCCAAACCAATGAGGATGATCAGACCAATCTCGCTGTAAATATTCAGCGATAGCCCCATCGCCCACAAGGCAAACAGCGCCCCCGTAATGGCCAGGGGTACGGTCATCATGATGATAAACGGATGCACAAAACTTTCAAACTGCCCAGCCAACACCAGATACACCACCACCAATGCCAAGAGGAAAATTAAGAAGATAGAACTGCCCGATTCGATATAATCCAGAGATCCACCTTTATAATCAATGCTGACACCCGGCGGCAATTCACTGCGCACCAGCCCTTCAAGATAGTTGAGCGCCTCGCCCATGCTGTAGCCATCAGCAAGATTGGCTTCCAACGTGATACTACGCATACGATTGTAGCGATTGAGCGAGGTGGCATCGGCGTATTCTTTGATTTCCACCAAATTAGAAAGCGGAATCAGCTGCCCGGTGGTTTGCGAGCGCACATAGATATTGCTGATGTCGGTCGGGCTTTGTTTAAGGTCTTTCTTGCTCTCCAGAATCACGTCATATTCTTCACCACGGTCAATAAAGGTGGTGACGTTGCGCGAACCAAGCATACTTTCGAGTGTTCGGTTGATTACTGCCACCGGCACGCCCAAATCGCCCGCACGGTTGCGCTGTATGGTCAGCCCAATTTGCGGCTTGGTTTCCAGATAATCATGGTCCAGCCCAATGAGATTTTTATTTTCTGAGGCCTTTTCCAGCATGATATCACGCCACTGTGCCAGCTCATCGTAAGTGGGACCACCCAACACAAACTGCACCGGTTTTTTCCAGCCGCCCCCCAGCGCCTGCCGTACCACAGGGAACACCTGAATGCCCGGCATGTCAGAGGTCAGCTCCCTCACCTTGTTCACATAATACCAGATAGGTTTACGGCCACTGTCCCAATGGCTCAACACCACAATTCCAATCCCATCATTAAACGACGAGGCCGCTCCAAAACTACGTGGGGCACGCATCAGCAACCGTTCAAATTCGCCTGATTCCACAAACGGGGTCAAACGTCTTTCCACCTCATTCAATTGCTGAGTGATGTAGTTGTACGAGGTGCCTTCCGGCCCACGTAACATTAAGAAAAACGCGCCCCTGTCTTCTTTGGGAGCATATTCGCTGGGCACCAGTTTAAACAACGTAAACGCGCAGCCAAAAACAGCCAGCAACAGCACCACCACCATCACCGGATGCTTCATGGCTTTTTTCAAAAAGGCGATATAGCCGGTACGTAATGCTTCAAATTTCTTATCCAACCAACTGGTAAAACGGTTATGGCTGCCATGACGATCAAGAATTTTAGACGAAAGCATGGGCGAAAAAGTCAACGCCACAAAGCTGGAAAACAGTACCGCTGCACTCATAGTGACAGCAAATTCGGTAAACAACCTGCCCAAATCTCCCTCTAAGAAGGTGATGGGCATAAACACCGACACTAACACAATGGTGGTAGCAATGACGGCAAACCCCACCTGACGTGTACCACGATAGGCCGCTACCACCCTTGGCTCTCCCATCTCAATACGGCGGTGGATGTTTTCAATGACCACAATCGCATCGTCCACCACCAAACCGATGGCCAGCACCAACGCCAGCAAGGTTAACAAATTAATGGTAAAACCAAAGGCATAAAGAATGATAAACGTACCAATCAGCGATACGGGTACCGTTACCGCCGGCACCAGCATGGCTCGAAAATTGCCTAAGAAACAATAAATCACCAATACCACCAGCAATACGGCAATGAACAGTGTTTTATACACTTCCTCAATCGAGCTTTCAATAAACACGCTGGTGTCGTAACTCTGCTTCAGTGCCATATTGGCAGGCAACGTTTTATTGACCCGCGCCATTTCTTCTTTGGCCAAACGCGCCACTTCAATCGTGTTAGCCTGAGATTGTTTAATGATGCCCACACCCACCATTGGCACACCATTACCGCGTAGGGTAGAACGGCTTTCCACCGCCCCAATTTCCACATCTGCCACATCACCCAAACGCACCAAGTAGCCATCGGCTCCGCGTTTGATTACTAGATTTTTAAATTCTTCAATGGTTTGATAGCTGCGCTCCATGCGTACGGTAAAATCACGCATGGAAGACTCAATAGAGCCGGCAGGCAGCTCAACATTTTCTGAACGCAAAGCCGTTTCAACGTCCTCTGCCGTTAAGTTACGCGCCGCCAAAGCGTCACGATCCAACCAAATACGCATGGCGATTTCCTGACCGCCACCCACACGCACCCGTGCTACACCATCAAGCGCAGAGAAACGATCCTGCAAATAGCGCCGCGCATAATCGCTCAACTCCATGATGCTCATTCCTTCCCCCGCCAGATTTAACCACATAATCACATCGTCGTTAGAATCGGATTTTTCAATTTCTGGCGGATCGGCTTCTTCGGGCAAATTGTCCAAAATGCCCGACACCCGATCCCGCAAATCATTAGCAGCGTCATCAATATTGCGGTCAATATCAAATTCAATGGTAATACGAGAGCGTCCGTCCGACGAGCTGGAGGAAATGGTTTTAACCCCCTCTACTCCGGCTACCCGATCCTCAATCAATTCGGTGACACGGGTTTCGACCACACTGGCCGACGCACCACGGTAATTGGTATCGATAGACACTACCGGCGGGTCAATGTCTGGATATTCGCGCAGCGGCAATTTGCCAAAAGAAACAAGGCCAAAAGCAATGATCAATAAATTGACTACAACGGCGAGAACTGGCCGGCGAACCGATGTATCTGATAGCCACATTATTTAGCTCCTTCTGCGGAGTCACTGCCCAAAATATCCACCGCATGCAAGGTGTTCCTCACTTCTACAGCCTGCCCATCACGGACTTTATGTATGCCACGAATCACCACCCGATCCTCTATTTCCAGCCCTTGCGTTATTTCCACAATGCCTGGGCGACGAATACCAATATGAACCTCTTGCTGGCGCACTGTTGACGATCCTTCTTCCAACAACATCACATAATGCTTGTTCTTCTTCTGAAACACTGCCTCTTCCGGCGCCACAATAGCCTTGCGCTGGTCTTTAAGCAGAAGCACCTGCATCAATAACCCCGGACGGATGATTTTGTCTTCGTTGTCAATGACCGCCCGCACCAGCACCGAACGCGTAATCGGGTTCACCCGACTGTCAATGGTAGAAATGACCCCTTCAAACAACCGATCTCTAAGAGACACACTGTGCGCCTGAATGGGCATAGCTTTATGAATTTTATTAAGGTAAATATCTGGTACGTTAAAGTCCAGTTTGATCTGGCGGATATCGTCCAATGTGGTGATGATATCTCCTGGACGCACCAACGCACCTACACTGAGCCGCCTTAGACCCAGCACACCATCAAAGGGCGCACGCAATGTGCGTTCCCCAATGCGTGCCTTGATTTCTTCTATTCTTTGTTTGTTGATGTCCAGCAAAGTTTTGCGCTCGTCATATTCCCGCTTGGAAATGACTTTATTGGCCAGCAAGCCCGCCAAACGTTCTAATTCACGCTCATGCTCAGCCAATTGCACTTGAGATGCTTTAAGCTGCGCTTGCTCTTCGTCTTGCTCCAACACAGCGATCACATCGCCTTGCGCAACCTCCTGCCCATCTTCAAAATAGATGTTCTTGATGGTTTCGGTAGTGTTGGCAGTGATATCAATCGATTCATTCGCATAGGTTGTCCCCAGCGCCTCCACACGGTCATACACCGGGGATTCTGCTATGACATACGTGTCTACTACCACGTTTCCACCATTTTGCTGTGACTTATTTTCTGTACCACCAAGCCCAAAATACCAGAATAGCGCAACAAGCAGAACAACTAATAATATAGCAAAAAAATTTCTCATTATGGTCTCTTCAAAAATAAATTCATGACAATTAATAACCCATTAAATGGCTAGGTTATAAACGTTATACATATTCTTAATAAAATAGAAAACAGTTTTATAGTTTTATTATAGTAATATTATAAAATATAGTTATCATTAACGCTATGTTAACTTTTATACGCTATAGTCAAACTTATTTAACATAAAAAGATT
Source organism: Alphaproteobacteria bacterium (assembly GCA_030429625.1). Lineage (GTDB taxonomy): Bacteria > Pseudomonadota > Alphaproteobacteria > Rickettsiales > UBA8987 > JAUIFA01. The sequence continues at coordinate 234,158 of JAUIFA010000001.1, read as the reverse complement.
GGTCATGTCCTCTTTTTTAGACAAAATACAAGATGATTTTACCCCCACGCATAATGGTCGTGCCGGGGATATTATTACCATGGGCGGTAAAGACTATAAACTGTGCCATGCAGGAAAACCTGACCCGCTCTATCCTGTGAGAAACTACCAACCTCTGGACGGTAAAAAGCTGACATTAGAGAATTATTATGCAGAGCAAATAGCGCTCATAGAAAGCTTCCAAAGACGTTTGATGAAATACGCTGAGGGCAATATCAATAGTAATGCCCGATATGTGGATGAAAATCGGCAACGGTTTGAAGCCAGCCAACACAGGCTGGAAGAAGTCAAAGGAGGAAAAAAAAGGGTTACCCCTGACACCATATTCCAGACGGAGGTAACTCGCACGCACGGAGCACAATATGCTGTATCACTGTTTAACAGAATGTGTGATTCCTGCATTAAAGCCATTAAAAAGGAACGAAAACTTATTCACCCGGAAGATGCCAATAGAATATTTGACAGCTTAGAGGCATTGGAAGAAGAACGTGCGACACGCTTTGCAGCCAAACAACAATCACCGACAGTACGTAAAATTTCTAAAGATTTGATGGCATTATCTTCCGTGCAAGACAACGTACATCACTATCACCAACGTCCACAGGTTGAAGAAGTGAAGCTTGGGGAGTTTTTTGGTGAGCCGGCGAAAATTGTTACTAACGGGCTGAGCGCATTTTATGGCTCTCGTTTTACCAAAATTGCTGTAGCCATGAAGAGTATTGATGAACTTAAGGATGGTCTGTGTGATCTGGCCGCCTCTACTCTGGGAGACAGTGCCCGTGAGTTTGTAACAAACATGCACCATCTGGCAGCCTATGCAAAAAAATTAACTCAGATTAAAAAAAATGAGTGCGGATTTAACGACGATATTGCGTATTACAATGCGTTAGAGAAATCCGTTACAAACGCTTTTGATGAAATGGCTGAGAAAAAATCTATTGATCTTGGCGCCCAAGGATTTGCTGCACGCATCAGCGTGAATGAAGACATACGCTCTCTTGCCACAATTAAAACAATTCTTGGCGACGTACTGTCTTATTTTAAAATTGCTTCCGAAGCACGGGTTAGTTTTGCTCCCGAAAAAGAAAGAATAGACCGCAATATAGCCGAAGCAATTACCCATCTTTTCGAGCAAGACAGGGGAAGAGGCTAATTCATCTGCCAAATAGGCGACTCGAGCAACCCGATTCTCTGTGCCTGACTTAATGCGTTAAATTCTTTAGAGCCAATGTCCATTATCTTAAGGCCTTCCTTATCAAACTTAGCAAAAACAAGCATTGGCTGCTCTAACTTTTCTGGCAGCTTATGACCACATTCTCCGTCTTTGTCCATCAGATAGAAATCTCTTGCTATTTCACCTTTCCAAACTTTTAACACTTCAAATTGGACTTCGTAAGGCGCGTTTAAGAATTTGCCTGTGATTTCAACAAGGTCTTTGCTGGCCAGCTCTTCAGGATAACGCTTGCCGATGATAATTGGCTTACCATAAAAAATCACATCTGCTTTATGTACCACTGCATCAAAGCTTTCTTCCTCTGGTGTGACTTCACACGCCCACACATAGGCTGGAAATAAAAATATTAAAAGGGTTATCAGTACTTTATACATCGATCAATCATATCCAAATTCTTTTAAATATGGCTGAAGAATAGGGGTAATCTCTTTGAAATATTTTTCATATTTCTGCCAACGACCCACTGCTTTATTGTTCACCGGCTGTTTGACTGCTTCATAACTTGGTGTTTTAATAAAGCGACTGTTTTTTTGTTCGTAATAGGTCAATACATTATCGTCCCATTCTTCACCAATAAATTTTATGATGTTACGCGCATGGTTCTCAAAATCATCAATCATATCCTCGTATTTGACTTCCAATATGTCCATCGACATCGTGTCACGGAACTTAAAATAAAGATCCATCGCCTTAGCATAATAGGTAGCCGTTTCTTTTAGATCATAGAAATGTACTGTGTCTGAATTAGGAGCAAAGGTTTGGAAGAAACAGCTTAAACACACATCGCGCGGATCACGGATCATCATCAACATCGGTGATTCAGGGAAAAAGCGCTTGATCGCTCCCATGTAAATGAAGGACATCGGGTTTTTATCCACAATACGTAAGCTGTGATCAATGTGTGGCAACGTGCGTTGCATGGCGGCAAAATACTCATCACGCCATTTTTGAATTTCTTCATGGGTGATGGTAGCGTAATCCTGTGGATACTGGATCTCACGTCCAAACACTTTATTAATATATACCATCTTTGCTGGCAGAACCTGCACTTCATCAGTCACTGTCAAATTATGGTGAGCAAAGAGTATCTGCTCCATCAATGTGGTACCAGAACGGGGAAAGCCCACCAAAAAAACCGGTGCCTTTTTCCCCGTATAATCTGCCTTTTCCCAGCCCTTAATGTCCTTTTTACTAAACCACCCCATTGATTGTTCAATGATTTTTGTATTTTGTAAAGGCGACGTATGTGCGTTTAAGGCATCTTTTGTCTGTGAAGCAAACTTCTGTGCCTGAACCGCCAGCCCCATTGCTTCATCATATTTGCCTAATTTCTCTTTGACCGAAGAATATTCGGCCAGAACAATATGTGCACTGCGTTCAAATAACCCAAAATTTACGGCTTTGGCATAATGTTTTTCTGCTCTTTTATAATCCTTTCCTTTGAGATAAATTTTGCCTTTTAGAAAATGCAGATCAGAGCTTTTGGGAACAAGCTTCAGCGCATTATCCACAAGTTTTTCTGCATCCTTTAATCTCCCGACCCGCTCCATAAAGCTGACCGCCGGAGCGTAAGTGTTCACATAATCAGGTTTGGATTGCATTGATTTGATATAGCATTCAACGGCTATGTCATTGTCCATTAATTTGCTGTAACAATCACCCATTTTAGAATACACAATATGAACATCGTAAGACAAATCTATCAATGTATTATAATCTTTAAGCGCGGCCTTATATTCTTTATTTTCTTCTAATAACATGCCTCGACTAAACAGAGCATTAAGGTTATGCGGATATTTGTTGAGGATATCATTATAGATCTGTAATGCCACCATTGGCTTTTTTTCTTTCTTAGACTCCTCCGCCTTGGCCATTGCCTGATCTATTGTTAGCACTTGTTGTTGATTGTTCATCCATTATTCCTGTATCAATTGGTAGCAGATCCGCAAGTTATAATTTTTTATAATCTATGTCTATACGTTGCTATAAAAATAATAGAATAATACTATATTTTGTGATAAAATAAAAAATATACACAATATATTGTGTTTTGTTAACCTTATGTTAACTATTTGTATGTTAGTATGTTCTTATCACCACGTAGGTAAAAGGAGCAAAGCCATGTTTATCCCTATTGAAGAAGCGCTTGAAGCTTATAAACATCAGCAAAAATTTAAATCTCGTCGCAATGATGATATAGACGACAACCATATGGGGGCTGATTTTATTGAAAATAATGATCCGTTTGCTAAAGTATCGCACCCCCTGCTTTCTGATAATGTTGTCTATGAATTAGAAAAAGAGAACGGCCACAGAAATTTAATCTGAATGTGATTATTTCTTGATAAAGATATATTTGTGGCCATAATCCCAAAAAATTAACTCATTGGGATTATCATCATGCCAAACCATGTTTTTCATCGTCATACTCTAACCAACTACCCTACCGCTATATCAGGAGAAGGTTGCTATCTCATTGACAGCAACAATAAACGTTATTTTGATGGAAGTTGCGGGGCTGCGGTTTCCTGCCTTGGTCACAGCAATGAAGAAGTGCGTGAAGCGATGAAGAAACAGATTGATACATTGGCCTTTGCTCATACCGGATTTTTTACCAATGAGCCGATGGAAGAACTGGCTGACTTTTTGATTGAACGCGCGCCAGAAGGATTGGATCGGGTCTATTTCTTTTCCGGTGGTTCGGAAGCAGTGGAAGCCTCTTTAAAAATTGCTAGGCAATATTTCTTAGAACAAGGCAAAAACGAAAAGTCAGTCATCATCGCCCGCAAACAAAGCTATCACGGCAACACGTTGGGCGCACTGTCTGCCGGTGGCAATGAATGGCGCCGTGCCCAATTTAAACCGATGTTGGTGAACATGCATCATATTTCACCTTGTTACGAATATCGCCTGAAAAAAGACGGCGAATCGCAATTCGATTTTGGCCAAAGAGTAGCCAACGAGTTAGAGGATAAAATCAATGAGATCGGTGCAGAAAAAGTGGCTGCCTTTATTTGTGAACCGGTGGTGGGAGCAACGCTCGGCTGCGTTCCGGCCGTTGAAGGTTATTTAAAACGCATTCGTGAAATCTGTACAAAATATGATGTGTTGATGATTCTTGACGAAGTGATGTGCGGCATGGGCAGAACCGGCTATATGTATGCTTGTGAAGAAGATGGCGTTGCTCCTGACCTGATGACCATTGCCAAGGGGCTTGGTGCGGGATATCAACCCATTGGCGCAATGTTGGTCTCCAAAAATATCTTTGAAACCATTCAAAAAGGTAGTGGGTTTTTCCAACACGGTCACACCTATATCGGTCATGCGATTGCCTGCGCCACAGCACTGAAGGTACAACAAATTATCCAGCGTGACGGATTGCTGGAAAATGTGAAAAATAAAGGTGCCAAATTGCATGCCGCCTTTGAAGATGCTTTTGGCCAACATCCCAACATCGGTGACATTCGTGGGCGTGGTTTGTTTATCGGTTTAGAATTGGTAGAAGACAAGGCCAGTAAAAAACCTTTCGATCCAGCCAAGAAATTACCTACCACAATCAAAGCAGCAGCCATGGCAGAAGGGTTAATGTGCTATCCTATGGGCGGAACAATTGATGGAGTTCAAGGAGCACATGTGATGTTTGCTCCGCCATTTATCATGGAAGATAAGCACATTGATGAGATCGTAAATAAGTTTTCGGCCGCCTTAGAAAAATCTCTATAAACCTTGTTAACAGCTCGTTATACGAAAGATAGTTTTATCTACATAAAAATAAATATACCTCGATTTGCTGCAATGCAACATGAGTGCGGATTTGCTGCGTTTTTTATTCTTGCTTTTGTGGAATAAACAGATATAATGCACATCTGTAAAATACATTGGTATCCAGCGATTTTTGCTGGATATTTTTGTTGTGCAGCGCACAATTTTTACAGAAAATATATTTGTAATGATTTTTCAAAGGTGTTGTATGACCTCTACAAACAGGCGCCCAAAAAGAAATAACAAACGTGAACGCAATCCGAGATTGGATAATCTAAATTCACAAATTAAAGAGTCTAAATTTCATAAATATATTGCCCATGATATTGAGGGCTATAGACGCCATGTTGCAAATGGAGGCGTTCAAATCTATTCGGAAAAAGAGTTGCAGGATTTACAGGCGGCTGGTCTTTCTGATCGTTTGCCCCCGCGTGCGACAAAATATTATATGGAGCTGGCGGCAAAAAGCCATGCCATCACCAACCTTATCAAAGCCCGTCCGGAAGAGATGGACGATCTCAGCGGGGAGGCTGATCCTTCTAATCAGCTAAAATACAGCCCTGTTCCCGGCCTATTACATAAGTATGAATTAATCCTGTTATACGTGGTGCGTACGTGCAGTTCGTGGTGTCGCTATTGCTATCGTTCCGACTTCCTAACAAGCAAAACCGACAAGGATATTGGCAGCATCAGTCAAATTGTCAATTATGTTAAAGACTACAACGCCAAAGTCAAAGAGGGTATGACCATTGAGGATGTGGATCGTGCCTTTATTGAAGGGGATGTAAAAAAATTCCCAATTCGTGAGGCATTGCTTTCTGGCGGCGATCCGATGGTACTTTCCAACCGCAACTTATTTGGCTATCTTGATGGGTTGGCTGGTGCGGGTATTCGTACTATTCGTATTGGGACAAAAGAATTATCCTTTTATCCTATGCGTTTTGACGATAATTTCTTTGACATGATCGATCTTTTCCATGAGTTACACCCGAATGTAAACTTAGCGTTTATGACGCACTTCTCGCACGCAGATGAAATTCTTCAACGCGATAAAAACAAAGAATATGTGCGCACCAAAGGTTATCATTACACAAGAATTCCTCAGGTAGAAGAGGCCGTGGGTCGCCTTCGCAGCCGTAACTACATCACTTTAGAAAATCAAGCGCCGATCATTGATAGTGTCAACGACAATTCACAAGATTTACGCCGTTTGCATGTGGAGCTAAAACGTCTAGGCATCAACAATCACTATTATTTTCAATGCCGCGAAATTGAAGGCCATAAAACCTTTGCCGTGCCAGTGGAAAAAGCATGGAGAATCCACACCGAATCACAACATGGTTTGTCTGGGATTGAAAAATCTCGCTTTGTTATGTCAACCGAGTTTGGCAAGCTGGAAGTAGTTTCCGTGATGGATGGGTTTGATGTGACTGCTCTGGCACCAGACCTTCCTGAAGAAGCACTTAAATTGGCTAATGCTATTTTTAAAGATGGTATTATTATTTTTAAAGCCCACCGCACGGGTGAATCGTCCACCAGCCAAGGGCAAATTGTTATTGCCAAACGCAACCCTGAAGCTCTTTGGATTTCGGGTTATGAAGATCGTATTTTATACGATGGGCGGAAAGATGGGGACGCACGTTTTTCCCCTATGGGAACATTCTTAAAATCAGTATTTGCTCCTTTGACAGAATCTGATACTATGGAGAAAATACTCCAAAACGTGTAGAAGATGCTTCGTCATTTAAAATATTATTTGTCTATTGCCGCCTTGTTTACCATTGCGGGATGTGGTTCTCTTGTCTGGAACAATGAAAATGCCCACATCCCTCCAAAAGAAGACAGTGACCGAGTCTACCATGATGTAATCTCCAAATTGGCCGATGCGTATAATAAATCTGAGGGGCTATTGCCAAAAGCCGATGTGTTTTATTCCATTATCAATGAGATCAGCACACGTTATCCCGACTGTGACTTTGTAAAAGAAAATTATGCCCTCAAGAACGTTAAAATTTACTCTCCTATGACGCCAGACTTATCAGACAATCGAGCATGGAACATCACACGAAATTGGAGTGAAAGCTGGCTTTTGGAATCTTGTGGAAAAAATCAAGAATACACTATTGATTTTACCATTCAACCCGACAAGGCCGCACGGTGGAAAATTAATTATTAATTTGCTAACTGTCTTTTTCTACAGAAGGGACATCACTATTGGGCTCTTGTGATTGTGTCGGTGCGGACAGAGAAGGTTCGGCTTCGGTTGCAGCCACTTCATTACTCTTTTCTTTTTGGGCGGCTTCTAATGCATACACACACAAATCCTCAAATTCCACCCCATTCTCACTGGCAAGCTTGAGAAGATTGGCAAAACTTTCCATTACATTGGCAGGAATTGTGCCGCCACGTTCCGATGAAAGCCAAGATGCCTGATTCTGTAGAGGGTGATTGCCCTCCTTAGGGTGTCCAATATAGACATCAAACGGGGATTTCTGATTGCCGAAATCACATGGAATTGTAAATTTTTTCATCGCAAAACCTAATATTATCTTAATCCAAGGATAGCAGAACTAACATAAATAGCAAAATAAAATATGCTAATTTATGCTCATACCAAAGCCAAACGCAATGGCCATACTTAAGAGTATAATCAGCCATGAGCGAATTTGTTTTTTCAATTCTATGTCCATAAAAACAACGCCTGTAGATTCAAGAAATTTAACTTAATTATACAGTATTGTAGTCTAAATCAAGCAGGATGAACAAAAGACGCTGGACAGGGATAGAAATCTTGGTTAGAACACAGCAAAAAATTTACTAAATAAACTCGATGTTAACAGAAAATAATATTGATCCAACACTTGATCTTGAAGAAGAAATAAAGCGTTTAAAGAAAGAGATGAACGCGGTGATTCTTGCCCATTATTATCAAGATTCAGACTTGCAGGACATTGCCGATTTCATTGGTGACTCGCTTGATCTTTCACGTAGAGCGGCGGCTACTGACGCGGAGGTAATTGTGTTTTGCGGGGTGAAGTTTATGGCTGAAGTTGCTAAAATTCTTAGCCCTAATCGGTTGGTTCTGCTTCCTGATCTCAATGCCGGATGTTCTTTGGAAGAATCTTGCCAACCTGATAAATTCAAGGCCTTCCGTGCAGCCCATCCCGATCATATTGCCATTACCTATATCAATTGTTCCGCAGAGATTAAGGCACTTTCGGACATTATTGTTACCTCTTCCAACGCCAAACATATTATTGATCAGCTGCCTAAAGACCAAAAAATTATCTTTGCACCAGATAAATATCTTGGTAACTACATCAACAAACAGACTGGACGAGACATGCTGCTTTGGGACGGGACATGCGTGGTGCATGAACAGTTTTCTGAAAAAACCCTGATTCAACTGCGCAACCAACACAGCTCGGCAAAAATCATTGCGCATCCAGAATGCCCTGAGGCTTTGCTAAAATATGCCGATCATATAGGATCTACCCGCTCATTGCTGGATTATACCACTGCCCATGACGGAGGTGATTTTATTGTCCTGACCGAACCAGGAATACTCCATCAAATGAAAAAATTTGCTCCAAAGAGTCAATTTTATGCCGTTCCGGGGGTGGAAGAAGGCTGCACCAGTTGCAACAACTGCCCTTACATGAAGCTCAACACTTTAGAAAAGCTTTATTTATGCATGGTCAACCGTTCACCTTCAATCGAAATGGACGAAGAATTGCGGGCAAAAGCCAAATTATCTCTGGATAAAATGCTAGAAATGTCCCCACCGGCAAAAGCAGACAAAGCGGCCTAACTAAAAATGGCATCAATGGAGGTTCTTATTGCCTCTGCCCCAAAGAATATTACAATGCTTGTCAGACATATCCCGATAAATCCGACACACATCCCCGCAAGGATGACCAAACCATCTCTTTCAAGCAAACCAATTGACATCAGTACTATTCCCATGCTGGGTACCGTATTGCTAAAGGGAATAGGCACGGCCACCGAAATGGCACAAATCAGGCAGAACAAACCAATGACCCGATGACCTGCTGACGAGCTAAAAAATATCAGGCGTGGTTTGACAAAATACTCTATTTTTTCAAGCCATGGGATAGCCTTATCAATAATTGAACAGAGATTTTGCATGTTCATCTCTTTTTTAGCAATTTTCTGTGGCATCCACAAAGATTGTCGCCCCATAGTCAACTGTGTGGCCAATATCAGAATAGGCACGGCCATGATCTGGGCGATACCCAACGCTGGCAGGGGTAGCGCCAACGGACTAGCAAATATAATCAACAGCAGGCTAAACCCACCTTCACGAAAAATGGTCATAATTTCTTCGACCGTGATCTTATCTCCCTTATGGTGTTTAATCTTTTTTAAAAGTTGGGAAGAATTCTGTAATGATTCGTTCATCTATTATTTTCCAATTGGCTTAAATTTGTGCTATGGTGTGAAAACACGTTGAAAATAACACAAATTAGTATCCATGGAACCTATTATTATTGATGTTGCACCAAATGGGGCAAAAAAGACAACTGCAGATTTGCCAAACATTCCTGTAACAGCAGAATCCATTGCCTATGCGGCAAGAGAGTTTGCTAAAGCCGGCGCAGCAATGGTGCATTTGCATGTGCGTGACGACAACCAAAAACATACTCTTGATCCTGAAATATACTCTCAGACCATCAGTGCCATACGTGAAGTTGCCGGTGATGATTTGATTATACAATGCACCAGCGAATCAGGGGGAATATACACCCCAAAACAACAAATGGAGATCATTACACAATTGCATCCTGAAGCCGCCTCCGTTGCTTTGCGAGAGTTTATCCCCGATTCTTCTCATGAGGCTTCCGCGCTTGCGTTCTTTGCCGATTTATTTGCAGAAGGAATTCTTACCCAATATGTTCTCTATTCTCTTGACGAAGTTCGGTATTTTGCAAAATTGCGTAAAGACGGTAAAATTCCAGGGAAAAAAGTCTCTGTTCTGTTTGTTTTAGGGCAAAAATATGCCTCCATAAACGATAAATCCACTTGGGCACTGAGCGATCAACTTGACCCGTTTCTTGAAAGTTTTGACGGTGAATTGCTTTTATCGGAGACTATTTGGCACGTCTGTGCCTTCGGAGGATACGAAAACTCTATCATGCAAAAAGTCACAAAATGCGGTGGAAATCCCCGTATCGGCTTTGAAAATAATCACTTTCTTGCAGACGGATCCTTAGCTAAGAACAATGCTGATCTTGTGTTACAATATATAAAATCCGTAGAGACGACACATCGAGAAATTGCCACACCGGCAAAAGCCAGAATTATTCTTGGCCAAACCCTAGAAAACAAATCCTAACTTACTTAATAAAACAATTTTTAGTTAACTTTTTATTAATACTTCTGTATTATAATCATCCTATGAGTAAAAACTGGTTGAGAATGAGATTGTAAATGGCTGATGAACGGGAAGAACATAGGGATGCGTTTTCCGCAACTGACGATCCAGGTAATATATATGATACGCTGGAACAGATGGAATTACGAGCACTGGATGAAGCGGACAGAGCATATAATGAACCCCATGATCCTACACGCCGGTTAAAAACTCCAAAAGAGAATAATTTACTGTCTCCACAAGACTATGAGTTTAGGGCAGCCAATGCCCGTGTCCTCCGGCAGGTTTGTGATAAAATTGGGGATACAAACTCTGCGTTTAGAAACGAGGTTCACAGCGTTATTGATGCGGGAAGAGAAACCGTTCGCCGCATTGATGATCCAAATCCAAACAAAAAACATGTTTTTTCAAGTTTCTACGAAGATAATCTGAGAGATCGAGACGAAAAAAAGGCTTTAGAGACAAAGCTACTTGGCGTAAAAAAAGAGCTAAAGAAATCAGAAAGACTTTTGAAACGGAGAGAAAAGAGGCAGGAAAAACGTAATATTCAGGGTGGGGAGGACCCCGAAACCGCACAGCTACGAGAGAAAATTGAAGAGCTTCGGCAACGTAGGGAAGAAATTACTGAGCGGAAGGGCGAACTTCACCACGGCACAAAGAAATGGACAGAGGGTAAGATAGAAGCCCTTGTTAAAAGAGTTAAAACAGAAACGGATCCAGACAAAGCAATTGCCTACAGAGAAGAGATCGCCGCATTAGAACTAAAGCGGAGACAGATAGAAAATAAGACCTATGACGGAGAAGTTCATGATGGTACACGATGGTTCCATAATGCCGCCAAGTGTGCCTTGTGGAAATTTCCTGGAGAAAGTGCCGAATTTCTGTTGCGCTCGGGCAAAAACATACTAGGTGTTGGTGGTGGGCTTTTTAGTTTTGTGGTGCATGAAATAGGGGGTGACGTTGGAATCGCACTCATGCAGGGGATGATTGATGGTCTGATGAGCACATCTACCGATCAAAATATGACACAACCTATTTTTAATGAAGAAGGCAAAGTTGTAGGACAAGAACTCAAATCTCCAAAAAATATTTTCAGGGATGAGATGCTTAGTGAATTTAGCGTTCCGGTTGTTAAAAAGATGGACAAGCGAATTCAACGCCTGATAAGCGATAACATAGACCATTACGGTGACAAAATTGTCAACAATATTGATCTTTTGTACCCTGATGGTTTTAATCAACACGATCAACGATTTATTGCCGCAGGCTCTCTCGGTAAATTGTTGGGTCGCGAAATCAAAACTATGGATGATCTTGGGAATGTGACTGTAAAACACAGAGATCCTGAAACTGGTAAAGTTAGGGGTTTTGAATATGATCTTACAAATTTAGAAGATATGGGACGGCTTTTCCAAGCCCTGTTGCCGAGGGAACTTCTTGAGGGTAAAAGCCGTGATGTTGAATTAGAAAATTCTCGCAAAACCGTAAAAAATATGTTTGAACAATCCGGGATTTCCCCTGATGAGTTCTTAGACATTATCGGCAAAGGGCAAAAGGTTAAAATTGATGAGGTAATTTTATCCGCAAACAGGGAATCCACGCTCTCCATGGCTGAATTTATTACCATAAGAAACTTAGAAGAAGCACAGAGAAAATTACGTGGGATTACTGACGAACAAATTAGTGATTTCTGCTCACGTAACCTTGACATCGAACTAAAAATAGAGAGAAGCGGTAGTGGTCATATGGTGCTCAGCGCACAAAAAGACGGGGAAGAGGTTGATCTGACCCTGCAACAGATGGATTCTATAAGTGATCGGATACAAAGAGCGGTCTCTGGTGCGACCATGGCACAAATAAAGAACAAAGTGGATGGTTCTGTTATTTCTGATGAAATCCCTGCGGCTAATTTAGCAAGTAATGCGGTCGTCAGTTTACTCAGCAGCAAACCGGAAGAAACATTTTTCTTTGACCGTGATACTGGAAAAATGATGGTTTCCTTGAGAAATGAGGCTAAAGACATCACTACCATCCATAATGTAGACAACTATCTTAAAAAGCCAGAATTTTTAGCTAGACTTGAAGCTATTGATAATTTTCCAACAAGTGAGTTGTATTACCAAGCGTTTAAGAACGTTGCCAAGAAGCTTGGAAAAACTGGCCTGAAAGAAGAATTTATGCAGCAGCTTGTTGAGCAAATTGGGGTAGAATCTTTGCCACCTCGAATTGATGATTTGCCGCCAGAGGCCAAATCGGCCTTTGAGCGCTTGGCAGAAACAGTACGTGAAAAAGAAACGCATGACCGTCAAACCGCTGCCGATGCACGAGGCGACAGAGAGGATCTAAAAAAGGCCATGGAAGGCGAAGCCGGACGCAGTGCGGTAGAGGGGCTAAGGTCGGCTTTCGACAGCAAAGACTTCGACCCAAATGCCCCCCGTCCACCGAAAGAGCCTGATTCTGGCAAGGATAAGGGCAATGATTCTCCGGATGATCCAGAACGCAATTCTGGTAGAAACAGATAATTATAAAGCTTACATCTGTTCCGATATTCCCCAGCCCACATTATAACCTTAGGTTGTATATTATATTTTCTGCGTGACATAATACAATTTTTATGATAGTTATTCTCATTAGAAGTCCTTATCAGGGGAGAGATAAGTTCATGACGGCTGTGATAAAAAATACAGATCTTGTGATCATTGGTGGCGGCATTGTTGGCCTAACCATTGCTTGTGCCCTAGCTCCCACGGGCGTTCATGTGACCATCCTCGAAAAATTTGATCCTGATAAAATCCAAGAGAAAGAATTTGATGGACGTGTGTTGGCGCTTGCTCACGATACAAAGAACGTTTTTGAACATCTGGGTGTGTGGGACGAAATTTCTAATCCGCTAAAAACCGATTTCTTTAAAGACAATATGGTTGCCGGAGAAATAGATGAAATTCGGGTAACCGATGCGGCCTCTCCTATGTTTTTACATTTTAATGGTGCGGAGGTCAGTGATGATCCATTGGGGCATGTGGTAGAAATCCGTTTTATAAGACGGGCATTGTTTAACGCCCTAACCCGCTATAAAAATGTTGATTTGATTGCACCGGTGGAAGCCACAGAAATTAAATACAAACAAAACAGTGTGGTGGTTCATACAGACAGTGACATCGCAATTAAGGCAAAGCTCCTGCTTGGTGCGGATGGCCGCCCCTCACGCATCCGTAAAGAAGCGGGCATTCACACCACTTCGGTTAACTACGATCAATGTGCCATCACCTGCGTGGTCAAACATGAAAAACATCATGGTAATGTGGCCATAGAAAATTTCCTGCCTTCTGGCCCTTTTGCAATCTTACCGATGGGCAGTGGTTATCATTCTTCCATTGTGTGGACGGAAGACAGTGAATTAGCGCCCTTCTTTATGGAAATGGAAGAAGAAGATTTCATTGAACAGCTAAAAATCCGCTTTGGTGATTATTTGGGTGATGTGTCTCTTGAAGGCAAGCGCTGGTCTTATCCCCTATCACTGATTTTTGCCGATACTTACATTGCTCACCGCATGTGTTTAGTAGGAGATGCAGCTCATGGTATTCATCCCATTTCCGGACAAGGTTTTAATCTGGGCATGCGTGACGTTACTTTGTTGGCCGAACTCATCGCTGAAACACACCGGCTTGGATTAGACATTGGCAGTGCGGGCATGCTAAAAAAATACGAGCGGGTGCGCAAAACAGACAATCTAAAAATGATTGCCGCTACTGATGGATTAAACCGCTTATTTTCTAACAACATCACACCGGTCAAAATCATGCGGCGCATTGGTCTGAAACTGGTCAATCACCAACCAATGCTTAAAAAGATGTTTATGAAACACGCCATGGGACATATCACTGAGAACAGTCCAAAACTGGTGCGCGGACAAAAGCTTTAAATTAGGCTGCTTTTTTCAGTTTTGTTCCGCCTTTAATAGCAGAGTGAGCCGCAGCAAGACGTGCAATTGGTACGCGATATGGTGAGCAAGATACGTAATTTAAACCCACATTATGGCAGAATTCGATGGAGGCTGGATTGCCACCATGTTCTCCGCAAATGCCCATTTTAATGTCCGGACGAGTTTTCCTACCACGTTCCGCGGCTATCTTGATTAACTCACCTACACCGTCCTGATCCAATACCACAAACGGGTCTTTTTCTAAAATCTGCTGGCCAATATAATCGCCGATAAATGAGGCAGAGTCATCCCGCGAAATACCCATGGTGGTTTGTGTTAAATCGTTAGTGCCAAAACTGAAGAATTCGGCTTCCTTGGCAATATTTCCAGCCTGAAGTGCCGCACGTGGCAGCTCAATCATGGTTCCAACCAAATACTCAACACGGGAATTCTTTTCCGCAAACACTGTTTCTGCTTCAGAATTGATGATCTTCTTAATAATTTCAAGCTCTTTCACATTCATCACCAGTGGCACCATAATCTCTGGAAGCACTTTTTTACCGGATGCAACCACCTCAACCGCCGCTTCAATGATAGCGCGCGCCTGCATCTGGTAAATTTCAGGATAGCTGATGCCCAAACGACATCCACGGTGACCCAACATGGGGTTTTCTTCTTTAAGCGCAATGGCACGTTTCTTAATGTCACTCACACTCACATTTGCCGCTTTAGCTACAGACTGCATGTCTTCTTCTGTGTGTGGCAAAAATTCATGCAACGGGGGATCAAGCAACCGAATAGTCACCGGCAACCCATCCATAATATCAAATATCTGTCTAAAATCTTCCCTCTGGAACGGTAACAATTTATCAATGGCTTTTTTACGTCCGTGCTTGTTTTCTGCTACGATCATCTCACGGATGGCGGTGATTCTTTCTGCGTCAAAAAACATATGTTCCGTACGACACAGACCAATCCCTTCTGCCCCAAATTTTCTGGCAGTGGCCACATCTTCGGGCGTTTCAGCGTTGGTACGTACGTTAAGGGAACGAATTTCATCAGCCCATTGCATTACCGTTTCAAAATCACCAGAGAGGTTTGGCTCAATCATTGGCACGGCACCAAGCATCACTTCACCGGTCGAACCATTAATGGTAATATATTCGCCTTCTTTTATTGTCACATTCCCCACGGTAAGTGTTTTATTTTCTTGGGAAATGGAAATGTTTCCTGCGCCGGAAACACAGGCACGCCCCATACCACGAGCTACGACTGCCGCATGTGATGTCATACCGCCACGCGCGGTCAAAATACCCTGTGCCGCATGCATACCATGGATGTCTTCCGGACTGGTTTCAAGCCGCACCAGCATCACTTTATCCCCTTTGGTTGCGTATGATTCTGCGTCATCTGCCGAAAATACCACCATCCCCGTTGCCGCACCGGGTGATGCCGGCAAACCACGAGTGATGACTTGTTTTTCTGCGTTTGGATCCAACGTTGGGTGCAAAAGTTGATCCAATGAATCTGGCTCAATACGGGTAATGGCCTCTTCTTTGCTAATAAGCCCCTCGCCGACCATGTCCACAGCAATCTTGATCGCCGCTGGAGCGGTACGTTTTCCGTTACGCGTCTGCAACATCCATAATTTATTATTTTGGACAGTGAATTCAATGTCTTGCATGTCACGGTAATGCGCTTCAAGTTTCTTATACGTTTCCACCAGCTCTTGATAGACTTGTGGCATAGACTCTTCCATGGCCGGCAATTCTGAGCCTTGACGTTCCTTACCTTCAATAGTGACCTGTTGTGGCGTACGTATGCCAGCAACTACGTCTTCACCTTGGGCATTGATAAGATATTCACCAAAGAAGGTTTTCTCACCAGTAGATGGATCTCTTGTAAAGGCTACACCCGTAGCACAATCATTACCCATGTTACCAAAAACCATCGCCTGCACGTTCACCGCCGTGCCCCAGCTTTCAGGAATATCATACATTTTGCGATAGGTAATGGCACGCTCATTCATCCATGAGCTAAACACCGCACTGATCGCACCCCATAATTGTTCCTGCACGTCTTGTGGGAAAGGCTTGCCCAACTGTTCTTCAACCTTTTCTTTGTATTGTTTTACCAGATCCTTGAGATCGTCAGCATCGAGATCCGTATCCAGATCAATGTTTTTATCTTCTTTTTTCAGTTCCAGAATTTCTTCAAAATTATAGTGATCCACCCCAAGGACTACGTCTGAATACATCTGAATGAAACGGCGATAGGAATCGTACGCAAAACGAGGATTATTACTGTTATTGGCCAACGCCTCAACCGTCTGATCGTTCAAACCAAGATTAAGTACTGTGTCCATCATGCCCGGCATGGAGGCTCGTGCGCCTGAACGTACAGAAACCAATAACGGATTGTCCACACTACCAAATTGCGCCCCTATTTTGCTTTCAATGTAGGACACGGCCTTGTTCACTTGAGAAGTCAGATCGTCGGGATACTGCCTGTCATTCTCATAATAAGCGGTACATAACTCTGTTGAGATGGTAAATCCTGGTGGCACCGGCAATCCTTGTGCGCTCATTTCCGCCAAATTTGCCCCTTTTCCGCCTAATAAATTACGATCACTCGCACTGCCTTCGGCCGTACCATCTCCAAATGTATATACCCATTTTGTCATGAGTTTTCCCTTAAGATTAATTGTTACAGCACCCACACTTCAAACAGGCACCTGTTGAGAATCACTTTTAATAGCCCAAATGGGCTAATTTTCAAGAAATTTATATGGTGAACGTCTATTTATTTATGTTTAACGGCCACAAACGTAGAAAATTAGTGAATTGTTAATATTTTTATGATACAATTGGGGTATGACGTTATAAGCCTGCAACGGGCTTAACATGGAGGGGAACATGGTAAGAATATCATCAGATGGTGATGCGGCTGCCGTTTTTGCATCGGATATTTTCCAAAATCCAGAAGTAGAAATTACTCTGGACGAAGAGCTGGTTAGTTACATCGGCATTGGAAGCAGCGACACATTCAATACAGTGGGGTATGACGGCTCACCTCAAACTATCAACAACAGTTATTTTGCAACAATCATTCTAACGCAGGACGTGATCTACGACTTTATTGTGGATGCGGCTGAAAATGTGGATTACGACATTGCTATTTTTGATGACGAAGGCTATCAATTGCAAGTCAATTATGAGGCTGTCGATGGTGAAGCGATGCAATCAGCCGATGACAACACCGAAATTAATGCCTTCACAGCAGAGGCTACCGCCACTTATTACATCAAAATTACCATAGAACATGGCTCGGTAGAGAATTATGATTTTACCATCCGCGTCAGTGAAGATGAAGAGAGTGGTCTAGGCGGAGAAAATGACGATCCCATAATTATCACCGGCGGTACTGGGGACGACACGATTGATGGTGGCGGTGGCAACGACACGATTGATGGTGGCTCTGGTAACGATACGGTTGATAGTGGTGGTGGAGATGACACGATTGATGGCGGCTCTGGTAACGACACAATCAATGGCGGCGCTGGTAACGACACTATTTCCGGTGAATCTGGCAGTAGCGAAAGCTCTGGCGGCGGAGGTGGTGGCTCTGGCGGCGGAGGTGGTGGCTCTGGTGGCGGAGGTGGTGGCTCTGGTGGCGGAGGTGGCGGCGGCTCCGAAGTCGACCAAACCAATGACCTTATTTATGGCGGAGCAGGCGATGATTTAATTTATGGCAATGGTGGCAACGACACACTCTATGGTGACGAAGATGACGACACACTCGACGGAGGCACTGGTATTGATGAAGCCCGTGGAGGCGTAGGCAATGATTACATCACCATGGGAACAGGCGACGATGCCTTTGCCAATGGCAATCAAGGCAATGACACTCTGTACGGCGGTTCTGGGAATGAATACCGTATGTTAGGCGGTAAAGATCAGGATCTAATTTATGGACAAGACGGTAATGATTTTGTCAACGGCAACAAAGGGAATGACACCGTCTATGGCGACAATGATAACGATACCGTTCATGGTGGTACCGCGCAAGACCTGCTTTATGGCGGAGCTGGGGACGATTTTATGTTTGGTGACCTTGGTAACGACACCATGACTGGCGGCACAGGGGCAGACATATTTGTGTTTAATGTTGGGTCTGGAATTGATGTTATCACCGACTTTTCACGAGGTAGCGACCTTATTAAAATCAGCTCTGACATTTATGCTACCGCAGCAGAAGCGGCCTCACATTTTAGCGGAGGAACGCTAACTCTAGGTGTAGGTGCTTCAGTTTCATTGACAGGAATTTCATCACTGGCAGAATCGGATTTTATCATATTCTGAATGTAAATAGATATTCTGCTTGATTTCTTTGGCGGTTAACGATACTAATTCCGTATATATTAACGGTAAATATTAGTATATTACAATGACAAAAAAGACTTTTATTGCGATTGAAGCAGTGTTGTTTATTGCCTGTCACAACGGCAGCAAGCCGGTGCGCAGCAATGATATCTGTACATACATGAATTTAACCCTTCGCTATCTGGAACAGATTTTACAAAAACTGGTACAGCATAATATTTTAAAAGGGGTGCGTGGGCCAAAAGGCGGATATTTACTGGCTAACGATCGACGAAAGATGATGTTATCTGATATTTATGCAGCAACCAGAGAGCTGGAAAATAAAGATAATATCTCAAGCTCTAACATCAACACACACATTATCTCCTCCATAGAAAACGATGCTGTTCAAGCTTTTGAAGACTATCTCAACACTATTTCAATTGCTGACTTATGCACAAAAACTAAAGAGCTTGATATATTGCCCTGCGGCAGTAAATCCAATACTGATTTCACAATATAAATTTGTTAATTTTAAAAAATAACAAATTCCCTTGAATATCTGTTTATTAAGTATATAACTAATCGTCATATTACAAATATATGTCAACAAATTAAGGGTAGAGAATATGTCTGTTGCAGCTATAAAGAATGAAAACCACAATGCTTTTTCAACACAAGGACGTGGTCAAGTCTATAATAACATTGCCGAAACAATTGGGAACACACCTCTTGTGCGCCTTAACCGAATTGCGGAAGAAGCCGGTGCCGTGGCTGAAATCTATGCCAAATTAGAGTTCTTTAACCCACTTTCATCGGTCAAAGACCGCTTGGCACTTTCTATGATTGAGGCCGGTGAAGCTACTGGAGCTATCAATCAGGACACCACCCTCATTGAAGCAACTTCTGGAAATACAGGCATTGCGTTGGCCTTCATCTGTGCTGCAAAAGGGTATAAATTGATTCTTACCATGCCTGAGAGTATGTCCATTGAACGTCGTAACATGTTGAAATTACTAGGCGCTCAGCTTGAACTTACTCCTGCTGCTAAAGGCATGCGCGGAGCAATTGAGCGTGCGGAAGAGCTAGCCAGCAAAATAGACAATTCTGTGATTCCACAACAATTCCAAAATCCTGCTAATCCTCTTGTTCACCGCAACACTACCGCTATTGAAATTTGGAATGATACAAACGGTGAAGTTGATATTTTTATCACCGGCGTGGGAACGGGCGGTACATTAACTGGAACGGCTGAAGTGTTGAAAGAAAAGAAACCTTCGGTAAAAATTATCGCGGTTGAACCTGAAGACAGCCCTGTGCTTTCTGGCGGTCAACCCGGACCACATAAAATTCAAGGCATCGGTGCGGGTTTTGTTCCGGACATTCTTAAAACCGACTTGATTGATGAAGTGGTCACTGTTGGCAATGAAACTTCTTTTGAAACCGCACGCAAAGTGGCTCAAAGTGATGGTATTCCGGTAGGGATTTCTTCTGGCGCCACCATTGCTGCGGCGTTGGAAGTTGCTGCCCGCCCAGAGAATAAAGGCAAGAAAATCGTGGTGATTGTGGCTTCTACAGCCGAACGTTATATGTCTACAGCGTTGTTTAACGATTTATAATCAGGTTGCCGGATTTTAAAATCTAGTGTTGCTTTGCGAGGCAAACCGTATGCTTCACGACCAAAAACGGCGTTATTCGCGTAATATCATTCTTCCGGAAGTGGGCGAAGAAGGGCAACAAAAATTGCTCAACGCACGGGTTCTGGTAGTTGGTGCGGGTGGTTTAGGCTCGCCTGTTCTTCTGTATCTGGCTGCTAGCGGAGTAGGAAATCTTGGCATCATTGATGGTGATGTGGTGGATCTTTCCAATTTACAGCGCCAGATTCTTTTTGAAACATCGGACATCGGGCAGAGCAAAGCCGAAAGTGCCAAAGAAGCTCTGCTTGACCTTAATCCTGAGATTAACATCACCTGTTACGATCAGCGTCTTGATGCGCAGAATATTGTTCAAATTATTGCTGACTATGACATCATCGTTGATGGGAGTGATAATTTTGAAACCCGTTTTCTACTTAATGATACGGTTATAAAGGCCGGCAAGATTCTGGTTTCTGCGGCTATTCACCGCTTTGAAGGTCATCTTTATGTGTTTAAACCCAATGCCCCCTGCTATCGCTGTATCTATGGCGACATTCCACCGGAAGGCACAATGCCCAATTGTTCTGAGGCAGGAATTCTTGGCAGTGTTGCCGGTACAATGGGAGCGATGCAGGCAACGGAAATTATCAAAGAAATTATTGGCATTGGCAGTTTGGCCGGATCTATGCTACTCTATGATGGACTTGCGGCCACTAGCCGGAAGATTTCTCTAACGCCCGACTCTGAATGTAAAATTTGTGGAAGATGATAATCAACATAGTGACAGTGATTGGCAACAGGAAGTTGGCGATGTGCAACCACTAAAAAATAAAAAAATCATCAGCCCAGACGCGCTGATAAAAACCCACACCGCAGGAAAATCTTCCAAGACAAATAATACCACCCAACTTAATCTAGAATATGTTGATGCAAAGAATTATCCTGAGCTAGCCCTAAACGATTCGTCTTTTGTCGACGGCAATTTGGCTAAAAAACTACGTACGGGCAAAATAGCCCTTGATGCGACACTTGATCTGCATGGCTATTATCAAGAACCCGCCATCAAAAAAACCATCGAATTTATCCGCAATAGCTATATCAATGATTGGCGCTGTGTATGCATTGTCACCGGCAAGGGTAAGGACAAACAGGGAAATTATGGAGCACTCTACAGCAACCTCCCCAACTGGCTTAACCTGCCAGAAGTCCGCCCTTTTATCTTGATGTTCTGTCACGCCTTGCCCAAAGATGGCGGTCAGGGTGCGGTCTATGTTTTGCTGCGCCGGAAACGTTAATACATCTCATCTAAGAAATTTAGAATCTCCTGTGTGTCACCATAAACAAGGATGGATTTGTGTTTGTTGGTTGGTTTAGAGATAATTTCTAGGCTTGAGGGTGCGAACCCCCATTCTTTGGCTAATAATTTTAACACCAGTTTGTTTGCCTTGCCTTTTTCAGGGACTTCGGTGACTTTGATTCTGAGATATTCCTGACCGTCTGCGTCTTCACATACGCCTTCTATCATATTTTTTGAACTCGCAGGAATTACTTTAATGCTAATAACCACCCCTGATTTATGCTCTTTAAAAAAACGCATCACATTTGAGCAAGGTTATATTCTACCCAGCGTACCGTATAGGCCACCACCTGAACACCAATGAACAACACCAACACAGAAAGGTCTATGCCACCTAAATCCGGCATGTGAGGACGGATGCGCTTCAACACCGGTTCAAAAAGGCGATGCAACGCATAGCTGATCTGTTGTACAAATTGACTGTGACGATTAATCACCTCAAACGCAATGAGCCAGCTAATAATTACATAGGCCACAAGCAAATAAGTATAGACCTCAATGACGATATAAATCAGATAAAATAATGGGTTGGACACCATCATATGACATTAATCTCCTTTGGTGGCTGGCTTTCTTTATATTGTTCATACGCTTGTAAGAAACCTTCTTCAAGTGATTTAACGTATTTTGCCGTATCAAACAAGGCAGTTTTGTTTTTTAACGTCTTTAGCTTTTTCTTCTCAGCAGATAGTTTGGTTGGATTGGTGGCATAATACACTGCTTTTTCGACATATTCCTCATTTGAAGTAACCACCCAATTTTCCATCCCCATGGCATTGATGATGCTTGCCGAAGCACGGGAAATAATGGAATTCCCCGGCTTGGTTAACACCGGCAAACCCGCCCAAAGCGCATCAATGGCCGTAGTATGAGCATTGATTTCAAAACAATCCAAAAACATATCTGCCAACGCATGACGTGCCAGATGTTGGGATTTTTCTTCCCGTTTAGCAAATACCAACCGATCCGCAAAACCACGTTTTTCTGCCTCTTTCTTTAAATTATCTTCACAATCTTTTATATTGCTAAACAACCACAGCACTGAATCTGGCACTTGTTTTAAAATCTGTGCCCAAAGATCAAACATCTGGGCAGTAATTTTATAGGGCTTATTAAAACAGGCAAAAACAAAGCCCTCTTCCGGCAAACCACATTCTGCCCGGCTCGGCACATCGTCTGATATTTTTTGCTGATTGTCGGTGACAAAATAACTGTCGGGCATCTTTAATAATTTCTCGGTGAAATATTTTTCCTCTCCCAGATGCACCACCTGCGAATCGGTCACCAGATAATCAATAAATTCCGCGCCCATCGTCCCCGGATAGGCTAGAAAACTGACCTGAATCGGGGCAGGCCTGAGAGCAAAGATCTCACTTTGCGAATTTTGGATATAGCCCATCACATCGAGCAAAATATCAATCTTATCCGCATTTATCCGCTTGGCCTTGTCCGGAATAGACATACCAAATAACTCCACAAAATGGTCTGCACTTTGCGAAATGTTTTTATAATAATCACTGCCATCGTCCTTATTCAACGAATAGGCAAAAATCTCAAACCGATCACGATTGTGATGCTCAAACATGGTACGCATCAAATGTCCGGTAGGATGGTTGCCAAAATCCGAACAAACATAGCCAATACGGATTTTTTCTCCTTTACGAGGATGATAGGAAAAAGCCAACTGGTCTCTTAGTGTCTTTAACGGTGTAAACCTACCCTTAGCATAGGCCTTGGCAAAGTAATACTGGTCCTTAAAACTATCAAATGTGTAAAGCATATGAAAGGCGGTGGCAGTGGTTTTTCCGGTGGTTTTTATTTCCTTCTTGATTTCTTTTTGAAGCTGTTTATTCAACGCGTCCAACTCATCCCAATCGCAGGCATCTTTCTTGGTTTTGACCAATTCATTGAGCAGTTTGATGTTATTGGGATGAAATTTTCTGCCCTTGGCATAACTGGCAATCTCATCATTATAACGGTCTTGCTGATGCATCAACACACCCATATTTTGGTAGACACTGGCACTTTTGGGATCAAGGCTCAGAGCAATTTTATATTGCCCTTCGGCTTCTTTAGGTTTTTGCAAATGGATAAAGCAACTGCCTAAATTGCAGTGATATTCTGCCTTATCCGGCCCAATTTCAATGGCCTTACCGATGCAGGCTACGGCTTGATGATGTTGCCCATTCTGATGAAAAATCACCCCGATACGGTGCAACGCGTCGGCATGGTTTGGCTTAAGCGCAATAACTTGTTTATACAGAGCAAAGGCCTGAGCCAACTGCCCCTTTTCATGAAGTTGGGTAGCTTGGACATAAACTTTCTCAATATTCTCCACTAACTGTCCCCCACCAAAGCCCGTAAGCGCGCATCGTGCATCCAACCAGCATCTGTGTAAAGATTAATGGAAAGTTCCGGATCTGCAAGATGATCCATAAAACGTGAAATGGTTTGTATAATTTTTACTACTGCTGCGTCCTCTGCCCTATTTCCATCTTCTTGCATGTGACACATTAAAGCCAGTTTTGTGGTGGCAAACCGTACCGCCATGATAACGGCCCGATCGTATAATGTTTTGCCAAAGCCAGCAAACGGAAATCCTGCCATACTCAGCTGTGCCTGCATCCAACGTTTTAAAATTTTATCACTTTCCTCCCGCGCAGAAATATCCCACTTTTTGCTTAGAATTTGTGGATAGTCTTCCTGCCCAACATTAAGCATAATATCGAGGCTAGAGCGATCAATTATCATACCTAGAGCTTTTTCCATCCGTTCAAATACTTCTTCCATACGCGGCCGTTTTGTGTTTCCTGAAGCGTGAATCAATGCCCATAATGTTTGCAATAAGAAATAGGGGTCGTTCTGGTTCTTTTGTGGTGGCAGAAGCCTGCTATCGGCCATTTTGATAAGAAACGGGACAACTTCATGCCATTTTTCTGGCTCAAATGTTTCCAATGATTTGGCAATGATAACAATACGCGCCATGGCACGCTCAGCGTTGGGCGCCTCTTCTACCATGTCCATCAGAGCACTAATGATTTCCTGACCATGCCCCTCTTCCAATCCCTCTGGTAAATAATTTTTCAATGTATAAGGCTGACGATCTATGCTCCTGTTCTCAACTTTAAACGGCGCATCACTGTTTAAAATAATACGGACTATCTCAGGGCAGGAAATAGACGCGGACATAATGACTTCCTCGCCGATTCTACGTGTAATTCTAGGGAAAAAGTGACAGGCATCACCCAGAAACGCATCGCCCCTTTCACGGTGAATGGAACATAAACCATCGTCAAAACGCACACAATACCCCGTCTTAGGGTTGCGTTTCATGATATTTTCTGCCTCTCCGGATGTGACACTCTCCAAAAGCTCAGGGGCATCTTTTTCATAGCGGGTGATCGTACCCTGATCCACCTGCATACCCCAGCCCTTACAGCACGTATCCTCACATTCTGCTCCTATGCAAGAAAATGAGTCTAGAAATGCATATCGCTTTATCTCTGACATGCTACTATCTTAAATTTAATTCGTAAAATTACAATATAACGGCTAAGCCATTGGATGGCAAATATTATACTTACTATTTGAAAAAACAAATTGAATGGCAGCTCTGTCTTGCACATCAATTAAAATAGGCGCACGCACATTGGCGGTAATTCTTACCCCATCAGGTGAACGTTGTACCGAAATAATCAATAGAATGGCCAGATTTTCTTCCGCAATATTGACCTGACGGCAACAATCCTGAATGTCTTCCTTGTCAATGAGGATATTGTCGATGTCCAACGGCAATACCACAAAAGACAAGTCATGGTCGTTCAAACACTGTAACAACTTAAACTGCCCCATATTTTCTTTAGGGATTTCGGTGAGGCCAAAATGCAAGTTATCCGGCAATCCCAACAACCCTTGGGGAAAAAAGATAGCATTCTCAAGATGAATGGCCACTTCGCCAAAACGGCTTCTTATTTTGATCACTTCACTGCTTATGTTTTCCTCGACTGCTGACATGTTTAATAACCTTGTTCTTGCAACATCAAAAGATTCTTCCGTAACCTCAGCTCTTGTGTACATCTTATCATTTCCCCACTTATATTTAAACAATAAATTTTTCTTTCTTTGCCCATCTAAAAACCTTCTAATTCCCAACTAACGGATGAAATCAGACAATGTCAGTTGGCTTATTCGAGAAAAGGTTTGCAAGGTTGCGGTCAATGTGGCCTCCGTTAAAGAAGACTTTATTGTTGCCTCCACCAAATCCACTCCGATTTCATCGTTGAGAGAGTCGGTCAACAACGCAGACGTAGCCTCATGCTGTGCGTTTGAATCTTCTAAAGCACCCATATCCAAGCCTATACTTGAACGCATTGCATTGAGCCCTGCAACGGCCGATTGGACAAAACCATAGGCTTCCTCGTAATCGGCATCTGTACCTGATGCCTCATAATCCATTATTTTATGGTACGCAGCAATCAGGTCTTGAAAGGCCTGATCATTGGCTTTGATACCATATTCCACGGATAAGTTTTCACTGGCATTGGTAGAAAAAACCTGATCGTCGCCCTGATAATAATTGGCCGTAGCGTTCCCGTCTAAAACATTAGTGACATACCGTAAATCGCCAACCGGATTGATGTTTGTTTTACCGCCGGCAAAAAGGGAGCGCCCTGCCTCTTTGGTATTTAGCAAATCACGCACCTGCTCCAGTGCATTTTGAGAAAACTCAGTGATATTAAAATCCTCACCACTGCTGCCAAGCTCAAGAGGCATTTTACTCATCAAATCCGCCGCCATGTCTTGCAGCTGAGTCACCGATGACTCCATCAGGCCGAGCCTTGAAATAATACGATTGTTACTGTCGACAAACTTATTGGCCGAAGTGATAGATGCCTCCAGATTGACCACCGTTGTTAAACTCGTGCCCAATTCAGCAAATGTTGAAGCCTTTCTGCCGCTAGAAATTTGTTGCTGCAACTTTGCCAATTCGGCCTGTAGTCTTGAAAAATCCCCTACCGACTGGTTATGAATTGCGTACGTACTGACTCTGCCTACCATAATATACCCCTAAAATGCTTCGGTTAGCTTCTCAAGAAGACTCGAAACCACGTTGACAATGCGCGCAGACGCAGAGTAATTGTTCTGGAAAATAATGGTGTTGGCCAATTCTTCATCCAAATTCACTCCACCTGTGGCCTCTATTCTGTCCGTAAAGGCAGAAAGCAATATCTGATTCTGCTGCAAATCTTGAGAAGCAGTGTTTGATGACAATGCCGAGAAGTTAATAATCTCTGCTGCGTAGCCGGAAAAAGACGTGGTGATGTTTGGCAACCCCCCCGCAGAATCAAATGAATTACGGGTAAATTTTAAATCGGACAAACGGCTAACAACCTGATTGCTGCCTGCACCAACCTCATAGGTATATACAGGATCAGCGTCTGGATCTGAAGGCTGTGTGGATAATGCTAGACTGCCCAAAGACAACAAACCTGAATCCGCAATATATTCATCTCTTACCTGAAAATTATAGGCAAAATTATCACTGTCTGTCGAAGTAAAAAAGTCATTAAGACCAAAGAAATGTGACAGCCCCCGATTGGTTGCAGTAGTGGCATCTGTAACCAAACCGCCTTCGCTACTGGTCATCTCATCAATGGCAAATCCCATGTCGGTCTGATTGGAAAATATCCTTAAATATCCGTCCTCTCCTTCTGCTACTGGAACACCGTTGGCATCAACAAGCTGTGCCGTTAAAAAACTGCTGTTATCACTTGGAGCCGTTAACACACCGTCTCCTGCACCTGATATACCCGACACATCAAACCGATCGTTGATTATGTCGTCGTTAGTCTCTGGAACCGTGAAGGTAAAATCAATGGTTTCGGTTGAAATATTACCGTCTGCGTCCGTTACCTGCACCCCGACAGAAATCGTGTGTGTCCCACCAATTAAAACCGTACTGTTTGTCAGGTCAATGGCAATCGAATCGGTGGTACGTGCTCTTTGGCCTGCTACGGCAGTATAATCCGTAAACGCCCCGGGCAATGCCGCACCGGTATAACCATCGGCACCGCCATCAATGGCAACAGAGGTTACATCAAACGTGACATCCGATCCCGAAACATTCATAAATTCAAGATCAAACTCAAACGTACCTGTGGCCAAACCACCGCCAGAGAGATTGTCTGACAATGGGTCCAGCAGCGCACCATTGCCGTTAATGTCCACCGTACTCACACCGCCAGACAGACTAAAATCTGCATCCAAAGAAAAAGAGTTGCCCGCTGTTCCCTGATCGTGAGTAACGGTTAATGTCCCCAAACCGTTAGAAATATAGGTTGCCGTATTCAGATTAGAATCGGTAGATGCATTGAGAACTGAGGCAATATTATCCACCGTTTCCCCAATATTAGCACCAATTTCAATAAAATTACCAAAACTTGTGTAATTGGCACTGGCAGGAATAAATGTATATGTTTCACCATTTATGGTGATGGAATCCGACGTTCCAACCCCACCGCCTGCCGTAGGCGTGGTAGGAGAACCATTGGCCACATCTGCAGCTACTACAGCTGAAAGCGCAATACCATTATTAGCAGCACCCACTGTCCTAGAGGTCAGGTTGAGCGACTGTCCAGAAGACGAAAATAAAAACTTGTCTACGTCCGCATAGGCTGCGCGTACGCTTGACTTATTAAGATGGCTGGCAATTTCTGCCACCGTTGCGGCATTGGTAGACTGTATCTCAATATACAATCCGGAACTTGCTTGACCATCATCTTTAAAAATAAAGGTATGTCCCCCAATGGTCATTGTGTCCCCCGCAGCCAACGCACCACCACTAAAGTCAAACGCACCTGCAGAAAGGCTTGCTGTCCCCGGCTGACCAGAAAACACCATTGACCCCGAAGCCTGGGTTGAGCTAACAGTGGAGGAGCGTGACACAAGATTAATATGATCAAGCGCCCCTACCGTTGCTTTCAAAGGATCCGGTGGGCCAAAATATTCATTGATCTCTTCAATAAGGTCCTGAATGCGAGCAGTACCTGCCCCTGAGCCACCATTTAACGCATTAAGGTCCAGAAGCAATGGTGCTAACCCTTGAGTACTATCATAAGGATCCTGCATTGGTGAACCGTCTGCATTGAGCGCAGCCAGCATAAACGTACCGGAAAAATTATATTCGTCATTACTGTCAAGCAACGTCGTACCGGTCAAGTCTGTTGCAGGTGGAAATCCCACCCCATCATTATGAATGGCGTTAAACGAATCCGCCAATGTGGCAGCAAATTCATTAAGCTGTGCAATCATATTAGGGATATCCGTATCACGCATATCAATCAAACCACGCAACCTGCCACCGGAAATATTGTCAATCTGGTTGGTTGCTGTGCTGGAAGATACCAACGTCAATGACTGATCTGTTTCGTTGCCATCGACATCAAGAAAAGTAATGTTGATCGCGCTGACAGGATCCTCATCCAAAAGACTCTGTACTGATGGCAACTGATTATAGGTTAGATGAAACCTTGCGGTTGGCGTTAGAATCTCACCGCTTGGCACACCGATTGAAACCGCACCTGCCTCATCAAACGTGATATCCACATCCAATATTCCAGCCACGTCATTCAAAAGCGTATCTCGGGTATCATAAAGACTTGTTCTGTCCGCACCGGTTAGAGCGGCTTCTTTAATCGCAATATTAATATTAAACAACTCATCCAATTTTGTATTTAATGTGTTGATGGTTGAAGAAATTTCCTGATCGGCAAGAAATCTTGAATCTTCAAGATTGGCCGCAAGTTCTTGTACTTCACTGGCCAAAATTACGCCCTGTTGCAACGCATTGTTCCGCAACGAAGCCTGTTCAGGGCTGGTGGCCAAATCTGTTAAAGCAGAAAAGAAATTGTCTGTATAAACGTTGAGGCTGTTGCTGGCTCCCGGCTCACCAAAATACAAATCAAGCCTTTCGAAGAATTCTGCACGTGCCTGTGCTCGACCAACCTCAGACATTTGCTCACGAGAAGACACCACCAAGAAATTGTCGATCGAACGGCGAACACCTGTGACTTCAACGCCCGAAGCAATGCCGTTAACCACAACATTCTGTTGTACGATTTCACGCCTTATATAGCCT
The DNA here is from genome assembly GCA_030429625.1 of Alphaproteobacteria bacterium. GTDB lineage: Bacteria > Pseudomonadota > Alphaproteobacteria > Rickettsiales > UBA8987 > JAUIFA01. The sequence goes on along the minus strand of JAUIFA010000001.1, from coordinate 204,314 downwards.
TGTGAATTGGCATTAGCAATGTTTTGCGCGGTAATATGCAGAGCATCCTGATTGGCTCTTAAGCTTGATACCGCAGTTGTTAGTGCAGACCCTAAACCCATAACTGCCTCCTTATCTTATCGATTATATCGTTTGACTGAGTGTCACAGCGTATGCCTCATCACTGGCAGATTTTCCGCTTCCATCGTAGGCCGCACCACCACCATCGTACCCAGAAGCACGTTTTTCATGTTCACACACTGCTTGTGAGATTGTTTCCACCACCCGGCGATTGATTTCCCGCGCTTTAAATACTTCAATGAAATTGCTGTGCACCACATTATCAATCTCACTTTGAAGCTCTTTTAAATAGTGTCTTTCTTCCGCGTTTATCTGGCTGATTAAGGACGGGTCACGACTGACAAGATCTTTTTGGATTTCAAGGCGACGGATCAGCCTTATTTTTTCATCATGCACTTCAGCCACTTTATCCACCTGCATAGCTTTTAGCCATTCTGTTTCATTTTCCAGCAGCATTTTTAACGCCAGCATGTCATTGACAATGCTTGCCATGTCCACCACTGTGTCATTTCTTGATTCTGAACCTGACTGCGTAATTTCAATTTGATCTATTGGATGATTCATTTCTATACCTCCTGTAATGCGAGCAATTCGCGTTGTACATGTTCTGCTATACCCAAACCTCCTGCAGCGGAGATTGTTTTGCCATATTCATCGAACAACATTACTTTCATTGTGTCCTCCGCATGGCCACCACCGAATAACTCATTGGTTTCCACCCCATCAAACATATGTTGTAACATTTGGGTGATAAAAACCGCTTCAAAATCTTCGGCTGTCTTCTTTATGTTTTCTAAATTTGAACTCTCACCATTGGCAAGAATATTAATGTCTGCTTTCGATTTATTATCCATAACAGAGGTGGATAATTGACTCAGATAATTCGTAGTATAATCCATTTTAACCTCCCTTATTTTGTTTCAATTTCGGCTTGCAATGCACCAGCAAATTTTACCGTCTGCAAAATAGTCACCAGATCACGTGGCCCAACCCCAAGGGAGTTTAGTCCATTAACCAAATCTTTAAGGTTTGCGCCTTTTTCCATCACCGCCATCTGCATGCCCGGTTCGGATACTTCTATGCTGGTTTGCGGCGTCTCAACGGTTTTCCCTCTGGTCAAAGGCTCGGGCTGGTTTACATCCACATCCTCTTTGACCGTCACCACCAAATTCCCCTGAGAAATAGCAATCGTGTCAATACGCACATTTTCATTCATCACAATCGTACCGGAAGATTCATCAATAATGATCTTGGCATTTTGATCGGTTTCCACCCGCAATTGCTCAATCTTTGCGAGGAATTCCGCCACCTGATCCCTATAATCTTCAGGCACAAGCACTGAAACCGTACCGGGGTCAAGAACAAAGGCAACGTTTTTCTCACCTTTACCGTGCGCAACTTCCTGATTGACCTGATCGGCAATTTTAGAAGCCGTGGTAATGTCTGGATTGCGCAAGGCAAATTTTAATTTTTCTAGAGAATTAAGCTCAAAACCAATTTCTTTTTCAATGATCGCACCATTGGCAATGTAGCCATTGGTTGGCACACCCTTATTAACCACTTGAGATTTCCCTCTGGCAGAAAATCCACCCAGCGTAAGAGCACCTTGTGCCACAGCATAGATGTTGCCATCCGCACCTTTAATTGGGGTAGCAATAAGCATCCCACCTTGCAGACTGCTGGCATCTCCCAACGTGCTGACGGTTACATCAATCCGGCTTCCCGAACGGGCAAACGGCGGCAACGTGGCTGTTACCGTCACCGCAGCCACATTTTTAACATTGAGCTTCATGCCACCCGTATTGACACCCAGCCTATCGAGAAAAGATCGAAGACTTTTTTCTGTAAACACACTATTATTGATTTTATCCCCTGTGCCGTTCAAACCAACAACCAGCCCATACCCAACAAGCATGTTGTCACGAATTCCTTCAACCGTCACAATGTCTTTGATACGTGCAGATGCGTTAGCATTTTGTACCGTCAACGCCAACAGAGCCAACAAAACACAAAGACTAACAAACAAAAATGTAACGTACCCCAATAATTTAGCTACCGGAGCAGACATTAAAACAGAAAATAATGTACGATTTTCTTTTAAAAACTGCATTTTATACTTCTCTCTTTTTTATTCTCTCATACCGTCTGCTTAAAAAACAGACACTCATCTCATAGGTAAAGGTAAGCACAAATTGTGCCAATATGAATGTATGTGTATTTTATTTTATATATAACAGTATGTTAGAAATATTACAAATGCTCTAGACCTGCGGACAAAAGAAGAAAAATACGGTAAGTTTTGCCTAGTAAAGGGAAGAAATTATGCAGTAGATGTCTGTGGATGAGAATATCAATAGTATCACTTGAATCATTATTATTAGACTGGTATAATGCTCCGATATTCTGTTGATTGGGAGAGAATCATGAGAATTGACGAGATTAAGGGTGCGGGGTCATCAAAAAATGTAAAGAAGAAAGGGTCGTCTGTTGACCATGGCTTTAGCAGCCTGTTTAATAGCGAGCCTGAGGAAGTGACAAGCCCACAGGCCTCTTTTGGTGTCGGGGCGCTGGCCTCACTCGATGGGTTACTCAACATTGAGGAAGTGGATGATTTTCAAACCATAAAAAAAGAACAGGTGCAGCACGGCCAACAATTACTAGACTATCTTGATGAATTACGTTATGGCCTTTTAAATGGCCATATTGATGCAAATAGGGTAAAAGAAATGGCCAACGAAGCACGGAAAACGATTGGTAAAAGTGATGATGACCGTTTAAACACTATTCTTGATGAGATAGAATTAAGAGCGGAGGTAGAGCTGGCAAAACTTGAAATCAGAAATAATTTGTAGTAACTTAGAATTTATATTTATATGCCCAAAGCGGAGAGAGACCATGGCTAAAATAGAGCTTCCTGACAATTATAGCTTAAATGAAAAAGACAAATATATGAACGACCTTCAGCTGGAATATTTCAGAAGAAAATTGTTGAGCTGGAAAGGTGAATTGCTTTCTGAATCCACAGAAACTCTTGATCATTTAAAAGAAGAAAACTGGAACGAACCGGACGAGGCAGACCGCGCCACAGTTGAAACCGATGCCAGCCTTGAATTGCGCACGCGTGACCGTTACCGAAAATTAATCAATAAGATTGATCAAGCGCTGCGCCGTATTGAAGAAGGTGAATATGGTTATTGCGAAGTAACCGGTGAACCAATTGGCTTAAAGCGCCTTGATGCACGCCCCATTGCCACCATGACCATTCAAGCACAAGAAGAACATGAGGACATGGAAAGACGGTCAAAGTTTGGCTGATAATATAATACTTATCTAGAAATATACCGGCAAATTGTTATCGCAGTTTTGCCGGTATATTTTTGTTTTCTTCCTTCCGGTTTACTGCTAAGCTTCTTCCACCGCAACAACTTCTGGAATATAGTGCTTGAGGAGATTTTCAATGCCCTCTTTTAAGGTCACCGTTGAACTAGGACAACCCGAACACGCACCGTGCATTTCAAGATAAACCACACCGTCTTCAAACGAATGGAAGATGATATCTCCGCCATCCTCCGCCACAGCAGGACGCACCCTCGTGTCGATAAGCTCTTTAATCTGTGTAACAATCGTATCCTCGTCTTCGTTTACCGACTCTGTAGCAGACGACGCATTAAGAAGCGGTTTTCCAGCGACAAAATGATCCATAATCGCCGTTAAGATTGCCGGCTTTAACACATCCCATTCTCCCGCTTGTGATTTGGTGATGGTGATGAAGTCACTGCCTAAGAAAACCGATTCAACGCCCTCAATTTCGAACAGGCCATCGGCCAGCGGCGAAATGCCCTTTTTATCGTTTGAAATGGAAATAGTTCCCTCTTCCATCACGTCAACCCCCGGAATAAACTTAAGCGTTAGCGGGTTTGGAGTAAGTTCTGTCTGAATAAACATGGGTATTCCTCCTTAAAAAAGATTATATTGATTTTACCTTCTCGCCTTCATAAACATGGGTACATTTTAAACGACGCGCCTCCTTTTCAAGATCTGTGACCACATCAAGTGAGTGGATAGTAATATACCCCTCATCACGCAATGTTTGTGCATCCACACCAAATGGCACCAGAACCTTTTTAGGGGAAGACATTGCAGGAAGCGCACGCTGAATCGCATTTACCGACAAAGTAAAGCCTACCGCGTCTTCCGTTTCATCGCTTTGATCAATTACATAGCGCCCACCACGCCCAAGTTCTTCTTTGCTGTTTTCACTAAAAAAGGCAAAGCTTATGGACGTATGATATTCAAACCCATAACGTTCAATCGGGTCAATGGTAATCATCACCCCGGGTTGTGCCTGTTTGACCATATCAATCACCTGTCTTAAGCGCAAACAATATTCTACACCTTCTTCTGGCAATTGTAGTTCCTGCAAACCATTAAGTGCCCGACCAGCCGAACCTGCCAAACTAATCAGCTTGTTTAGCACAATGTAAGATTTATCACCTTCAGCCTTACACAGGCTTTCAATCGATGTCACGTCCTTACGTTCAATTAATGTTAACAATTCTTCGCGTATATGTTCAGGGGTGTTCATGTCCTGCATAATAATGGAGGACAAATCTGGCATGGAAAAATCAACCGTTAGATTCTTCACACCGGTTTTTTTCAAAGAGTCCAGTGCCGTAATTACCGTCTCTGCATCCGAAGACGGGTTGTTATCACCGATAAGCTCTACCCCTGCCTGAGTTAGCTGCCTTTCGGCAAACAGCCCCTCGCCTTTAACCCGCAACACTTCCCCACCATAAGAAAGACGTAATGGACGGGGTTTATCTTTTAAGCGGATGGCTGCCATTCTGGCAATTTGCATGGTCATGTCCGCGCGGATAGAAAGCAAATCATGCGAAATAGGATCCATAAAACGGAAGGACTGCCCAGCAACCCCGTGACGCCCATCAGACGGATTATCAAACTCCACCATTGGAGGTTTGACTTGACTGTAGCCCCATTGCTCAAAATTACGCAATAATTTTGCTATTATCTTGGATTCATATGCTGCCTGCTCCGGCAAAATATCAATAAATCCAGATGGTAATAATGTAGGCTTATTTTTTGACATAAAGCCCTGCCCTTTTTTACTTTACTAGAATATAAAATTTAATCCTGACGATATCTATAGACAATTAATCAAAAAAGCAACAAAAGCCTGAGAAGATTTTTGCTAAAACCCTTGAAATATGTTAGAATAAACCCCATATATAAAGGTGTAACGGTTTTAACTATTTTCTTAAGGAGAAAAAAATGACTGTTGATTATACAAATCGTAACAATGGCCAATCCGCGGCTCAGTCCACTGGGTATGACGTTGGTTTGCGCGGTTATATGCTCAAAGTGTATAACCATATGGCTGCCGGTGTGGGTATCACAGGGGTAGTTGCCTATTTAGTGAGCCAGTCCCCTGCTATGCTGGAAATGATTTTTGGCACTCCGCTAAAATGGGTGGTAATGCTTGCACCGCTTATATTCCTAATTTTTGCCGGTGGCAAGATGATGACCATGTCTACTAGTGCCGCCAGAACGTGTTTTTATGGCTTTGCGGCGGTGATGGGGCTATCTTTGTCTGTCATCTTCCTTGTCTATACCGGCGCCAGCATTGCGCGTGTGTTCTTCATTACCTCGGCGACCTTCGGCGCGCTGAGCATTTGGGGCTACACCACTAAGAAAGATCTTACTGGAATGGGCACCTTCCTGTTTATGGGTCTAATTGGGATTATTATTGCAGGGATTGTGAACATCTTTTTGCAAAGCACAGCAATGCATTTTGCAATTTCAGCCATTGGGGTGTTGATTTTTGCCGGTCTTACCGCTTATGACACACAAAGAATCAAGGAAATGTATTTCCACTTCCCTGCCGAAAGGTTAGGAAATGCGGCGATCATTGGAGCGTTAAGCCTTTATCTTGATTTTATCAATCTAATGGTTCACCTATTGCAGTTTTTGGGGGATCGTCGTTAAATTTGATATAAACCATGTCTTACCAAACCCCTGCCTTATTGATCTAGGGCAGGGGTTTTTATTTATGGATTCATAATATTCCTTTAGAAAAAGCTTGTAATTTATAGTAAATATGGTACAAACCCCATCCTTGAAAAATTCGCATTAATGATAAAGAGAGACAAATATGGCCCGCGTAACCGTTGAAGATTGTGTAGAAAAAGTAGCAGATCGTTTTGAGTTGGTTGCCCTTGCGGCACAGCGTGCAAAGGATATCGCCGCTGGTGCGCCTTTAAAAATTGAACGCAATCATGAAAAAAATACCGTACTTTCTTTGCGTGAAATTGCTGCCGATCTAGTGGACCCAGAAGATTTAAGAGAAAACATTATTAAGCATCACCAAAGAGAATATGTTCGTTCTAACGTGTCTCACGACGAAATGGAAGGCACTGAGGTTTCTGCTGAAGAGCTTGAAAATGAAGAGTTTGAGCTCAAAGAGCTTGAAGGCGAAGAACAAGAAAAATCTTCTTTTGAAGACATTGGGGAAGAAATAGCTGAAATTCAAGCCGCTGCCGAAGTTGTTGAAGAACTTGAACAGGCTGACGGGATTTCTTTTGAAGAAGATAATCTTGAAGATTTAGAAGACTAAATTATAGTTTTTTCTAGTTTTTCTGTTATATTTGTCTGGATATTTGCAATAATTTACTAGTGAAATGACGGATATAACAGAAAATAGCGTAATCTCCGATAACACGCTGGCTGCTGAGGCTGCGGTTCCTCTGATAAACAAACTCCAAGCATATGACCATAGTCTTAACGCTGATTTTATCGTGCGTGCTGTGGATTTTACCGTTAAATATCATGGAACACAAAAACGTGCCTCCGGCGACCCTTATTTTCATCACCCAATTGCTGTGGCAAACATTCTTGCGGACATGAGACTGGATAAAACCACCATTATCACAGCATTGCTGCACGACACGGTGGAAGATACCGAAGCCACCCTAGACGACATCAAGGAAAATTTTGGTGAGGAAATCAGCCATCTTGTGGATGGGGTGACAAAACTGACAAAAATTGAGTCACAGTCTGACAGCCAAAGACAGGCTGAGAATTTCCGCAAATTTATGCTCGCTATGTCCGACGATATCAGGGTATTGATTGTGAAGCTGGCCGATCGCCTACACAATATGCGCACCCTCAAATACATTAAAAAGCCTGAAAAACGGGCGCGCATTGCCCATGAAACCATGGAAATATATGCGGTTCTTGCCGAACGTATCGGTATGCATAATATCAAAAATGAATTGCAAGACATCGCGTTTAAAGAGCTTTACCCTAAGGCAAACGCTTCGGTTCTCAGCCGTCTGGAGTATTTGCATAAAAATGATGACAGTAGAATTGAACGTACCAAATGGCATCTTGAGAATCTTTTAAAAGAAGGCGGAGTCATTGCAAATGTCAGTGGAAGGGTCAAAACTCCCTTTTCTATCTGGCGGAAAATGCAACGTAAGAACATTACGTTTGAACAACTTTCTGATATTGTTGCGTTCCGGATATTGGTCAAAGAACGTAACGATTGTTATCAAGCTCTTGGCATTTTACACGCTGCCTATCATATGATTCCTGGAAAATTTAAAGATTTTATTAGTACCCCTAAAAAGAACGGCTATCAATCAATTCACTCTGTCATTATGGGACCGGAGCAACAGCGTATTGAAGTGCAGATCCGCACCGAAGAAATGCATGAAATTGCTGAAATAGGTCTGGCCGCCCACTGGTCATACAAGCAGGGAAACGCAGTCAATGTTGAAGGCAGACAATATCGCTGGATCAGGGAGCTGCTGCAAATTATTGAAAACGCTTCAGATGCAGACGATCTGATAGAAAATACTCGCCTCGAAATGTACCATGATCAAGTCTTTTGTTTTACCCCACGGGGTGATTTGATTGCCTTACCACAAAACGCCACGCCGGTTGATTTTGCTTTTGCGGTACACACCGATGTTGGCCGCAGCTGTGTAGGGGCAAAGGTCAATGGCCGTATCGTCCCACTGCGTACTAAGTTACGCAATGGTGATCAAGTTGAAGTATTGCTCTCCAAATCACAAGCACCGCTTGAATCATGGTCAAATTTTGCTGTCACTGGCAAGGCTATTTCTGAAATTAAGCGTACCACGCGGGCAAAAAAACAATCTGAATATATCAAACTTGGCAAAGAAGTCCTGGATAAATTTTTCCTCAGCATCGATGAAACTTTGGAAGACGGCATGCTCGAACCGTTGCTACCGAAACTTAATCAAGAAAGCGTAAAACAGCTTTATCTTAACATTGGTGAAGGGCATATTGATCGTCTGGAAATTGCCCACCTACTTTTCCCAGAAAAATTCAAGAATCTAAAACCAACGCACTCCTCTAAAAAAGGTCTGCATCCAAATAATGAATTTTCTGTACCCATTATGGGTCTAAAATCCGGTTTAGCCATTCATTATGCCAGCTGCTGCAACCCTCTTCCGGGTGAAAAGATCACCGGCATTATGAATTATGAACAAGGCATAACCATCCACAATACAGGATGTCCTGAACTAGAAAGTTTTGTTGATCAACCGGAAAAATGGGTCAATGTTCACTGGGAAGATGAGGGCATAGACGGCGAAGTGTTTGTTGCTCGGATGGAGGCGACCCTAAAGCACCAAAAAGGTAGCCTTGCCAAATTGGCAAATATTATCGCTGAAGCAGAGGCCAACATTAACAACATCCGAATTATCAACCGTGCTGTTGACTTTTTTGAGTTGTTGCTTGATGTCGAGGTGCGTAATTTGAAACATTTGGAAGAGATTGTCGAGCTGTTGCGGCAGGAAAAATCCATCCAGTCCATCATTCGTGTGAAGGATTAAACATGTTACGACTTGGGGTAAATATTGATCATATTGCTACCGTGCGTAACGCACGTGGAATATCACACCCTGACCCATTGCGTGCGGCGCAAATAGCCAAAAAGGCTGGTGCGGATGGAATAACCGCCCATTTGCGTGAAGATCGCCGACATATTCGGGATGACGATGTTTACAGAATAAAAAGTGAGGTGGCTCTGCCACTAAATCTTGAAATGGCGGCCACCTATGAAATGCTAAATATCGCGCTGGATGTAAAACCAAATGCCTGTTGCCTTGTCCCAGAAAAGCGTGAGGAGCTGACAACAGAAGGTGGGTTAAACGCGGCGGACAATGTGGAATATCTCTCTACATACTCCAAAGCCCTGCAAGAGGCAGGAATACGTGTGTCACTCTTTTTAGATCCGGACATATCACAGATTAATGCGGCCAAGGCCATTGGTGCCGACATTGTAGAATTGCACACTGGTGGCTATTGCGAAACCAATCCCAACACGCAAACAAAAGAACTGAATCGGCTGATAAAATCAGCGCAGCATATTACTAAGACAGGGATTGAGTGCCATGCCGGACATGGCTTATCTTACCATACGGTCAAAGCTGTGGCAGAGATTCCAGAAATAACGGAGCTTAATATTGGACATTTCCTCATTGGAGAATCAATGTTTGTGGGTCTTGAAGCAGCGATAAAACACATGCGTCATCTTATGGACCAAGCGAGACAGCTATGATTCTTGGTATTGGCACGGATATTGTAGACATACGGCGTATTATTGATCTTTCTTGCAAGGGTGAAGAACGGTTCCTAAATAAACTCTATACTAAAAATGAGCAGGAACATGCCTTGCTTTTAAAAGAAAAATCACTGGAAAGATTTTACGGTTTTCTGGCCAAACGCTTCGCCGCAAAAGAGGCTGTCGCCAAAGCCCTTGGTACGGGGATTGGTGAAAAGATTGCCTTTAAAGAATGCGAAATATTAAACGAGAAAAGTGGTAGGCCTTACGTGAAGTTATACGGCACAGCGGCAGATTATCTGAACCACATGACCCCTAAAGACACAAAGGCTCATATTGATATCACATTGAGTGACGAAAAACACTGTGCCCTTGCCTACGTCGTGATTTCAACGCGATAGTTACTTCATTCCCGGAGCACATGGGAAAGACGACTTCATCGCCGCAACAAAACCCAACCAAGCATTTTTCTTATGTTCGTTCGTGTGTCTTTCTGCCCAATTAACGAATGCCCGAATGATATCAATCCATGTGGAATCTCTTCTGAAACAAATCTTTCCTCTATGGTTTTTACCTTGAGCAATGCGCTGTATGTCGTAGCTGTTTTTTACCCCCTGCACGTACCCAAAACACAGACCATAGGCTTTCTGATCTATGTCTTTTTGGCCCTCTTCCTGTGCTATAACTTGCTTACACGCTTCTAGCAATCCTCCCATGGTTGCCACGCTCTGAGCATGTACCGGATGGGAAATGGTGAGGAAAAAGATATTTAAAAATAATATCAGAATAATTATTTTCACAATTCTAGTTTTCCATTTCTTCCATTGCGGCGGCCATGTCCATCTCATCGTCTCCACCATCTCCTTCCATTGCGGCAGCCATGTCCATCTCATCGTCTCCGCCACCTTCCATCGCGTCGGCCATATCTGCTTCAGAAGTTACCTTATTATTTTTATGACCATAATCCGTCATAATAATCGCAACCTTGTTCTCAACAACCGTAATATCACCCCTACCAATGGAATACCCATTACATTGCACGTCCACCAGATCATCTTTATGCTGATTGAGCTCAATAATGGCTCCCTTTCCTAATTTTAAGTATTGGTCAATGGGCATTTCAACCGTTCCAAGCACGGCCGTGACCCCAAGCACAATATCTCCCATCGCATCGAGATTCTCTAACGCCTCTTCGTCTGAAATCAGATCTTCTTCGTCCACCATGACTCCAGAAGGTGCAGTCTCTTCTGTCCCCTGACTTGCATCCTGACCCCCTTCACCTACTGCAACTTCTTGAGCCTCTGCAGACGCAGCCTCCTCTGCTGTAGCTTCCGGATTATCTTCTGTGGTTTCTTCTGTTGAATTTTCTTCGTCTGCCATAACCATAAAACATTATTATTTTACCTACGTCTTCTTTATAACATATCATTTTACAAAGTAATATAGTTTTCCTTATTGACCTGATAGTCATATTGCGCCACATTGCGTTAAAGTAAAATTATTATCAAAGGTATGCTACAATATGATTATGGATTTTTTGAACAATATTACCAATTCTGAAGAATATTCTATCATTGTTATTAAGGTATTTATTGCCGTATTTGTGACCGTTCTATGTAGCTTAATTGCTTCAAAAGCAATTAATACTATTTCGAAAAAAGCCGGAAAAACCAACAATTTATGGGACGATGCACTGGTCTATGCGTTGCACAAGCCTGTACGATTTTTGATATGGTTGGTAGGCTTGAGCGTTGCTGCAGAAATTTCGTTCAGCGATAAAAATACCGGTCTTATTGAATATATTGTTCCCATGAGAGAAATCGGGGTAATCTTTGCCCTCACTTGGTTTGCCCTGCGTTTTATAAAATCCGTGGAAAAAAACATTTTAAAAGAAGATGCCCAGCACAACATAAAATTGGATAAGACCACTGCCGGTGCGGTGGCCAAATTGCTGCGCATAAGTGTGATTATTACCTCCATTTTAATTGCCATGCAAACGCTTGGGTTCAGCATCAGCGGGGTGTTGGCCTTTGGTGGTATTGGTGGTATGGCCGTCGCATTGGCGGCTAAAGACATGCTAGCAAATTTCTTTGGCGCATTGATGATCTATTTTGATAAGCCCTTTAAGGTGGGAGACTGGGTTCGTTCACCCGATCGCTCCATTGAAGGGACGGTGGAAGACATTGGCTGGCGCAGAACCATGATTCGTACTTTTGACAAACGTCCGTTATACGTTCCCAATTCTGCCTTTACCACCATCACAGTGGAAAACCCGTCCCGCATGACCAATCGACGCATCAATGAAACATTCGGGGTACGTTACGATGACATTAATCAGGTAAACAAAATTACAGCAGACGTTCAAGCCATGCTGAAGAATCACAATGAAATTGACACGTCACAAACCTTGATGGTGCATCTGGACAAATTTTCTGAATCTTCCGTAGATTTCTTTATTTACACCTTTACCAAAACTACTGACTGGGTAACATTTCACGGGATAAAACAAGACATATTGCTGAAAATCGCTGACATTATTGAAAAGAATGGTGCCCAATGTGCCTTCCCAACACGCACACTTCACATGGTGGACAACGCAGAATAATCAATCAAAAACAATTACCCGTTTGTCTGTGATAACACAATCAAGCTTCTGATCATGTTTTTCAATAGGTAGCTGTGCGACTTGCATAAAGTCATAGGCCACCCCAACGGTTAATATGTTGGCTTTCTTTTGTAGCTTATCCAAAGTTCTGTCATAAAACCCACCACCATACCCCAAACGATGTCCTAAAGCATCGAACGCCAAGAGGGGAATAATAATGATTGTCGGCTCAAATATTCTCGCGCTTTTTGGAGGTTCTTTAATGAGATATTTGGGATGAATGAACAACTCCATATTCTTCATATATTGACGAAAGATCAATGGGTTATCTTTTTCTTCAATCACTGGCAACACACAAATATGCCCCTGTTCAATCAATGCATCTGCCATAAGGGAAAGGTCAATCTCACTGCCAACCGGCCAATAAAACGCAATGATATCACGCTGAGAAAAAGGGATACTGCCCATAAAATTATTGGCAATGTCTGAAGCGGCTAGTTTGCGTACAGACATCGGCACTGCGTCGCGCCGAAGTCTCATTTGCTGGCGTAATGTTTGTTTCACCTCTGTCATTATAATGTCCACAGGAAATAAGAAAATAAAAAGGAATGAGACCGTTAAACCGTCGATCTAGATTATTCTGCGTGAGACCCGTAAATACAGGTGGGCGCCATATTGCGAGGCCACGACCCCGCAAGGGACAGCTCCCTTCAGAAAAGTATTGGCTCCGAGAAATATGTGATCTAACGAGGAAAACAGCACCTCATTCCAAGCTTCATTATATCATGATGCATCAATTCTGTCTGCAACATTTTCTACATATTGCGCGATTGCATCCACCGCATCAGCAACCGCATTATTTATGTTCTTTTCCTGCTCTTCTTGGCTGATTCCACCAGAAAGGCTAGACAAGGACACCTCACCACCGGCAACATTATTCAACTCGTCTTGCATCATCAAAGCCGACATCACCAACAGCAACGTATCGTTATTGCTGCCAACAGATTCGGCCAAGCCATCAACCCTATTGCTAACCTCAGAGGCCAATTTTTTAAGGTGTTCCTCTTGCCCATCCCCACACACAAGCTGGAAAGAACGACGTCCTATGGTGATATCAATGGTTGGCATATATTTGTCCTATTGTAAAAGTACGGCTTCTAATTCTGAAATTAGGCTGTCCACCCGAACCGAAACCCGCTTATTTAATCGTTTAATGTCTTTGCTTTCTTCAACTCTACGGCCCACTTCTGCCTGAAGCTTTTGATTTTCCTGCCTAAGATGTTCCACCTCACTGTCCGAATGTGCGCTATTTTTTAGTGCTTCAAGCTCTTGATGTTTCTCTTTCAACGCCTCTCTAGTGTGGCCAAGCTCACGTGCAATATCGCTTTCACTCTGGCTTCCAGAACTCTCTAATTTATTCTCAACGATTGCTTCTAAACGTGTCAAAGCATCTCGCAAACGTTCTTTTGCACTGTTTAGCTGATTTACATCTACTTTATCTTCACTCATCACAACCCTAATACGATATCTCGTTAGTTCACTCTCTTCTTTAGAAGGCAGTATTCATAACTAAATATTAATAGAAGTCAATATCATATGTTATGTCAATACAATAAGAACTTCTACATTCTATATAGACCCAACCATTTCTTTGATTGCCTCAATGGCATGCTGGGCTTTTTCTGCGTCCACCCCACCAGACTGAGCAAAATCTGGACGGCCACCGCCGCCTTTACCGCCTAATATTTCTGAACCTTTGCGTACCAAATCCACCGCACTTACTTTATCCGTTAGGTTATCGCTTACTCCAACAACAATACCAACCTTGCCATCATTGATCGCAATAATCACCACCACGCCTTTGTCCACACGTTTTTTAAACTCATCCACTAGCCCGCGCAAATCTTTGGAGGAGACCCCTTCCGAAGCAATGCCATAAAACTTATTACCGTTTATGTTCTGAGCAGATTCAATGCCCTGAATAAAATCATCTGCCGCACCGCTAACCGCTTTGGCTTGCTCTGCTTTGGCTTGTTCAGCAGCTTTCTTGCGCTGCTCTTCTTCGGCCTGAACCTTAGCCTGTTCTGCCAAATACTCCGATACCGCCTCACCGGTTTTTGCTTCTATACGGCGCACGCCCGCAGCCACAGATGTTTCTTTTATTATTTTAAAATCTCCAATATCGCTGGTATTTCTGACGTGTGTTCCGCCACACAGCTCCACCGAATAGGAGCCGTCACTGTCCAGCCCCTTGCCCATGGAAAGCACACGCACTTCATCACCGTATTTTTCTCCAAACAAGGCCATGGCACCGGATTTTATCGCCTCATCAGGCGTCATCAACTTGGTTTCCACGTCGCTTTTCTGAGCGATGACCTGCTTCACTTCCTCTTCAATTTTGATAATTTCGTCTTTGGTCACCGCCTTGGGATGGCTAAAGTCAAAGCGGAAATAACCAGCCTCCACCAGTGAGCCTTTTTGTGTCACATGATCGCCCAAATGGTGACGCAATGCAGCATGCAGAATATGCGTCGCAGAGTGATTGGCACGCAAACTGTCCCGACGTGCCACATCTACTTCCATGTTCAGATCATCCCCTACTTTCACTTCACCTTTTGAAATTTTTGCCAGATGAACATGCAATTTACCAATCTGTTTTTTAGTGTCGGTGACTTCTATTTCTACTGCGCTGGACGACAAAGTGCCTTTATCCCCAGCCTGACCACCGGATTCAGCATAAAACGGAGTCTGGTTGGTTAGAATCATCGCCTCTCCACCCAAAACTTTGTCCACCAACTGACCGTCTTTGACAATGGCAATGATCCTTCCTTGTGCCGTGGTTTGACCATAGCCCAAAAACTCAGTCGCACCATGCTGTTGTTCAATTTCAAACCAGATGGCGTCCACCGCCACATCACCTGAACCGGCATGTGCTGCACGGGCTTTGGCCTTTTGTTCTGCCATAGCCTCATCAAATCCTGCAATGTCTACCGTTAAAGCGTGGCCACGCAAAATATCCTGCGTTAAATCCAGCGGGAAGCCGTAGGTATCGTAGAGTTTGAAGGCTACTTCCCCTTTTAAAACATCGCCTTTTTTCAAACCTGTAATTTCTTCTTCTAAAAGTTTTAGACCACGCTCCAACGTCTCTTTGAATTTTTCTTCCTCAAGTTTTAAGGTTTCCACAATCAATGCTTTTGCGCGCTCCAGCTCAGGGAAGGCACTCCCCATCTCTTTTAGCAAAGCCGGAACTAATTTATACATCAATGGTTCTGTGCAGCCTAAAATATGAGCATGGCGCATACCGCGGCGCATGATTCGGCGCAACACATACCCCCGCCCTTCGTTGCTTGGCATCACACCGTCAGCAAGTAAGAAACAGCTACAGCGCAAATGATCGGCAATCACACGGTGGGAGGTTAATAAATTTATGTCATTCTGCGAGAGCTTGCTCTGCGCAGAATCCATGGATCCTGTGCTAACGCCTTGCGTTCCACAGGATGACGCATTAACAATCTTCTTCGATGCTTTAATCAAATGCTCAAACAAATCGGTTTCGTAATTATTGTTCTTACCTTGCATCAGGGCAGCCATGCGTTCCAGCCCCATTCCCGTATCTATACATGGCTTGGGCAAATCGACCTGCGAACCGTCGGGCAGTTTTTCGTACTGCATAAACACCAAATTCCAAATCTCAATATAACGGTCACCGTCTTCTTCCGGCGTCCCTGGCAAGCCGCCCTCATATTTATCCCCGTGGTCATAGAAAATTTCCGAGCACGGTCCGCAAGGGCCGGTATCCCCCATTTCCCAAAAATTATCTTTGGTAGAAATACGGATGATCTTTTCATCTGGGAAACCCGTCACTTTTTTCCAAATGTCAAAGGCTTCATCGTCGGTATGGTAAATCGTGACATAGAGTTTTTCCGGCGCAATGCCCATCCACTCTTTGGAGGTTAGAAATTCCCATGCATATTCGATGGCTTCTTGTTTGAAATAATCCCCAAAGGAAAAATTGCCCAGCATCTCAAAGAAGGTGTGGTGACGCGCCGTATAACCGACATTATCTAAGTCATTATGCTTACCACCGGCACGGACACATTTCTGGCTCGACGTGGCGCGATACACCGGATTGCCCTCTGCATCTTTCCAGATTTCTACCCCGTTAAACACGTTCTTAAACTGGTTCATCCCTGCATTGGCAAACATCAAAGTCGGGTCGTTGTGCGGCACCAGCGAAGAGGAAGAAATACGACTATGCGCCTTACTCTCAAAGAACTTTAAAAAAGACTCACGAATATCATTTACTGTTTTCATAGATCTCTGGATTACCTCAATTTATGATGACGGCTATATGTTATTCGTTTAAAAAGCGCAATGGAAAATATGGCTGTAAAACCTAAAAAACCTAGAAAGCTTATTAAAATAAAATAGACATCGGCATTAACAACCACAGCATAGACAGAAGAAATAAACAATTCAAAGCTCCAAAAACCGTAAGCCAGAAGACTTGTGGAATGTGACCCAGTATGATCTTTTATAACTCTTCTGAGTTGTGGATAAAACGCTATTGTGCCCAAAATACCTACACACACATACAAAAATGTTAATATTTCTTCTAACATTTAAGAGGCTTCGTTAATTTCTGCTTCCTCTACCACAACACCATCAAAATTATCAACTATTTTGCCTTTAATTTTCTGCTCGATTTCATCCATAATTTCAGGATTATCAAGTAAATATTGTTTTACATTCTCACGACCCTGCCCGATACGAACACTGTTATAAGAGAACCAAGAGCCAGATTTCTCAATAATTTCCGCCTTAACACCAAGATCAATGATCTCACCGGCTTTTGAAATTCCTTCACCATAGATAATGTCAAATTCTGCAATTTTAAACGGTGGCGCAACTTTATTTTTCACCACTTTTGCTCTGGTTTGGTTACCCACCACTTCGTCCTTATCTTTGATCGCACCAATACGTCGAATATCAATACGCACCGAAGCATAAAACTTCAACGCGTTACCGCCGGTGGTGGTCTCTGGACTACCAAACATCACACCAATTTTCATACGAATTTGGTTGATGAAAATCACGGTACAGTGGGTTTTTGATATCGAACCAGTCAGCTTACGTAATGCCTGACTCATCAAACGGGCTTGTAGACCCATATGAGAATCGCCCATTTCCCCTTCGATTTCAGCTTTGGGCACCAGTGCCGCCACCGAATCTACCACCACAATATCTACCGCACCGGAGCGCACCAATGTGTCGGTAATTTCTAACGATTGTTCGCCTGTATCCGGTTGCGAAATAAGAAGTTCGTCAATATTCACCCCCAGAGCCTTTGCGTAAACCGGATCAAGCGCATGTTCTGCGTCCACAAAGGCCGCCACTCCGCCAGCTTTTTGTACTTCCGCAGCAACGTGCAGCGCAAGAGTAGTTTTACCGGAACTTTCTGGCCCATAAATTTCAATGATTCTTCCCTTAGGAACCCCGCCGACTCCCAGAGCCATATCCAAACCAATAGAACCTGTTGAAATGGCCTCTATGTTCATGGCGGTTTTGGCACCCAATTTCATCACGGAGCCTTTGCCAAATGATTTTTCAATCTGGCTAATTGCTGATTCGAGTGCTTTTGCCTTGTCCATAATTCTACTCCCTAATGTCAAAACTGTATAATTTTAGCAACAGATCACCCCAATTCGCCTATTTTATTACCCCAAAATGTGCGCTGACGCTTTGTCTGTGCTAATATTTCTGTTATGTATAAAGGAGTATTTGCTAAATAGAAAGCAAAGTTTTATGTGTTTGACCGCATAGATAAGATAAATTTAACTATCAGATAGATAGAATATGAGTACAGGACAGTACTACAACCCTTTGCGTGATCGCAATGTAAATTTTGGAAGAATCACTTTGATTGAAAAAGTCAAGGGGGTGGATTCTATCGGTTTTTATAAAGTCTATATGGACGAAAAACAATATGTTCTGGTGCAGGCAGAAACCGCCAAACAAGCCATTATAAAAAGTGCCATTGCCAAGCCTTATAAAATTAGGAAAGCTGATGACCCCAGCAAAACATTATTTATCTCAGGCGAATTAAAGATAAAGCCTGAAGAAAAAAATGCTGTCAGGGATATCAATATTGATCTTTCTCCTCAAGAAGAAACACCGACAACCGAGGCAGCACAAGAACCAATACCAGCGCTGGAACAGGTTGAGACAATGGCTCCTCAAAGCGCTGAACAAAGCTTGCCAGCGCCGGAAGAAAAGCAACCCCAAACATAAATTGATACAAAATGTTGACTTTCTTACCATTATAAATACAATATCTTGTATGTTGCGTTATGATGATTAGGGGTAGTTCATACGTATGTATCGTTTCTGGATATTATTTTGCGCTGTAATCCTTGGCTATTCTCCCATTGCCAGTGCGAATCTTTTTACTTTCTCGGCCACAGTAGATGGCGTTCATCAGGAAGGCACCTATAATTTCTCCAACGCGGAGGAGGCCATAAGGGCAGCAGAGAATGGCCAATTTGATCATCTTTTTCCTGCCTATACCGAAACTTCTGTTGCTACGGTAGCAATTAATTTTCGAGGGCTGGATGTCAATGTTTCTTATCCAAATTCGGGAACATCTGTGGTTTTTGAAATTCCGTCTTTGGGTATTGTGGAAACTTTTTCCGGCGCGACCAGAGATGATTCTATCGACGATATGGTGAACTTTATTGAAGGGGAAGGCGGCAACATCACCAATCGCATTCAGCATGCGCTAGTTAGAGCTTCAGCGGTGGATGCGGTGGCTGGCAACCCAACAAGTATTCAGAGTGTTTTGGCGGCAGAAGCCTTTAAAGCCGGTGCGTTTAACAACACAATGCGGCGTATTTCAAAAAAGAAGGAGCGGCGGGATAATAAAAATTCTTTCTCGATAGATCCGGAATTATCCTCTCTAAAGGCAGGCAATTACGATGGGACATTCTACTCTTTTCCTTTAGCCTATACCATAAATCTGGATGACGATCCTGGTGTGGCCATTAATCTCCGTTTGCCGATAACGTACACAAAGGTCGAAGGAGCATCCACTTACAGTGTTGGCGCAGGAATAGATGTAAATATTCCTGTTGGCGCTCATTGGGATATCACTCCAAGCGTATGGTACGGAGCTACCGGATCGGAAGATTTGGCCTCCGGTGCACAAATGGTGGGAACCTCCGTTACCAGCCGTTACACTCAGGAAATGGACGGGTACAACATTATTATTGGCAACATGGCCGGAATTGTCAAAAGCCTTGGCCTCTCAGTGGGGAATTATGAGGTAGATCCCGAAATCGAAAATGGAGTGTTTAAAAACGGCCTGTTGTTTGATGTCCCCATTGAAACAAATATGTGGGATGAATCAAGCATTGAAACCTCTTTCATTCACACCTATTTTACCGGAACAGATCTGTTCTTAAACTCTTATCAAGAGGTTGGCTTAACTTTTGGAGGCTTGAACGTGGATGGGAAAAACTACAAAACCGAAGCACGCTTTGGGCTTAAATATACATTTGGGAATGACTATGACTCTCTTGGCCTTAACGTAAATTATAGTTTCTAGTCCTATCGCCCGCCACGAGAGACATCTTGTTCTCCACCAGAGCGCTCGCCTGCATTACCATGTTTAGCTAATACTTCTTCTCTATCTCGATCGGGTTCTTCTCTTCTAGCGTCTTCAAAGGCCTTGGCTACTCGCTCCACTTTAGAATCATCAGAAATTTCTCTTAGTGCTTTCGCAATTGCTGTTGCCGCCTGATTATATTGTTCCGCAGGCATAACTTCTTCTTTAGCAGAAGCACCTATTGCGTCTTTTAAATTCGTCACCATTTCTTTTACTTGAGAAAAAATTGGGTCTTTATGGTTCACCCGATCAAAAAACTTTAGAATGGGCTTAACCATGTTATTTATGGTGGTTGTATCAGGCTGTGAAAGCATTATCATTCTCCTAAAACATTTATTTAGACTGATAATAGCAGCTATCTATTAACAAACAGTTAACATGCCTTATAGAATTAAAAAAATATTGATTTTCTTTTTTGTGACAAAAACCAGAGTCACAACAAAGACTGAAGCAGTATACTAGAGAAGCAGCATTAACGGCTTAATAAAAGCTGTTATACATATCAATTTCTTCCCAAGAATTATTTCTACTAGAATTCGTGTCTTTTCTGTAGCTGTTATATGCCGGTTTCTTTTTCTGGAAAAGACGACTCTTATACGCATCAAGGTCGACTGCACGAGCGTCTTCAGATTTTAGAACATCATCCAAATACAGTGCCTCATGTGTTACGAGCTTGTCCGCAATAAAAATTGCTTCTTTATTCAGATTGGCAGGGGTTTTATTAAACTGGTCACGCATTAATATGTCATTGATGGCGTTTTGATCAATCTTTTTTCCACCATGACTTTCCAGGCTTGTGGTAGCATTGGCCGCAGAAGGAATTAAAATAGCCGTACAGAACAGTATCTTAAATGTTGATAACTTCATAATGCCCTCATTATTTTTATTATTATCACTTTAAATTCTTTTTCTATTCTTTCATCGCTTTTTTCACTTCTTGGCTGGCACATAATACAAAATTATAGAGGAGTCAATAGAAAGTTTGATATTTCTGGAATAAATATGTATATAAAAATAATTACTTTATTTTAATTCATATTTAATGGACTGATATATAAGTATTAAATATGTATTGATGTGGCATTTATACTACATTAATAATAATTATAATTCTAGAATACCAAAATTATTGTTGACACTATAGAATATTAGGCGTATCTGAGGCATATATTATTTAGGACATGCGTAATATGAACAAAAATATTATGGTTACAAGTATTATTTTAAGTCAGTTTTTTACAGCTGGATGCTCTTCTATGGTAGATAGCGCGGGCTATCCATCTTTTGGCCCTATGCCTTTATTATTGCGCAACCTTCCACAAGGCAATGATATCTACGCACTTGGTTTTAGAAATGGCTGTTATTCACAGGTTGGGATTGACGGTGTTGGGCCGCTTAGAATGTATTCCACCCATAGCCCAAATCCACCTGAAAGCTTAAGATATCCTGAGCTTTACAGGCTCGCTTATACCAATGGTAGTGAGTATTGTGGCCCCTATGTTAATCCAGGGACGACATTATAGATATGAAAAAGCTTATCTTAACTCTGATGATATTGATGGCGTGCAACGGGTGCACCATAAAAAATGGGACGAATATTGACCTTACCAAACCAATCATGTTGGACACTCGCCCTCCTGAAGGGCCGGATATCTATCAAAAAGGTTGGGCAGATGGGTGCGAATCTGGGATTTCCTCGGCCAATCAGCTTATCCAATTTGCCTTTAAAACACACCAATATTCACTCGACGAGCAATTGGTCTATGACCCAATGTATTGGAGAGTGTGGAACGATGCATACAACTATTGTGCGTTCTCAGTGATGTCGGAGATTAAATATGCTCAGTAACTATAAAAACATAGCGATGGTTGTTGTTCTGGCTGGATTGACCGCATGTCACAATGTCCCTGTGTGGCAGCAAGGCATGTTTGATGGGCCAATAGACGGTCAGGAGCACCCTCCTCTTTATGTTACAGGCTGGAAGGACGGTTGTGAAACTGGCGCAGCCTCTTCCGCAACTTATTTATATCGTATGCGCTACAATTTCCGTCAGGATTGGAAGCTGGCTCAGAACGACATCTACCACAAGGGCTGGAAGGATGCGTACGATTATTGCAGGAAATATATTCTTCAACACAACCTTTCGACCATGGGAAAGAAAGATATTTGGAAAAATCTTTAATCGTAAATAGAGAAAAATAATGAAAAAAATAATTGTTATAGTATGTGTTTTAATGTTGTTACCAGCGTGCAGCTCCATCACCGAGCCAAAGCCTTGGGGCATTGATGCGGGCATGCAGGACGGAGCACCCGCAGGATCAAATTCCTTCCGCACCGGTTTTAAAGAAGGGTGTGACAGTGGCATGTCTGCCTCGGGCGATATGTATTACAAATCGGTATATTCCTACGAATATAACGCAAACACAATCAGTGATGTCGACTACACACGTGGCTGGAGCCTTGGTTTCCGGCACTGCCGTCGATACACGGCCGCATGGCTTGGTTTATAGGTGGAAAAAACAATGAATAAAAAATTATTTCTCTCCGTTTTTATTTTACTATTGTCCCTGACAGCATGTGACAAGCCGGCCTTGCGCCCAATGGCCATGCCTAAAGTTCCTGACGGACACCCACATTTTGTTGCCGGATGGAAAGCCGGATGTGAAACCGGTCTGTCTGCCCATGGTGGCAGCATGATAAAAACATTTAATGAAGCCAATGTGGATTCACGTATGACGGCCAGCCCACTGTATCGCCAAGGCTGGAACAGTGCGTTTCGTTATTGCCGTTACCACGCAAAATATACCCAGAATGATGAACTTTTTAACTTAGAGCGCAGTGTATTTGACAGCAATATGTCCCTAACATCTTTGTTTGGTGACAGCGAAAAAAACTACAATGAGTGGGATCCAAACGCTCCGATTCAAGGTATTTTTTCTTGGTAGTTAAGACTTAGGCTCTTCTGACCATTTTAAAGGTTTCGTGTCGCACGGCACTTCCTTTAGATTGAGCAGAAGATAGTTTGCATCGCCCAGATGATTCTTGGAGATAGTTTTCTTCAATTCACGCTTTAACTTCATTGCTTCAGGATTGACCCGACGAGCCGCTAAACTGTACCACATATACGCTCGGGCATCGTCCTTCGGAACAGAAAGTTCTCCAAGTGTCTCCACCCCTTGGTACAACTTGCCTAATTTAACCTGTGCTTTAGCGTTGCCATTCTTACCGGCTTCACAAAACCAATGGAACGATTTTTTATAATCCCGTGTGCCTTCAGTATGGCTGCAGCAATAGGATTCCGCCAGTTCAAATTGAGCATAGACATCCCCCTTACTGGCATATTCTTCCCATTGTTCACGTTTGTTGGCCGCATCATATGCACCAAGCATCACCGCCGGTACCGTAGTAATAGGACTAACAACTCCGCCACAACCGGCCACACATAGCAGTACGAATAATAAACTAAGATTTTTCCTCATGGCATGCCTCGACTATCTTCTCCTGAATCAGCTTTAACAGCTCCCTATGATTCTTAGTATAGCTGGTAAAGACAATCGGGGGGGATTTTTTTTGCATATCTTGGAAACTGTATTTGGTAATGAGATAATATTCACTCTCCATCGGACCCACCAAATCCACAAAATCTATAGCTATTCTACGCTTTGCCATGCCATAGGTAATAAGCTGATCCTCGGTTACCTCAACCCTAAGAGCCGGCACAAGGAGTTTGCGGACAAATATCTCTGCGAGAATCACTCCTATAATGGTGGAAACCACAACAATAATAATCCCGTTTATAATGTCCTGATCCGAGGCATAACTCGAAAAATAACGCTCTTTTTGGGTATTATAATAAAACCACAGTGGCAAAATCATATAATAGACGCGCAACCTGTTGGTGGAAATGTCAAAGACTTTGTGCATATACCCAAAATACTCTTTATCGGGTTACTTCACAGCCAATCACCGGCCATTGTTCTAACAGATATGTGGCGTTGTCCTTGTCATCTTTGGAAAGCTCTTTGTAAACCCGATCCATAGACTCTTGTGCTTTGTCATTCCCATTATCGTAAGATTTTTTGTAATAGGTATAGGCAAACACATTGTTGCGTGGAATGATAGAACCTTTATATTTATGAGAGGTTTCGTATAACTTTCCTACCTCATACATCGCATCTCTTTGTCCGCCCTTGGCTGATTTGCACCACCAGCGCAACGCCTCAACATTATCAAATTCCGGCGTTTCTCCACAGCAGTAAAGCTTGCCAAGATGGTATTGCGCCTCAGCATCGCCACCAAGAGCCTTGGTTTTCAACATTTCCGAATTTCCTAGCTTCTTCGCCTTATGACTGATGTCGTACAATGTTTCCACACATCCAGTGAGTACTAGAACCAAAATTGTAAGAATGCTTAAGACCTTCATATAACCCCCATCTTATGCCGGGATGCAATAGTTATGCTGCTTGGGATTTGCCACCCACTAGCTTATCCAACTGCGCTATAATCGCATCGCCCATTTCTTTGGTGCCAACCAATGTTGCACCTTCCTGCATAATATCGCCTGTTCTGACTCCACTTGCAAGAACATTTGCAATTGCTTTTTCCAATATGTCGGCTTCTTTGCCCAGATCAAAGCTATAACGCAACATCATCGACGCACTCAAGATAGTGGCAATCGGATTGGCCTTGTTTTGTCCGGCAATATCCGGCGCAGAGCCGTGTACCGGTTCATACAAAGCAGAACACACATCACTATTAGCATCACCCAACGAGGCCGAAGGTAGCATCCCTAAAGAGCCGGTCAACATCGCCGCACAATCGGAAAGAATATCGCCAAACATGTTGGTGGTCACAATCACATCAAATTGTTTAGGATCACGCACCAACTGCATGGAAGCATTGTCCACATACATATTGGACAATTCAATATCAGGATATTCCGCCGCCTGAATTTTGGCCACTTCTTCGCGCCACATCTCCGTCGATACCAACACATTGGCTTTGTCCACCGAACAGAGTTTTTTGCCACGCTTAGAGGCCAAATCAAACGCCACACGTGCAATGCGTTGCACTTCCCAATCATGATAAACCAGCGTGTTGTAGCCTTTGCGCGAACCATCAGGCAATGTGTCCACACCTTTTGGCTCACCAAAATAAATACCGCCAGTCAATTCTCGCACAATCATAATGTCCAACCCGCTGACAATCTCTTTCTTCAAAGAAGACGCCTCAGCCAGTTCTTCAAACACCATGGCCGGACGCAAATTAGCAAAAAGCCCTAACTCTTTACGTATACCGAGCAAGCCTTTTTCTGGACGCACAGAAATATCCAGCGACTCCCACTTAGGGCCACCCACCGCACCCAGCAAGATCGCATCGGCCTTACGCGCGGCATCAATGGTCGTTTGTGGAAAAGGGTCACCTTCCAAATCGTAAGCAATCCCACCAAGATTAGCCTCAGAAAAGCGGAAATCCGTATTTTTATTCTCATTAAACCACTTTAGAACCCGCACGGCTTCATTCGTAACCTCAGGACCTATCCCATCACCGGCAAGTACCAGAATATTCTTTGTCATATTTGTTCCCAATACATAATATCTGTTTAATAAAGGCGCATTCTACGTATAATTGCTATAAATGCAAGTATGTGGATTTAGAATATGAAATTAGGTTTAGGCTCTTCAAAATATAAATACGCTGTTATCATATTGATAATACTTCATGCATCCATTACTTTTGGACATTTTTTCCTAAGAAAATACAATATTCACGGTACATCACTTCTTGATCTCGGCGTATTTAATCAAGTCTTATGGAACATAACAAACGGAAATGGGCCACACCAAACCATATTAAAATTCTCTGACAATTGGTTTGGCATTCATTTTTCACCCATACTCTATAGCATTACCCCCTTTTATTATATTTTTCCTTCTCCATTAACTCTACATGCTGTTCAATCTGCCTTATTGGCTCTGGCCGCTTGGCCAATTTTTAAAACAACCTTCCTATTAACTAAAAATCATAATACGGCTCTTATTTGGTCACTTATTTATCTCATAAATCCTTATCTCCATAATGCTGGGTATTGGGATTTTCATGAGAATGCCTTTGCGGTTCTGTTTATTTCTTATGCATTATTATTCTTAATTGAAAAACGCTTCCTTGCACTATTTGTCACATTGTTCCTACTCATTTTAACCAAAGAACATTATGGCATCACCTGCATTGGTTTTGGGGTTATTTGGTGGTGGAAATATAGAGAAAGAAAACAATCACTGATCTTAATGGTTTTTGGATTAGTTTGTACTATAGTTATATTAAAGATTATCATGCCAAGCCTTAGTTTGGCTCATAATCATGTCATGTTAGAAAGTTTTTCGCGTTATGCTTGGCTTAAACTACCCATTAATGAAATAATAAATGTTTTATTTAACACCATTATCCCTGATGGTTTAAGGTATTTATTATTATTACTTGCAGGGTTCTTTATTTTCCCATTAGGTGGCTTTATCTTTCTTTTTGCTGGCCTAGCAGACTTTATAGCCAACATCGCTAGCGAAGATGGAATGATGAAATCCATTATGTCTTACCATAGCGCCCCTTTGATTCCTGTAATGATTATTTCTGCTTGCGTTGGATGTATAAAATGTAAGAAATGGGTTAAGAATTCACATATTGCCTGTCTAATATTCTCAACTCTTCTATTCCTAATGTTTTCCCCTTACGCGCTGGAAGATAATTGCATTGGAGCTTCTTGTTTTTATAAAGAAAAAAGATATATTTCTAGTGCGGACCCACATATCATGGAAATAAAAGATTATTACCTCAAAGACAATGACATTGTCTTTGCTCAAAATAATATTGGTACCTATTTTTCAGGGCGTAAAACCATCATCAGCTTTCCAGGACAATATTCAAAGAGTTATAAAGATTTTTCTACGGACAAAAATGTTGTTGTAATTTTATATCTGGACTATCCCTACGAAAGTTTTAAAACCATATGGTTTGGCTGTCCTTACAAACCATGGCTATATATTGATCAAACCAGAGAATTATTAAACTCGAATAGTTTTGGTATTATCTCCTATGACAAGAAATGGCTGGTGATGCGTAAGGGGGTATCTGATATAATAGACCGAGACATTATCAAACAGGATTTTGAGAAAATGGTAAAGCAATACCTGCCTGAAAATTACTCTAGTCAAACGCCGGCGACGGTCATGCCCTCGATGCGTAAAGTTGGGCAGTTTGTGCCATAGACAAACTCCAGATCATCGGCCGGAGTCATATTCTTAAACATATGAAGCAAGTTGCCTGCGATAGTGACTTCCGAAACAGCATAGCTGATTTCACCTTTTTCTATCCAGAACCCTGCTGCGCCTTGGCTATAATCGCCCGTCACCCCATTGACCCCCATGCCGAACGTGTCGGTGACAAAAAACCCTGATTTTATATCCCCAATAAGTTCTTTGACCGAAACAGAGCCTGCCTGCATGTACAAGTTGCTGGGGCTGGGATGAGGAATGGAAGATGTCCCACGTGCCGCATGACCTGTGGTTTGTAAACCAAGTTTGTTGGCCGAACGCACGTCGAGAATCCATGAGCGCAAATGGCCATTTGCGATCAGTTGTAGTTTTTTTCCTCTCACACCTTCGTCATCAAACGGCTCAGACGCAATACCTCGCTTAATCAAAGGATCATCATACACATTGATGCTGTTAGCAAAAATCTGTGCGTCCATCTTATTGGCCAGAAAACTAGTGCCCTTGGCCACAGAAGAGCCGTTAATCGCGCTAGCAAAAGACCGCAAAAGCGAACGTGCCACCCGCGATTCAAACACAATGGGGACTTGAGCGGTCTTGGCCTTTTTAGGGTTCAGCTTGCGGATCGTCCTTTCTCCGGCGGTTCTGCCGATCAAGGTTGCAGATTTTAAATCCTCAGCATGGTGAGCAATGGAATAGTCGTAATCGGTTTCCTTACCCTGATCTTCACCGGCAACCACCGAGGCGGAAATAGAAAAATTACTACTACGATAGGATTGTAAAAAGCCATTGCTGGTGGCCAGCGCCACCTTATGTGCACTGTAAGAGGCCTCTGACCCTTCCGAATTGGTAATCCCTTTAACCTCCATTGCGGCCGATTCGGCCTCTGCTGCCCAGTCTTTTAATTGCTCCACAGAGGGTTCTTTGCCGTCATACAAATCCAAATCCAATAGTTTCTTGGCTAACAGTGTCTTAGGGGCAAGACTGGCATGAGCATCTACCGGAGAAATTTTAGCCATATCCACGGCGCGTTGCACCATTTCATCCATTGCCTTCGAGGAAATATCGGTGCTAGAGACCACCGCCTGCGAATAGCCGTCCTTATTGCCAATCATCACTCGTAGCCCCAAGGCTTTGGATTCTGCCCGTTCGATATGTTCCGGCTTGCCTAAGCGTTGAGCGACGGTCACATCCGCACTGTCATATATAATGGCATCTGCCGCATTAGCACCCGATTGGATGGATTTTTCAATTGCCTGACTGAGTATGTCTAAAATTTTATCGCTCATAATTTATAAAAACCGCCTACATCATGTTTGTTTGCGCTTGTATATCACTTAACACCTCATAATTACGAGCATTAAATAGCTGATAGTGCCACCATTCGTTACGGTAATTATCCCAACCAGCGGCGGTCATTATCCCTAACAGCAAATAGCGGTTTTGCTGGGCAGTGATAGAAATATCGGTATTAGCATGGTGCGAGTGGGCAGTAAAATCATCAAACCCTGTCCCCATATAAAGATCGTTGCCCCGCTTATCCGTCAGGGTCAGATCCACCGCCACCCCACGACAATGGGGCATAGAACCTGTTTCAGGATGCGACAAATAATTCTCATCGGGAGTATGGTTCCATAACGCCCATTGGGCTTCATGAGGGCGAAATGCATCAAAGATACGTAGCTTTAGATCCAGCTTGGCTGCCAGCTCAACTGCCTTGTCTAATTTTTCTGCCGCATCAGGGTGCAAAAAGCAGCCCGAAGCCTTATAAACCGGCATATTTGTAAAATTATTGGCCGTTGCATAGCGTATGTCAAAAAACACATCACAGCCGCTCTCTACCAGATTTATCAAATTTCCCATAAAACCTACTACATATAGTGTTTATTGCTTTGCAGCATACACTATACAGGATTTTTTACTATAGAAAAATATATATATCATAGATTTAGGCACTATTTTATGTTATAATTTAATCATGGGAGGACAATGCTATGTCATGGGAGAGAATCAGATATAGCCTAGTCGCTATTTTATGTATCATGCTAAGCGCATGCTCTAGCGTAAAATATGTTGCTACGCGCGATGTGTCCGGGCTTGAATCGGCCAGCTTCATCAACGATTATCCCAAAAACTCTAAACAATTGGGTGCAATCGTATTGATGTCATCCGACGAGAACGGTGAGAAACAAGCCGGTAAGGCCTTTGTTTTGCGCAAAGACCACTCCACTTACATGGCTGAGACATTGATAACGGATAACGGAAACGATCGCAAAGCCTCTTTCAAACGCTCTTACTTTTCCTTTGGCGCCGATAAAAGAAACAATGTTGTTGGCCTAAAGCTACGCTTTGTCTATTAATCTTAGACTATTCTGCTTGATGTATTTTTGCTGAATCACTCCATGTAACATACCCGATTTCATGGCAATTCGGACATTCAACCTGCCAAGATTTACCCACAATATATAAGCATTTATCACAGAACCACGCCGGATCGTAAGAGGTGTTACGCAATATGTCTCGCCATTTATCCTTTTCCTCCGGTAGGCTGGTATAATCTTTTTCTATTATCTTTAACATTAACCCAGCCAATGTTTTTGTTTCCCCGGCCACAAGTGCTTTTTGGGTGTATTCTTTTGCGGTTGTAAAATCCCCCTGTTCAAAATATTCACGCGCCAAAATATAATATGAAAGTGGATGATTCTTATTCTTTGCAATGAGTTTTCTAATGAGTTTTATGCGTTTTTCTTCATTTAACTGAGGATATAGAGACAAATAGAGTTCAGCGATTTGTTCGTGTGGGATTTTTTCCCATGCTTTTTTACAGACATTGGCGGCCTGAGAAATCTCATCATGTTCCTGAGCATAACTCACCATAAGCATAATAGCGGGAATAAATTCCATATTATGTTTATAGGCCTGTTTTATTAGCTCCTCTGCATTTAGATCATTCTGTTCCTTTGCCTTGAGCGCCCGCATGAATATGGCCAAGGCAATTTCAGCATCATACTCTGAATCCTTACCATGGATTTTGTTCCATTTTCGTCGACTGTAATTGTTCAATAACAGCTGTATGTCTGCCCACTTTCCCGATTTTTTATATAAGGAGAGTAGTTTTTCTGCTGCTTGCGCGTTGTCAGGCTGCACAATGACCGCCTGCCGAGCCAAATCAATGGCTTTGCTAGTGTTTTTGTTCTGCAATTGTGACTCTATCAACCCTTGCAAACCCACCAATTTAGTGGTTTTATTCTCAAGCAGGTTGGAATAATGCTCTTGTGCCTTATCCTCATCCCCGCCCATTTGTGCCACGGACGCTGCCAGCAAATCTGCCAACTCACTGCCTTCCTTATTACTTAGAAGTTTTAAAGCATGTTTGGCGGATTTATTGGCGGCTTTCTGATCATGTGAAATCAATGCCGCAAAACCGGTGGTCAAGGTTTTTAAAACTTCTTTCTGTCGATGTTGCTCCAAATACCTTCTATATTTATTGGGAATGTTGATCAGGTATAAGATCAATTCTACGAATAATATCGTAACGATTATAAAGGCCAACAACGCACTTAGAATCAACATCATGGTAGTTTGTATTTCATAACCAAGCCAGCGGATGGTGATGGTGCCTTCATTTTCTCCCACCCACGCAGTCGCGATGGATAACGCTGCTATGACGATGATGAAAAAGATCAGACGCAGCATATCAAATTCCGCCTAAATTGGTTATTCTTCAGAGGGTGAGGTATCTTCGGCCATATCTTCAGCCTGTTTTGCCGTTGACTCTTCAAACGACTCTTTTAGTGTCGTGATGGCTTCTGCCGTTATATTTTGTGGAGCATTCTCTTCGGTTTTTTCCGGCAAAACAGAGAATTCTGGGGAATGTTCCTTGGCATAGTTGTATATTTTATTTAACAATTGTTGTGTGTTAAGAGCCGTTTTAACTTTTTCACGCCAAGAGGAAATCATGTCCGAAGCCGGGGTTTTCAATGCGCCGGAAAGTTTAATTATCTTATCCAGATCCCCTTCTACCAATGCATCTTTTATCAAGTTAAGTGATTTTTGGGTTTCTTCATCCAAAACTCCTTCTGTTATTTTCTTAACATGCACTTGTGAAGAAAGTGATTCGGTGATATTTTTCCAAAAAGAGTCATCACTTTCCTGTTGCTCAGGTGTTTCTGTTTTGTTCACCATGGCCTTTATTTTCTCAACTACCGTATCATATTCTTTGCGCAAAACCGGCAGGGACAAGGTTTTTGACAACGAATAGTTAAGATCGGTGATCTTCTGTTTTAAATTCTCATCCTTAAGTGCAAATTGTTTTAATATATCGATTTCAATGGAATAATCTTCTGAATTGTTCACCCTATCGCGCAACCTGATAAGCGTTTGAGCGATTGAATCATACATCTTACCATCGGAGGAAACTTTGCTGGTGATGTCCTCTTCCAACTTTTGTATTTTATTGGATATTTCCGTTAATTTTTCCACCAAATTTTCTAGATCTTTTTTATCCGCTTTGTTTACATCTGCGGGTAATTTGATGGTTTGAGGCAACGCCGCCACTGATTGCTCCAATGTACTGAGCTTCTGCGACAAACCATCAATGTCTTTAAAGGCTTTTTTGTTGGCTGAGATTTTTGAAAGCACATCCTCATGTATTTCTTTGACCGAGGAGACAGACAAGGACACTTTCTCTATCTCTTTTTTATTAAGACTGATTGTATCGGAATATCCGCCGATCAAATACACAACATACAGCAAAACCATCCAAGTGATCACAAATGCCGCCCAGAGCAAACCATGGCGATTTTTACGACCTGTCGGCGCGTAATCCATTACTATTTCTTCGGCTGAATTGTTGGACATAATACCCTCTACTTAAAATACATCTATTCATTAAGGAAGTGCAACTTACTCTAATTATTATCCTTTATCAATCCCAGCATTGCATCTTGGGTTGGATTTTTTGCTATGTATATGTTCTTAAAAGATATCTCCGATATTTTATCGGCCACATTTTGGCTTAAACAATAGCAATCAACTTTTTGCATATGCTGCCCAATCTCGTGTTGTTCCAGCAATTCTTTGAATATTCTTGCGGTTCTTGGCGAATATAACAGTACCGCTTCTATTTCGCCCTCTTCAAAAGAACCAATCAGCTGAGAGGAAAATGCCGTCGCATAGGATGTTTTGTATATTGGTAGGCTACAGGCCTGAAAACCAATATTTTTAAGCGACTGCATCAACTCACCGGCGGTAATCTGCCCAGAAACATGCAAAAACATGCCATCTTCAGGGCTATATTTTTCTTTTATATGGCGCACCAGCCCTTTAACATCCCCTCCATAGGCAATATTGGCCATGTCTACGTCTTTATATCCAAACTCCAGGGCTTTTTCATAGGAGGCAGGCCCCACCGTAATGATTTTGATGTCCCTTTCCTCAGAAAGTTCTGCCAACGCACGCACCCCGTTGGCCGAAGTCAAAATAACAGCGTAAGGCGGTTTGGCCAACAAATCTTCTAAAGATTGTTTTTGCTTGGTTTTTGTGGTTATTGAGATAATTGGCTCAATACACACATCAAACCCCATATCCTGTAGCGTTGTCGCCAGCGGGATTGAATCGGGAAGAGGACGGGTAACAAGTAACATAGGTTTGACTATCATTTTAATTAGAGATATAGGGCTTATAACACAAATAGATATGAAAGAAAAATGAAGATTTTAGGAATCGAAACCAGCTGTGATGAAACCTCTGCCGCAGTCGTCAGTGACGATGGCACCATTATCAGCAATGTCATCCATTCGCAGATTGCCCAGCATGCTCCTTATGGCGGCGTGGTGCCGGAAATTGCCTCCCGTTCGCACATTCGCCATATCGATGAAGTCGTGCGCCAAGCCATGGAAGAAGCACAGATGGACTATAAAGATTTGGACGCAGTGGCGGTGACCTCCGGCCCTGGGCTGATCGGTGGGGTCATTGTCGGGCTGATGATGGCCAAGGCGATTGCGTCTGCCGCCAAGATTCCGCTCATTGGCATCAACCATCTTGAGGGGCACGCTCTGACGGCACGTTTGACCAACGATGTGCCTTTTCCTTTCCTGTTATTGCTGGTTTCCGGTGGTCATTGCCAAATATTAGAAGTTGCTAATATATCGGATTACAAAAGGCTGGGCAGCACGTTGGATGACGCGCTGGGCGAAGCGTTTGATAAAACCGCCAAAATGTTGGGGCTGGGTTATCCCGGTGGGCCGATTGTCGAGAAATATGCTCGAGAGGGCGATGAGAATGCTTACGATCTGCCGCGTCCGCTGCTAAACCGCAAAGATTGTGACTTTTCTTTTTCCGGCATGAAAACCGGTATTTACCGCCTGATTGAAGAGAAAAAGTCGCAAAATCCTGAGATTTTGAAAGACAAAAAATTTATTGCCGATCTCTGTGCCTCTTTCCAGAAAGCGGCGGGCGATGTGGTTGTCAGCAAGATGGAGCGCGCCATTTCCCTCTTTAAGGAGCATCATCCCCATGCCGATGACATTGTGGTTGCCGGTGGGGTGGCGGCTAATTTATATCTGCGTGAAAGGTTAGAGACGCTCTGCGCTCAACACGCCATGAAGCTCACCGCTCCACCGCTGAAACTCTGTACCGACAATGCGGCGATGATCGCTTGGGCCGGCATTGAGCATTTCAAACTTGGTCGTCAGGATGATCTTTCCATCCAGCCCCGCGCGCGCTGGCCTTTGGCCAAACAACCTGCTATTATTTACTTCCCTTTTAATAAATAACATGTATAATAGACTTACGCCGAGACTGCGTCGTTAGCAGGTTTGGATTTTCCAGCTCGGCGTCTTTTATTTTGGCCAAACAACCAATCCCCATCCATATATGTTGTTATTTTTTGGGTTTTTCCTAAAAGATTCTTGTAACTGGTTAAAACACCATTCATGATTTCTTTCATATTTCTGAAAAATTGCCCCTGCTATTATATCAGCAATTTGTATTCCTATACCATGATGCGAGGGCGATATGAACAATCCTTCAATCAGATTCCCAATATTAGATAAATTTTCCTTATTTGATAGAATCATATTTTCGTGTAAATTTCTTAAATAGTTATCATGGTGTTTATTTCTATTATCACAAACCACAATTCCGTGAATTGTTTGACCAACAGACCGACTCATATCTTGTAAGTGGTACTGAAATCTTTCTACTAGTTGTTTGTATGAGTACCAATACAACTGGTCTTCGTTATTTACATATTCTAAGCCATACGCTTTATTTATATCAATTAATACAGATATTATTTTTACTGACTTATATTTATTAACTATATCTATAATCTTTTTCCTAACTTCTTTTTTATCCTCAAACATGAGATGTTTCATGCTATTATCTTGATCATTATTCGATGGGCTAAAATACCTCCATTTAATCTCCCCATTTATGTTGTAATCGCTTTTTATTCTTCGCAAGTCATCCCGTACTTTATGCCATTGATCTTCAGGTATAATAATACCACCCAGCACCATATACTTACTGTTTACTTTATCTGGTGGAGGAGGGGTTCCTGATTCATCAATAAACAATATGTGCATTAGCTTACCTTTTTGTAAAGCTCACTGCCGGACTGTTTGAACTTCTGACTCATCTCGTCCATGCCTTTTTGGATGTCTTCCTCGTTGAGGGTGATTTTGCCTTCCCGCAAATCTTTGGAATATTCCCTAACGTCCTGCGTGATCTTCATCGAGCAGAATTTTGGCCCACACATGGAGCAGAAATGCGCCACTTTTGCCCCTTCCGCCGGCAAGGTCTGGTCGTGGTAGGATTCGGCCGTTTCCGGATCGAGCGACAAATTAAACTGATCGCGCCAGCGGAAATCAAAGCGCGCGCGGCTTAGCGCATCGTCGCGCATCTGTGCCCCGGGATGCCCCTTGGCAAGATCCGCCGCGTGCGCCGCGAGTTTGTAGGTAATTACCCCTGCTTTAACATCATCACGATCCGGCAGGCCAAGATGTTCCTTCGGCGTGACGTAACACAGCATCGCGCAGCCATACCAGCCGATCATCGCCGCACCGATCCCGCTGGTGATGTGATCGTAGCCCGGCGCAATGTCAGTCGTCAGTGGACCTAATGTATAAAACGGCGCTTCGTGACATTCTTCAATCTGCTTATCCATGTTTTCTTTAATCAAATGCATCGGCACGTGACCCGGCCCTTCGATAAACACCTGCACGTCATATTCCCAGGCGATTTTGGTGAGTTCTCCCAACGTTTCTAGCTCGGCAAATTGCGCTTCGTCGTTGGCGTCAGCAATCGACCCCGGGCGCAACCCATCGCCCAAACTGAACGACACATCGTATTGCTGTAAAATCTCGCAAATATCGCGGAAATGCGTGTAAAGGAAGCTTTCCTTATGGTGGGCAATCATCCACTTGGCCATGATCGACCCGCCGCGCGAAACAATGCCCGTGACGCGTTTTTCGGTCAAATGGATGTAACGCAGCAGCACCCCAGCATGGATGGTGAAATAATCCACCCCTTGCTCGCATTGTTCGATGAGCGTATCACGGAAGACTTCCCACGTCAGATCCTCGGCTACGCCGCCGACCTTCTCAAGCGCCTGATAAATCGGCACCGTGCCTACAGGAACTGGGCAGTTACGAATGATCCATTCACGCGTGTTGTGGATGTTGTTGCCGGTGGAAAGATCCATCAGCGTATCCGCACCCCAGCGTGTGGCCCAGACCATCTTATCCACCTCTTCACCGATGGAAGAGGTCACGGCGCTGTTGCCGATATTGGCGTTGATCTTCACCGAGAAATTACGGCCGATGATCATCGGTTCGGATTCCGGATGGTTGACGTTAGACACCAAAACCGCCCGTCCACGGGAAATTTCACTGCGCACAAATTCCGGTGTGATTTTTTCGGGGATCGACGCACCAAAGCTTTCTCCTCCTTGCGCGTTTTTGGGCAGATTATGCTCCATACCCATGTTCTCACGGATGGCGACATATTCCATTTCCGGCGTGATAATCCCCGCTTTGGCATAGGCCAATTGGGTAACCACCTTGCCCTTTTTTGCCCGCAACGGACGAAGGTTCACATGAGGATATTCCACCAACATATTATCTGCTGAACTTTTAAGCCCGTTATCTTCCGGCTTCACCTCACGCCCGTCATAGGCTTCCACATCATCACGTGCCAACACCCACGCCCGACGCAATGGCGGCAAACCTTTGCGGATGTCAATCTGTGCGGCCTCGTCCGAATAGGGTCCAGACGTATCGTAAACCCGAAGCGGCAACTCATTAGCCGATTTTTCCAACGATATTTCACGCATCGCCACCCGAATGTCCGGGTGAATCGTACCGGCAACATAACGCTTCTTTGAGGCAGGAAATCCGCCAGTGGTTACCGAATAATCGTCATTTTGAATGGTCTCTTTATTGGCCATGTGTCTCTCCAGAATATGATGCACTTGCCGCACACCATAAACCGTATTTTATTGCCTGTCCACCCTCATTAACCTTGCGAAAAACTTTCTCATAGATTATGTAATAAGCCATGAAATATAACATCAAGAAATTGTGGAAGAGTTTGTACGATGCCGGTTATTGGACAATCATGCATGATGGGATTGAGCATGCTGGATATCTGGCTTTTTTAGGGTTACTTTCGTTCTTTCCGTTTATGGTGTTTTTTGTGGCTATGGCTGGCTTTATGGGACAATCGCAAATTGGCGAGCAGTTTGTGGCGGAAATCCTCTCCAAACTACCGGAATATTTATTAAACGGGTTAAAGCCTCGGATTGATGAAATTGTCTCTGGCCCACCACAAGGGCTGATGACTCTGGCAATTATTGGTGTGATCTGGACGGCTTCTTCGGCCGTGGAGGGCACACGCACTATCCTCAATCGTGCCTATCGGGTGGAAACGCCTCCTGCTTATATCTGGCGCAGACTAATGAGCATCGTGCAATTTTTGGTACTGACACTGGCAATCATCCTCACCATGTTGGGGCAAATTTTTGGGCCGGGGATTTGGGCAAAGGTCAAAGAGTTACTTGACGTACAAGAGACTGTTTTTGATGCCTATGGCTCCCACATTCATCTAGCGATTACCTCCATTGTGTTTTATCTGGCCATTGCCGTGACCTATTATACCCTACCCAACATCAAGCAGAAATGGATTAACGTGGCTCCCGGCGCGCTGATTGTGGTAATCGGCTGGATTGGTGCAGCAAACCTGTTGGCAGCTTACATCTCTAACTTTAACCAGCTCAACCTTGTCTACGGATCCTTGGGTGGGATTATTGTTTCATTGCTATTTTTCTACATCATTGGTGTGATCTATATTTTTGGCGCAGAATTTAATTATTTCTTCGAAAGATCAATTGGACATAAATTTGTTGAAAAAGAGAAGACAAAACCTCATACTAAAGCCAAAGATTGAGGGGAGAATATTTTGTCGCTATTTTCGTGGATTAAATTACATTTTCTACGGCTTTTTCAGGATGGGTTTATTTTTAAACCCATCCATAATTATGTCATTAAGATGAAGTCCCCGTCTTATCATGAACTCTACAATACCGATGAAAAATATATTACTACCGCAGACAACGTTAACATCCAGATATGGCACCATAAACCACGAGAAAAGAATCTTCCCACCTTTGTGTGTTTTCACGGCAATACCGGCAACTGGATTGATGTGGGGGAGCCAAAGCCTGATGAAGATTATGACCGGCATTACCGTCTTGAGCTACTCCAATCTATTTCCGAACAAAAGGCTGGACTGATTGCTGTGAGCATGCGCGGCTATGGTAATAGCCAAAGAACAAAACCTAGCGAAAAGGGATTTGAAAAAGACCTTGATGCCGTCATAAAATACATCAAAGAACAGGATATTCCTAAAGATGAGCTGATCATATTAGGAGAATCACTCGGGGCGGCCATGGCCTATCGACTGGCAGCAAAACTTACCCAAGAGGAGCATAATCCACCTGCCATGTTGGTGGTTATTGCCTCATTCTCAAACATGACCAAGCGCGTGATGCAAGACCATCCTGATCTGGATGAAAAAGCGGTAGAAAAAGCTTTAAAACATAAATTTGATAATCTGGCTAACACCGCTTTGTTAAGCAACGAGACACATCTTATGCTGTTTCATGGGAAAAATGATGCCGCCACCTTTAATTATCATAGCCATCTGCTGGAAGAAGAAGCACAAAAATGCGAGTTGAACGTTGTTTACGAAGAAATGGATTGTGCCCATTTAGATTGGAGCGAATACAACATCACCCACAAAGCCATTGAACATTGGCAAAAAATGCACGCATCCTCATGAAATTTTATACCCATTTAACAAAATTTATTATTATTCCCTATCTTGGCGTTGTGTTGTTTGTCTATGTTGTTCAACGCGATATGCTCTATTTTCCCTCGCAAGACATTCAGCCCATTGCCGCTTATGGCTTGCCAGAAAAACTGCAGGACATCACCTTTACTGCCGCCGATGGGGTTCGTCTACAAGCCTGGTATGCTCCACCGGAACAAGGCAAGGACAGCGTGGTGTTTTTTC
Source organism: Alphaproteobacteria bacterium (assembly GCA_030429625.1). Classification (GTDB taxonomy): domain Bacteria; phylum Pseudomonadota; class Alphaproteobacteria; order Rickettsiales; family UBA8987; genus JAUIFA01. The sequence continues at coordinate 165,533 of JAUIFA010000001.1, read as the reverse complement.
ATGGCAATGCTGGAAATCTGGCCAATCGTAAACACAAATATCAAGAGATTCTGTCTCGTGGTTATGGGTTGATGGCGTTGGACTATCGTGGTTACGGCAAAAGCCAAGGAACGCCGAACGAAGAAGGACTGTATCAAGATGCTCGAGCGGCAATTGCGTTTTTACAGGCAGAAAATATCCCAACTAAAAAGATGATTTTATACGGTGAATCCTTAGGCACAGGCGTAGCCACACAAATGGGGCTGGAACATGAGGTCAAACTCTTAGCATTAGAAGCACCCTACAGCTCCATTGCGGCAGTGGCACAGGCGACCTATTGGTTTCTACCCGTCACGCTATTGTTGAAAGATCGCTATGATTCTGCACAGAAGATCGGCCATATTGATGACCCACTCATTCTCTTTCACGGTACGGCAGACAGGGTCATCCCTATTGGTTTTGGTAGGGAGTTGTTTTCACACGCCAAAGAGCCGAAACAAGCGTATTATTTTAAGGGGCTTGGCCATAATAATCACAACATAAAAACCAATCTTGATTTGATAGAAAACTTTATTCAATCTGGTTTTTCAATTTCATCACTACCCGCTGCAGGTGATTAACTTTTGCCTCTTCTGGAGGCACAGGCTCACCACATTTTGCCCAAACAGTGCGTCGGAATGAGCGTGGAAACCACGGGAATTTTGAATTGAGATATTTTCGGCTGAAAATACTGCCCCATAACCCTTTAAGTGCAATGGGAATTACTACCACATTATCACGCTTGGCCATCCACTCTACCCCAAAGCGAAAACGAATCATGTTGCCGGTAAAAGTTAAACTCCCCTCTGGAAAAATGACAATCAAATCCCCACCTTTTAAAGCATCTGACACCTGATTGAGCGCATTTTTAACCGACTGCCGATTGGGTGCAATGGGAATCGCACCGTTGAGTTCCATAAAATGCTTTACCGCAGGAACATTATAGATGTCCTCATCAATAACAAAACGGATTGGCCGTTTGATTGCCGCATTAAGCACCATACCATCCATATACGTAATGTGATTACTGATGATGATAGCCGGCCCTGCTTCAGGAATATTCTCAAAGCCACTAAATTTACAATTATAAATCAACCTGACCACCACCTTCGCACCGTAACGGTAAAATGCTTCCAGCCAGACATGTTTTGCAGAAAACGGCATTAAGCAGAACAACCTTCTTTTAATTATCACATGTAATTGGTAATATGCCAACCCATACCAAGATTTATTATAGCAAAATGGTGGTTTAGGTGAAAGATTTATTATTTATTATGTTCTGTTGGTTGGTGGTGGTCTGCGCGCCCCATACGGTGTATGCCAAAAACGACAAAGTGGTTCTCGAACTCTATACGTCCCATGGCTGTCCAGCCTGCCCTCCGGCGGATAAGTTGTTCAATGAACTGGCCGACAGCGATGAATTGATCGCCCTGTCTTTCCATGTGGATTATTGGGATTCTCCCTCTTGGAAAGACCCCTATAGCAGCAATTACAACACTAAGCGCCAACAATATTACCCCATGAACGCCAATAGCAACAGCACCTATACCCCACAGGTCATCATTGGTGGAAAATACCAAACCAGTGGCACAAATTGGCGCGGGATTAATCGTTTGGTGAGTAAAACCGGCGCAGAACTTTCCAACAATGTGATGGTCAATTTTATCAAGGATGGGGATATCATCAATATTGAGATTGATGCGGATAAATATCAGTTGAATAAAAATCATGATGTGTGGCTTTTGGCCGTAACAGGACGGGGCGAAGACAATATCACTGGCGGGCGCAACCGCGGAAAAAACATTGTTAGCCGCAACATGGTCAACGCCATGTATAAAATTGGTACGCTCGACCCTGACCATAATTTTATCCAAATCCGAGAAGATAAGATGCCCGATGCGGACTTTATGGTGGTGCTGATACAGGAAAAAAATCTGGGGGCAATCGTCAGCAGTGGCATTTACCGTTTTAATTAGTTGGGCGCACTAAAATTTTTGTGATATAATACCCATTGACACAGAGGCAGTATAGATGACAGACAAACCATGGATAACGTCTTATCCAAAAGACATCAAATGGGACGCAGAAATCGGCAGCCATCCCCTCTATAGTATTTTTGACAACACGGTTCATAACTTTCCCGATAAGACCGCTATTGATTTTTTAGGCAAAACATACAGCTATTCAGAATTGGATGGTTTGGTCGGTGCCGTTGCCACCGGCTTGCAGGATATCGGGGTGGTAAAGGGTACAAAGGTGGGGCTGTTTTTACCCAATTGCCCGCAATTTGTGGTGGCCTATTTTGCCATTTTAAAAGCTGGCGGAACGGTGGTCAATTTTAGCCCGCTTTATTCTGAGTCAGAGTTAGAACACCAACTGGTAGATTCAGAGACAGAAATCATGATCACGCTCAATCTCAAGGTTTTATACCCCAAAATTGCTCCTCTGATGGGCAGGGGAAAACTACGTCACATCATTGTTGGCAACATGGTGGAAGTCTTACCGTTCCCTAAAAGTTTCTTGTTTCCTATTTTTCGTGCTACGGAAATTGCGCGGGTAAAATATGGCACATCGGTGACAAAATGGGAATTACTTTGTAATTACGACTATGCTTTAAAACCTGTGCACATAAAGCCAGAAGAAGACATTGCAGTGATTCAATATACCGGAGGGACTACCGGCACAGCAAAAGGGGCAATGCTCAGCCATGCTAATGTCTATGCCAATGCCGTGCAAGCCAGCCTGTGGTGTAATACGATTGAAGGCGAGGAAGGGAAAATGCTCGCCGTCTTGCCATTCTTCCATGTGTTTGCCATGACGGTGGTGATGAATTTAAGTATCTATCGTGGCTTTGAGATTATTATCCATCCACGTTTTGAACTCAAACATGTTCTTAAAGACATCCAACGCAAGAAGCCTAGCCTGATGCCGGGCGTGCCCACCATGTACACTGCCATCAACAATTACCCAAATATTAAAGATTACGATCTTTCCAGCCTTAAAATCTGTATTTCCGGCGGGGCGGGTTTGCCCGTTGAAGTAAAAACAAAATTTGAGAAACTGACCGGATGTTCTCTGGTGGAAGGATATGGGCTGACCGAATCGTCCCCAGTCAATTGCTGTAACCCGCTAAGCGGGGTGAATAAAAAAGGTTCCATCGGCCTGCCCTTGCCACAAACTGAGATACTGATTGAAAATATGGAACAATCTGGCAATTTCCTTGCCCCCAACCAACGCGGAGAATTATGTGTCAAAGGCCCACAAGTGATGCTAGGTTATTGGAAAAATGAAGCCGAAACCCATCAAACAATCCAAGATGGAATATTACGCACCGGTGATGTGGCTTACATGGATGAGGACGGTTATGTGTTTATTGTGGATCGAATCAAAGAATTGATCATCGCCGGTGGGTATAATATCTATCCCCGCCATGTGGAAGAGGCTATCTATCAGCATGAAGCCGTGCTAGAAGCAGCCGTCATCGGCAAGAAAGACCCGTATCGTGGGGAAACAGTTAAAGCTGTTGTCGCCTTGAAAAAAGGCAAAAAGCTCAGCGCAGAGGAACTTAAGGAGTTTCTCGCAGACAAGTTGGGCAGGTACGAGATCCCTACCCATGTTGAATTTAGAGACGAGCTGCCAAAAACAATGATCGGCAAAATTTCGAAGAAAGATTTATAATCGTATTATTCTTCTGATTTTTCTTCTTCAGCCGGTGCAGCTTCCGCTTTATCACCACTATGACAACTACTGCCACAAGAACCTTTACCACAGGTGGAAAAACCTAAGATAGTATATAAAGGACAGAAACTGATAAATGCTGTTAAGGTAAACACCAACGCCAACACCAACAATATCACACCAAGAGTGCCTGCTACCGCACCAGAAAAATACAACCCTACAAAAATGGCAGCCACAATCAGACGCACACCCCTGTCTACACAACCTACATTCTTTTTCATAATAAACCCCCATAAAAAAGATATCTGTTCTTAGGTGTATTCCAGATTGACGTTTGCGTCAACCGTTAGCTTATGTCAATATGGCTTTAACAATGGCAATTTTAAGAATATTTCTTTGATGAACAAACTGACCAAGCTGATAAAACACACCCTATTCTATGGCCTTACTCATGGCATTGAGGCACTGGTTCCGTTCTTATTTCTTATTATATTGACCCGCTATCTCTCGTCAGAAGAATACGGAATCTGGACATTATTCACCAGCCTCTATGCGTTTGTGATGCCGTTTATCGGCCTTAAATTTGACGACGCTGTAAAGATACATTTTCCTGATCTAAAGGGCAATCATCTGGCACGCTTTGTCTGTTCGGCAGTTTTTTTAACCACTATTTTATCGCTTGCAGCCCTACTTATCATTCTCATTGCACCGGAATTTTTTGCTAAGATTACTCTTTTCCCACAACATTGGCTCTGGTCGATCATCGTCGTGGCGTTTCTGTATTCGGTTCACAACATCGTCCGCGCGATTTACCAGTTTAAAGAAGACCGCAAGGCTCTAATAGTAACACTGATTCTTCAAGTGATCATCACGCTCGTAGTGAGCCTTTCGTTCCTCATTTCCGGCGCGGGATATAGCGCAGCAATCCTTGGAACAGCAGCCGGTCTTGCCGGATCACTTCTCCTGTCCATCGTCATTTTTAAACCGGATTTACCCTTACATTTCCTCCCCCACATTGACAAAGCCCATATTTCTACTCTGGCTAAATTTGGTCTTATCTATTTCCCTGCCGCTTTGGGCGCTGTCATTATCCCCCTGACCGACCGACTCTTTATTGCCCATATGGTCAGCCTTGAAGATACGGGATTTTATTCCATCGCTACCCTGTTTGGTTCGGTGTTGAACATGATTGTCACCGGCGCGTTTATCTTTGCCTGGCTACCGTGGATGTTTAAATTACTCAGCAATCATGACCAACATGGGCGAAAAATTGTAATGATCGGGACTGTGATTTTTTATGTTGGTCTGCCCATTATTGGATTCATTCTCATTGCTGTGTCCTTGTTTGTTGCTCCCTATCTGATGAACGCCACCTTCCTGCAAGCCACCCAATATATCTATTGGCTGGTGATAGCGGCAGTGGTACAGGGCTATTTCACCCACAATCTGGGCTATTTGATGTTTGTGAAGAAGACGGGCTATATTTCACTCTGTACTATTATTGTGATTATGCTTAATATCATATTCAATTATCTCTTTGTAAAAGAGTTTGGTACGGTGGGAATTGCGTATGCCACAATCGTTGCCTATACGGTAGCGGCGTTTGTCAGTGGCGTTATTATCCTCATCTTACGTAAGAGAAAATTATTTAGAGCCACAATGACCAACGATTAGGGAAGAATATGGGCAACAAAATATTAGTCACCGGCGCAGATGGATTTATCGGCTCGCACCTTGTGGAATCGTTGCTCAATGACGGGCATAAAGTAAAGGCGCTTTCCTATTATAATTCCTTTAATTCTTTGGGCTGGCTTGAAGGACTACGCCATCACAAACATCTGGAGATTATTAGCGGTGACATACGTGATGTGCATTTTTGTCAGAATTTAGCCAAAGACGTTGACGTGATTTACCATCTGGCTTCACTGATCGCCATTCCTTACAGCTATGCCGCTCCGCAAAGCTACATAGACACCAATGTTAGCGGAACGTTGAACATCGCTCAAGCCGCAAAAGACAATAAAGTAAAGCGCCTGATTCACCTCTCCACCAGCGAAGTCTATGGCACAGCACAATATGTGCCGATTGACGAAAAACATGCTTTACAGCCACAATCGCCTTACAGTGCTTCTAAAATCGGGGCCGATGCCATTGCGATGAGTTTTTACCATTCGTTTGACTTGCCTGTGACCATTGCTCGCCCGTTTAACAGCTATGGCCCTAGACAATCTGCCAGAGCGGTGATCCCTACCATCATCACCCAGGTTTTAGATGGCAAGGATGAAATTAAACTTGGAATGTTGGATTCTACCCGTGATTTTACCTATGTCAGCGATACGTGCAACGGGCTAAAATTACTGGCCAATTGTGATAAAGCCGTTGGCAAGGTGGTCAATATTGGCTCGGGTGCGGAAATCTCTATTAAAAATTTGGTGGAACTCATTGCGGAGATTATGGGTAAAAACATCCGCATCGCCACCGATAAAGCACGTCTGCGTCCAGAATCCTCCGAGGTGTATCGCTTATTGTGCGACAATACCGCATTAAAACAACTCACCGGTTTTGATCCACAACATGACCTGCGCGCAGGGCTAGAAAAAACGATTGAATGGCTGTCCAAGCCTGAAAACAAACAACGCTACAAGGCGGATGTGTATAATGTCTAATGATTTGTGTGACTTTATCCGCTCAATATACCCAAATAAGGAAGTGATTGCCCTGCATGAACCGTATTTCTTTGGTGAAGAAAAGAACATGTTATGCGAGGCCATTGATACGACTATGGTGTCAACCATCGGGCCTTTTGTGGAAAAATGCGAACAAGAGATTGCCAAATTCACTGGCGTTGCTTATGCCGTAGCAATGTCTAATGGCACCTCGGCATTGCATATTGCTTTGCTGTGTGCAGGGGTAAAAAAAGACGATCTGGTTATCACTCAATCGCTTGGCTTTGTGGCCACCTGTAATGCTATTTCTTATTGTAATGCGGATCCGGTGTTTGTGGATATTGACCGAGACAGCTTATCTCTTTCCCCCGAAAAATTAGCTCTCTGGTTAGAAGAAAATACCCAAACAATCGACGGCGTATGTGTAGAAAACACAACCAAACGGCGCGTGTCGGCCTGCCTTCCAATCTATATTCTGGGGCATTCTATCCGCAGTGATGCGTTAAAAACCATCTGCGATAAACATTGTCTGAAGTTGGTCGAAGACGCGGCTGAGGCCGTGGGAAGCCATGATGAACATGGCAAACATGCCGGTATGGATTCTACCGTCTCCGCTTTGAGTTTTAATGGCAACAAAATCATTACTTCTGGTGGTGGGGGTATGTTGATCACCAATAATCCAACCATAGCAAAGCAGGCAAAGCATCTTTCCACCACCGCAAAGATCAACAACAGTGACATGATTGCACATGATGAGATCGGCTATAATTATCGGATGCCCAACCTTAACGCAGCCTTGCTTTATGCCCAATTATTGCACGTGAAAGAAATCTTGAAAGCCAAACGCTTGCTGGCGGAGAAATACCACGATTTCTGCCAGAAGCATGGCCTGCACAGCCTCAAACAACGCGAAGGAACCTTGGCCAATTATTGGTTAAACGCCATTGCTTGTGATTCGGCTGAAGAGTGCAAAAACACATTGAAATATTTAAATGATCATAAGATTATGGCTCGCCCCATCTGGCAACCGATGCATCTGAGTAGAATGTTTACCCATGCTTTGCGCAGCCCTGATTTGTCCAACACGCTTTGGGCGTATGAACATATTGTGTGCCTGCCCAGCAGCATCACCAAAAAATTGTTGGAGGGTTGAGGATGTTTGTGGCACAATCCCATGAAAACAACACGTCACGAATAAAATATAATTTTATCTTTGGTACATTATTATGTGGAATATATGTTACCATCTTTGTGCTTTTTGATTGGGACTTTTGGGATGGGGTGATAATCGATTACGCCCAAAGAACTGATAATATTGTCGGTTTAAAGATTTGGTTTTTTGAATCGCAGTGGTTTTTGCAATATTATTTTTATATTGCGATACGCCATACTGCCCAATTATTGTCTATCACTGATGGTCTGGTACAAGATTTCCTTATTGTCCTTTCCTTATTTACCCTCTCTTTACAAACTGCCCGCATTGTGGAATTTCTTCTCCCTAACGATAAGGTTGCTTTTTACGGCGCTTCTATCATGGTGTTTGTTTTCCCTTATTGGGTTACTTTGGTATCGAGCGTGTTGATATTTCATGTGTGTTGCGTGGCGCTTTGCCTGTTTAGTGCTAGAAAAATTTTAACCGGAAGCCACTATTATGCTTTTTTAGCAACAATTCTGTTGATTGTCTCCTTTCAACTCTATTCCAATATAACCTCTGTCATTGGGCTTTCTCTATTGTGTGTTTTTGTTTCCCAACCTAATTCTAATTTTCGCAAACGAGCCTATATATTATTGACCATAGGACTATTCTGCTTGGTGGCTCTGCTCATCTTCAAACATTATTACCCACCTTCTGGCTATTATAAAAATTATAATAAAATTTCTTTTCCTGATTTTTTTGAGTTTTTATATCACCTCCGAAATTTCCTTTTGCCGCTTTTTATATTATTAGCCTTATTTCTAATTTTCTTTTCTTCGCATATCTTAATTAAGAAGAAATTACCCAGTATAAATTATAGACAGGCTGGCAAAATTCTTTTTTTGATTCTATTCTGGCTTGGTTGTGCAGCATCACCCTATATATTGACAAGCAATTCTCCTGACTTGCTTTTTTATTTCTGGGGACAGCGCCATGGCTTTACCGCCATTCCTATTGTCTGTGTCTTTTTTGGGTTTGCAAGCACTCTTCTTGGCAAGAAGCTACAGCTTTCTTATTGTATAATCCTTATTTTATTATCCTTTTCAGTTCAGCAATTCCAATTCATACAATTCTTGAACAGAATGGTTAACGAACAAATTATAATCTCACGGCTACAATCTATTGAAAAACCTTTACCAGGAGTTGTTGGCATCATAATGGATATAGACAATACCATAGCAATAAATAATTATGCCACAACATGGCTAACCCAAAGAGCCTGGAATGATACAAAATGGTATTCCAGTAGGACTAGAAAACTAGGAAGTAACGATCTGGAATATAAAATTAAAGTACCAGAAGACCTCCTGTTACAAAATCCTAAATATATGGATTTATACCTATTGGAGCATTTTGAGTTTAGAGCACTGACAATAATAGATCTTACAAAAGATAAAATCGAAGTTACATCACTGCCCTCTCCCTATATCAAAAGCTTGGTAGACCTCAACAGGGCACAAATCAGATGTAAAGGGCAGAAATGTAATCTATATATAAAGAAAAAATATTTATACGGCGATCAAACTTTATGACAAACCAAAGAACTATCTGTGTAGTGACGGGAAATCGGGCGGATTATTCCTATTTATATTACCCGATGCGATTGATCGAGCAATCTGATGATCTGAGCTTACAACTCATTGTGACAGGCCAACATCTGGCGCAGGATTATGGCAATACGGTGCAAATGATTGAGCAGGATGGTTTTAACATCACCGCCAAAATAGAGATGTTAGAAAGCCAAAATGATGCATGTTCCATCACCAAGTCTATGGGTAATGAATTGATCAAACTGGCTGATTTTTTTGACACCAAACGTCCGGATATGTTGTTGGTTTTGGGGGATCGCTTTGAGATTATGGCTGCCGTACAAGCCGCACTCATTGCTAGAATCCCTGTGGCGCATATTGGCGGCGGAGACATCAGCGAAGGAGCGTTTGACGATGCGATGCGCCATGCGATTACCAAAATGTCACACGTGCATTTTGCTACTAACCAAACCTCTTATCACAACCTTATTCAAATGGGGGAAAACCCTAAGAATGTCCATCTGGTAGGCTCACCTAGCTTAGATGTTATCAACGAAGTTAACTATATTTCTAAAGAAAACTGGCTAAAGGAAGTCGGGCTAAATGATGGATGTAAAAAACATATATTGGTGACGTATCACCCTGAAACACTGAGTAGCAGATCACCACAGCAGGATGCTAAAATAATCCTTTCCACCCTCAGCCAGCTTAAAGATACCGGTATCGTCCTCACCGGCGCTAATTCGGACACGGGCGGGAAAATGATTAATAAACTCTTTTCAAACTATGCCAAAGATCATAACAACGTGGTGTTTCATCTGTCGTTGGGCAAGGAGCTGTTTTTCAACACGTTAAAATATGTGGATGTTTTTTTGGGAAATTCTTCGAGCGGGTTGTATGAAGCGCCGACCTTTAAACTGCCCTTTATCAACATTGCCGATCGCCAGAAAGGCCGCTTAAAGCCCAATAATGTGATCGATTGTGTTATGGAAGAATCAAGCATTCTCTCTGCCCTTGAGCAGGCCTACGCCCTTGATCGTACCACCATCACTAGCCCTTATGGGGAGGGCGGCACGTCGGAAAAAATCGTTGCTATTTTGTCGGCAATCGATGATCCTCAAACATTGCTGCAAAAAACATTTTATAAGATAGGTTAGCATGGAACGTACATTTATCATTGCCGAAGCCGGAGTTAATCATAATGGCGATATGTCGCTAGCCAAAGAGTTGATTGATATTGCCGCCGAGGCAAAGGCAGACGCAGTAAAATTCCAGACCTTTACCACCGAAGAAATTATTTCGGTGTATGCCCCACAAGCCGAATATCAAAAAGCCAATACCGGAAAAGAAGAGTCCCAGTTTGATATGGTCAAACGGTTGGAGCTGCCTCGGGAGCACTTTAAAGAGCTGGCCGATTATGCCAAAACCAAAAATATCCTCTTTATGTCCACCGCGTTTGATCTGGCGAATCTGGAATATCTGGTGAAAGAATGTGACATTCCCTATATCAAAATCCCTTCCGGAGAAATCACCAACGCCCCCTATTTATATGGTGTAGCACGGTTTAGACTGCCGTTGATCCTTTCCACCGGCATGGCCAATCTGCACGAAATTGAACAAGCGCTGGCTATTCTTTCTTATGGCTGGAGCGGGCGAGATGAACCTTCCTCATTGCAAGAATGTCTGGATTATTACGAGACGGAAGAGGGTAAGAATATCTTAAATGGCCACATCACGATCCTGCAATGTACCACCGAATATCCCACCCCTTATGAGGATGTAAATTTAAACGCCATGCGTACCATAGCGGATGCTTTTGGCCATCCGGTCGGGCTTTCCGACCATAGCTTGGGCATCCACATCCCCGTTGCAGCGGTGGCTATGGGGGCGCAGGTGATTGAAAAACACTTTACCAAAGACTGCTCTCTTCCCGGGCCAGACCATAAGGCTTCTTTAGAGCCGGAAGAATTAATACATTTGGTCAAGCATATCCGTGATGTTGAAGCCGCCATGGGCAGTGGCGTAAAAGAGGCACAGGCCAGTGAAATAAAGAACATTGCCATTGCCAGAAGGAGCCTGACTGCCGCCCGCGACATACAAAAAGGTGAAACCTACAGCAAAGATAATCTGGCCTGTAAACGTCCCGGCAGCGGCATCAGCGCCATGAAGTATTGGGATTATGTGGGTGAAGAGTGTTCCCAAAATATCGATATTGATCAAGAAATTGAGTCGTAATATGAAACCAAGAAAAGATTTATCAATATTATTTTTAGGAAAAGATGCAGATCCTCTCTGTTTAAAAGCCTCTGAATTTGTGAAAAATCATTTTCCTAATAGTACTATATCCCTCAACAGCAGAGGTGAACCTTTCCCAAATAAATTAATGCAATGGAAAGGGGATTATATAATATCTTACCTCTGCCCATGGATTGTCCCCAAAGAATTATTAGATAACGCATCAATACATAGTATAAATTTTCATCCTGGATCACCTAAATATCCCGGTATTGGCTGTACAAATTTTGCTATTTATAATGGAGAAAAAGAGTTTGGGGTTACCTGTCATCAGATGAACCAAAAGGTTGATACCGGAGACATTATAATGGTTAAACGGTTTCCTATATATGAAGCCGATAGTGTTTTATCCCTTACCCAACGATGCTATGAAAACATTTCGAATATGTTTTATGACATAATGGATATCATTATAAGTGGCCAAGAGCTCACTCCTTGCGGTGAAAAATGGGAAAGACCACCATATCAAAGAAAGGAGCTCAACGAACTGTGCAAACTAAATTTAACTATGTCTGCTGAAGAAATGAAGAGAAGAGTGAAAGCCGTTACATTTCCTAATGCGCCCGGAGCATATATAGAAATAAATGGAATGAAATTTGAGTATGTACCGTAATACATTAAGAAATACTTTGTTAGACACTTGTATTAAAAAAGGAATTAAGAATCTTGACTGAAAATAATAAGAATTATGAAACATATTACGGCCTTCCGCAGGAAATTAAATTTTGTAAGAAATGTGTTATTTCAAACCAACGCCCTAACTCCGATATTGAAACAAAGCATACTGGGGAAAGTAAAAAACAAACCATCCATTTTGATGAAGATGGGGTCTGTGATGCCTGCCGGGTGGCGGAGGCCAAAAAGAACATTGATTGGGATGAGAGAGAAAAGAAATTAATCGAGCTTTGTGATAAACACCGTAGCAAAGACGGATCGTATGACTGTCTTGTACCGGGTTCTGGCGGTAAAGACAGCTTCTATCAGGCGCATGTATTGAAGTATAAATATGGAATGAACCCTCTTACCGTGACATGGGCACCGCATCTTTATACCGATTGGGGGTGGAAAAACTTTCAGGCTTGGATCAATGCCGGGTTTGATAATATTTTAGTAACCCCCAATGGACGTATCCACAGACTTTTAACCCGACTGGCTGTTGAGAGGCTGTTCCACCCTTTCCAGCCTTTTATTATTGGACAAAAAGGGATTGCACCAAAGATTGCGGCACAAAATGATATTAAACTTATTTTCTATGGAGAAAATGAGGCGGAGTATGGAAACCCTATCCAAGACACACAAAGCGCGAAACGGGATTTTAAATATTTTAGCTCTGCTAAGGATTCAGAAATCTATTTTGGTGGTACTTCCCTTTTAGAATTAAAAGAGAGTTACGGCGTTAATACACAGGATTTAATTCCCTATATGCCTATAAATCCGGATATCTGTGAGAAGCACCATATTGAGGTTCACTATCTGGGTTATTATCTGAGATGGCACCCGCAAGGAGCGTATTATTATGCCGTTGAGAATGGAGGATTCCAATCCTCTCCCGAAAGAACCACCGGCACCTATTCAAAATACAATTCCATTGACGATAAAATTGATGATTATCATTATTACACCACCTACATAAAGTTTGGCATTGGCCGTGCGACATATGACGCTGCTCAAGAAATTAGAAACGAGGAAATAGACCGTGAGGAAGGAGTAGCATTGGTTAAAAAATTTGATGGCGAATATCCAACACGTTTTGAGAAAGAAATCTTTCAATATTTGTCCATCAACGAAAAAGAATTTCCCATCGCTCATAAATGTTTTGATAGCCCGATAATGACGCAAGACTATTTTCACCAACTGGAGGATAAATTTCGTTCTCCTCACCTATGGAAAAAAGACAATGGTCAGTGGAAATTACGGCACACTGTTTGGTCATAATATGACAAGGAACATACGGTTTATTGCCCGTCTTGATGTTAAGGGTGACAATTTAATAAAAGGGATCCAACTTGAAGGGTTAAGAAAACTTGGCAAACCGAATGACTTTGCCAGAAAATATTATGCGCAAGGTATTGATGAAATACTCTATATGGACTGCGTTGCCTCGCTTTATGAACGCAATTCACTCTTAGATATTGTTAAAGATGCTACCAAAGATATTTTTATCCCCATCACCGTTGGTGGTGGCATCCGGTCGGTTGAGGATGTGGCTGCCGCGTTAAGCCATGGCGCTGACAAAGTGGCCATTAACACTGCGGCGGTAAAAAATCCTGAGCTTATCAGGGAGGTTTCCCAACGTTTTGGTTCCCAATGTATGGTTCTATCCATAGAAGCTAAGAAAACCGATTATAACAAATGGGAAGTGTATTACGATAATGGGCGGGAAAAAACCGCAATGGATGTTATCCACTGGGCAAAAATAGCCGTGTCTCTTGGAGCAGGAGAAATATTATTGACTTCCGTTGATAAAGAAGGAACGGCCAAAGGCATGGATATAGAGCTTTTAGAAGCGGTTTCATCTGTTGTACAAATCCCTATAATTGCCAGCGGAGGCATTGGCTCCTTACACGACATAGAAGAGGCTCTTACACAAAGCCATGTGGATGCCATTGCTATGGCGCATGTTTTGCATTACGATACGCTACAATTGTCCGAAATACATCGATGGGCAATAAACCAGAATAATTTTGAAATACGCTGTGTGGACAATATAACAATTTAAGAAATAGATGAAAAAAGTTGTAATAGTAGATTACGGTATCGGTAACATACTGAGTGTCAAAAGAGCGTTTGAGCATTGTGGTGCCGATGTGCTGGTGAGTGATAACCCGAACGATATACTCTGCGCCCAAAGACTAGTTGTCCCCGGCGTTGGCGCGTTTAAAGATTGCGTCTCCACCCTAGCACAGAAAAGTCTGAAGAATGTCTTGTTAGAATTTTCTGCCACCAGAAGGCCCTATCTGGGCATCTGCGTTGGCATGCAAATGTTACTGGATGAAAGCGAGGAATTTGGTTTAAATAAAGGACTCAGCTTAATTGGAGGACGAGTCTGCAAAATTAGCGATAGTGTAAAATATAAAATTCCTTTTGTGGGCTGGAAATCATTGAAGATAATGACCAATAATGATTTGTTTCATCACATTTCCCAAGCAGATAGATTTTATTTTACCCATTCTTATTCTGCCAACCCTAATAACAAAGAAGATCTTTTGGCGTATTACGATTATGATGCCATAAACGTAACGGCAGTTGTTGGGAAAGATAATGTTTACGGCACCCAATTTCATCCGGAGAAAAGCGGAGCTGCCGGGTTACAGATTATAAAAAATTTTCTTAAATTATAAAGCCAGTTATGAAAAACATTAAAAAAGCGATACGGTATATAGAATCTGTAAGAACACATGAGGTTGCTATCAAGGTGTTCGCGGAAATATTGGCCAAGAAACCGGTGCTGCGTTTTGCCATAAAGTGGATAGAATCCTTCAAAGGCAGTAAGCTCTATACCTTTATTCTGGTACTGTATGTTGTGAAATCCATCCTTAACTTGAAGGCGAAGGGAGGTGGGGATATCTTAGCCTGTTCCACCACGGCCAATGAGCACAGTAAAGTGGACTATATCAAAAACTCTCTGGCCGATTACACTTTAGAAAACAGCTCCATTTCTAATAAAAATATTTTGTATCTGCCCAACGTCATTCACTTCTATAAAATAGGGCTACGCTATAAAAATATAACCCAAATATTTCGGCTGATGATGCATTTCAGGCAAATGGATTTTATCCCTGCCTGTCTGATTGCGGCCTATCTTGGCTATTACATAAAATTTCTGCATATTATGGAGCAATGTCCGCCACGCGCCGTGTTGGTCACCAGCACCTACGCTTCGGACAGTATGGCACTGATTTGTGCCGCTAAACACATGAATATTCCTGTTATCCTTGTTCCCCACGCTAATATAACAGAAGATTACAGCACTTCGAATATGCACTATGATCTGGCAATTCTTTCGGGAAAATATGCCTCGGACATTCTCAGTCAATATAACGAACATTTCAGCACACAAATTGTCTATTCCGGCGTTGAGGGGAAAACCACTGCCTTAAAGCTCAATCGTCCTATAAAGACGGTGGGGATTTTTCTCACCGCGCAAACCAATATGACCAATCTTGAGAAGATCCTCCACCAAATAAGAAAGAAATTCGAGGAGGCCGCTATCGTAATTCGTCCGCATCCGGTGGAGTTGGTACGGCCTGATTTTGCCACGCTGGCAGGCAAGAGTGGTATTACTATCTCACCAAAAGGAACTAGGCTCGACGAGGATGTCAGCAAGGTGGATCTGGCTATTATCGGCAACAGCAGCGTGCATCTTGAAGTGCTTAAACAGGGTGTTCCGGTGGTGTATTATGCCGGACTGGACGGATATTCACACGACGTAAACGGCTTTGTGAAGAATAAGATCGTGCCGGAGATTGAAGATGTGAATGCCCTTAATCTTGAGGTAATCAACGCTTTTTATACAGACCCCGTATGGCAGGAACATTACCGCTATTACGACGCGGGATATGGCGTTGCGGAAGAAGATATGAAAGAAAACATAAACCGCGCCATCGCAACATTACTTACAGCGTGAAACCGTCGTCCACCACTATGTTTTGACCATTGATGTATTGTGATTGGTCCGAAAGCAAGAACACCAAACAGCCTTCAATGTCCTTCACATCGAGCATGCCTTTGCTGATGCATTGTGCTTTGTAGGCAGCTAAGAACTTAGGGTCTTGCCCGTCTAGAATCCCACCCGGACTGATGGAATTGACCCGAATATTCATGCCCTTAAAGCGCTTGGCCATGGTTCTGGTCATCATAATCAACGCCGACTTCACCGCCGTATACTCAATCGGGCAGGTCATTTCTGTGCCTTCGTAAATCTCAAATTTCGGGGCAACAACCCCATAAATAGAAGCGATATTGATGATGTTTCCGCCCTTACCCTTGTCTTTAAAGTAGGTGGCAAATTGTTGGGAGGTTAAGAAATATCCGCCAAGCTGGAGGCAAAGATTGTCGCAAAAATCGGCATGTTCCACCTCAAAGAAATCCTTTCCAAAGGAAGCATTGCGTGCATAGGCCGCATTGACCAACGCATCAATATGACCATATTTTGCCTCTGTCTGATCAATAAGCTGCTGCACACTGTCTTTCGACGTTACATCAAGCTTCCGATAGGCACAGGATTCTTTGCCGTATTCTTTGTGCAAATTCTGTTCTAATTCCTGTCCTTTATCACTATTGATATCCGCGATGATTGCCTTACCCTTATTGGCAAGAACCGCCTTCACAAACGCCGAACCTAAGAGGCCGGCACCACCGGTGATCACAATTATTTTATTTTCCAGCATCGCTTGCTTCCATCAAAAGTTGCGCTATTTTAAAATCAAACATCGTATCAATGTCCAACGCCCTTTCCTCCGGCACACTATGCGCTTTTACCGCGCCGGTTTCAAGCAAGGATTGGTGATTGATAATATATTGCGGACGGGTGACATAAGCTACCGTGGTCATATCGAACAGCTCCGAGGCCTGTTGTCGGTTATGAATTTCCTTCTCCACCGGCATGACTATACTCACATAACCGTCATCGTTCTTTTTTAGCATGTTAAAGCTGGGGTGACGTTTGGCCGGAGTGCAGGTGACCACCACGTCTGTTTTCTCATCCAGCAAAGCAATGGTGGCTTCCACATCTTCTACGTTGCGCAAGGGAGACGTTGCCGGAAGACTGACAAAAACATCACACTCTTGCCCCTGATCTTGTAGAAATTGCACGGCATGCTGCCACGCGAGCCATTCAGGAGAATCGTCCTGCGCCAGTTGGCTTGGGCGCATAAAGGGCACTTCCGCACCGTATTTTTTTGCGATATCGACAATCTCCTGACTGTCTGTGGAAACGATCACCCTGCTGATGGAAGGGCAGCTTAACGCGCACTCAATGGAATAAGCGATTAACGGTTTGCCGTTAAGCAACTTTATATTTTTGCCCTTTACCCCTTTGGAGCCGCCACGAGCAAAAATAAATCCTATCGCCTTCTTATCAACCATCAAGAGTGACCTCCTTCTTATTTTTGGAGGATTGTTTGGCGGCCTCAACAATTCGAACCGCTTGAAGCCCATCATATCCGGTTATCGTAGGGTCGCAATTCTGAGCAACCGTGTTTAAAAAATCTTCCAGCTCAGCAATAAACATCGTATTTCTGTCATAGTCTTTAAGATGGGAAAGCGGGGTTTTTTGCCCCTCTTTGTCATAAAAATCGAGGGTTTGCTCTGCTAAATCAAGGTACAACATGCCCTTATCGCCCATGATTTTACAACTTCTGTGCAGCTTGGTTTGTAAAAAATCCAAATGCACATTGGCGGTAAACGTATTGGCAAATCTGAGAGTTAGGTCGGCCACATCTTCCACATCAATCTCAAGGCTGTGACTGTTGAAACAATGAGCAGAAAGCGATTGTACCTCGCCAAATAAATAACGTAAATAATCAAACTCATGGCTAAGCTCCAACAATACCCCTCCCCCCAGACCAGCCTTGGCCGAAACCGATTGGCGATAGTCCTGCTCTGGTCGCCATTGCGGTAGATATTGCCCACATTCGACCACCGCACTGATCGGCTGACCTATTAGTTTTTCGTCGAACTTTTTCTTTAGCATTTTGATTAAAGGATGATAGCGCAGCACATACGCGGTTTGCAGTTTTAGCTTTTTCTTTTTACAATAATGAATCAGCCCATCAACATTTGCCAAATTATGCGAAATCGGCTTTTCGATAAGAAGATGAATCCCAGCCTCAGCCAGATCCATGGCCACCGAAAGATGAAACGGCGCAGGATTACAAATAATGGCGGCAATGGGCCGATGTGCAATGGCCGATTTGATGTTGGTCACAATATGATCGGCCAATTTATCTTCGTCTGCCGCAAGGGATTCTTCGCGCCTCAGAAGTACAATTTTTGCCTCTGGCCGCAACGCTCTTACATTGCGCAAATGCCGCCTGCCTATACTTCCCAAACCAATAATGAGGTAGCACTCCGCCATTATTTAAATTCCTCAATAAAATCTTTCTGCGCCTTTTCCAGATCGTCTATCTTGCCAATGTCGAGCCAATATTCATGAATTGGGAAAACGCCCACCTGATTCTCCTTAATATATTTTTGCAGTACCACAGGCATATCCACCGCCTTGTTCTTGTCCATATTGGCAATAATTTCTTTGTTAAGAGCGTATATCCCTGCATTGACAAAGAATTTATGTGAAGGTTTTTCTTCAATGGCGGTCAGGCGACCTTCCTCTTGTTTGATAACACCATAGGGGACTTGGAACTCATACTCCGTCACACAAGTGGTAACGCTGGTGTTTGAATGATTATGGAACTCAAGCAGCTCTTTGAAATTTAGCTTGGTTAAGATATCACCATTGAGGACAATCAGCGGTAAGTCTGGCAGAGTTTCCGGCAAAAGACTCAATGCACCCGCCGTCCCCAAGGGGCTATCTTCCTGTAAGTATTGGAGTGAAATATCCCATTGCGAACCGTCACCCAAATGTTCAATGATCTGTTGGGACAAATGATAGACCGAGATAAAAATATTATGAAAACCGTTGTCTGCTAAGTTTTTTATTGTACTCTCCAGTAACGGCGCTTGCCCAACATTAAGCATTGGCTTGGGGCAATCTTTTGTATGAGGCATGAGCCTTTTGCCAAAACCACCGGCCATGATACACACTGGATTGTCTAATTTTGGCCTTTGATCTACCGTACTGAATATTTTTAGATCAACCATTTTGCCTTCAGAATCAACAATCGGGATTTCGAATATACTGTGTGTTTTGCTTTTGGCCACTAACTGCGTGTCGCTTTCCCCCTGCCCGCCGGTAATCGGATGGGTCTGCATCACTTGGCTAATTTTATCCTCCAAAGAAATCTTCCGCAGTAGTCCTCTGCGTATGTCCCCATCGGTGACTGTTCCACACAGTCTTCCCTTCTCATCCACCACAAGGGCGAGGCGCTTGCCACCATTGTCAATGACCGCAATGGTTTGAATGATGCTCATATCCGGCCTAACGCTTATGTTTTTCCAATTCTCAGTCATATTGCTATCTTTATTCCATTTGTCTTAGATCAATGATTTTGATAGTATCATTACTTCCCTCTAATGCGGTATCAAATAATGTCGGTAGTATAAAGCTTTTTGCTTTGTTCTCCTTCCATATTTTTTCTATTTTGTCATTAAACGGTTTAAAATAACTTGGCCTATAGTCGTAGAATACAGTGTTAACGATAAGATAATCCACCCCCCATTTATCACGCAAAGCTAGTACATCTTTTATGTCGGTGGCAAAATAGGCATCAATCAGCGCGTTCATCCGCTGACGCATTTCAAGGGTGAAGCCTTCATGAGAGGGCACTTGTGCCTCATAGAGTACAAAGGCTTTGTGCTTGGCAAAAAATGGAACATTTTCAATCACCCCTTGCGATGAACCGGGAAAACCGGCAATCAATGCGTTCTTTGGCAGATCCTCTATTGTCTGTAGAATCGGCGCGTAGCTCTTATCTATTTGTATGGTATAACCGGTACCGCGGAAGGTTTTTTCTGCAAATGAAAAGGACAGAACAAGGGTCAACACTGCCAATATCCCCGTAGCAATTTTTGAAGTTTTACACAGGCGATGAGTGATGTCGCACAGCCCCACTGGCAATAAGATTAAAGCGATGAGCGGCAAAGTGTATAATAGAGCACGATAGACAAAGGCAGGCATAAAATAATGCCCCAATACGGCACAGATAATTACCGAGATAATAAATATCGCAAAGCGTGAACCCGCACTGCTAAGCCTAGAGTTAAAGAAGAAATACGTAATGATCAAGAAAGACAGCAGCGGCAGGATCAACATTTTTGCTGGATAGATGAAATTGCCCACAATGCGCTGCAAAGCAGAAACAACAGGGCTGCTCACCGAAGAAGGATTTCTGCCTCCATTGGGATCCAGTTCGGGAAATTGCGCCAGATCATTCTGCAGGGACAATCTACGGCCAAAGTCACTGTCTTCACCAAAAGGCAGCGTCGGCCAAATTAAATACATCGTTACCGCAGCACACACCAAAAGAATCAAACATCTTACATAAACATTGAGCTGCTGCACTTTCTCTGACTGGAATTTTTTAGGCAGTACCAGCACATAAATCGCCAGCATTAACCCGATGATCGGGGTCATGGGTGAATAAAACAACCCCGCCAATATCAAGGCCACAATCAGCCAACCCATATTGCCATAAACCAAGGCCGCAATAGCGATAAGCATGATGGGGTAAGCAAAGGAATGGGGAATAGAGGAATTGATTCGTTCAAAAAACGTACTGTAGGAAAAGAAGCTTATCAACCCCATAAACAACGCCATCCTCCCGCCCAGCTTGAGCAGAACAAACGACAGAGCCATTGCGCTAAACGCCACCAAACACAAAGGCAAAACATCAAGGGTTGTATTGAGGCCGAAATAGGAAGTCGCCGTTTTCATCAGCCAATCATAACCGACAAAATCCGTAAAGCCTTTGGCCAGATAATTGGCGATGTAATCATCGGCAAATAATGATGAATCTTCATAACGATAATAATGGAAGAGCGCGCGTGTGTCGTCATTGATCAGATAGGGCGTGGTGGCATAAAACACTTGGTCGGCAAGACCAATGACATTGCACATCACCGCCAACACAATGATCAGTGCAACTTGTATCTCATAGCGTATGTGATTGCCTTTTTCCATGGAGTTACCGATCTAATAATTTTTGTTCTTTTATACGCTCTGCTAACAGGTGGGTCAAAAGTTTTGACCCCTCCTGCGTCAGGTGGGCATTGATGTCTTTATAATGGTATTTTGTTAACGCCGCTTCGTCGGAAAAATCAATAAATGCAATCTTATTTGCTTCTAAATATTCTGAGAAATCCTTGATATATTTCTTCAATGACGGCGGCTGAGTATTCGGCACAAGGTCTTCGGCGGCCTTCATCCTTACCAACAGTAATATGATGTTATTTTCTTGAGCAATTTTGATAATTTCCGGTAAATAGGAATTTTCCACTGCTTGGTTAAAATCCACTGCGTCAGGCCGTTCAAAGCCTGCACATTCATCGCTATAACGGTAATTATCTTTTGGCGAGAAGGTACAATATATCACCCGACGAATTTGTCCGGAGATGGTACGCGGACGCTCACACCCGTTGGGGTACGCACATTGTTTTACCTCTGCCACATCGTCCAGCAATTCATTGACCACATAATTGTACAAATAACCTTCAATGTCATAATGGATGTTTTCCTGCCGAAAGGTCAGGATGCCTGAGACAATACCAAGAGGTGATTCGTTATATGTCAGTTTCTTTAACAGTGGTTCATTGTGTTTTGACATTATGTCGAGCGATTTCTTATACCGGCCAAAGCGGGCAATTTTGGTTTCCATCCATTCCGCATCACGAAACGGTATAATTACCAATTTTGGTTTATTTTGTATCGTAATCACCAGATTTTTTAACACCAGATACCAAAAGGATGGGCGCGCACCAGCAGAGGTAATAGTAAATGTTTTAGATGAGACGTTATCACGGAAAGTTTCAAGGTCAATATTGTCATAGACCATAGAATTGCCCACAAACAAAACTTCCGGCTCTAGCTTGTTTAGTGCCTGTCGGTTGACATCCACCATGCTCGGCTGAAAACGTAAATAGAAATCTTGTACGTCAAAGACCAGAGGTAGACAGAACAGTCCCAACACGGCCAGTGTGATAAGCGGATAACGTATGTGTTCTATCATTCTTTGCATATCATCAAAACTGAAAGTAAATAAATTCGTCGCTCACCACATCAATGATGGGCATGTATAATAATATGGCCAATTCCAACCCGTTAATCACTGCATTGCTCAGGCGCGAATTGGGCAAGATCCTCTCTGCTACCAAAAAAATAAAAAACGGCAGCGTATATAACGCAATCCATGTGATGTAGGCCACCGCCACCACATACTGAGCATTGTCCTGCGCCCATGCAATCTGTGACAGCCACTCCATGCTAGGCGTACGGAAAATAAGCCAGCCAAACAGGCTCAGCCCCAACATCACCAACCATGAAAGCGCGATGGTCGGCAAGCTGGTTGCCCGCCATTTTCCGCCCATCCCCAGCGCATGATACACGAACAGGATCACCGCATGGTACAGACCCCAAATCACATAATGCCACTGCGCCCCGTGCCAAAGCCCGCTGAGGCCAAAAGTCGCCAGCACCACCAGCAAAAACTGCAACCGTGTTTTCACCCGTGAGCCACCGAAAGAAATATAAACATAATCCTTAATCCAACTGGAAAAGGAAATATGCCACCGCCGCCAGAAATCCGAAGGCGAAATGGCCAAATAGGGAGATTTAAAGTTTTCCATCAGCCGTACGCCAAAGAGTCTGGCAGTCCCGCGCGCAATGTCGGTATAGGCAGAGAAATCTGCGTATATCTGTATGGCAAAGCCGACCGTCCCCACCGTTACCAGCGCAACAGAAGGGTTGGGGTGGGCAAAGATTTTATCCACGTAAAACGACACCCCATTAGCGATAAACAACTTTTTGAAATAGCCGCGAATAATCAACGACCACGCCTCATTAAACAAATCCCAGTTCCATTGGCGTGCTACCGTAATTTGCGGCAGGATGTGCCGGGCGCGCTCAATCGGCCCTGCCACCAACTGTGGGAAGAACGACACAAACAGCGCAAATTCCACTAGGCTCTTATGCGGCTCTTGTTCCTTGCGATAGATATCAATCGTATAGCTCATACTCTGAAAGGTATAAAACGAAATCCCTACCGGCAATAGTATTTCAAGGACAATCGGATCAAGCGACAACCCAAGAGCGCTTAAGACAAGCGTCACATTATCAATAAAGAAATTGGCATATTTAAAGAACCCTAACATACCAAGATTGGTCACCAAACTGAGTACCAGCCATTTTTTACTGTTGCTTCGGTCATCATGTATCTTCTGAGCACAAAGAAAATCGATCATCGTGGAGGTGGCCAGCAAAAAGCAAAACCACGGATGCACCCAGCCATAAAACACATAGCTGGAGGTAAGAAGAATGATGTTTTGGATGTTCTTTTTTGCCTGTGAATTCTGCGGGTTTAGGATCGTGGGCAAAAGCCAATACAGCGCAAACACTCCCACAAAGAAAACCACAAAAACCGATGACGTAAACTGCATCCCACACCACTGAACGAATTATAAACCTAGCATTATCAGGTATAATGGATTGAAGATGGAAAAGAAAGTATTGTGATTATATAAGAGATTAAAAACATTAAAGATCATTTTTAATTCTAAATGGTGGGCGGTGAGGGATTCGAACCCCCGACCCTCTGGGTGTAAACCAGATGCTCTAGCCAGCTGAGCTAACCGCCCCTTGGGGAAGGAAGAGGATTTACTAATCTATATGAAGGACAATTGCAAGCGAAAAAAGAAGCCCGCTTACATAAAGACATAACAGATAAACTGCGCAAGTAAGACAAAACAAAAAAGGGCAGCCTTTTGGCTGCCCTCTTCAAAAAACAAATGATACTAATTATTTGTTTACTGCTTCTTTAAGGATTTTTCCAGCGCGGAATTTAGGACTTTTAGAAGCAGCGATCTTAATAGGCTCGCCTGTGCGTGGGTTGCGACCTGTTGTTGCCTTACGGTTTGCAACAAGGAACGTACCGAAATTTACTAGACGAACTTCACCACCAGAGGCAAGTTCACCAGAGATTGAGTCAAAAACTGCATCAATTGCACGAGATGCATCAGCTTTAGTACCATCAATTTTAGAAGCCACTGCTTCAACAAGTTCATTCTTATTCACTATCAATTCTCCCAATAGCATAAAGTTAATAAAAGTACCTTAACTCTTTACGATCATTATGGAAGTAAGAAAATAGTAAAAACTTATGACTAAGCCAATTTATTAAATTCCCATCTCCCAGCAAACCTTTATCAATTAAGGACTGTCGAAGCTATCCTTGCGCTTTCAAAACAAAAACACAAGGAAAAAAATGCCTATTTCTGTAAAAAAACTGCTTTTTTTACATTTTTATGACAAAAGCCGAGAAATAGTGGTTAATTAAATATTAATTTGCCCAGAAGCCACAGCTAAAGCCAAAACCAAACTTTTTACTAGGAAAAATAATGAAGGGCATAAAAAGCTGTTGATTGGAACATATCTTGTCCCATCAGCAAAAAATTTACCTCATGTTTTTAAGAAAACGATTAATGCGTAACCACATCTTTATCACCCTCTTCTGTCACCCGGGCAATAGAGGAAAGATCTTTTTGACTCTCCTCCCAACTTAATGGTTCAAGCTTTTTGGTCAACGCATGTGCCAGTACTTCGTCCACTGAAGATACCGAGACAATGTCCAATCCCTTTTTCACCACATCGGGAATTTCTTCCAGATCTTTAATGTTCTTTTCAGGAATCAACACTGTTTTGATGTCCCCCCTTAAGGCCGCGAGCAGTTTTTCCTTTAAACCCCCAATGGGCATGACCATACCACGCAGAGAGATCTCACCGGTCATAGCAATGTCTTTGCGTACTGGAATACCAACCAAAGCGGAAACGATAGTCACACACATTGCCGCACCTGCAGAAGGCCCGTCTTTTGGTGTTGCGCCTTCCGGCACGTGAAGGTGAATGTCGTTGTTAAGGTATTTTTCGGTACGGATACCAAAGTCATGCGAGCGAGAACGAATGTAACTCCATGCCGCCTGTGCCGACTCCTGCATCACATCACCGAGTTTGCCTGTCAAGGTAATGCGCCCTTTACCACCAGGGATCAACACTGCTTCAATGGGCAATAAATCGCCACCCACTTCCGTATAGGCCAGACCGGTAGTCACACCAATATGGTCATCTTTCTCCGCTACATTATGTTCAAAGCGTTCAATCCCCGCATATTTTTTTAAATTGCTTGGCGTGACTTTTACTGATTTAACATTCTTTCTTACAATTTCTGTGACCGCTTTACGGGTTAATTTTGAAAGTTCACGCTCCAAATTACGCACCCCTGATTCGCGCGTGTAACAGGCAATAAGTTTTTTAAGTGCCGGATCAGTAATAGACCATTCCCCTTTTTTCAAACCATGCTCTTTAATCTGTTTTGGGATAAGATGTTTTTTAGCAATGTTGATTTTTTCTAACTCAGTATAACCAGAAATACGGATGATTTCCATCCTATCAAGCAGAGGGCGCGGCATGTTTAACGTGTTGGCCGTGGTGATAAACATCACATCCGAAAGGTCATAATCCACTTCCAGATAATGATCGTTAAAACTATTATTTTGTTCGGGATCTAACACTTCCAGCAACGCAGCGGCGGGATCTCCTCTAAAGTCCTGCCCCATCTTTTCTACCTCATCCAGAAGGAAAAGCGGGTTAGACGTTTTGGCCTTTTTCATTGATTGAACAATCTTACCCGGCATAGAGCCTATATAGGTCCGACGATGCCCACGGATTTCGGACTCATCCCGCACCCCACCAAGCGAGAGACGGACAAAGTTTCTGCCTGTTGCCTGCGCGATGGATTTGGCCAGAGAAGTCTTACCCACACCCGGGGGGCCTACCAAACACAATATCTGACTCTTGGTAGACTTGGTACGTTTTTGTACCGCAAGATATTCAATGATACGCTCTTTGACCTTTTCAAGACCCGCATGGTCACGATCCAAGATCTTTTGGGCATTGTCTAAATCAAGATTTACCTTAGAGCGTTTCTTCCAAGGAATGGTCAAAACCCAATCAAGGTAATTACGCACCACTGTCGCTTCGGCTGACATAGGCCCCATTGATCTAAGTTTTTTAAGCTCAGAAAGGGCTTTTTCTTTTGCCTCTTTAGATAATTTTACGGTCTCAATATTTTTTTTGATTTCTGCCAGCTCATCAACCGCTTCTTCATTGTCGCCAAGCTCTTTCTGAATGGCGCGCATTTGTTCGTTGAGATAATATTCTTTCTGGGTTTTTTCCATCTGATTGCGCACACGAGAGCGGATTTTCTTTTCCGTTGAAAGTACGCTGGCTTCCCTTTCCATATAAGAATAGACTTTTTCCAGACGCGTATCCAGCTCACTGGTTTCAAGAATGTCCTGCTTCTCTGTAATTTTTAATGTGATGTGCGACGCAATTGTATCCACCAACTGGGAAGGGTCTTCAATCTGTTTAACACTTTCAAAAATTTCTGGTGGTACTTTTTTGTTTAGCTTTACGTATTGAGAAAAAGAGGAAACCGTCGACCGCACAAGCGCCTCAACCGATTGTTCATCATTGGCATTTTCTTCTATCTGGGTAATATCCGCCTCCAGATATTTTTCGGCCTCAATAAAGCAATTAATCTCTACCCTGCCACTCCCTTCAACAAGAACTTTGACCGTTCCGTCAGGAAGGCGGAGCATCTGCAACACATTGGCCAACACCCCAACACGGTATATATCTTCTGAGGACGGAGAGTCCTGCACCGCGTCTTTCTGAGTGACCAAAACAAGTTTGCTATTATTCTTAACGCTGTCTTCTAAAGCGCTAATAGAACGATCCCGGCCTACAAAAAGCGGCACAATCATTCCTGGGAAAACCACAATATCTCGAAGTGGTAAGACAGGGTATAACTCCGCATCACACGTTACCTTTGATTTTTTGTCTCCCGTTTCTGCCATAGACCTCTCCAGCTGATGATATGTTTAATATAGGCAGAATATTATGTACTATCAAGGGCGATCATTAATTTTTTCTATACTTTTTGCCCCATAAGACTATATATCCCCCTTATGGAAAACCTAATCGTCACATACTCTGATCGCGTGCGAGCCAAGGCCGCAGCTTTATTAAAAGATGCACAGTTGGTTATTCTGCCCACCGAAACCGTTTATGGCATTGCGGCCGACCCGACGAATGAAGCGGCTGTAAAGTCACTGTTCAACGCCAAAAAACGGCCTGATACCAAACCTCTGCAGATTATGACAAAGGACCTTACTCAAGCACAGCAGCTCGGTATATTTAACAATAACGCGCTGAAGCTGGCACATGCTTTTTGGCCGGGGGCGCTGACCATCATCATCGAGCGCAGAGATGACGCCGGATTATGCGAGCCTATTTTCTGCGGCCGCGATACTATCGGCATAAGGGTGGCTGACCATCCGATCATCTCGGATTTTCTTGCCGAATTTGGCAGACCTATTGCCATAAGCAGTGCAAACATTTCGGATGAACAGCCTTGTATTGATGCTACCTCAGCCGCTTTAACCCTGCAAAAACCGGTTGCTATAATCATAGATGGCGGGCAGTGTGATATTGGCATTTCGTCCACCGTGGTGGATTGCACCACCGCCACCCCCAACATTCTGCGCCAGGGCAGCATCACCGCTGAGAAGATCGCGCAGGCTTTATCTGCCTAAAGCCCCCTTCCGCCTTTTCACATTTGACCCTATCCTGCCTGAGAAAAAACAACGGAGGGCAGCATGGCGGCACAAAAAGGTTCTGAGGTAACATTACATATTGGCGATGGTGGCGATCCGGAGAGTTTCTCTCTGGTCGGCGGATTACTAAACATGGATTTTAGTTTTAGTACAAAAATAATTGATTCAACTAACATTTTGTCTGGTCAATGGCGTGATATCATTGATAATGAGGGACAACGCTCTATCACCATTGATGCCAGCGGCAGGTATATGGGATCAACGACTGAAAACCAATTACGTATTGCCGCATTCACCAATAAATTGACAAGTTTTGAGATTCACTTTGGTAGCGGTGACGTGCTCTCTGGTACATTTAAGGTGATGGATTATAATCGCTCCGGCGCCATTAAGAATGCTGAAAGCTACAGTATTTCTCTCGAAAGTAGCGGCGAAATCCTCTACACGGAGGCATAATCATGCCAAAACCAAATGAAATCATTAGACCCATAACAATCGGGCTGGCGCAAGAATCTCTTGCCTTTGCTTTCGAACAAGTGGCGCATCTTTTCCCTGAGATCACGCCTGAGAAAAAACAGGCATCGCTTGAAGGCAATCGCAATCTTTTTGCCGATTTTCTTAACCCCATAAGAAAAGAACGCCTATCTAATAATCAGGCAAAAACCGTGAATGAAAATGAAGAGTTAAAACACGAATATCTGTTTAATTACGACGCATACGATCGTGTCCTAAATTTTATGACCGCAGAAATGAACAAAAATGCTAATGGCCCCGAAGCACAGGAAATAAGGGAATTGAATGCTCAATCTGACAATTTGATAATAAAATCTATAGGTGAGATTGATTATAAAAGACGAGCACTGTTAGAAGCAGAGTCTCTATCTTATTTTACACAGGCAAATCTAAAGTTTATAGAATTAGTTAAGTCTGGAGGCAAGTGGGATCATAAGAAGAATGATAAATTTAAAGCATTGTTTATTCCTGCATGGAAAAAGAATGGAGATTTTGTACCAATTACCCCAATACTCGGGGATAAACAATATTTATATTATTATGACATTTGGTCAAATATTCATTTTGGTTATGTTGGGCTGGCTTGTGGGTTTACAAAAGAATTCTTACTTCTAGGTAATACTGCGGTAGAGATTGTTAGTTCAGGTATTGGCATAGCTGCAGATCTTTATAAGGGAGAGATAGATTTTGGCAATATATTTGGTAAAGTGAAAGGGCATGCCATTGCTGCAAAAGATGATGAAATTAGTGTATTAGCAGGAATTGGTCTATGGGAGCAAAATAGCAATTCACTATCAAAGCAAGCATTACATATAGCGATATACACCACCAGAGCATTATGGAGTGCTGGGTCTGTAAAATTACGCCCTCAAAACTTAAAGGTCAAAAGTTCAAATATCGCAAAATTGCTATCTAGGAGTGTGCAATAAGTACCAGTGGTCTTTTTTGCATGGTTGATATATACCACACCCTTTAATAGGAGTATAAACCACCCATGCTTCATCGTAATGAGATTCAACAGAAAACTCTATTTCACTATTTGGATTCGCTATATTACCTTCAATAACATGCAGTTTTCTTTTAGGATTATTAACCCAGTAAGGTTTTGCTAGATGATGGTATTTAGTAGGCAAAACATACTTATCATAATGCCCCCTAGATTTTTCTTCGGCAGTAGTTTCAATCACTTCATATGGCCATGATCCTGATTTAAATATATTTACCACTTCCATATAATCATTATATTTTTCGTTAAAAACTTTCTCTTCATAGTGCCGGTACACAGTGGCAACAACCGACAACATGTAAAGAAGCATTAGAATTCCTTTAAACAAAGGAAGTAATGCCTTGAACTTTTTCCTCCACACGTATGTTATAAAATATATTGGGGCAAATATGATAGTGTATATTAGTACCAATATTGTCACGATAATACTTACAAATGAAACTCCGTTCCATTCTAATAGTGGCAGTATAGTAGCTAACAGCAGATAGAGAATTATCTCAGAAAAAGTTAATGATTTTATACAATCTTTTATCTTCATAACACAATAATTACCCCAATACTCGGGGATAAACAATATTTATATAACACCGATATTTGGGGCAACATACATTATGGGTTTGTAGGTTTAGCCTGTGGTTTTACCTATGAATGGTTGAGTCTTGTAAATGCAGGTGTTGCGTTTGTTGGTATAATATCAGAAACTTTAAATGGGGGCATGTGGAAGAAAATAAAAGGTGAGAAAGACGATGCAATTAGTGTTCTGATTGGTCTTGAACTTGGTCTTTCATCCCCTCAGAACGTTTCTCCATTTCAAGTCCAGTCTGCCATACAAATACAAAAGGGGTTATGGTTGCAAGGAACAACAAAATATAAACCGCAGCAACTAAAAATTTCTTCTCAAAAATCTCCCACACTCCAGCAACAAATAAGAATGGAATAATGAAAACAGCGGGCATGTTGAGCATAATTCCAAAGCTGCCTATCGCAATAAAGTTTATTATAACTGGCACAACAGCCGATATTCTCCCGCTTTTCCTGTATATAAAATAATTTAGCATTGAGATTATAAAGAATAGATAGGAAATAAGCATAAGCAACGGTATTATGCGTTCGTTTAAATCTGAATCATCCAATTGTTCTTGTATTATAAATGCCGATGCAACAGCAGGAGCCGTAAAGAGTAATAAAAATACTATTTTACTATATGATAATGATTTTATAAAATCTTTTGTACGCATGAAAAATAATTACCCTAATCTTCAGGGACAAACAATATTTATAAAATGAAATTGCACATATCCCTTCCAAGCCTGCTATTCCTGCTGGTTTTTTTGATTAGTAGTAGCATTAACGCCCAAACCATTTCCGATGATAAAAGCAGTCAATTGTTACACATTAAAGCCAGAGGACAGTATGCGGGCGTAACTATCTATAACTATACTGGAAACCTAACCGTGGATGCGGGTGTGGTAATAGCTGATCTATTTGATTTGGGTAAATATAATGAGAGCAGTCTTGATAAAATGGGCATTCCCGAAGACATTAAAGAAAAGCTGAAGCCCTATTTAGGTAAAAAAGGACAATTGGCCCAAATATATAGTTATATTGAACCGCTTACATTAACAAAATCAGAATATAATCTTATAGATAAGTTGTTTTTTAAATATCTTGGAGAAACCATAGAAAATATTTACAATGCAAACATTCCTAAGGGCGCAAAACAGTTCGGAGACCTGTCACCACACATTCAAACAATCGTTGCCTCTGTTGCTCTCCAGTACAGTCTCAATTGGGATAGGTCGACCCCTCGATTCTTTAATACTGTTTTAAACCACGATTGGAAAGCAATGGTTACGGAACTAATGGACTTTGACAATGGGAAGTATCAGTATAAGCGGGATAAGGATTTAGAATATTTATTTGAGAATATGAATGATGATTTCTTTAAAGAAATCGCCCCAGCTATTGAATTACCTTCAATTCCCTTTAAGCCTGATATTCCTGCTGGTTTTTAGCCTGCCCGACAAAGGCACGACTTAAAGAATCTCGCGCATGTGATAGCCACGGATGTGTAGACCCTCTTTCATAAAGAGCTTATGCGCGGGATAATTTTCCACATACGTATCGGCAAGGATCGAGTTACACCCCAACCTTCTGGCTTCATCGCGCGCCCAATCTACCATCTTTTCGGCCAGACCTTCGCGACGATGATCTTTGCCGACAATCAAATTATCCAGATGGAAGAACTTGCCACAATAAAGACGTCTGCCCACCCGAAATCCTAATATAGAAAGATATTCACCTTGGTCATTTACCGCAGCAATGCAACGATAATCCCCTGCCTGCATCATCTCTTCCATATTTGCCATATATTCGGCTTCACCGAGATTATAATGCTGACTGGCGACTTTATAAGTCTCTTTTATCTGTTCTTTCGTTTTACATTCAATTATTTGCATTGTATTATCGTTGCCGTTTCATTAGATTTGTAAGCAACCTATATATTGCTAAGATGATTATATCACAAGGAATAATATGCGACTATCACACTATCTTTTACCGGTTTTAAAGGAAACCCCTTCCGAGGCCACCATCATTTCCCATCAGCTAATGCTGCGTGCGGGGATGATTCGTCAGCTTTCCAGCGGCATCTATAACTGGCTGCCATTGGGGCTAAACGTATTAAAGAAGGTAGAAAATATCGTGCGTGAAGAGATGAACAAGGCGGGTGCAGTGGAATTACTGATGCCCACCATGCAACCAGCTTCGTTGTGGGCGGAGTCCGGACGTGGCGATTACGGCAAGGAGACGTTGATTGTCACCGATCGACACAACAATCAGCTTATTTATGGCCCGACAAATGAGGAAGTGATCACCGATATTTTCCGCAATAACGTACGTAGTTACAAAGAACTACCGCTAAATCTCTACCACATCCAGTGGAAATTCCGTGATGAAATCCGCCCGCGTTTTGGCGTGATGCGTGGACGTGAGTTCTTGATGAAAGACGCTTACAGCTTTGATATTGATGAAAAATCTGCCAAAGAGTCCTACGACACTATGTATCGCGCTTATTTTAAAATATTTAAGCGTTTGGGCTTAAAAGCTATCCCGTTTAAGGCGGACACCGGTGCCATTGGCGGCGATATGAGCCATGAATTTCAGGTCATCGCCAATACCGGAGAAAGTGAGATATTCTACGATCCAAAATTTGAAGAACTGGTGGACACAGACGAGCTGGACATCCCTACCCTACGCTCTCTGTATTCGGCGGCCGATGAAATGCACGATCCCGCCCAAGCTCCTAGCGACGTAAAATCCGCCCGTGGGATTGAAGTCGGGCATATCTTTTATCTGGGCGACAAATATTCCGCCGCCATGAAGGCCGAAGTGATGGGTGCAGACGGCAAGAGCACTACCGTGAAAATGGGTTGTTACGGTATTGGCGTTTCCCGCCTTGTTGGGGCAATTATTGAAGCCAGTCACGATGAGAACGGCATCATATGGCCGGAGTCGGTAGCACCTTTCCAAGCGGCGATTATCAATGTGAAATCCGGACATGAGGCGTGCGACAAAGCCTGTGAAGCTTTGTATGCCCATCTCTGTGAAGCTGGAATTGAGACACTCTACGACGATCGTAAAGAATCGGCAGGCAGTAAATTCGCCACGCAGGATTTAATCGGCACACCTTGGCAAATTGCCGTTGGCCCGCGCTCGCTTGAACAGGGAAATGTTGAATTAAAGAATCGTAAAACCGGAGAAAAACAGGATGTGCCTCTGGATAAAGTAATAGCATATGTTACGTAACTCCATCAAAGTCACCTTGGCGGCACTCTTTCTCATCATGGCCTATGCCATACCGGTGACCTATTATCTGTGGGCCACCATCATTGCTAAAATTTCTTGGGAATCTTGGGCGGGAGTACCACTTTTTATGGTGGTGATTGGACCGCTTGCTTGTTTCTTTGCCATTGCCACCTTTGTGTATTGGTGGGAAATCATCGCCAATAAATCCCTAGCATCTTATGTCTTTCCTGTCATTTGTATGATTCTTTCCCTCAGCCCGATTATTCTGTATATTACGGTCTGGCTGGCCAATTAAATATTCACAGACATAAAAAAACCTGTATATTGATTATGGCATTGATCATTACAATTAGCGTAATTGCACCCATTAAATATTAAAGAAGAAACGCCATCTATGTTTAATAAATTTGAAAGAATGATTGCCTTCCGTTACTTGCGTTCACGCAAAGAGGAGGGATTTGTCTCGATCATTGCTGGCTTTTCATTTCTGGGAATTATGTTGGGCGTGGCCACATTGATCGTGGTGATGTCGGTGATGAACGGCTTTCATGAAGAGCTTCTAAAGCGGATTCTGGGCATTAATTCTCATATTTCCATCATGCACTCTCAGGGACAAATCACAGACTATCAACGGCTGACGGACAATTTAAAAAGCCTACCGGGCATACATAATGCCTCGCCTATGGTACAAGGACAGGTATTGGCCACCGCCAACGACAAACATACCGGCGCCATGGTACGAGGGATGGAGCTTAATGATTTGAAAAACAAAGAACTGGTGGCCGATAACATACTTTACGGAGATTTCTGGCAGGACAATCACTCTGTACTTATTGGCGCACGCATGGCACGCAACATGCATTTGGTACCTGGTGATCAGATTCGTCTTATTTCGCCTAAATCCTCTACCACCTTCTTTGGTGACATTCCCCGTGTAAAAGACTATACCATCGCCGGAATTTTTGAAGTAGGCATGTTTGAGTATGACAG
The DNA here is from genome assembly GCA_030429625.1 of Alphaproteobacteria bacterium. Classification (GTDB taxonomy): domain Bacteria; phylum Pseudomonadota; class Alphaproteobacteria; order Rickettsiales; family UBA8987; genus JAUIFA01. Next base: position 131,333 of record JAUIFA010000001.1, on the reverse strand, counting down.
TTCCACCATTTTCATGCCCATTGAATCTGCGCAGATTTATTTCAGAAGCAAAGAAGCGGCTACTTCCATTGAAGTGGATTTACGCACCCCTAAAGACATCGAGACAGTAAAAGATGAGATAAAGGCACGTTTGAGTAGCGATTATTATATGGTGGACTGGAAAGCCGCCAACAGTTCGTTTTTTAGCTCTTTGAAGGTTGAACGCAATGTGATGTTCCTGATCCTTACCTTAATTATCGTTATTGCTGCCTTTAATATTATTTCCGGCATGGTGATGTTGGTCACCGGAAAGAACAAAGAAATCGCTATCTTACGCACCATCGGCGCCACACGTGGCTCTATCATGCGGATTTTTATTCTCTGTGGTGCCTCCATTGGTTTTCTTGGTACATTCCTAGGTTATTTGCTAGGATTGGGTTTTGCGCTAAACATTGAATCCATTCGTGAAGTGCTGCAGGAATTAAGCCACAGCGAATTTTTCCCGGCGGAAGTGTATTTCCTCTCACAATTGCCGGCAAATGTTGAAAACAGTGATGTTTATGGCGTTGTAATTCTTTCACTTAGCTTGAGCCTGTTGGCCACCTTATATCCGTCATGGCGTGCTTCGCGTATTTCTCCGGTGGAGGGCTTGCACAATGAATAGTCCAAAACAACCTACTTCTGATAATATCCGTGGGGCACGCATGGTGTTATCACTTGATGACGTTTGCAAACAATATCATCAGGGAGATGTCACTCTTGATATTCTCAACAACGCCTCACTGGAAGTCTATAAGGGAGAAATGGTGTCTTTGGTGGGAGAAAGTGGCTGTGGGAAATCCACCTTGTTGCACATTGCCGGCCTGCTTGATACGGCAGACAGCGGAAGCGTCACCATCAACGATGTTGACTGCACCAACCTGAAAGACGATAAGGCTGCCTCCATCCGTCGGCATAATATTGGCTTTATTTACCAGTATCACCATTTGTTAAGTGAATTCTCCACCTTGGAGAATGTGATGATGCCTCAGCTCATTGCGGGTGTACCAATGGCTCAGGCAAGTATGTTTGCCAGTAAATTATTACAGAAGCTTGGTTTAGGAAAAAGGCTGGATCATCGCCCGTCTCAGCTCTCTGGCGGAGAACAGCAACGCACCGCCATCGCCCGTGCCTTGGCAAACGAGCCTACCTTATTACTGGCGGACGAACCTACGGGCAATCTTGACCCCAAAACCGCCAAGCATGTCTTTGATGTGTTGGTGGAATATGTGGTGGAAAAAGGACTGTCCATGTTCTTGGTCACTCACAATCATGAGTTGGCAAAACAAACCGATCGTATCCTTACTTTTGATCAGGGGAAAATTATTCCTCTCAAAGATTTGTAATCACATCGTAATAACTTTTATTGACTCTTTAAAAAGATTATCTTATAAAATATTACCTAGCGTATAAGGTATGTATTATGAAAGCAAAAGTCATCGCCATCGGCAACTCAAAAGGTGTTCGGATTCCATCTAAAGTACTTAAAGAGTGCGGAATATCTGACATGGTTGAGATGAAGGTTAAAGGCAAATCTTTGGTTATCACCCCGGTCACTCAGACCCGAAGAAACTGGGAGGAGGCTGCCAAGCAACTGATGCTAACCCAAAAAGAACAGCTGCATATTCCTGACGATATCAATAACGAGGAGGATGTGTAATATGTCTATCCCCATTGAGCGTTTTGATGTATTTATGGTGTCGGTTACTTCTCTGGATTCAACCGAGATTCGCCGCCCTGAACCGTGCGTTGTCATTTCCCCCAATGAGCTAAACAATCAGCTTAAAACCGTCACGGTTGCTCCGGTACGTCACATTGGCCGTGCTGCGCCGTTTCGAGTGCCTATCAACATTGAATACGGGCAATATCAGCTGGCGTTGGATCAAATGCGCACTATTGATAAAAAGCGTTTGCTTAATAAAGTCACTACCTTAAACCAAATAAAAGCTCAGGAAATTTGTGACATTATGCAAAATATGTTTGCTTTTAATTAAACAGAGAATTCCGCCCACACTTCCGGATTATCGTAGACTCTAACTTTGATGCATATCACCTGAGGCAATAACTCTGGACAGATCTGTGTGCATAAAAATTTAGCAAGGTTTTCTGCCGTAGGACTCGTATCAAAATAAAAGGGGGTCTGACCGGTATGTTGAGCGATTAAATTTCCTAAAGATTTATCCTTTTCATGCAACAAAATCGTGTGATCCCAATGCCCGTCTATCCATTGCCCCAGCACATTCTTGACCTTATAAAAATCAACCACCAAATCTCCATCCGAACCTTTTGGAGCAAAGGTTACTTCTATTTTATGACCATAGCCATGAACATGTTTGCAGTTACCATCAAAATCCGGCAATCTTTTAGCCGCAGAAAACGACAATGTAACGGTACAGCTTTGCATCATATTTTACTTCTAATGGAAGAAGAAATATATGTCCACCGCTTATATAAGCCGCTTGCACAAAATATTGTTCTCGCTTATAAATAGCGACCATGACAAAACACCAAACAGACATTGTGATTATTGGCGCTGGACCGGTTGGCCTGTTTACCATCTTTGAATGTGGCATGATGAAAATGCGTGCCCATGTGGTAGACGCTCTTGATTATGTCGGGGGCCAATGTACCGCGCTCTATCCAGAAAAACCGATTTATGACATTCCCGGCTTTCCGGCCATTTCTGCCGAAGAGCTGATTGCTAGCCTGCACAAGCAGGCCGAACCTTTTAACCCAACCTATCATCTAGGGCAACAATTGGTAAAAGTAGAAAAACAGGGAGATGTGTGGGTTTCCACCACGTCCAACGGCGTGATTATTGAATCCAAAGCCATTATCATTGCCGCGGGATGCGGAGCTTTTGGGCCAAACCGTCCGCCCATTGAAGGGTTAGAAGCCTATGAGTCCACAGGCAGCGTGGCGTATATGGTACAGAAAAAAGAGATTTACCGCGACAAAGATGTGGTCATTGCTGGCGGTGGGGACAGCGCAGTAGACTGGGCACTGTCTTTGGCCGAGCTTGCTAAGACAGTCAAACTGGTACATCGTCGTCCAAAATTCCGCTGTGCACCGGACAGCTCTGACAAATTACATGCCTTGGCCGAAGTAGGCAAAATTGAATTGGTGATTCCTTATCAGTTGGACAATCTCAAGGGCAAGAATGGGCAGTTGGAAACAGTGATTGTCAAAGATTTGCAGGGCAATGAAAAAGAGCTTAAAGCCGATTATCTTTTGCCTTTTTACGGTTTGGCGATGGAGCTGGGTCCCATTGCTAGTTGGGGGCTTAACATCCATTTAAATCACATTGATGTGCACCCTACTACTTTGGCAACCAACATTGAGGGCATTTTTGCCGTGGGCGATATTAACCATTACGACAACAAGCTCAAGCTCATCGTATGCGGATTTAGCGAAGCCGCACTGGCAGCCAAAGCGGCCTATCCTTTTGTGCATGATGAACCGTTCCATTTTGAATATTCCACCAGCAAAGGAGTGTAGCATTATGACGGCCAAAATTATTGACGGAAAAGCCTTTGCTGCTAGCTTACGTGAAAAAGTAGCTACGGAGGTAAAAAAAGTAACAACCACCACAGGTAAAAAACCCGGTCTTGCGGTTATCTTGGTGGGAGAAGATCCGGCCAGTGAGGTTTACGTACGTAATAAAGGCAAGCAAACCGTTGAATGCGGTATGGAATCCTTTGAATTTAAAATGCCGGACACCATTTCCGAAACAGAATTGATCACCAAAGTGGAGGAGCTAAATCAAGACCCTACAGTCAATGGCATTTTGGTGCAATTGCCTTTGCCAAAACACATCAATGAAAATGCGGTGATTGAAGCCATCTCTCCCGATAAGGATGTTGATGGTTTTCATGTGATTAACACCGGTCGGCTTGTAACGGGTCAGAATGCAATGGTTCCGTGCACGCCGCTTGGCTGTATTATACTTCTCAAAGACACGCTGGGTGACCTGTCAGGCTTGAATGCGGTTGTGCTGGGGCGTTCCAACATTGTGGGAAAACCGATGGCCTCCCTTCTTCTGGCAGAGAATTGTACGGTTACGACCGTCCATTCCAAAACCCGAAACATTGAAGACATTTGTAAGCGTGCTGATATTCTGGTTGCTGCCATTGGCCACCCGCGTATGGTCAAAGCCGATTGGGTCAAAGAAGGTGCTGCCATCATTGATGTGGGCATCAACCGCATTGAAGAAAACGGAAAGAGCCGACTGGTTGGGGATGTGGATTTTGACAATGTGGTTAACATTGCCGGTGCGATTACCCCCGTTCCCGGTGGGGTGGGGCCGATGACCATTGCCTGCTTGCTACGCAACACTTTAATTTCCTTTTGTCGAGCACATAATCTTGATGAGCCAGCATTATAACTGTGTTATATTTGGTTTCATTGATGGTTTGGAATCCCTTATATGAATGATGAAAAACAACATGCCCGCACTACTTCTGCCTTACTTGAAAAGGTAGTGGAAGAACATCAGCATGACATGATTACCGTTGAGCAACTGAAAAATGCGTTACACGAGCGAGGGTTTGGCGTGTTAATGGCCATTGCCTCCCTGCCCTTATGTATTCCTATCCCTGTACCTCCAGGCTACACTACGTTTTTTTCCATTCCGTTGTTTATTTTTTCCATTCAAATGATTATGGGGATGGACACGCCATGGCTACCCAAATGGCTAGAACGCAGGGAGATCCGCCGCCATGGTCTGGCAAAAATGATTGAACGAGCCAATCCTATTTTACGAAAAATTGAAAAACTCCTCAAACCTAGAATGCACTTTGCCGCTACAGAAACGGGCGAACGAATTATTGGCATTGTTGCATTTATCTGCGCTGTGTCCATTGCCGTACCCTTGCCACTTACCAACCTCCCCCCCGGTTATGGCATTTTAATTATGTCATTGGGGCTTCTTGGCAAGGACGGAATCACCATCATTGTGGGGATTATTGTGGGTTTTGTAGGCTGTGCCATCACCACACTGATTCTGATTTATGGCGGAGAAGCGGTGATGAACATGTTTGCCGGCAACTCTCCTCTGATACACCTGCTCCATTATGCATAAGCTCTCGAACAACTTACAAGCCATTATTTGGATGGTCATTAGCTGTTTCTGGTTTTCACTCTTAAGCGCCATCATCCGCCATTTGTCTGAAACACTCAATCCTTATGTGATTGTGAGTCTGCGTAATTTATTTGCCATCGTGCTTATCTTGTTGTGGATTGTTATCAAAGACAGAGGACATTTTTCCTTCCCGCGTACAAAAATAGCTAAATTGCACAACTACCGTGCTATTGCGGGAATGCTATCGATGTTTTTATGGGTCTATGGTATTTCAGTTATTCCGCTGACTCAAGCCGTAGCTCTTGACTATACTGCCCCATTATTTACCGTCCTTCTAGCGGTCATCTTTCTAAAAGAAAAACTGAATAATACACAGCTTGTTGCCCTCTTTATTGGATTTGTCGGGGCAATGATCATCATCCGGCCCGGTACGGATGACTTCCACATTGGTGCCATTGCATCATTGGCCGCAAATTTCCTTTATGCCGTATCGGTAATCTTCTATAAAAAAATTATTGTAGACGAGGATAATATCACCACCGTGTTCTTTACTTGGCTGTTTATGTTCTTTTTTTGTATTCCTTTTATGGTTTATTATTGGCAAACACCCAGCCTTAATGATGTTCTCTGGCTAATCCTTGCCGCACAAGTGTCTAACTTCTTATTCATCGCCATTGCTAACGCCTTTAGAAAAGTAGATCTTGCGGTAGTGATGCCGTTCGAATTTACCGCCCTGATCTTTACTACATTCTTGGCCTATTTTATCTTTGATGAAATTATAAATAAATGGACTATTATAGGTGCTATTATAGTATTATCCGGAACTTCTATTGCCCTGCATAAGGAAATGAAACGTCGTGATCAAACATTTACATAGCAGCCTGCAAGGCATCATTTGGATGGTAATTCACTGCTTTATGATGGCCATTATTACTCTGGCTTCACGTAAAGCTGCCGAAGGGATAAACCCTTATATGGTGTGTGCTATGGTGCATTTATTTGCCCTGATTATGAGTTCCTCTTGGCTACAGCGTTCTGGCTTTACCTTGCCAAAAACCACTCGCTGGAAAACCTATTTACTGCGCGGCATCACAGGGACAAGTTCTTACATTCTTTTTGTTTATGGGCTCACCCAGATGACCATGGCCGACGTATCGGCTATCTTTTTCACTTCTCCTTTGTTTGGGGTAATCATTGCCCTTTTATGTTTTAAAGAACAAGCCACTTTTGTTCGTATCTTTGCGTTAGCCATAGGATTTGTCGGTGCCTTAGTGGTCATTCAGCCTGGCAGTGTCCATTTTAATGCAGCATCTTTGGCTGTTCTGACCGGCGCGGCACTTTATGGAGGGGCGCATATCAGCGTCAAAATGCTCACTCGTACGGACAGTGCCAATACCATTTCTCTTTATACCAAACTGTTTATGGGAGCAATTTCCATGCCCATTGCTTTTTTCTATTGGCAGATGCCAACCAACACCCAATTATTGTGGGCAATTCTGGTGGCGGTGTGTTGGAATATTGCGCTATATTCCATGTCTAAAGCCTACGAATATACCGAAGCGGTGATTGTGATGCCGTTTCAGTTTACCCGTCTACTGTTTGTGGTCATTTTGGGTGCGATCTTCTTGGAGGAAAAAACCACAATGATGACCGTCATTGGTTCAATCATTATTCTTGTGGGAGCAGTTTTTGCTATGCGCGGTGAATCAAAGCGGTTAAAAGGCACGCATGAAGCATTATAGCGATATCTCTCACGGTGTGTTCTGGATGGTGGTGATGACCTTATTGGGTGCATGTAATTTTGTTATCATCCGCTTTCTAACCGAAAGTCATATGCATCCATTTCAAATTGTTTTCTTCAGCAATGTCTTTGCTACGGCACTTTTCTTGCCCTATTTAATGAAGAAAAAAATTGTGCTACAAACTGCTCACTATAAAGCCTATGTGCTACGCGCTGTTTTAGAATGTGTGGGCTGGTCTTTGTCATTTTATGCTATTTCACTTATCCCCTTACCTATTCACACGGCTTTGTCTTATATGACACCTTTATTTTTATATACCGCGGCAGTGGTTATCTTACGTGAGCACAGTAGCATCCACCGAAAAATTGCCTTTGTTGCTGGACTTATTGGCGTACTGACAGTCATCCACCCGGGCATAGACGATTCTAGCCTAGCAGGAAACAATCGGGGTCATGTGTATTTGGCAACCATACTCATTGCCATTGCTTGCAGTTGTTTTGCCACATGCGGTATTTTAATCAAACGGCTGACTGCCAACCAAAACCCTTCCACCATCACGTTCTATATGGTGTTTTTAACCGGCTTACTTGCATTGCCCTTGGCAACTTACGTGTGGCTTGAGCCCACCCTCTATCAATGGAAATTATGTTTGTTGATGGGGGTTTTTGTGTTTGGCCAACAATATGCCGTAACCAAGGCCTTTTCTAAAGCCCCCATTACTGTGGTCCTTCCTATCAGTTTTTCCACCCTAATATACACCTCAGTCTTTGCCTATTTCTTTTTTGATGAAATAGTGGATGTGTGGACTATTGCTGGGGGAATCATTATTCTCTCAAGCGTACTTTACGCACTGTATCATGCAAAATCGGCAGAAGTTGGTCAATATGAATAGTACCCAAACCGTTGGCATACTGTGGATGTTGGTTTTCTGTCTGGCCATCTGTATCATGTCGGTTTTTGCTCGTTTACTGACCACAGATTTCAGCGCCCTGCAGATCAATTTCCTGCGTGCAATTTCTGCCTTACCGTTTTTTATTCCGTGGCTGTTGAAGCACCGCCCGCCACTTTTGCAAAAACAACATCTTCCGGTTTTGCTGTTCCGCACCTGTTTAAGTTACATTGGTTTGGCCTTGTTCTATACCGCACTGGCACATATTCCCATTGCGGTGGCTACCTCCATCACCTTTATGTCGCCCATCATCGCATCAATTATCGGTATTGTGATTTTTAAAGAAGCCAGTGATGGAAAACGCTGGCTTGCTTTGGGGCTGGGTTTCATAGGCATGCTGGTGGTATTGCGCCCGGGAACTGAGGCCTTTAATGCGTACAGTTTATGCGCCGTGGCTTCGGCCATTATCTGGGCAACAGTCAATTCTATCCTTAAAATGATGACCAAAAAACTAAACCCTGTTTTTATTGCCTTTTATAGTTTGTTGCTTACCATTCCAGTGACACTACCCGGCGCATTATGGAGCTGGCACAACCCAACATTGGAACATTTGCCGCTTTGTTTAGGGTTGGGGATGAGCGTGGCGGTGGCACAGATTTCTTTAGGCAATGCGGTGGCCAATGCAGACATGACTCTTTTAACACCATATGATTTTACTCGTATCATTTTTATTGCTATTATCGGTTATGTCGTGTTTGATGAAATCATTGATACATGGACACTTATAGGCACCGCCTTCATCATGATCAGCACTTTATATGCCACTTACCATGTTGTAAAAAATGCTAAGAAAACCGCTAGAAATACTCTCTGACATTCTCTTTCCACCACGCTGTGTCGGCTGTGCTACCGTCATAAAAGATTACGGAAATCTTTGCCATGTCTGCTGGGGCAATATTCGCTTTCTGAATTCTAATGCCTGCCGTATCTGTTCCTTTCCGCTAGAATATATTGATGAAGATTCGCCGCTTTGTGCCCAATGCACCGCCGCCCCACCCATATTTAACCAATCCTCCTCTGCCATTATTTATGACGAACATAGTTCAAAACTTATTACCCGATTTAAATATGGCGACAACACTCTGGTTGCATCTTATCTGGCAAAATTAATGGTCAATGCTAACCGAGCCAATGTGGACGAGGTGGATTATATTATTCCTGTCCCCATTCATAAAAAACGATTGCTGCAACGAAAATTCAATCAATCTGCTCTCTTGGCAAAACAGATCAGCAAAGACTGTAACGCTAAATTTGTACCAGACATGTTAAAAAGAACCAAACATACTCCGCCACAAGCCAGCCTTAGCGCAAAAAAGCGCAAGGAAAATGTCAAAGGCTGTTTTGCCATAAATAACAAATATGCCGATGTGATTCCTGGTACGTCAGTTTTACTGGTAGACGATGTAGTGACCACCGGTTCAACGCTCAACGAATGCAGCAAAATACTCAAAAAAGAAGGGGTGGAAAATATTTATATCCTAACCTTAGCAAAAACGGTACAATTGTAACATGACTATTTTTAAGGCAGCCTGTGTTCAAATCAACAGCCAGAATAATCTCGACGATAATATTGCTCGGGCATGTGAGTTGATGTCTGAAGCAAAATATCAAGGTGCAGACATTATTTTTACCCCTGAATGTGTCGCTTTCATGGCAGAAAATAATACCAATCTACTGGCCAATTCTTATACAGAGGAAAGCCATCCTGCTCTAAAATCCTTCCAAAAATTTGCCGCCGAGAAACAGGTATATCTTTCCATTGGGTCATTGGCCATCAAACCTTATGCCGACAGTCAGAAACTTTATAATCGCTCTTACCTGATTGCGCCCACAGGAAAAATTTCCTCTTACTACGATAAAATTCACCTTTACGATGCGGATCTTCCCAACGGCAAGCGCTATCGTGAATCAGACAGTTATCTCGCCGGTGAAAATTGTAGAATCGCTGCACTCCCTTGGGGAAAATTAGGTATGTCCGTGTGTTACGATGTCCGTTTTCCACATTTGTACCGTCACCTTGCCCAATCCGGCGCTGATTTTCTTTCTATACCTGCGGCTTTTGTCCGCTTAACTGGCCGCGCTCATTGGGAAGTACTGGTGCGCGCCCGCGCCATTGAAAATGGCTGTTTTGTGTTTGCCGCTGCTCAAACGGGGGAACATCCTGGCGGCAGAAACACCTATGGTCACTCCCTAATTGTTAGCCCTTGGGGTGAAATATTGGCCGATGGCGGAGAAAAAGAGGGCACAATCCTTGCGGAGATTGACACTGAGCAAATCCAGAAAACCCGTACCAGTCTGGCATCACTCAAGCATGACAAAGAATTTTTGTAGGATGGTTGTTTTCCGCGCACTTCTTCAACCAACATCACCTTTGAGTGCATAGCCCTGCCCGCGCATAGTACGCAAATATTTGGCGTTTTTGGGATCGTCTTCAATCTTACGGCGCAAACGGGTAATCTGCACATCAACCGAACGTTCAGAGATATTGTTTAACTGGGCTGAGAGTGCTTCACGGCTGACTGGCTGATTAAGGGCAGCGGCCAACATATCCATCAATGCCTGTTCATTGCTGCTGAGGGGGATGTCCTGATTTTCACCGTCTTTGTACAATTCATGACTGTCCGTATGGTAAGAAAATGTTCCAAACCTAACAATATTGGATTTTTTCTGGATAAAATTCTGGTGTCGGCGCAACAAATTTTCCACCCGCAAGCATAATTCACGCGGCTCAAACGGTTTGGTTAGATAGTCGTCTGCTCCACTCTGCAAACCGGTAATGCGGTCTTCAACATCGTCCATTGCGGTAAGTAAAAGAACCGGCAGAACCTTCTGCTCTTTGCGCAATTGCTGGACAAATTCTACCCCATTTTGTCCAGGCATCATCACATCAAGAATGATAATATCAATATTTTCCGACTGTAATATGTTACGTGCCTCAGCGGTGTTGGCCACAGAGCTACTGGTAAAACCCTCTTTACTGAGAAACTGTTCCAACAACAAACGTAGCCTTTTATCGTCGTCGATAATTAAAATATGTGCTTTGACTTCCATAACATACGTTATATAATACACAACCTGATTTTATAAAAGAGGAAAACACTATTATGACAACGCTCCCTCCTTCCTTTGACGACAGAGACGGTTACATCTGGTATAACGGCAAAACGGTTGATTGGCGTGATGCAAAGATTCATGTGTTGAATCATGGCCTGCATTATGGCTCATGCGTGTTTGAAGGGACGCGGATCTATAATGGCAATATTTTTAAGCTCACAGAACATACCCAACGATTGCACGATTCTGCCAACATGCTGGGATTTACTATTCCTTATTCGGTTGAAGAACTCAATCAGGCTACCATCGACATTGCCGCAAAAAACAACATCACAGACGGATATATCCGCCCAGTAGCATGGCGCGGGTCAGAACAAATGGCCATCCGCACTGACCGTTCCTCCATCCACACCGCCATTTGCGCATGGGAAATGCCTAAATATTTCGGTGAAGAAGCGCTGATGAAGGGTCTCAAACTTACCTTTGCCCCATGGAAACGCCCCTCCCCAGAAACCGAGCCAGTACACGCCAAGGCTGCCGGATTGTATATGATTTGTACCCTAAGCAAAAATAAGGTGATGGACGAAGGGTTTGATGACGCGCTAATGCTTGATTATCGCGGCTACATCGCCGAAGCCACTGGTGCAAATTTCTTTATGGTCATGGACGGAGAACTACATACCCCGACTCCGGATTGTTTTTTGGATGGTATCACACGCAGAACCGTCATTGAGTTGGCTAAGAAGCGTGGAATTAACGTAGTGGAACGCCACATCCAGCCTGAAGAACTGGCCAAGGCCAGCCAAGCATTCCTCACCGGTTCCGCCGCTGAGGTAACCCCGATCGGCTCCATAGAGTGCGAGTTGGGAAATTTTGAGTTTAAAGTTGGTGACATTACCCGCCAAATGATGCAAGATTATTCTGATTTAGTACGCAGTTAGAAGGAAATGAGATGGTTACAATCTATGACGATGCGGTGTCTGCTCTAGAAGGGCTATTAGAGAATGACATGACCATTATGGCCGGTGGTTTTGGCTTGTGTGGAATTCCCGAAAACTCCATTCAAGCCATTTGTGATTCGGGTGTAAAAGGCCTGACAATTATCAGCAATAATTGCGGTATTGATGACTTTGGTCTTGGCATAATGTTGCAAACCCGCCAGATCAAAAAAATGATTTCCTCTTATGTAGGAGAAAATAAGATTTTTGAAAAACAATATCTCGATGGCGATCTTGAATTGGAACTTAATCCACAAGGCACGTTGGCCGAACGTATTCGTGCCGGCGGAGCGGGCATTCCTGCTTTTTATACCAAAACCGCCTACGGCACCGTGTTAGCCGAAGACAAAGAGACCCGTGAATTTAATGGGGATAACTATGTTATGGAAACCGGCTTGTTTGCCGACATTGCCATTGTCAAAGCATGGAAAGCGGATAAATCTGGCAACGTAGTCTATCGTAAAACCGCACGCAATTTTAACCCGATTATGGCCACCGCCGCTAAAACTACTATTGTAGAAGTCGAAGAGCTGGTGGAAGAAGGCGAACTGGAAGCAGATAATATCCACACGCCAAGCATCTTTGTGCAACGGCTTTTTGTGGGCAAAGATTATCAGAAGCGCATTGAGCAGCGCACCACCAGAGACGCAGCATAAGGGAGACACAGCATGGTTTGGTCAAAAGAAGATATGTGTAAAATTGCTGCCACCGAATTTTTCGATGGCTGCTATGTCAATCTTGGTATTGGCATGCCCACACTGGTGGCAAACTATATCCCAGAAGGATGCAATGTTACCTTACAATCAGAAAACGGTATGTTAGGCATGGGGCCTTTCCCAACGGAAGACGAAGTTGATGCGGATTTGATCAATGCCGGAAAACAAACCATCACTGAACTGCCAGACAGCAGTTATTTTGATGGTGCAACGTCTTTTGGCATGATCCGCGGTGGCCATATTGATCTTTCTATCTTAGGGGCATTGGAAGTCTCAGAAGAAGGTGATCTGGCCAATTGGATGATTCCCGGCAAAATGGTCAAAGGCCCTGGCGGGGCGATGGATTTGGTTGCGGGTGTAAAACGCGTCGTGGTATTGCAAACCCATACGGCCAAAGATGGCTCACCTAAAATTTTGAAGCACTGTAACCTTCCCTTAACTGGGAAAAAAGTAGTGGATCGAGTTATTACTGAGCTGGCGGTGTTTGATATTACCAACAAAGGATTGGTATTAGTAGACCATGCACCGGACACTACCATTGATGAGATTCGTGAAAAAACCGAAGCCAATTTTACCGTGTGTAAGAACATAGGAAATAGGGTCTTGCGTGGCCTTGCTAATGCCAGCTAGGTGCTTTGGGTTTTAGTCTTGAATATGCTTTAAGCCGGTTTTAATGTAGGCATAAGCCGTTACGATGGTCAACAAGGCTGCGATCCAGAGGAAAACATTGCCAATGGTTTTGGTGAGCTCCTCTCCCGTGCCTTTTGTCCCCAGAATCAATAAGAAAATGGCCAACATCTGGAAGACTGTCTTTACCTTGGCCAACTTGCTGACCGGCACACTGATGTTGGTTTGTGCTAAGAATTCACGCAGGCCAGAAATAGCAATTTCGCGACAGAGGATAATCAACGACGCAATGACATCCGCACGATCAAAATGCACCAGTAAGATGATGGCGGTGGCCACAATTAGTTTGTCTGCAATGGGGTCTAACAGCTTGCCCAACTGTGATTCCACCTTCCACGCACGCGCCAGATAGCCGTCAAAAAAATCCGTTACACTGGCCAAAGCAAACAAACCCGCCGCCACCCAGTGAGCCATACGCACATCTAGATCAGGGAAGAAATCATTAATATAAAATGAGGCCACAAGAAAAGGGATAACAACAATCCGTGAGAATGTCAGAATATTTGGTATCTTTCTGAGCATCATCTTCCACCTTCCACCAAAAGACTGTTAATCAAGCACTGTCAGAATAAATTTCTTACCATTGAATTTCAAGTTCATTTAAGAACTCATTTTCTAACTCAACGGACGTACTTGACATGGCCGAACATTTATCACGCTTCCACACGCCAATTTCTGCATCCAAATCCACTTCTTTCCATTTGGGATGACCGGTTTTTCTTAACGCAGCGATATTTTCTGTCAGGGCAGCGCTAAATCGCTTAATGTCGTTGCAACGCTCACGGGAATAGTTGCTTTCTACATCAGAAAAATCATACGATACCAACACCGCTGTCACCGCAATGGTTGGAATATCCTCTTTCACAATGTTATAATCTTCAGGTGTAATTATGGATTGTGCGTATTCTTTAAGGAGGCGGCCGTCGCTGACGGGAACCAGATGCACATTTTCTACAATGTCTGCATATTTGGGATTGTTTGAAAGCTCACCCAATGTTTCGAACAAGGTCACTGGCTTTCCCGCAACAAAAATCATGGCATCGGCCTCACCCGTTAAAACCGCTTTCATTCCTTCTTCCGGAGAAAGACGTCGTATTTTTGAAGGGCGATAGCCTGTAATGCTAAACATATTCATCGCAGTAAGCCAGCTCCCGCTGCCACTTTGCCCCACCACAACGGTCTTTTTGTTAAGGTCAGAAAATGTTTTCACAGAATTATTGGCAATGATGTGGACCTCTTCCTGATAAAAGGGGAAAACCATACGCAAATTTTCCGCCAATTTTTTCGATTCAGGTTGTGCTGATCGGCTTAAAAAACCAAGCACATCCGACTGTACAATGCCAAAAGCCGCGTTTTCATTGCTACCAATACGACGGATATTAGTAATGGATCCTTTAGATTCTTTCACATTAATTTCTACGCCGCTGTTTTTGATTGCGTCTTTTATATCATACCCAAAACGATAATATGTGCCCGTTGGTGAGCCGGTGACCATCCCCAATATGTTTTGACCATTATTACCAATCATAAGGCTGGGCGTATCCTCTTCCAATGTTTTCACCTGATCGCTAGCAACGGCAACCTGATCCTCGCCAAAAGCATATGCCGAAGTCATGACCATAGGCAGTAATGATAAAACAAGACCGATAATAATAAATCTTTTCACGATATTTTCCTGTTTGATGTAGATTTAATTTTTCACAGATTTTTTGCTTAGCAACCTAAGAAGCTCAACCTTATCCGAATAGTCCATCTCCCCACCGGAAGAAGGAGAAATTTTGCCAAAGTCACCCCCATTTACATTTTTGGTATTTTCAGCTAATTTTTTGTCATTGGCCAGACGTTTTGCCATGGTTTTATTTGTTGCGGCAGACGAAAGAAGACCTTCATTTTTTCCGTCCTTTTGTCCAGACGCTTTAATAAACCACTCATCGGCTTTGTTATCAACCACATACAGCATGCCAAAGAACAGACATATTGTTGTAACCACAATGGCGGCCATAGAAAAATATTTCATCGGATTGGGAGAAAAAATAGGCTCGTTTATGTTGTCCGCCACTTTTGTTTCACTGATTTCAAGGGTTTCCCTTATGTCAGAAAAATCAATCTTCTTCGGCACTTCTTTCTTCTTTGGTTTTTGCGCTGCAATATTTTCTGACTTAGAAGAATTTGTCTTATTATTAAGGTTATTGTCCAGCAAATTCATCAGTGCCGTAACATCCATAGCAGTCTCCTCAGCCTTCTTATCGCTCGCATCCGACGATTTATCTTTGGAAGTATGGAGATTGGTTACAGTACTAAGAGTATTTTTTCTCACGTGTTAAAAAACCTAGCTTGGTTAAACAATTCAACTTTGCAGAGTGGATTATAATCTGAAGTTTTTTAATATTCCAGTGAAAATGTTAACAATTAATAAATAATTTAATCCGATACTTCCATTCTTTATAAAACAATTAAAAAATCTACAAATAGTATAAAAATACCCCTTGAGAATACCACATATATTATTATTACCCAACAGATAAATTGTATTTATTTACTCTTGTCGCCCATAGGTAGATTAAGAACAACCATGAACTGCATTACGCCCTAATGAAAGTAATTATATATGATTTTTGCTATACTTTTACTCACGCCCTCTACTTTAAGTAGCTCCTTCTCCGGCGAAGACGCAATTGCCTTAACTGAACCAAAGTGGTGCAACAGAGCTTTTTTTCTACTGGCACCAATACCAGGGATTGTATCCAGCTCAGATTTTATGGTATCCTTACTTCTTTTGGCGCGATGCGTTGAGATAGCAAATCGATGGGCTTCGTCACGCAGACGCTGCAAATAATAACCGACCTCATCGTCTTTTGGTAATTTAAACGGCTCTTGTCCAACCAGATAATAATCCTCCCTACCTGCATTACGATCAGGACCTTTGGCAATGCATAGTAAAGGAATGTCAATGCCCAGATCTTCCAGCACCTGCTTTGCCACTGTCAAATGGCCAGCCCCACCGTCGATGATTATCACATCCGGTCGATTTCCTTCTTCCATTTTTGAATATCTACGCTTTAGCACTTGCTCCATCATGTAGAAATCATCGCCTCCGGTTACCTTACTTCCTGAATCGACATTGAATTTCCTGTACGCATGTTTGTCAAACCCATCTTGTGTTGCCACCACCATTGCACCCACAGCACTTTTACCAAAAATATGGCTGTTATCAAAAATATCTATCCTCTTTATCGTCGAGCCTATTTCAAATTTCTTTGCCAGTTTTTCCATCAAATCTCGTTCATTAGTCGCCTGCTGAATGTTGCGCCGCAAAGATGTTTTTGCATTTTCTAGCACCGTTTCAATGATTGTCCTTTTTTCCCCCTTCTTGGGGAAAGTGATCTTTATTTTTCGATCGGAATTTTCTGAAAGAATCTCCTCCAGCAGTCTTTTGGCATAAATATCTTCGCTGATTATAATGTCGGGTGGCGGAGTATTGCTTTGGTAAAACCGTACCATGAACGCTTCCAATATGTCCGCTACGGAATGCCCTTCTGTCTGTGTTGGGAAATAGGCTTTGCTGCCTAAAATCTGCCCCCCACGCACAAACATAATTTGCACCACGCTGTTATTTTCCTGCTGACATACGGCCAATATGTCCGCGTCTAAAAATGTCTTGATGTTGCTGTGTTGCTGAGAATGTATAATCGACAGCGCTTGAATGCGGTCACGGTACAATGCTGCTTTTTCATAATCCATGGCCTTGCTGGTCTCTAACATCTGCTGTGTTAAGTAATGTTTGACCTGATCGTCTTTGCCTTGAAGAAAATTTTCTACCTGAGCGACAAGCTCCGCATATTCTTCCTTTGATATTTTCTTCACACAGGGCGCACTGCAACGCTTTATCTGATATTCCATACAGGGACGCAACGCGTTCTTAAGTATATTATCGGAACAGGGGCGCAACAAAAAGACTTTCTGCAATGTGGAAATGGCCTGATTCACACTTGCCGTGTCGGCAAAGGGGCCAAAATAAATGGCCTCCTTTTTCTTCGCGCCACGATGTTTTGAAATACGTGGGAAATCGTGCTCTTTATCAATCATTATGTAAGGAAATGATTTGTCGTCCTTAAGCAGAATATTGTATTTGGGCTTATGTTCCTTGATCAAATTGGCCTCAAGAATCAATGCTTCAGCCTCTGTTTTTGTGGCGATAATTTCCAACTTCGCCGTATTCATCACCATTTGGCTGATACGATACACCAATTTGTTTACGTGCGTGTAGCTGATAAGACGCTTCTTCAGATTCTTTGCTTTGCCCACATAAAGCACATTGTTTTTAGCATCAAACATTTGATACACGCCTGGCTGTTCTGGCATGGTTTTTAAATTTTCACGGATCACCTCAACCCCATTTCCTGGGGATGATTTCGGGGGTGATATGGAGGATATGGTCATAGGGGATGTATACTATCTATTAAAATTATTTTAAAGCATTGCTTGTGGATAACTTTGTGGACAAAAGCTATCTCTTTCTATATTAAGCGTTTTTTGCTTTCATAAAAATAGAAAATATTATTAAACATAGCTGATAATTATAACTATCTGTTCTATAAATATTTTCTCTTATTAAACCGGTTTATTTAATAGCAAAATATCCTTATAAAACAAGACAAGTCCCACCATGGTTTGGCACGATAGTTCAATGTGCGTAACTTCTACTGGATTTATCGGCTAAACTATAATCTCACCGCTATCTTCACTCAATTCCACCTCCTCATCCGGATGGATGGGAAAGTTTTTTACACGTTCAAAAATGATCTGCCCCCGTAGGCCGGAAGCACCTAAAGAGGCCTCAAATAGTTCTCTGATTTCTTTTTCCATTCCACCATCAATCTCATTCTTATAACGCACGTAAAGATCAAACTGTTTGCCGTATATGTTGTCTTTTGACGGCTTCTCTTTGATGAATCCGTCCAATTGGAATTCCCCCAAATTGTCTAGCTCAAGTTCAACAAGAAACCGAACATCATTGCCTTTGGTTTTGTCAGACTCATCCTGTCTGGAATAGAACCTGCCAAATTGAAGATCCTCGCCATCGTAAAACGGAAAGATGGCCGTATGCCACCCTGCCTGATTGGTTTCATTGTATAATTTTCTCATATTAGAAAACGTGTTTTCCAATTTCTTTAGGATGTCTTTCTGGTCGGACTTGGCCAATATCTGTGTGTTGTCTTTCCCTATCCAGCCCGCAGCACTGCCGCCTTGTATGTTGAACAAAAACCACAATAATTTGGCCGCTGCCTGATTATTATTGCTGGGGAAAATATCCCGAATAATTCCACCATCTCTACCCTGAATGGATTGCAGCTGTTTAAACAACCCATGCAATGGGGAATTTTCTCCGGAAAAAGCCTGTTTGTAATTGTTGGTAATAAATTTCTGATCTGTCTGCGCGCCTTCGGCCATTTCTGATTTTAACATATGAGAAATCACCTCCAGATTTAGTGTGCTTCCCGGCGCTAATTTTACAGCAGAAGACAATGTCAATGTTCCTAAAGGACTTGACAATACCGCCTCTCCGGATTTTTCTATTCCGATAACTTTGGCCGTAAAAACTTTGCCTGATTGTTCCATCAATGATGAATTTTGCGCTTGTGTCCCTGCATTACGATTGGCAAATGCTGAAACCGCTTCTTTGGTTGAAATTCCTTCCCCTGACGGTTTTGTATACGTGCCTTCCGCCCCGGCTTTTTGATACGCACTGTAACTCACGTCTTTTGTTGTGTTGCTCGTTGTCGCATTAGACGGCTTAAAACCCACTTCTCCATCTGTCTTATACGATATGACCTTTAATTGCACCTGATCAAATTCTTTAAGAGAGGTTGCTTCCCCGCCATAGGCTTTTACTGCAGCATTGGCCAAAGATGATTGGGGTAAATATTGTGAGGACTGAGGGCTAGGTTTGACCACCACCGCCCCCAGAACTGCCCCCTTAGAAACATTGACTACCGTTACCTCTTCGGACGGATTTGGAATTATAGGCGATGGTTTTCCTGTGCCACCCCCGCTGGGCAAAACCGCCCTTAAGATGTCAGAATATTTTATGGTTTCACCGTTTGTTGTTTTTGGTAAATTTGGCTCTTTCCCATCCACAGAAAGTATTTGCGCTCTAAAATGCGCATGACCGTCCTTGCCTACTGCGTTTTCCAGAATCTTGATTAACAGGCTGCTTTGTTTTGGTAAATGCAGTTTGCTCGAAACGGTCAACTCGTCCAATTGAGTGCCTTGCTTGACATGCAGTTGGGTGTTTTGATGCATATCTTTTCCGACAACCACCGCCTCTACCACCCGACCCGGTTGCAGATTTTCCAGCCCAGATGGTATTTTTAAAACTGTGGTTTGACTGCTGGCTCCTGATGGATTGTTGCCCCCACCACTTCCGCTGGCGGCAATGTGTGATATGTGTGGTGTTTCTACCATAAATCTTTACCTAAGATATTAATATTTAAATAATATCACAGTAAACACAGATACGGTATTTATTTTTGCACCTTATGGTGTTATATTGTTTTGGTAAGGGGCATATTTAAATCTAAATTCTGTAAGGTCATGTAGATGTTACAAACAATTACCACAACACAATTCCTTATTCGTATGGAGGATTCCTTTGTCAACGGGGTACTCGACCTTAGGGATTTAGATTTGCGTAATGTGGACATGCGTAAGTCTAAAGTACGTGAACTCTTCACACGGCTTACAAGAATGGCCAGCTTCTCCAAGGGTCAGAAGGATTTGTGCATTGACATGACCAACTCTAATATTTCCGGACGAGACTTTTCAAATTATGATTTATCAAAAGTTGTCTTGAGTGGGGTCACTGCCGAACATACTATCTTTACAAATTCCAATCTCACCGATGTTCAGCTTGATGGTGCGAATGTACAATATTGTGATTTTAGAAAAGCAGATTTGTCCTTCACCAAATTATACAACACAAAAATTGACGGCGCGAATTTTAACTTTGCCAATTTAGAAAATACCTATGGACTTGGCTTTGGAGCAGGTGGGAAAAAGGTAATTGAACGGCTGGGGGTGGCCTCAAACATCACCGGTGCAAAGTTGCCTACACAAATAGAAGATCTGCGCAATGATATCATCTCAGAGATAAATAATCACCTGCCTGACGGTAAAAAAATAAATAACTTTGACGAAGAATCAGACCAACGAAACCATGCGTCTGCAAGTTGGTAAATGTGTGTTCTTACTCCGCTAATTGCATTTTTTTTCCAAACAGTTCATTCTTACTCTTGCCAGCATAAAATTCATATGCTAGACATGCCCCATATTTTTGAGTGGAGAGCCAGAAATTCATATTTTGCCTAGTGTGAATGTGTAGATTCTCCCTTTGTTTGAGCAAAAAATTATAAGAGATCGTCACTATGGCAAAGAAACAGTTTAGCAAGGCACTCATTGCCCGCCGTTACGCCCAAGCGTTGTTCGATCTGGCTCATGACGGCAAAAAAATTGAGGAAGTTGCTAAAGATTTAAACGCCATCGACGATATAATCTACTCTTCAGAAGAATTTTCCTCCGTTCTTCAAAGCCCTATATTGCCCAAAGATCAGGTTGCTAATGCCGCGCTTGCTATTTTTGCAAAAATTAAAATTTCAGAACTTACGCACAAATTTTGTGTGGTGCTCGGTGCCAATGGACGTTTGAGTATTATGCGCGAGATAGTGACTGCCTATGATGAAATTATGTCCCAAAGCAAAGGCGAGGTTAAAGCTACCGTCACGTCTGCAAAAGCTCTGAAGAAGTCTGAACTAAAAGAAATTACATCGTTGCTTTCTAAAAATACCGGCAAGATTGTCTTGCTGGAAGAAGAAGTCGATGACTCTATTTTGGGTGGTCTGATTGTTACGATTGGTTCACAAATGCTCGATTGCTCTCTCTCTGGAAAGCTTGAGAGCACGAAACTATATTTAAAAAATGCCAGTTGACCTTGGTTCTCTGGTTTTAAAACTATTTAAGAAAGGAAGTTATTATGGAAATCCGAGCTTCGGAAATTTCAGGTATTCTGAAGAAACAAATCGCTGATTTTTCTAGCGAGAGTGAACTTAAAGAAATTGGCCATGTGGTGTCAGTGGGTGATGGTATTGCTACGGTACATGGGCTGGATCAAGCTCAAGCCGGTGAGATGCTTGAATTTCCTGGTGGCGCTGTGGGAATGGCGCTCAACCTTGAAGAAGACAATGTCGGCGTAGTATTGTTCGGAAGCTCTAAAGATGTCAAAGAAGGTGATGTTGTTAAGCGTACGGGTAAAATTGTTGAAGTACCTACCGGCAAAGGTTTGCTTGGCCGTGTGGTGGACGCACTTGGTAACCCAATTGACGGCAAAGGCCCTTTAAAAAACGTGACTTATAAAGCAGTAGAAACCAAAGCACCGGGGATCATTGCCCGTAAGTCGGTGCATCAGCCTGTGCAAACCGGTATTAAGGCCATTGATGGTTTGATCCCGATTGGACGTGGTCAGCGGGAGTTGATCATTGGTGATAGGCAAACTGGGAAAACCGCTATTGCCATTGACGCAATGCTCAACCAACGTGCAGCACATGATGGTGATAATGAAGAAGATAAGATCTATTGCATCTATGTGTGTATTGGTCAAAAACGTTCTACTGTAGCGCAGATTGCTAAGAAGCTTGAAGAAGAAGGTGCGCTAAAATATTCAATTATTGTTGCGGCTACGGCTTCTGAAGCAGCTCCATTGCAGTTCCTTGCTCCTTATACCGGCTGTACCATGGGTGAGTATTTCCGTGATAACTCCATGCATGCGCTGATCACCTATGACGATCTCTCTAAGCATGCGGTGGCCTATCGTGAAATGTCGTTGTTGCTACGTCGTCCACCGGGGCGTGAAGCTTATCCGGGTGATGTGTTCTATCTGCATTCACGTTTGCTTGAACGTGCTGCAAAACTTTCTGATGCGTTAGGGGCTGGCTCTTTGACCGCGCTACCGATTATTGAAACACAAGGTGGTGATGTTTCGGCGTATATCCCAACGAACGTGATTTCAATCACAGACGGACAGATCTTCCTTGAAACAAACTTGTTCTATAAGGGGATTCGTCCGGCCGTTAATGTGGGTCTATCCGTATCCCGTGTGGGTTCTGCGGCACAAGTAAAAGCGATGAAGCAAGTCGCCGGGCCTATCAAGCTGGAACTGGCACAATATCGTGAGATGGAAGCATTTGCCCAATTTGGCTCTGACCTTGATGCGGCGACACAACAATTGCTTAACCGTGGCGCACGTTTGGTAGAAGTGTTGAAACAAGATCAATATTCTCCTCTTAAATTTGAGGAGCAGACCATTGCTATCTTTGCCGGTGTTAATGGCTATCTGGACACGATTCCAGCAGAGGACGTAACGGATTTTGAAGCCAATTTATTGCGTGAAATTCATGACAGCCATGCTGACTTGTTGGATGCAATCCGCACGAAGAAGGTGTTGGATAAGGATATTGAAGGCAAACTGCATGATATTCTTAAAAAACTCGTAAAAGTATTTGTCAAAGGCTAGGTGTAAAACGTGTCGAACTTAAAAGAACTTAAGAACCGCATCGACAGTGTAAAATCCACGCGTAAAATTACGCGGGCGATGCAGATGGTTGCCGCCAGTAAGTTGCGCCAGGCTCAGGAACGTGCTGAACGTGCACGCCCTTATACGGAAAAAATGGAACGTATGCTATCAACTCTAGCGGCTGCCATATGCGTGGATACAGCGCCCAAGCTGCTTTCTGGTCACCGTGATGAACAACAAAACCTTGTGGACAAAACCCACCTGATTATCGTTGCTACGGCGGACAAGGGACTTTGTGGTGGCTTCAACAGTTCTATTGTCAAAGCAACCAAACACAAAATCGCTGCCTTACAGAGCCAAGGCAAAAAGGTAAAACTCATTACTTTTGGCCGGAAAGGGCTGGAGCAGCTTCGTTTTGGTTACGAAAGCCTGATCTGTTACAAAGCCAAAACGGACAATAGAGCCAGCTATGACTTTGACGATGCAGAGAAACTGGCCGTTCATGTGATCGACTTATTCCAATCGGAAGAAATTGATTCTTGTTCCATCGTGTATAATAAATTTATCAATGCGCTGACCCAAGAAGTTACGTTTCAACAGCTTATTCCCCTTGAAATTGGAAATTTAGATAAAGAACATTCTGCCTCTGATGTGCAGTCCTCCTATGATTATGAACCGGGAGAGGAGGCCGTTCTCGAAGAATTATTGCCACGCAACGTTGCGGTACAAATTTTCCATGCAATTCTGGAAAATTCGGCTTCGGAACAAGGCTCACGGATGACGGCGATGGACAATGCCACTCGCAATGCCGGTGAAATGATTAACGATTTGACGCTTCAGTATAACCGCTCCCGTCAGGCTGCGATCACCACTGAGCTTATTGAAATTATTGCTGGGGCGGAGAGTGTATGATGACTGAAAATCAATCATTACAACATGAGGACATCAGGGCAACTGCTATTTGGTGGGGAATATTCTGGCGGATTCTTTTAATTGGTATTGCCATAAATATTGTTTGTGCAATAGTTTTTAAAATTACAGGAATCAATCCAATAACGTCAAAGGCTTATAAAGAGATCATTGCTGGGATTGGTGTAATTTGGGCTTCTTATTATTATTTTAAGCAGTTTTTTCTTAACAAAGTCTTTTTCTCCAAAAGAGGCGTGCCTTATATCATTTCAGCAGATTCAACCGATAACAGAGGCTTAACGCTTTCTCGGGTCAGACGACTATGGTGGGCATGGCAATGGAGAAACATTGCCGCCAATCTTGCAGCAACCTTTGTGGCAGGCGCTTTGATTAGCGTTGGACTAGGCCCTATTATTGCCCTCTTAGTTATTCTATGCGTTAATATTGGTGCTGCTTACTGGTTCTTTTTATACATACTTCGAAAAGATTTCGAAGATTTTAGAGTAATGTTTATGGAATCAGACAAAACAAATAATGAATTAATGAAAGAAACAAAATCCTTTTAATGGATTAAGAAAGTAAAAAAGTGGAGTAAAAAATGGCCCCTAAAAAACAAACAAAGAAAGTCGGTAAAATAACCAAAGTTATCTCAGCTGTGGTCGACGTACGTTTTGATGACGGTGAATTGCCTGAAATCTTAAACGCGCTTGAATTGCAGCATAACGGCAAAACGCTGGTGTTAGAAGTCGCACAACATTTGGGTGAAAATTCTGTACGTACCATCGCTATGGATTCCACCGATGGTCTGGTGCGTGGCACCGAAGTGACCGACACAGGCAGCCCTATTTCTGTTCCGGTTGGTCCAGAAACATTGGGACGTATTCTCGACGTAGTGGGCAACCCAATCGACGAACGTGGCGCGGTTAAAACCAAAGAATCTTGGCCAATTCACCAAGAAGCACCAAAATTTGCTGACCAATCAACGGACACTGAAATTCTGGTCACCGGCATTAAGGTAGTGGATCTTCTTGCGCCTTATTCTAAAGGTGGTAAAGTAGGTCTGTTTGGTGGTGCGGGTGTGGGTAAAACCGTACTGATCATGGAATTGATCAATAACATCGCCAAAGCGCATGGTGGCTATTCGGTCTTTGCCGGTGTGGGTGAACGTACCCGTGAAGGTAACGATTTGTACCACGAAATGATGGAATCGGGTGTTATCAATTTGGATGAACCCAGCAAATCTAAAGCTGCGCTGGTTTATGGCCAAATGAATGAGCCACCAGGGGCACGTGCGCGTATCGGTCTGACTGGTCTAACCATTGCCGAATATTTCCGTGATAAAGAAGGGCAAGACGTATTGTTCTTTATGGACAATGTGTTCCGTTTCACACAGGCCGGTTCTGAAGTATCGGCACTGTTGGGTCGTATCCCTTCAGCCGTGGGTTACCAGCCAACTCTATCGACTGAAATGGGACAAATGCAAGAACGTATCACGTCTACAAACAAAGGTTCGATTACTTCCGTACAGGCGATTTACGTACCGGCGGATGACTTGACAGATCCAGCTCCGGCAACGTCCTTTGCCCACTTGGATGCGACTACCGTGTTGTCCCGTCAAATTGCAGAATTAGGAATTTACCCTGCGGTGGATCCTCTGGATTCTACCTCTCGTATTCTTGATCCTAAAATTGTTGGCGAAGAGCACTATAAAATAGCGCGTGAAGTACAACGCGTGCTGCAGACTTATAAATCTCTGCAAGACATCATCGCTATTCTTGGTATGGATGAACTTTCTGAAGAAGACAAATTGGTGGTTTCACGTGCGCGTAAAATCCAACGTTTTCTTTCTCAACCGTTCCATGTGGCTGAAGTCTTTACCGGCTCCCCAGGTGTGCTTGTAGGCTTGCAAGATACCATTAAAGGGTTTAAGGGTATTGTAGAAGGTGATTATGATGACCTTCCTGAAAATTCCTTCTATATGGTAGGAACCATTGAAGAAGCCATTGAGAAAGCTAAGAAAATCGCCTCTGAGGCTGCTTAGACATTTGTTGTTGGATAAGGATAAAACATGCTAACAGTTGATCTTGTAACACCTGAAAAAGTAGTCTCTTCTGAAGAGGTGACCATGGCTGTAATTCCAGGTTCCGAAGGAGAATTTGGGGTTTTAGAGGCGCATTCAAACCTTATCTCAACGCTCTGTCCAGGGGTTATCAGCCTGTATGAGAAAGACACAATCAGTGGGCAAATCTTTGTTACGGGTGGCTTTGCTGAAGTCACTGGTGATCGTTGCACTATTTTGGCGACCGATGCGTTTGACCTTGATAAATTCTCAAAATCTGAAGCAAAGGCTTTGTTATCCGTAACTAAGGATAAACTTGCAGCGTCAATTTCTGAGCCCGAAAAAGAAGCGTTTGAAGAAGAAATTAAAAACATTGAAAAACTTGTGGAGCTTTGTAAATAATGCGTTTATTGGCTATGTTATCAGTTCTTATTGTCTGCTTAAGCAGCTGTTTGCTGGTGGAAGATTTTGGAGCAATGTGGGACAGGGCTGAAGTAGACAGTGATTTTCCTGGGCAGTGGTACAAAGAGCCGGTACGCAAGGAACAATTTCTTATTGTCCGTGACGACGATAAATTGATACAGATTGATCCGGTCAAAGGCGATCGTGTGTCTCAAACCGACATGAAGACCCTAACATGGGACGGTTATAAATTTCTTCTTCTAAAAGGCCCAGATGCACAAGCCATGTTCTACTACACGCTAGAGGACGATAATCTAACCTTGTACGCACCAATCATTAAAAAACGCCCAGCCATCATTAATCACAGTGTTTCAACCGATAATATGATTGATGAACGCGAAGGTATCCGCGTATTAAAGCTCGATGAAGACGTGATGCATAATCTGGTAGGCTCTATTAAAGACAAAATGTGGCAACCGGCCATCAAATTTGTCCGCAACATAAAAGAAACCATTCCTGAATCCATGCCTGTGATAAACAATGAGGCTGTGGTGGAGGAAGAAAATAAAGTTGAGAAACAGCCTATTATCGGTGCGGCAGACAAACCTGCGGAAAAATGACCCTCATTCTTTTATAAAAAGCATCATGTAGTTGATAGAAATGTCGTTGCTCAGCTTCCAACTGTCGTTAAGTGGGTTATAGCCGACCCCGACCATTTCATGCAGCTTTAAACCGTGTAAGGATGTGACCTTATCTATTTCATGGGGTTTTAAGAATTTTTTCCAATCATGCGTGCCGCGCGGCAACCAGTTTAACACATATTCTGCACCAATAATCGCAAAAGCGTAGCTTTTGGCAGTACGGTTAAGCGTGGCCGCAAACATCACACCTCCCGATGCCACCAACTGGGAGGAAGCCTGTAAAAATCCCGGCACATCCGCTACATGCTCCAACACCTCCATATTTAAAACGACATCAAATTTTTTACCTTTTGCCGCAAGCTCTTCTGCCGAAATACACTGATAGTCAATTTTAAGATCATTGTCCTTAGCATGAGTCTGGGCAACGCAAATGTTCGTTTGGCTGGCATCAATGCCCATGACCTTTGCACCAAGGCGTGAGAGCGGTACAGAAAGTAGCCCACCTCCACAGCCTACATCTAGAATCTTGAGTCCATTAAGGGGCTTATCCTGCATGGTATCACGGCCAAAATGCTGGCACAAATGGTCACGAATATAGGCAATGCGCACCGGATTAAATTTATGGAGCGGTTTAAACTTGCCCTCTTCGTCCCACCATTGATCCGCCATGGCAGAGAATTTTTTAACCTCTTGCTCATCGATACTAGCAGACTGTGCGGTTTTATTCATTTTATATATCTTTATATTGCTTAACTTCTGACTTAGCCCCAGGATGCGTCAACGCCCCTTTATACGCTGGCCCTACCGAGTTGGCATATTTCCACAATGTGCCGGATTGATACTCGTTGAGTCTTGGCTTCCAAGCCTTCTTACGGTCAGCAAGCTCAGCATCCGAAAGCGCAACCGATATCTCCCCCTTTGTCGCATCGAGTGTAATCATGTCACCGTCTTTAAGCAAGGCAATCGGACCGCCATCGGCCGCTTCAGGTCCCACATGGCCAATGCAGAAGCCACGTGTTCCACCGGAAAAACGCCCATCAGTGATCAAGGCAACATTACTCATACCCTGACCGGCCAAAGCGGCAGTGGTAGATAACATCTCACGCATACCCGGCCCACCCTTTGGCCCTTCATAACGGATGACGATTACATCGCCCTCTTTGTAATCCTGCTTTTTAACCGCTTCAAACGCATCTTCTTCACAATCGAAAACTCGAGCCGGACCTTCATGGCGAAGGCGACTCATACCAGCAATCTTCACAATACAACCTTCCGGCGCCAAATTGCCTTTCAACGTCACCACTCCGCCGGTTTCTGATAAACAGTTCTTAACGGAATAAACCACTTTACCATCGGCATCTCGTGCATCGGCACAATTCTCCGCAATGGTTTTGCCGGTCACCGTGATACAATCGCCATGGATATAACCCGCCTTAAGAAGCTCTTTAATCACCACCTGAACACCACCAATGTCGTACATGTCTTTGGCCACGTATTTGCCGCCGGGTTTTAAATCAGAGATATAAGGAGTCGAGCGGAAAATCTCTCCCACATCTGCCAAAGTAAATTCAATACCACATTCGCTGGCAATGGCGGGCAAATGTAACCCCGCATTAGTAGAACCACCTGTGGCCGCCACCACACGCGCCGCATTTTCCAACGCTTTACGGGTCACAATATCGCGTGGGCGCAGGCCAGTTTTGATCAATTCCATCACCGCTTTGCCTGATTCAAACGCATAATCGTCCCGTGTTTCATAGGGCGCTGGCGCACCGGCAGACCCTGGCAACGCCAAGCCAATGGCTTCGCTCACACAGGCCATCGTGTTGGCGGTAAACTGACCCCCGCAAGATCCAGAAGATGGGCAAGCCACTTGTTCAAGATCATGCAATTCTGATGCGTCCATATTGCCTGCCTCATATTTGCCCACGCCCTCAAATACGTCTACCACTGTCACGTCTTTACCTTTATATTTTCCCGGCAGAATAGAGCCACCATACATAAAGACCGAAGGAATGTTCAAACGGCACATGGCCATCATCAAGCCGGGTAGGGATTTATCACAGCCGGCAAGGCCAACCAAAGCGTCATAACAATGCCCACGCACAGTCAATTCGGTTGAATCGGCAATCACCTCACGGCTGACCAGAGAGGATTTCATGCCCTGATGCCCCATGGCAATACCATCGGTCACCGTAATGGTTGTAAATTCACGCGGAGTACCACCGGCCGCCCACACGCCTTTTTTGGCTACCTGTGCCTGACGCTGTAGCGCAATATTACATGGGGCGGCTTCGTTCCACGTACTGACCACCCCCACCAATGGCTGATGGATTTGTGCCTCCGTCATCCCCATGGCGTAATAATACGAACGATGGGGGGCACGTTCCGGCCCTTCGGTGACATGTCTGCTTGGTAATTTTGATTTATCGAATGTGTCCGACATGAATTTCTCTCCTGAATTTTAAACGATGATAGTTTATTAGCCAGATCCGATTAAATTTCAAGGATATACTTAGAGAAATTTATTTTTGGTCAAACTCAATGTCTTGCTGCATCAGATCTTGCTTATCCATCAATATTTGTTCCATATCAATGTCTTGCGATGAAGGCACAGAGTCTACCCCTGCGGATTTTGAGATAAATTGTGCTTCGGGATCCTCCACATCAATGGTGCGTTCAAAAACATCCCATTTGGCCATGGAAGCGCGTAATTGCTCACGCTCTTCAATGGGCAATTCGAAGAACACATCAGACAATTCACCCGACTCTTTACCGCCCAACAATTTCTCAAGCATTTGTATGCGCTTGGTGTTGGCAGCGACCCTCTCCTCAAAAGACATTGTGTCAAACTGCGCATCTGTTGCCTTCCAATCCGATATAAGTTTTAGCATTTGTTCTTTGCGCTGTTTTTTCTCTTCAATGATCTGTGGAAGAGATTTTTCAAATTCATCCCAATGCGATACCATAGCAATCGGATCCGCACCTAACTCCGTTAAAGAGGCAAAAAGCTGCTGAGCGTAAATAGATTGTAATTTTTTCCGGCGATCGTTCCAGAGTATTTTATCTTCTAAATTTAAATCATCAAAATTATTTTGCACATTAACCCAGTTTCTCAAACGCTGATCCCAGATATGTTGCTCAGCCTTGTTTAGCCGATTGTATCTTCTTTCCCCATCAAACGGCATGGACATGGCCTGTGCCAACTCTTCCCGCTCTTGTTTGATTTGTTTATGTTCTTTGAGCAATTCTGCCTGATGCTGCTTGATAAGCTCGGCAGTAAACAGGGCAATTGTGGAGGCAATTTGCGAATGCCCATTTATCACCGCAAGTTCTTCGGGGACAAAACCATCTTTGGTTTTAGCGTTTGGCACGGCACCTTCTTTAAGCAACCGTTCAACCATTTGCACCTGCCCAAGCTGCGCCGCTGTGTGCAATGCTGTAACGTCATTCCTTGTTGTTGCTCTTATGTTCGCACCATTGTCAACCAATGTGTTAAATACCACATCATTGTTTGCCATAATCGCACGCATCAGCGCCGTCGTACCATTGGCACTAGCAACATTTACATCCGCACCTTTATACAAAAGAATGTTGACAAAATAAGGCTTGTTTTTATCAATAGCCACATGCAGGGCTGTCACACCTTCATTGTTTGCCACATTGATGTCGGCTCCTCTTAGAATCAAAAGATTCACAAGATCTTTATGGTTATTTGCCACAGCAAGCATCAACGCGCTGTTGCCATTATTGTCCACCGAATTTACAGACACGCCAGAATTAAGTAGAGAGCGCACACCCGCCATATCACCTTTGGCGGCGGCCATGACCATTTGTCTATCAAGGTCACTTTGGTAAATTGCCTTTGGCAGGTGAGAATTTGATTTGTTGTATGCCCTCTTATACATAAAGTTTGGCACAACGAAGTCATTGTCTTTGGCAAGCGCGTTTTTACGTTTATTTACTAACTCGGCGACGTCTTGATCACGCTTTTCCTTGCTAGAAAGTTCGTTTAAAGACCAGCTGCTAATTGCCCAATCGGTATCGTCCTGTGCTATTTCTTCCTGAACTGCGGCTTTTACTTCTTTAATGTCTGGAGCCGGCAAGCCCTCTTCCGCAAACAGTGCCTCAAGCTCTGCCTGTTCCTTTTCATCGGCTCCAAATGCCTTGGACAAATCTTCAATATCTTGTTTTTCTACGGTTACTTCCAGCGCTTCTGATTCTGGCATGTCCTTAGCCGTTTCAACAGGAGACTCTGGCAAATCTAAAATTTCTTGCGCAAACAAATCTTCCGCATTGTCTGTACCGCTCTCAACCTCAGGCACCTGCATGTCTGGAAGCTCTGCGGGAATATCTTGAACAAGCGTGTGGTTTATATCGGAAATTGGTTCTGACTCCACAAGTTCAGCCTCTGGCATATCATCAAGACCATCTATATCGCCCTCTTCCGCCATATCCAGCTCTTGTTCTAGGGATGGTAGGGCTTCCTCCTCATCCATGTCTTCCATGTCTGAAAATTCTTCTGCCTTATCATCAAATTCTTCAAATGCCTGTGTTTCCAGCTCTTCAGAAGTAATATCCATGTCTTCCATGTCTAAATCCATTACCTCAGCTTCTTCCACTGAATCTTGGGAGACTATGTCCTGGATTTCTTCTTCCACTTCTTCTGCCACGGCCACAACGTCTTGCTCCGCCGTATCCACACTTTCTTCAAGCTGCAATACTGGCACATCGTCTTCGGCCATCTCAATCTCAGCTTCAAGCGCGGGCAACTCTTCCTGAGCCTGAATGATTTCCTCAGACAGCAATTCCCCTTCCATGTCAGACTCTTCTTCATCCATATCCATCTCAATAGACAAATCTGACATATCGGTTTGCTCAATTTCTGAAATATTTTCTCTCACCGAATCTTTGCTTGCCTGAAGCACATCGTCAGCCATTTCTAATATTGATTCGGTTGTTACCTCTTCATCAATGTCGTTTGACGGTTCAGCATCCGCATGAGCGGACTTGATGGTACTGCTTTTTAATACGCCTAATGCGTCCTCAACAAGGGTGTTTGCTCCCTCATGATCCACCTCATCTGTTCCCGCCTCATCAAATTCTGGTAAATCCTCAAGCGTTGGCAAATCTTCAGAGGTATTTTCTTCTTCAACGTCAGCAAATTCTGGAAGATCTTCAAGTTTTGGCATCTCTGCTTTTTCTTCCTTTTCTACACTCTCGGAAAGTTGCTGTGCTTCTTCTACAGAAGCAAAACCGGGCAAGGGAGGCAGAGGGACAGGGGTAGAATCAGCCAAGGCTGGTTTATAAGACAATAAAAATAGGGCAGCTGTAAAAGCAAAAATAAATAATTTCTTCATATATATAAACACACGTAGTTCTTAATGGGTCTCTTCACGAGTAAAATTCATATCAGGTTAAAGGTATAATATAAATGTTTAAAATTGTCTAGAAATTATATAGATAGCGTGACTGAGTATACCATAGCTACAGTATATCGTTAGTTTATTACAACCGACTTTACGTATTCTATCGCAC
The DNA here is from genome assembly GCA_030429625.1 of Alphaproteobacteria bacterium. Taxonomy (GTDB): domain Bacteria; phylum Pseudomonadota; class Alphaproteobacteria; order Rickettsiales; family UBA8987; genus JAUIFA01. The sequence continues at coordinate 98,975 of JAUIFA010000001.1, read as the reverse complement.
TGAAGGCCGACTCATATTCCGCTGGCAACGTGTAATATCCGGGTAATTTTACAGTGGTTTTGATATGGGCATCCGTAACATACACAAAGGCAATCTGTGCCCTGCCTTTGTCATTATTTTCAATGAGACTACTGATCTGCATCAGATCTTTCCCGGTTATTTTTGCTCCTTCATTAATGTCTAAAGATATAGATATTTTCTTGTTTTTCAGATACTTATCAAGAATTTCAATATTGTCTACCTGCAATCGGATTCCGCCTTCATCTCTGCGGGCATCCACCGAAAGCAACAAGGGAACCCCATTGTTAAAATTCTCAATATTTTCATCAATTGTTTTTTCATCAAAGATTGAAAGTTCCACATCTCCCGTTGGGTCCGACACATGCAAGTACGCAAAGCGTCCCCTTTTGGAAGAGCGCATGGTAATCGCTGTGGTAATGGCACATATTTTATATTTTCCACCGTCCATAGAAATTTTTTCTTCCATTTGGTTGGCATATATAAGCGTAGGAATATTGATAATTTCCTTACGATAGGCCTCCAATGGATGACCCGTGAGATAAAACCCTACGGCATGATATTCTTGTTGGTATTTTTCTGCGTCTTCCCACTCCTCCAACTCAGGTAAAATGCCTGATGTGGTAATGCTGGTATCTTCCGTAGCTCCACCAAACAAATTGCTTTGGTTGGATTGTTTTTCTTCTGCAATCATCTGACTGTAGCGAACCAGAGAGGGCGCGCCCTCAAACACAGCTCTGCGTGAGAGGCCAAACCCATCAAACGCTCCGGCTTTGGCAAGACTTTCAATCTGTCGCTTGTTAATTATTTTATTACCGCATCGGCGTGCCATGTCAAAAATATCACTGAATTCTTTGCCACTGGTACGCTCCGCCACCATAAGATCCATAGCTTCTTTGCCTACCCCTTTTAATCCGGCTAGGCCGTAACGTATGGCATTGGCACCATCTTCTGTAGCCTCAACTCCAAATTCAGCCACAGATTTATTGATGTCTGGCTGTAAAAGTGTAATTTTATTATATGCCGCTTCGCGGGCAAAAATACTGAGCTTATCCGTATCGCCGATGTCGATGTTCATTGATCCGGCCAAAAATTCCACCGGATAATTGGCTTTTAAATAGGCGGTTTGATAGCCAATCCAGGCATAGGCCGCAGCGTGGGACTTATTAAAACCATAACCGGCAAATTTGGCCACCAAATCAAAAATCTTTCCAGCCTGTTTGGGGTCCACTCCGTTTTTTTTTGCCCCTTCCATAAAGAGAGCGCGCTGTTGATCCATCTCTGAAGCAATCTTCTTGCCCATCGCACGACGTAACAAATCCGCTCCGCCAAGACTATACCCTGCCAGCACCTTAGCAATTTCCATCACCTGTTCTTGATAGATGATTACCCCAAAAGTTTCTTTCAAACAGGGCTCAAGCTTTGGATGCAGGTAATCAGGCCTTTCTCGGCCATGTTTACGGGCGATGTAGGTGGGGATGTTTTCCATTGGTCCTGGGCGGTATAAAGAAATCAAAGCAATCAGATCCTCAATCGTGTCCGGCTTCATCTTACGCAATGCGTCGCGCATGCCGGCCGACTCCATCTGGAACACACCGGTTGACTCTCCCCGCCCCAACATTTCAAACGTGGCTTTATCGTCCAATGGAATATGGTTGATGTCAATCTCTTGCCCTTGTTGACGGATCAGCTTGCATATGTTGGAAATGGTGGTAAGGGTTTTTAGCCCCAAAAAGTCAAATTTGACCAACCCTGCCATCTCCGCATATTTCATAGAAAATTGAGTGGCCGGTAACGGCGTGCGCGGATCGCGATAAAGTGGCACGAGTTCGTCTAGCGGCTGTGCCCCAATGACCACCCCCGCTGCGTGCGTTCCCGCATGGCGAAACATTCCCTCCAGCTTCAGACCAATTTCCAGCAGTTTTGCCACCTGCTCGTCGTTTTTTGCCTCTTGTTTAAAGGTGGGATCCAAATCAATGGCTTCCTGCAAAGTAATCGGGTTGGCCGGATTAAACGGAATCAGTTTGCACATTTTGTCCACCTGAGAATAGGGCATTTGCAACACTCTACCCACATCACGCAGTACCGCTTTGGCTTGCAATTTACCAAAGGTAATGATCTGCGCCACCCTATCATGGCCATATTTCTGCTGCACGTAACGGATGACCTCCTCACGCCTGTCCTGACAGAAATCAATATCAAAATCCGGCATCGACACACGTTCCGGATTCAAGAACCGCTCAAAGAGCAAGCCGTATCGTAACGGGTCAAGATCGGTGATCAGCATCACCCACGCGACGACCGAACCTGCACCCGATCCCCGCCCTGGCCCCACAGGAATGTCTTGTTCCTTTGCCCAGCTTATAAAGTCCGAGACAATAAGAAAATAGCCCGAAAATCCCATCTGGCAAATTACATCTAACTCAAACTCCAACCGCTCACGGTATGGCTTAGCAATGGCTTCTTTTTCTTCCTTCGTCAGCGTTACCTGTGTGTTTTCTTCACCCACCTCTTTGTCTCTGATTGCCTGACGGAACACCACATCCTGCAAACGTTCCTCCAAACCCTCCTGCGCAATGCGACGCAGTTCTTCTTCCTCAGTATTGCCCTCCACTTCCATATTGGGCAACATCGCGCTTCTTGCCGGACTTAACACCGCACAGCGTTTGGCGATTTCTACCGTATTTTCCACCGCTTCCGGTATGTCGGAAAACAACGCACACATCTGCTCCTGACTTTTAAAATAATGCTCTTTGCTGTAACGTTTACGGTTGGCATCCGACACATAGTTACCACCGGCAATGCACATTAAGATATCCTGCGCCTCATACATGCTAAAATCCGCAAACATCACGTTATTTGTTGCCACAAGCGCAATGTTTTTATCAAACGCTATTCTCAATAACTCTGGCTCAGTAACCGCCTCTTCTTCTGTGCCAAAGCGATTGATTTCTATGTAGAGATTATCACCGAAAAGTAATAACAATGTATCTACAATTTTGCTTTTTTGTTTTTGGTTGCCATTGATAATGGCCTTGTTGAGCAATCCGTTATTTCCTCCGGTTAAAAAGATGATCCCTTTGGCCAGATTCTCAGATAAATACTCTTTGTACAGGATGGGAAAACTCTGATCCTCTGCTTCCAGATACGACCGGCTGACAAGCTTTAGCAGGTTGTAATACCCGATTTCATTCTTGGCAATTAAGACAGATTTTCCTGTCACCGGTTCCGAGTTTTCATCCTTGTGCTCCAGACAGAAATTTACCTCCACCGCAATGATAGGCTGGACACCTACTTCAATGGCAGCTTGCGAAAACTCCAACGCACCGAACAGATTACCACTGTCGGAAATAGCAATGGCAGGCATGCAATTATCTGCGGCCAATTCAACCAGTTCCTTGACTTTAATAGCACCTTCAGATAGTGAGTAAGCACTATGCGCCCTAAGGTGAATAAATTGAGGTTTTGTTGCTTTAATTTCTCCCATATGGTTATAATAAACAGGCACAGCTTTTATACAAGTGACAATTATGGTAAACAAAAAAAATCCAGCGGCTCAAAACCCTTTTACACTCTCCGTTGTCATCCCTATCTACAACGAAGAGGACAATATTCTTCCTATGGTACAAGCGGTGGAAGGCGCATTGAAAGACATCTCTTATGAAATTATCTTTGTGGATGACGGGTCAAGTGATAACACTGTTGACACGGTCATAGGTCTTAAGAAAGATACGGTGCGTTTGAAGGTGTTTGCCCGAAACTTTGGCCAGACTTCGGCCATGGCCGCTGGCATTGCCGCAGCTACTGGTAAATACATCGCCACATTGGACGGTGACCTGCAAAATGACCCCAGTGATATCCCGATGATGATCAAAAAGTTAGAGGATGAAAAACTGGATATTGTTGCTGGCAGACGTGCCAATCGCAAGGATGGTATGTTCTTACGTAAAATCCCCAGCCTCATTGCCAATAAGCTGATTCGCAAAATCAGTAACACCAAAGTACGCGACCTTGGCTGTAGTTTGAAATTATTTAAACGGGAAATCGCCCAGAATCTTGATCTTTATGGGGAACTGCATCGTTTTATTCCCATTCTGGCGGACATCAAAGGGGCCAAAATTGCTGAAATGGACGTCAAACACCACCCTCGTCAATTTGGTGTCTCAAAATATGGCCTTGGTCGTACCTTTAAAGTTGCTAGTGATCTTTTACTTATGGCGTTTTTCATCCGCTACCGCCAAAAGCCCATGCATTTATTTGGCACATGGGGCATTGCCTTTGGTGGCCTTGGCTTTGTGATAGAGTTCTATTTGTTAATCTTAAAACTATTTGGCGAGGACATTGGCGGGCGACCACTTTTCTTCGTGGGTATCTTATTTATTTTGGTAGGCATTCAACTCATTGGCACTGGCTTCCTTGCTGAATTACAAATGCGGACCTATTTTGGCTCACAAAACAAAACCCCTTATATTATTTCGCGTAGCTATACCGGCGGAAAATTGGACGATGAGAACATTTGATGAGTGATTTGCATATCCCGGAAATTCCTCACGACACCCCCTCACCCAAGAAACGCCTGATCTTTTTTACCAAACTTGGCTTAACCGTTGGGGCACTGGCACTGGTCATTGGACAAGCTGATCTGGATAAAATTCTAATATACGCCAAAGAGATAAATTTGTTCTATGCCTTGCTTGGTTTAATAGCACTTAATATAGGTCAGATGGCCAGTGGTCTGCGTATGCGGCATTATTTTGCTGCCGCCGGTTTGAGGTTGAGTGTTGCCTTTGCTGTGGCTCTGTATTATGTAGGCATGTTGTTTAACCTCATCCTACCCGGCGGTATTGGCGGTGATGGCTATAAGGCCTATTATCTAAAAAAGAAACGGGGATTTTCCTGGAAAACTTCCCTACGCTGTATCATTTCTGGGCGGGGAAATGGTTTATTGCTGCTGATATTGTACACACTTCTTGCCTGTTTTTTTAGTCAGAACGTACTGGAATTTGATTACGCTATTCCTCTCTTAATTCTTGCTGTAATCGGGTTGTTTCCCTCTTATTACATTCTGGCGCGCTACATGCTCAAAGAATCCTTAATGACCCAAATCATTGCTGGATTTTACTCGGCCATTGCCCAAGGTTCGGTAGTTGTTACGGTGGTGCTTTTGCTGCACGCACTGGGTCATGCTTTTCAAACGATTGATTATGTTATTCTCTTTATGATTTCGTCGATCGTTTCGATATTGCCGATTTCTATTGGTGGCGTAGGTTTAAGGGAGGCCACCTTCTTCTATGCCGCCCCTTTATTGGCGCTTGATGCGGAGTTGGGTGTAACCCTTTCTTTGCTTTATTTTATGATTAACACTCTGGCCTCTATGTTTGGTGCCATTGCGTTTTTATACATTGATCGTATTAAGAAATAATCTATCCGGCCATATAATCAGGCAATGTTTTTTCATTGATAGCTTTAAGCTCCTCAACGGAAACTTTACTGTCCCCAATAACCAAACTGTCGCCGCCAGTTTCACCTACCACAATGGCCGTTACGCCTTTTTCTGGTGCTGAGGTTAATATTCGTTCAGCCATTTCGGCTGTTGCGGTAACAATATAACGCCCTTGGTCTTCGCCAAAGGCACGGGCAATGTCCGGCGCAATATCAATATTCGCACCCATTCCACCTGCTAAGGCCATTTCAGTAATCGCTACGAGCTGACCACCATCAGACACATCATGACAGGCCGTCACCCAACCTTTCTTAATAGCTAAGCGGATAAAATCACCGTGACGTTTTTCCATCTCTAGATCTACCGGTGGTGGCGCGCTTTTTATGTTGCCTAAGAATTCTTCCTGATACAATGATGCCCCAAGATGACCTTTCATATCACCAATACGGATGATGGTCTGTGCAGGCGCTTTAAAATCAATGGTGGCATATTTCTGCGCGTCTGTAATCAGCCCTATGCCGCCAATGGCCGGTGTAGGTTTGATGCCCTCCCCATTGGTTTCATTATAGAGCGAGGCATTGCCGGAAACCACAGGGAACTCAAGCACTTCACAGGCTTCTTTCATTCCCACCAAACAACCCACAATCTGCCCCATAATCTCAGGTTTTTGTGGGTTACCAAAATTCAAGCAATTGGTAATCGCCAAAGGTTTTGCTCCCACAGCGGTCAAATTTCTCCATGCTTCAGCCACAGCCTGCTTGCCGCCTTCAACCGGGTCAGCATAACAATAGCGTGGGGTACAATCACTGGTCATGGCAAGGGCTTTGTTCGTGCCGTGAATGCGCACCACTGCCGCATCACCACCAGGACGTTGCAATGTATCGCCCATTACCATATGGTCATATTGCTCCCAAATCCAACGCTTGGAGCAAAGCTCTGGTGTGGCAAGCAATTTTTTTAGTATGGTAATCAGTTCAATATTGGCAGTCTTGCTGTTGATCGACAAATAATCTGCTTTTTCGGTTGGCTTCCATGCTCTGTCATATATCGGTGCTTCGTCTGACAATGGAGACACCGGCAAATCAGCTACTATGTGCCCCTTAAATTTAAGAATCATCCGCTTTGTGTCGGTTAAATGCCCAATGATGGCAGACGGCACCTCCCATTTGGCAAAGACTTTATGCGCAACGTCTTCCTTGCCCGGCTTGATGACCATCAACATACGCTCCTGGCTTTCAGAGAGCATAATTTCATACGGAATCATCCCTTCTTCACGCACAGGCACATCGTCGAGAATCAGCTCGACACCGGTTCCGCCTTTGTCCGCCATTTCAAGGGTAGAACAAGTCAATCCAGCCGCACCCATGTCTTGAATGGCGATGATTGCGTCCTCTTTCATCAGTTCCAAACAGGCTTCCATCACTCTTTTTTCGGCAAACGGGTCTCCTACTTGCACGGTAGGGCGTTTTTCATCTGAATCGTCGTCAAATTCCGCCGAGGCCATCGTCGCTCCGTGAATGCCATCACGACCTGTTTCCGACCCAGCATACAATATCGGCGCACCCACTTCCGCTGCCGCAGAATAAAAAATCTTATCCGAATCCGCCAAACCCACACACATGGCATTGACCAGAATATTATCGTTATAGCTGCTGTCAAACTGGCACTCACCACCAACCGTTGGCACACCCATACAATTGCCATAACCACCTATTCCAGCAACCACACCGCTGACCAGATGACGGGTTTTAGCATTGGAAAAGTCTCCGAATCTTAGTGCATTTAAATTGGCGATGGGGCGCGCGCCCATAGTGAAAATGTCGCGCATGATACCACCCACACCCGTTGCCGCACCTTGATAAGGTTCAATAAAAGAAGGGTGATTGTGCGATTCCATTTTGAAAATCGCCGCTTGTCCATCACCAATATCCACCACACCAGCATTTTCACCCGGGCCACAAATGACTTGCGGACCTTTGGTGGGCAACTTTTTAATGTGCTTACGGGTGGATTTATAAGAACAATGCTCACTCCACATCACCGAGAAAATGCCCAGCTCCACCATGTTGGGCTCCCGACCCATTATGGAGAGCACTTTTTCATATTCTTCAGGCGTAAAACCATGCTCTGCCACAATTTCTGATGTTATGTTATGTTGTAGTGCTGTCATAGAAAATCCTGTTAACTAAAGCTTTGTACCAATGAATCAAACAGGCCACGCCCATCTGTGCCACCGAGCGCGTCTTCCCACAAACGCTCAGGATGTGGCATCATGCCTAAAATATTTTTCTCTTCATTGTAGATTCCTGCAATGTTTTTCAACGACCCGTTGGGGTTAACATTGTCATTAACCGCACCGGATTCATCACAATAGGTAAACGCAATCTGCTCATTATCCTGCAAGGATTGTATTACTTCTTGCGAGGCAAAATAATTGCCATCGTGGTGTGCAATAGGAATGGTGACAACCTCGCCCGCTGCATAACGATTGGCAAATGATGTGCTATTATTATCTACTTTAAGCGTCACATCTTTACAGATGAAATTAAGGCCGCGGTTGCGCATCAATGTGCCTGGCAAAAGCTGGGTTTCAGTTAAAATCTGAAAACCGTTGCAAATTCCCAAAGTATGCCCTCCACTCTCTGCATGTTTGATCACATCACGCATAATAGGGGACTTGGCCGCAATGCCGCCACAGCGCAAATAATCCCCATAGGAAAACCCGCCCGGCAATACCACTAAATCACTTTTAGGCAATGTACTGTCTGCATGCCACACCATAGTTACCTGTACGCCACACCCTTCCAGTGCTACTTTCATGTCACGGTCGCAATTGGACCCAGGGAACACAACAATTGATGCCTTCATTTACGCCGCTTCCACTTCAAATGAATAATTTTCTATCACCGTGTTGGCCAAAAGTTTCTTACACATATCGTCGACCTTTTTCTCTGCTGTTTGAATGTCACTCTCATTAAGCTCAACTTCAATAAACTTGCCTTGACGCACATTGGTGACTCCATCAAATCCAAGATGGCCAAGTGAGCCTTCTATGGCCTTTCCTTGTGGATCAAGCACCCCGTTTTTAAGTGTAATGTAAATCTTTGCTTTCATTTCTCTCTCTATTTATCTTTCTTGGGATTTTTATTTTTTGTAATCGGGGAGGGGTTGGTTTTAACAACCGGCGTAATTGGCTGAACATTACCTTTTTCTTCATCAATCACATTATTATCACCGTCTATTATACCCAGACGTCTAGCAACTTCATGATAGGCTTTTGCGATGTCACCTTCGTTACGACGGAACAGGTCTTTGTCAAGTTTCTGGCCGGTTTCAACGTCCCACAAGCGACATGAGTCCGGGCTGATTTCATCCGCCACCAATATGTAAATATTACCTTCCTCATCGTAAACACGACCAAACTCAAGTTTAAAATCAACCAGTCGTATTTTCACCGATTTAAACAGGCCAGTGAGAAAATCATTGACCCGAAGCGCAATGCGACCAATCTCTTCAAGCTCTTCTTCTATTGCCCATTCAAAGGTAGTAATATGCTCCCTTGTGACCATTGGATCGTTTAATTTATCGCTTTTAAGATAATATTCGATAATGGGCTGCGGAAGCACAATGCCCTCATCAACGCCAAATCTTTTAGCCAGACTGCCGGCGGTAATATTACGCACCACCACTTCGATGGGAATAATTTCCACCGCTTTGACCAACTGTTCGCGCATATTAAGGGTTTTTATAAAATGTGTGTTGATCCCTATTTCTTCCAACGCCGTGAGAAGATATTCTGAAATACGGTTATTTAAAACGCCCTTGCCCGATATCACTTCGTGCTTTTCGCCGTTTCCAGCCGTGGTATCGTCCTTGAAATATTGTATTATTGTGCCGGGTTCAGGCCCTTCATAAAGAATTTTTGCCTTACCTTCATATAACGGGTTATTGCGTGACATGAAACTTCCTTGTATATATGTGTAGCTTGCTATAAAATTAGTAAGCTCGATTCACCTAGCTTTATAGGGTGAAATATTTGATTTTCAACCATTAAGTTAGTTTTTTAATGTTCTTGCTAACTTTGTTGACCAATATAGAGGATAATTACCATTATGACAACACTTCAAGACAAAGGCAAAGCGCTTGAATCAAAGTTTTTCAAAGACGAAGAATTAAATTTTAAAGCCACATCCCGTCGCAGGAAGCTTCTTGGGCTTTGGGCCTCTGAATTTATGCAGCTGGACGATGAGAAGGCTCTGGAATATGCGTTGTCCATCGTCCGCTTTGGCGTTGAGAATAAAGAAGACGGTGCGGTGGTGAAAAAAATTCTTAATGACATTCAAAATGCTGGTATGGACATTACCGAAGAAGAAGTTCGTGAAAAGATGACAGACCTGCATTTCCAAGCCATACGTGAGATTGAACAACGCTTTCAAGAAGGTTCTTTGTAGTCAAAATAGAAAAAGGCTACATGTTTATGTAGCCTTTCTTCACCCTCTCTAGACATACTTCTTACTTAAAATACGCCTCCTCTCTTTTCTGTGCCTAATTCATAAGAGAATTTTCCCAGATAATTCCGTTCTCAAATAAATTAGCCAAATCTCTTGCTTTCTTCACCGCCATATCGTGTCCGCCAGGGCCACGATCCATCTCTTCGCCCATTGAATCTAATATAGATTCAAACAACACATCAGGGATAGATTCCTGCTCTTTGACAAATTCACGTGAAGATTCAAAAATCATCTTAGCCAATATGTCCACAATTTTGCTGATACTGCCTTTTCCGGCACACACTCTGACCGCAACACTGTCATGATCCGCACATTTATGTTCGCTGTAGGCCATGGCATTGTTTGCCACCGAAGAAAGATCCATCACTTCAATAAAACCTGCATTTTTTAGATCATTTTTTATCTGATTGATGGCCGGCTGTCTCTCGTTATCCAGCAAACCCGAAAGCCCCACTTCCGTATACGGGTGACCGTCCGAGCCAACAATGTGTTTGGCATAAAAAATAACCCCATCATTTAACTGTTTATCTCTTTGAAAACTACTGGCTATACACTTATATCCAGTTGTAGTATGGGAGGTATAAAGAATACCCTCTTCTCCATTGTCATGCCTAAAGTCCACCATTATTCCCCTCTTTCATAAAGGCCAATCATTTCTAAACATCATAGAAACACTTACTCACTCGACCATTATACCATTAAAAAGGTTAACAAAGTGTTAACGTATATAACAATGTTATTAATTTATTTAGAAATAATCCTTACGGTCATCACTGTTAAACTCAAACATCTTCCAACTGTCCTTCATATGGCGTGGCACAGGAGCAGTAATATCAAGCGCCTTGCCCATAAAAGATGGATGTTCAATACGACGTGCGTGCAGATGAAGTTTTTTGCTCAAACCATCAATAAATGCCTCTTTTCCACCGTATTTTCCGTCCCCAACAATCGGATGGCCGATGGACGCCATATGTACCCTTAACTGATGCTTTCTTCCAGAAATAGGCTGCATGGCTACCCAAGAAAGGTCATTAGAGAGTTTTTCAATAACGTGGTAATGGGTAATGGATTTTTTACCATTGTCTTCATCTACCACCATTTTCTCAATGTTTCCTGCGCCCACCATCGGAGAAAGGGGCAAATGAATTTCCCCATCTTCCAGTGGCGGCACGCCCACAACTAAGGCCCAGTAGGTTTTTATAAATTCTTTGTTTTTGAAACTGTCTCCGGCAAGGCTTGCTGTCTGGGCATTGCGCGCCAACATTAATATCCCACTCGTATCTTTGTCTATTCTGTGGATTAATTTAATTTTGTTCTTTGATCCGCTTGTGTTTTCTTGCCCGTCAAGATGTTTTGCCAAAGCAGGAAGCATATCATCCACGCACAACGACACCTTACTTCCTCCCTGAACCGGCAGTCCAGGAGGTTTGTTAATCACCACCAAATTGCTGTTCTTAAAAAGAATATTTTCTACCAACAGCGCATCTACCTTATCAAAATCAATGGTCTTTTGTATTTTGGAGGCAAGGGTTTGTGTATGTTCCACTGCTGGAACTCTAATCTCCTGCCCAGCAGAGAGAATCTGTTTCACAACGGCTTTCTTCCCATCAACCTTAACCGCATTCTTACGTAATAATTTTTGCAATAAAATAAAGGATATTTCGGGATGATATTCTTTAAACCATTTATCAAGCCGGACACCCTCATCCTCTTTGGCTACTTTCTCAAAGCTTGGCTTCATACAATCGCTCGTATCAGCGATATGCCTAAAAATAGCGCAACAATAGATATCATCACAGAACCAATGATGTAGACAGCCATCTGAGTCATTTCACCACGCTGCATCATCACAATCACATCAAGAGAGAAGGTAGAGAAGGTAGTAAAACTGCCTAATATACCTACCGCAAAGAAAAGATGAAGATGTTGTGAGCCACTGACATGACGGGCAATATATTCAATCATCACCCCCATAAGGAACGACCCGAGAATATTGACTGCTAAAGTTCCGTAGGGCAAATGCAGCCCAAAAATATTACGTGTACCCACCAGATTCATCAAAACATACCGCAACACCGCGCCTATGGCACCGCCTGCCGCTACTACTACATAGGACATAATCGCCTCTTCTTGTTAGTGACTTCTTAGATATAGGAAAAATTTAACGTAAAGTAAAGTTATACAAATACTTGCATAAAGAATGTATACAATCTTATAATCAAGCATAACAATATGGGAGTGATTATGTTACGTATTATTTTATTACTGCTCTTTATTTGCTTTGCTTTGCCTGCCAGCGCACAAGAAAAGGCTGAGGGTACAGCACAGGAGAAATCCGAAAGCAAATTTAAAATAGAATATGTGGATGCCAATCTCAGCAAATTGCACGATGCGGTGTTTTTTGGTCAAAATGATTTGGTTGAGTTTTATCTCAAGAATGGGGTGGATGTAAATATTCTTGCCGGAAACAACACTACGCCTCTGCACATGGCCGCCTTTAAAGGACATTTGGAGACAGTCAAATTGTTGTTAAAATATGGCGCAGATCCTACCATTAAAAACATTATGGGACTTACTGCCGGAAAAATCGCCAAAAGCCGAGGATATCCCGAAATTGCCACATTGTTGGGCGAAACAGAAAAATAACATCATAACGACTGGCGCATTTCCTCCAGTTCCAGCCATCTGGTTTCTGCTTCCTTTAGCTCATTACCGGCAATGCCTATCCTTTTTGATATTTGACTGAATGTATCAGGGTCTGTTTGATACAGCATGGGGTCGTTGAGCCTTTCCTGTAGCGTAAGAACTTCCTCTTCCAGCTGTTCTATTTTAACGGGAAGGTTATCCAACTCATATTGTAATTTGTACGTCAATTTGTTGGCTTTGGTTGGACTGTTGCCCGTGTCTGAAGATTTGTTAGGAGTGGTTATTACCACTTCCTGTTTGATATTTTTAGGGTTCTTTGCCGCAAGATAATCGCTGTAACCACCAATATATCCTTCAATTTCTCCCCCACCCTCAAAGGCAATAATTTTACTGACCGTTTGGTCAAGAAAATCACGGTCATGGCTGACCACTAACAATGTTCCGGGATAATGAATGAGCATTTCCTCCAGCATTTCCAGTGTGTCCATGTCCAGATCATTGGTTGGCTCATCCAAAATAAGAAAGCTGCCAGGATTGGCAAGTATCTTTGCCAACATCAAACGGTTTTTCTGCCCACCAGAAAGCGTTGACACCGCATCATTGGCCGCCTTTGGATCAAACATAAAATCCTTTAAATAGCCGCACACATGCCGATCTTTGCCGTTGACATTGATGTAATCACCGCCATTAGGACATAAGGTTTTTCTTAGACTATGTTTGGGGTTTAAATCTTTGCGTTTCTGGTCAAAATACGAAAATTCAACGTTCTTGGAGAGCTTTACTTTGCCGCCGTCAACACTGAGTTCCCCCACTAACAATTTTAAAAAGCTTGTTTTGCCCGAGCCGTTCTTTCCCAAAAGACCAATTCTGTCCCCCTTCATGATACGGATATTAAATTTATCAAGAATTATTTTTTGTTCATCTCCATCAGAAAATGACTTACACACACGGTAAAATTCGGCCACTATCTTAGAAGATTCGGCAGCAGAAAGTGGCTCAAGCTCAATCTTACGCATGGTTTTGTTAAAGAGGCTTTTGTCTGATTTTAACTTATCACGGGCAATTTTCATCTGTTCGAGGCGGCGAATATTGCGTTTTCTACGTGCCTTGATGCCTTTGTTGGCCCAATCTTGTTCCTGAGAAACAATCTTCTGACGGTTTTCCAGCTCTCTTCTTTCCTGCTCCAACAACATCTCAGACCATTGATCAAAATGGGTATAACCCTTGGGACACACCCTTATGTTTCCACGATCCAGCCAGAATACTTTGTCGGAAATATTTTTGAGAAAGGTTTTATCGTGGCTCACGCACAACAGTGCACCACGGTAGGATTTTAAATATTCTTCAAGCCACTCTATTGCCCCCAGATCAAGGTGGTTGGTTGGCTCATCCAAAAGCAATATGTCTGGCTCTTCTACCAAAGCACGTGCCAACGCGGCACGGCGCAACTGTCCACCAGAGAGTTTTCCCATCAAATCGTTTTCATTAAGCTCCAATGGTTCGCAGACCATCTCCACCATGTACTCATAGTCTTGGGTTCTTTTTTCTTCCGGCAGCCCTTGGAAAATATAATCAAATAATTTTACTTCCTCCTCCACACTGATTTCCTGATGCAAATATCCCACTCGCGTGCCTGGTGCTTCCCAGCGTTTGCCGCCATCAAGCTCTTTTGTCCCGGTAATCATGTGCATCAATGTGGTTTTACCCGCACCGTTCTTGCCAACCAAACATATTTTATCACCCTCATGCACCGTAAAGGACAGAGAGTCAAACAGTGGCTTGCCCCCAAAGGTCACATACGCGTCCTGAATACTTAAAATAAGGGGGGTGGCCATTATTTCTTTTCCTTTATTGATCAAGAGAAATAAATTGATTATACTCAACCGTATATTGTAGTATTAGTCGATTATACAATAGGGGTAATATAATGCGTTTAGTAGCTCTTTTTCTCTTTCTATCTTTTGTTCCGCTTCCGTTGTACAATGCTCATGCGGTAGAAGTACCTTCCAATCTGGATGAACTTCTTACAGATGCCAATATAGGCATGGGGAAACGTAAAGCAAGTGCTTGTAAAGGATGCCACACGCTAGGTAAAGGAGAAAAGCACAGTGTTGGGCCTAATTTATGGAACATTGTCGGTAGAAAGATTGGTGCTACAGAAGGGTATAAATATTCAGACGCTATGTCCACAAAGGGAGGCAATTGGGAAGTTAAAGAACTGTACCAATTCCTTAATAATCCCAGATGGTATGTTCAAGGCACGAATATGACCTTTGTTGGTGTACACAAGAAACAACATATCATTAATGTCATTGCCTATCTTCAAACACTTAAAGACGAATAATAACTATTCTGCTTTTACATTTTCCATCATTTTGACCATAAACTGGGCTTCTTTATGCCCAAACGCCGCCGCGCGCTTGATCCACTCCATACCTTTGTCTGCATCTCCAGCTTTCACGATCATCATTCCAAGGGCATATTGTGCGTTTACATCGCCTTTTTCTGCCCCTATTTGAAAGTTCTTTATTGCCTCTTCATCATCCCCACGCAACGCCGCAAACACTCCCGCACCCCAACCGGGAGCTTTTGGCTTTAAATATTCTTTAGCACCAGCGTGACCAAGGTCTGCGGCTTTTTTCATCCATTTGTCTGCTTCTTTTAGGTTCATCTGGCGGGAATATAAATTTCCTACATAAGCCATATATTCAACATTGCCTTGATCGGCCAAGGATTGTGCGTCTTTGTAATGTTTTATAATCCCCGGATACATCTTTACCTTGTAGCCTGATAAGAAGTTAGCCGTTGGCAACACACCCTGATACCCAGATTGACGTTCTTCTGACAGAATTTTCTCTGCGATTTGAAGTTTTGGCAGAGCAGTAATTTCCTGCCCCTTAGATAGAGAATTCTTGTTTTGAGAAAGCGCATCACCTTGCGCCAACAGATTGGTCGAAACACAAGAGATTAGTATCACAGACAATAACGCTAAACGGATCATGCTCCGATTATAACAGGAACATCGTAGAATGAAATGTTTAATTATCTATCTCATTCTAATCAGAAAAAGTGACCACGACCTTCACACCACTATTGACTTGATCGGCAGCAACTATCCCAAACGAACCCGGACGCTTGGCAATCTGACGTAACAGCATACGTTTTGATGAAATTGCCCGCGGGGGCGTTTCCCCCGAGACCTGCTTCTTATAGATCCAGTGGTTACTAATTTGAACATCCGAAAGCCCCAGAATCGTTTTATTAAATGCTATCTGTTCAGGGGAGTTCTTATCTCGGCCATACGCAATTGCTTTCTGGCCATTTGGCCAATTACTTAATTCTTTGAGATAAAGATTTTTTATATCGTCCACTGTTGCGGAGCTGTTATTTTCCAGATTTGTGATCACCGCATATTCCTTTGCAACCGCAAAGGCCGGATTGATATATGTTACAGAAAACAAGAACAAAAGAATAAAAATCTTCATTTTTTTCTTCTCCATGTTAAACCCTCCCTGACCTAGAAACTGTATGTTGCAGATAGGCTAAACACATCGACATCTGCGCTGCCATACGCCCCACCCAAAAGGGTTGTTCCTGTTCCAACTTCATATTCCACCCGTGAAAGCTCACTTCTAAACTTCACCGCAGGAATAGGAGACCATATTAAACCTACTACTTTTTCTATCTTATCTCCAGTATTTCCACCATTGTCGAAAAAATCATAGCGGGCAACAATGGCCCAATTACTGTTTACGTTATACACTGGCTGAACATACCATCCCAATCTGTCTCTACCAAAATCTTCATTGGTGGCAAAAAGCTCTGATTTAATTTCAAAGCTACCCTTGTTGACGCGCAGATCTATGCCATAATAATCATACTCTGACTCCTGCCCATACGCCCTACCGGATCGAGGCGTATAAAAGGGATTGGATACGTTCGTATCATCATTTCTATCACCCTGACCATAATTCAAACCTATCTCTGTGCCTATAGCGCTATGCCTATACGCAATACGCGTGCCCCAATGGAACTCACCTTCATCCACCGGATTGGTTACCCCTGAAATATCAATTTTATTATTATATCCGGCAAATATATTATAAGATAAAATGTTACCTTCAACCGGATAGGTGCCACGAACAGAAACGCCTTGAGTGAAAGACGGAACGATTTCATCGGTCTGCCAAATTGGGCTAAACATTTGCGGAGAATCTATGATTACTTGGGCATGTGGGAAATGTTCGGGAGTCCATATCCCCTGTGGGGTAGGAAACACACCAAAATCAACATTAAACATATTGTTCTGCTCATAAGTGATGTAGCCAAATACATTAACCGCCGTTGCTAAATTGGCGTTGGTAACAGAACGCCTTTGCTCAGGATCTGTGTATTGGGTAAAAGAGGCTTCGGCAAATAAAGGAGCGATAAACGCCGACCATTTATCATCCAATCTTGCCTTGATAAGCAATTCAAGGAAGTTGATTGTAAAACCATTAAATGAATTATTTTCTGCTGTTTCAGACGTAAAAACTGAACCCGCTATGCCACCGATGTCTAAAGATTGTGCCTCAAACGCATTGACCACCGCACGGCTGCCAACTCTTTCATCCACACGCTCAATGATGTTTTCTACATCGTCTATACGTTCGGTAGTATTTTGCTTGTGCTCCATAAGAATCTTTATCTGAGCCTCAAGCGCACGGATGCGGCTATCAACATCTTCATCAGAAGCAGCATTGGCCACAAGTGGAAAAAAGAGGAATACTCCTAACAATATTTTTAATAAACACCTCATAATAAAAAAACTCCCAGCTTACGAGAAAACTAACATATAAACATAAAAAACAAATTACAACCCATTATTTCATCGTCCGATAATCACTATCACGTGTAGGTTGTGCACACCACTTCGTTTCCTTTTCCTAAATATTCCACCTTATCAAATGAAATCATGTTCGCCAATGCAATACCTCTACCATGGCTATCCGTTGCCCTGTCCGGATCAATCTCCATGTATTTTTGCCAATCAAATCCTTCACCCTCATCCGCAATATGCAGGGTTATTTTTTTATCATCACGTTTGTAATCTATCTTTACTTTTTTATGCTTATTCTCTGACATGTTCTGTCTTTTGTGCACTTCATCCAGCCATGAGTCTGAAATATTAAAATCACCCTTATCCTTGTATGTAATCCCCAAATTTCCGTGCTCCACCGCATTGACCAACAGCTCGGATATTCCCGTTACCACTTCCTCAGGCTTGGGGAAAAAGGCAGATAGAAATGTTGATACATCATACGCATCATCCAACGACGAAAGAACAAAATGACTTTCCGTGACATATTTTGCCATGCTCTTTATGGAATTTGCACCCGTCTGCAGCTTTTTGTAATTACTGTATTCGTTAAAGGCACTATTGACTATCGCAATAAGTACGTCGCCCTCAAACGGCTTAGTGAGGTAATAATATGCCCCCGCTTTAATCCCTTCTACCACCTGATTTTTTTCTGCTGCGGCAGTCTGCATAATGACCGGAATGTTTTTCATCCTCTGGTCACCTTTAACCTTGGCTAAAAGATCCATGCCGTCCATTCTTGGCATCATTCGATCCAAGAGAATAACCTCTATTTCCGCATATTTTTCCTGTAGAATTTCCCAGGCCTCTACCCCGTCAGAAGCCGTATCCACAGTATAGCCTGCATCTTCAACATAGGACTCTATGATTGCTAAATTGTTTGGTTCATCATCAACCGCAAGAATATGGCTCACAGCACCTTTCCCTAACGTAATTTATTATGTTCAGATATTGATATCTAATTTTACCATAGGTAGCAAGAACTTTATGAGGATATAGACATAGTACATTACTCTTGGCGGATAGAAATAGACTTTGCATGGGCATCCAGCCCTTCTTCTTCTGCTAATATTTTAGCCTCTTGTGCAACAGAATGAAACGCCTCAGGTGAGCAATTGATAATTGAGCTACGCTTGATAAAATCAAACACTCCCAGCCCCGATGAAAACAGAGCCGTTGAGGAAGTTGGAAGCACATGACTTGGGCCTGCAATATAGTCTCCAATTGCTTCTGGCGTATACTTACCTACAAATATTGCTCCCGCATTTGTTATTTTATTGGCAATTTCCTTAGGCTCTTCAGTGCATATTTCAAGATGCTCGGTGGCAATTTTATTGGCGATTTCTACCGCCTGATCAAGGTCCCTAACCGCAATAATAATACCATTATTTTCCCAACTCTTTCGGGCGATGTCTTGACGCTGCAGCTTCCCAAGAGTGTTCTCAACCTCTAATTGCACATCTCTCAAGACATCCTCATCGTCACTGATGAGTATGGAACGGGCATTTTCGTCGTGCTCAGCCTGCGACAGCAAATCCATCGCCACCCATTCCGGATTGGCTGTTTTATCGGCAATCACCAGAATTTCTGAAGGGCCGGCAATCATATCAATTCCCACCTTACCAAAAACCTGTGTTTTTGCTGCGGCCACATACGCATTGCCTGGGCCCACAATTTTACATACTGGCGCAATGGTTTGCGTGCCATACGCCAAGGCGGCCACAGCCTGTGCGCCACCCACCTTATAAATCTCGTCTATGCCTGCTATTTTTGCTGCCGCCAACACTACAGGGTTTACCACCCCATCCGGTGTGGGAACAACCATAGCCAAACGCTTGACTCCTGCTACTTTTGCAGGAATTGCGTTCATCAACACCGAGCTTGGATAAGCAGCCAACCCACCGGGCACATATAACCCAACCGCACCAATGGCGCTCCACTTCCAACCTAACTCTACCCCCTGTGCATCCTGATACAAGCAATCATCAGGCATTTGTTTTGTGTGATAGCCTTCAATACGCTTGGCGGCAGTTTTAAGTGCCGATAAAATTTTTGGGTCACAGCTTCGGTAGGCCGCCTCAATTTCTTTCCCACTAACTTTAATGTCTGAGACTGCATAATTTGTACGATCAAACTTGTTGGTGTATTCCAACAATGCCTCATCCCCTCTTTCTACTATATCAGCAATAATCTGCGATACGGTTTGATGCGTCTCAGGACTCATCTCAGTTTTGGCATCCAAAAGCTGATTAAGCTGCGACTCAAAATCCATGTCTTCTATGTTGAGGAGATTAACCATAGGTCGCCTCTGTAAAACCAGAAACAATTTCACCAATTTCTTCACCCATGGTTTTAAATGCACTACGATTGACGATCAAACGCGAAGATATGTCTGCGATTTTTTCCACTTCCACCAATCCGTTGGCTTTAAGCGTTCCACCCGTGCTGACCAAATCGACAATCCTACGACAGAGCCCTAATTTGGGTGCCAGTTCAATGGCTCCATTGAGCTTAATACATTCGGCCTGAAGCCCCCTGTCGGCAAAAAATTTCTTGGTGATATTGGGATATTTGGTGGCTACTCTGATATGACTCTGGCTCCACATTTGGCTGTCTTCTGCCAGTTCTTTAGGTGCTGCAATGGACATGCGGCATTTGCCAATACCCAGATCAATGGGGGAGTAAATATCCGGATAGTCAAACTCCATCAACACATCTTTACCGGCAACACCAATCTGCGCCGCGCCATAAGCCACAAACGTGGCCACATCAAAACTACGTACGCGAATGATGTTGATATGCTCACGGTTGGTAGCAAAAGACAGCTGACGGCATTCTTGGTCAAAGAAGCTTTCCTCAGGGATGATGTTAAACTTACCAAGCATTGGAACAAGCTCATCCAATATTCTGCCTTTTGGCAACGCAATTATTATTTGTTTTTTACCAGCCATAACTGCCTCTTCATTACTAACATACGGGTACATAACCCAAACTTGGCGTATCGTAAAGGATTATTAAACCCGTTATTTGTTTGTGGGCAATCTTTTGGCGCGCCACAACTCAATCCCTTCTTTAAAAACATAAAGGTTGGTGTAGCCAAAGCTGTTGGCCTTATAGGCGGCAAGCTCACTGGCCGGGCAACGTATGTTCGTACAATAAAACACCACCTCATTGTCTTTATGTGGCACTATCTGTGCCAATCGTTCATTGTCAATATCGTGTGTTGGAAGGTTCACCGCATCTTTTATCATCACCCCATCAAATGTCTTTCCACCACGCGTATCAATGATAATAAGGTTGGGGTTTTTGTCTTGCCTTTCCTGCAATTTCTTCAAACTGATCGTCCGGTAGGGCAGATTTTCTTCCCCCGCAGCCCAAGAAAAGCTTAGGAGCATCTGGGAAACCACAATGCCAATTATAATAATCTTTTTCATTTATTTTCCTTTCCTGTTAAACATATAGGATATATCGTGTTTAGGATAAGTATAATCTATGTTTATTCAATAAAAACACTTTATAACCTGTATGTTTTTAGGCTTTTAGGGATTATTTTATACCATAATGAACACTAATTTTGGAAACATCACCGCAATCATTGTCACCTATAATCCTGACAGTCGCTTTATTGACAATCTTCAGGCGGTCATTACTCAGGTGGAAGCTCTTATCATCGTCGACAACCATTCCAATCTGAGCATACAGGAAAAGCTCAAAGCCTTTGTTAAGGAACATGTCGAAAAAACTATTTTAATTTTAAACAGCCACAATCTTGGCCTAAGCAAGGCACAGAACATTGGGATAAAAAGAGCGATGGAGCAAAATGCCCAGTGGATTTTGCTGCTTGACGATGACAGCCGCCCAGAAAAGAATATGGTGAAAAACATGAAGCAGGCCTACCTCCATCAGCCCAATGGCTCTGAGATTGCGATTATTGCGCCATATATTCATGAAAATCTAAAGAATTATCACCCCAAATATATTATACGTAATGGGAGTATTTTCTTTAAAAGGTCTGAATTTGGGCAGGAGCCCATTCTTGATATTCTGTGTGCAATTGCATCTGGTAGCCTTCTTAAAACATCTGTCCTGAAAGAACAGGGTTTGATGCATGAAGATTTTTTCATTGATTACATAGACACGGAATATTGTTTGAGGCTGATCGAAAATAATTATCACATTATTGCAGTTAAAAATGCCATTCTACATCACAATCTAGGCGCCAAAACCGAACATGGAATAGCGGGAATTACTCTTACAGCCACCAACCACTCTCCCCAACGCCGATATACTATCTACCGCAACCGCGTTATTGTTTGGAAACGTTATCTATTAAAGGTTCCCTCCTATATTTTCTATGATATTCTTGCCAGCCTATATGATGTTGCACGTATTATTTTATGCGAAGAAAACAAATTCTCTAAATTATATAACGCAGCCAAGGGATGTGTGGTTGGGCTATTTTCCTCGTACAAACAATAGCAATATTGACTTCTGACATCTTTTGCCTATGCTCATGCGCAAACCATAAATGAGAGTCTGAATATTATGACACTAAACTTGGAAGAAGCACTCAAAAGCAATGCTTGGCCTTTTATTGAGGCGGGAAAACTGGTAGAACGGCTTGAAAAGAATCCGCCGGAAAAAGGCTATGTTTTGTTTGAAACTGGCTACGGCCCGTCCGGCTTGCCGCATATTGGTACCTTTGCCGAAGTGTTGCGTACTACCTTGGTGCGTCAAGCGTTTAAAAAACTTAGCGACATTCCCACCAAGCTGTTTGCCTTTTCTGACGACATGGATGGTTTACGTAAAGTACCGGACAATTTGCCCAACCAAGAAATGATTGCTGAAAATCTAGGCAAACCATTGACTGAAATTCCTGATCCGTTCGGCACGCATGAGAGTTTTGGCGCACACATGAACAATCGACTGCGTCAGTTTTTGGATCAATATGGCTTTGATTATGAATTTAAAAGCTCCACCGAGTGCTATAAAAATGGTGTGTTTGACCAAGCGCTGCTGGAAGTGGTGACCCATTACGAGCAGGTGCAAGCCATTATGTTGCCGACTTTGGGCGAAGAGCGCCGTGAAACCTACAGCCCATTTATGCCCATCTGCCCGGACACACGCGAAGTGTTGCAAACCAAAATTGTTGCCACCAATGCCCAAAAAGGTACCATTACCTATCTTAATAAGCAGGGTGAGGAAGTAGAAACCGAAGTCACGGGTGGCAAATGCAAGCTGCAGTGGAAGCCCGATTGGGGCATGCGCTGGGCGGCTCTTGGCGTGGATTATGAAATGCATGGCAAAGATTTGACTCCTTCGGCAGAGCTTTCTGCGGGAATTTGCAAAACCATTGGCGGCAATCCGCCGATCAATTACGTGTACGAATTGTTTTTGGACGCAGAAGGTAGAAAAATTTCCAAATCCAAAGGCAACGGATTGAGCATGGAAGAGTGGCTTAAATATGGCACGCCCGAAAGCCTGGCCACCTTCCTTTTTGCCAGCCCGCAAAAAGCCAAACGCTTGCATTTTGATGTGATTCCTAAGTCGGTAGACGAATATCTCACCCATCTGAGAAAAATTGGTGACCAAGAAGAGGTTAAAAAACTGGCCAATCCGGTTTGGCACATTCACAACGCCAACACACCGGATCATAACATTCCGGTGACCTTTGGCCTGTTGCTGAATCTAGCCAGCGCGTGCAACCCAGAAGACAAATCCGTTCTGTGGGGGTTCATTAGCTCCTACGCGCCGGATGTCACACCAGAAAATACGCCATTGCTGGACAAGCTTGCCGAATATGCCGTGGCCTATTACGAAGATTTTGTCAAACCCAACAAACAGTACCGTCTACCAGATGAAAAAGAGCACAAAGCCATTGAAGATTTACTCAACCGTCTTGGTTTGATTGAAAACGATGCGACGGCTGAAGAATTTCAAAACACAGTCTTTGCGGTAGGAAATGACCATGGTTTTGAAAATCTGCGTGACTGGTTTAAAGCGTTGTATGAAATCCTTCTTGGAGAAACACAAGGCCCCAGAATGGGTAGCTTCATTGCACTGTATGGCCGTGAAGCCAGCTGCATATTGATAGAAAAAGCCTTACGCGGTGAATTGGTCAAACAGCAAGAGGCGGCGTAATATCTATGAATATTTACAAACACTATCAAACCCACATCCTCGCCGCGCTGGATCGTCTGATTATTGAAGATGCCTTGCCACAAGACATCAAAGAGCTGGCAGATTTTTCTTCAGTGACCGCTGAACCCCCGCGCGACCCTTCTCATGGGGACATTGCTACCAATGCGGCAATGGTCGTGGCTAAAAAGGCAGGGATGAACCCACACCAATTGGCAGAGCTGTTGCAGCCTGTTTTACAGAATATTGAAGGCATAGACTCTGTAGAAATAGCCGGTCCGGGTTTTATTAACCTGCGCTTAAATATTTCTGTATTACACTCCGTCATTACACATGTTCTTGAAAACGGTATCGGCTATGGCAACAGCGAGATGGGCAACGGCCAAGCGGTGAACATTGAATATGTTTCGGCCAACCCTACTGGCCCGATGCATATTGGCCATGCACGTGGTGCGGTGGTAGGAGACGCTACAGCACGTTTGTTGATCAAAGCCGGATACAACATCACCAAAGAATTTTATATCAATGACGCTGGGGCACAGGTGGATATGTTGGCACGCTCAGCCTATTTACGCTATTGCGAGGCATTGGGCAAAGACATTGGTGAGATCCCCGAAGGCTTATAT
This sequence comes from Alphaproteobacteria bacterium, assembly GCA_030429625.1. Lineage (GTDB taxonomy): Bacteria > Pseudomonadota > Alphaproteobacteria > Rickettsiales > UBA8987 > JAUIFA01. The sequence continues at coordinate 74,735 of JAUIFA010000001.1, read as the reverse complement.
CCCGGAGAATATCTGAAAGTGGTAGGGGAATCCTTCGCCCAAATTCATGGTCATGAATATGTGGATCAGGAAGAGAAAGCGTGGCTTCCCATACTCAAAGAATTTGCCTTAGAAGCCATGCTGGAACTGATTAAGCTGGATCTGGCCGATCTGGGCGTAGTGCACGACGTCTTTACCAGCGAGAAGTCCCTGCAAGACAAAGGTGCGGTGGCCAGAGGCATCGAACTATTAAAAGAAAAAGGGCTTATTTATCAAGGCGTGTTAGAACCACCTAAGGGTCAAAAACCAGACGATTGGGAAGAAAGAGAACAAACCTTGTTCCGCTCTACTGATTATGGTGACGATGTCGATCGCCCATTGATCAAATCGGACGGCAGCTACACTTATTTTGCCTCCGACATTGCCTACCATGCTGATAAAATCTCACGCGGGTTTAACAAAATGGTCATTGCGCTGGGCGCGGATCATGGCGGCTATGTGAAACGTCTACAGGCCGCTGTTTCGGCTTTGAGCGACCGCAAAGCCCATATTGATGTGTTGATTTATCAATTGGTGAATTTAAGCGAGGACGGACAGCCGGTAAAAATGTCCAAACGGGCGGGCATGTACGTCACTGTACGCGATGTGGTCGATGTGGTAGGCAAAGACGTGCTGCGCTTTATTATGCTGACGCGCAAATCCGATGCCACACTGGATTTTGATCTGCAGAAGGTCAGGGAACAGTCTAAAGACAATCCGGTGTTCTATGTGCAATACGCCCACGCGCGGATTCATTCTGTGTTGCGTAACAGCGATGTGACCCTTTCAGACAATCCAAATCTCTCTTTATTGACCAACCCGCATGAATTGGCACTTATGAACATGATCGCCCAATGGCCACGCATTGTGGAAGCTGCTGCCAAACATGTGGAGGCACATCGCATTGCGTTTTACCTGCAAGAACTTGCCGCAAGTTTCCATTCTTTATGGAACGCCGGCAAAGACGATGGAAGCTTGCGCTTTATTATAGAAGATGAACCCGAATTAACTCAGGCGCGTTTGGCACTGATTAAATCATGCGCCATAACAATTGCATCTGCTTTGCAGGTTATGGGTGTTGAACCTGTTAGAGAAATGTAGTAAATACGATTATAAACTAATATCAATAGAGAAGTAATTATGGCAACCGATGCTCCGTTAATTGAAGGACAGAGCTTTGTTAGAAAAACTCTAACAACATTGATTATGCTTAGTATCTTTGCCGGGCTGGTGGTGTTGGGGTGGTTTGCCAATGAAGAAAATCGTAATCCGGTGGATTATACTAACCTTCCTGTCATAAAAGCAGATAAAAGTCCCTTTAAAATTAAACCAACAGATCCCGGCGGTATGAAGGTTGATAACACTGAGATAAAGCTCTACGATGAAATTACCACCGATATTAACCCAAAGCGTACTGACGTGATCGATTTGAGTGACGCTAAAATGGCACCGCCACCCGAGGAGCCAATCCAGATTGAAGAAGCCACAATTACTGTTATTCCTCCCAAGCATGAAGAAAAGAATACTCCCAACAGTTCAATTAAGACGGCAAAGCTGAAAGAAGTGCCCCTAAAAATGTCCCCCGAAATGCGTGCGCTGGCAGAAAAAATTGCCAATCAGGCCAAGGAAATCGAAGAGCCTAAGAAGGTTGAAAAATTGCAGGAAGAAAGCTTTAATAAAGTGCTTGAATTGTCTTCCGTTGAACCTGCGTCGGATCAGCCGGAAATTGTACCAATGCATAAACCTGATAGCATTAAACAGATTTTTAAAAGAATCAAAGCCACCAAAACCCATTCCTACGATCCACGTTACAAAAGGGTTATTCTCTCTGGTGTGCCGACCAAGCCAAGCGGCACATCTACGCAAGCAGTCGCTGTGAAGAAAGAACCCACAATTCCTACGATCAAACGTGTTACAAAGGTCAATACGATAGTTAGTAATATCCGCCATGGCAGTGTGCTTATTCAACTGGGTTCGTACCAGTCAAGTGCCAGCGTTAAAAAGGGTTGGGAAGTCCTTAAAAAGCGTTATCCTAAGGAATTAAGTGCGCTGGCTCTTTCAATCAAGACCGTTGATCTTGGGCCAAAAGGTGTGTATTACCGCCTGCTTGCCGGCCCTTTCCGAGATAAGGACGATGCCATCAATCTGTGTAAAACCCTAAATGTGAAAGGGCAGGGTTGCTTTGTTGCCCGCTAACTATATTAGAAATAAATAATGTCTAATATTAGAGAGTACTTATATATATGAAACCACCTAAATCTGTCATTTTTGGATGTAGTTCCACCAGAATTAGTCCTGAGGAAAGGCACTTCTTCACCCAACACAACCCCGTGGGATTTATCCTTTTTGCCCGCAATATTGAAAATCCTGAGCAAGTTAAAGCCCTCATAGAAGAGCTAAAGTCCTGCGTGTCCCATGAACATTGTCTCATACTAATAGATCAGGAAGGTGGACGCGTTGCCCGTCTAGCTCCACCACATTGGGATGCCTATCCTCCGGTTGATGTTTTTGCTAAACTTGCCCAAAAAGATCTGGAAAAGGCGAAGAACGCTATTTATCTTAATTACCGCTTGATTGGTGATGATTTGCATCAACTTGGAATCAATGTTAATTGTGCGCCGGTTCTGGATATTCCTGTTGCCGGAAGCGACGATATTATCGGTGACCGCGCCTTAGGAAATGAACCAAAACAAGTTGCCATATTGGGCAGAGCTGTTTGCGATGGCTTGATGGACGCAGCTGTTCTGCCCGTTATCAAGCATATCCCGGGGCATGGTCGTGCTACAGTAGACAGCCACCTCGCCTTGCCGAAGGTTGAAGCGGCCATTGATATTCTGGAACGCACCGATTTTACCCCTTTTAAAATGCTGTGTGATATGCCCATTGCCATGACGGCACACATAAGCTACACCATGCTTGACCCCAATCATTGTGCCACCATGTCCCCCTTGGTGATTGACTATATCCGCACACAAATTGGCTTTGAGGGATTGTTGCTTAGCGATGATCTTTCGATGAAGGCACTTGAGGGCGAATTTGCCACAAGAGCAGAAAAGTGCCTCACGGCGGGCTGTGATGTTATCTTACATTGTAACGGAAACATGGATGAAATGCTTGAAATTGCCTCTAAAGCAAGCGATCTAAGCAAAAAATCCGCACGCAGGTTAAAACGATCTTACGAAAAGCTTAACCCCATAAAATCCTTTATAGACCGAGATAAAACCCAAGAAAAGATTACTAATCTCTTAAGGATATAAACGCTGAACGTTCCAGCTTTGCCCGCTTCGTTGGAAGACCATCCGGTCATGAATACGAAAATCGCCCAATTGCCAAAATTCTATCGCATCGGGGATGAGCCGATAACCACCCCAAAATTGCGGACGAGGGACAGTGCCTATATTGTATTTAATCCCGATTTTTGCCACTTCCGCCAGCAACTCTTTTTTTCCACCAAGCGGTTGGGATTGTTTAGACGCCCATGCCCCAATCTGGCTTTGCTTTGGCCGACTGGCAAAATATTCGTCTGATTCTTCTGGACTGACTTTCTCCACCTTACCGGTAATGCGGATCTGCTTGCCGATCTGCTGCCAAAAGAAACACAGTGCTGCGTGAGGATTATCCTGCAATTCTGCTGCTTTGCGACTGCCATAATTGGTAAAAAACACAAAGCCGTCTTTGTTATATCCCTTCAATAACACCATGCGTGAGGAGGGAATCGCCTCCTTGGTGGCGGTTGCCAAATTCACCGCATCAGGCTGAGTAATCTGCTTACAGTCTTCTGCCTCTTTATACCAACTGGCAAATACCTCAAACGGATTATCATTTTCTTTAGGAAACATAGTATTATCCCTCCATACCGGAAAACTTGAATATGTCCTTTATAAGATAAATCGGCTTATTTGCCAAACCAAACTGGCTAATAAAAAATTTAAATTCCTCTGGCAGATCCTTGGCCGCAATAAAATTTCCACCCACTTCTGCCCCAGAAAATTGCAACCCCTTAGGATTAGCCTCCCCTCCTGTTTTAAACACAATAAAATTATTGGGGTTATTATATTCCGATTGTGCCGTCTTTTTATAGCGGTTACGAATATTAGACTTATCGCATTGTTGCAATTTTTCAAAATGCTCAAACAAATAGTCTTGTTTAAAATCCCACCATCGTATGTGAAGCAAATCCTTAATTGTCTCTTCGTCAAAACGGTATTTAACAACGTTGGCCGGATTGCCAACCGCAACGGCAAAGGGCGGTATATCCTTAGTGACAATTGCCCCTGCACCAATAACCGCACCGTGACCAATGCTTACTCCTGAGAGGATTTTTGCCCCAGAAGAAATGGTCACATTAGAGCCAATGGTGATTTTCCCCTTGCTGGTATTGTCCTCAATGGCTACTTTTTTCTGCCTTAATTTGGCCATTTGATCCGGCTGAGAAGAAAAAGAACAGTTTAGGATCTGGTCATTAGGATGCTCCCCGCCACAGATAATCTCAACATTGTCTGAAAACTCACAATATCCCCCAATTTCCACCGTATGACCTTTTTGCACACTGCCATAAGTGCTAAGGTTGTGGAAAAGGCCAGACGAGCCCGCACCAAATGTGGCATAACCATCGTCACTGAACGTGATCTTAACATTATAGGGAGAAAGCAGAACCTTGCTAGGATTACCATTTAGCACCACCTTATGGGCTATTTTGTGCTGTTCTATTTTTTCAATTATGTTTTCATACATTGTCTGATCGCATCACACTTCAATATTATCAATTAAGCGAGTTGTACCAAGCCACGCTGCCGCAAGCAAGCGTGCAGATGATTTTATCTCTGGTAAAAGCGTTTGAGAATCACAAAATCTCAGATAGTCAACTTTAGCAAATCCTGCCGCAAGTAACTTCCTCTTTCCTTTCTCACAAACAATTTCAACCGGTGTTCCCTGTCTGTATTCCTCCGCCATTTCCTGCATAATTTTATGCAACTCCGGTGCAATTTTTCTTTCCCATACAGAAAGATAATTGTTGCGGGAAGACAGTGCCAAACCGTCCTCTTCCCGCTGAGTAGGACAGCCAATAATTTCAACAGGCACGCCTAAGCTTTTGACCATTTGCTTGATAACACTAAGCTGTTGATAGTCCTTCTGACCGAAGAATGCCTTGTCAGGCGCACACTGATGTAATAACTTTGTAACTACAATTCCAACACCTCTGAAGAAATGGGGGCGAAACTCACCCTCCAGAATATCACCATTTTTAATGGGCGGCTCTGTTATTTCTTCTCGCTCCGGATACATCTCTTCAACCGAGGGGATGTAAACAATATCTGCCCCATTATCTAACAAAATGGCAATATCTTTGGCTTCATCGCGCGGGTAGGTTGTAAAATCTTCGCCTTCGGCAAATTGAGTTGGGTTAACAAAAATACTGCACACAACAATGTCGGCCTGCCCTTTTGCCGCCTTGATCAGCGACATATGCCCTTCATGCAACGCGCCCATGGTTGGTACGAGCGCAATTACCTTGCCTTGAGCTTTAAATTCTTCTATAGAAGCACGTAGCTCTTGATGCGTTTTATGTACATTCATACCGCATGAAGTAATATGTTTTGTAAGGAAAGAAAAGAAAAAATGCAGGCAAGTATCGCTTCCCTCAACAAACCACCAAAAAACCAGACCATGGTGGAACACTACAATGACATGGTTCAAAGTGGGCGTCTTGCGTCAGATGAGGACCAGAAGCGAGTCCTCGACACGCTTAGTGCCCTTAACGACGCTATTCTTCGTGGTGAAAAAGAACGAAAATCCTTCTTCAGCTTCTTAAACAGCAAAAAAGAAAGTAACTGTCCGGATGGTATTTACATTTATGGGTCGGTAGGACGTGGCAAATCGATGTTGATGGATTTGTTTTTCCTGCACTGCCCCATTATACGCAAAACCCGTATTCACTTTCATGCTTTTATGCTGGATATCCATGAGAAAATTCATAAAAAACGCCAAGAAAGCAATTATGGAGATGATCCGATAGAGTATGTTGCGGATGAAATTGCCAAAAAATCACAACTATTATGTTTTGATGAATTACAGGTAACCGATATTGCCGATGCCATGATTATTGGACGGCTGTTTGATTTCTTATTTAAAAGAGGGGTGATTGTGGTCGCTACCTCAAACCGCCACCCCGACGATCTGTACAAACACGGGTTACAGCGTGAGCAATTTATGCCCTTTATTAAAATGTTTAAGGAAAAACTGTACATCACTCCGTTGGACGGAGAAACAGACTACCGTATGCGTTGTTTGAAATCCTTATCTACTGTTTATTATTCGCCCATTGATGACACCGCACAAATCTTTCTTGACGATAGTTTTAGTGAGTTAACACAATACGCACAATCCGAAGAAGGTGAGCTGCACATTCACGGCAGAACATTAAAGATTAAGAAAATGCACGCCGATGTGGCACAGTTTAGCTTTGATGAATTGTGCAAAGAGGCGCTTGGCGCGGCAGATTATATCGAAATTGCTCGCGAATTTAATACCATACTCATTTCTGACATCCCTAAAATGGGTAAGGAAATGCGTAACGAGGCCAAGCGCTTTATCACATTGATTGATGAATTGTACGAACATAAGGTCAAGCTGATTTGTACGGCACAATGCCCACCCAACGAGCTGTATTCCAAGGGTGACAATGCGTTTGAATTTGACAGAACTGTTTCACGACTGATTGAAATGCAGTCAGACGGCTATTTCAGTGAAGGCCATATTGGCTAATAAAAGCTATAAGGGTCTATATCCACCTTTATTTTAACCGATGATGGCGGCTTTGATACAGAAAGCCAACTCTTTATGGCCTGCTGAAGATTAATGTCCCTATCCGCAATCACCAATATCCTATATCTGTAATTACTTCGTAATAACAATATGGGAGCAGGAGCTGGCCCAAGAATCTTTATTTTATTATTGTTTTTAGATAGGTTAAGTGCATTTCTTACCCATTGTTTTGCCAACGCACTCACCTCACCCTCATTTTTACCAGAAACAATGATAGCAGCCATCTTGGTATAAGGAGGAATATGTGAATATTGCCGGCGCTGAAGCTCTTTATGGTTAAAATCATCCCTATCATTGCTGGCAAGTGCCTGCATCACCATATTCTCCGGCATGTATGTCTGAAGAACCGCTTTGCCTTTAAGTTCATGCCTACCTGCACGGCCAGAAACCTGATGCAAAAGCTGATAACAACGCTCTGCCGCACGCATATCCCCGCCTTCTAAGCCCAAATCCGCATCCACCACGCCCACCAAGGTCAAATTAGGAAAATGATAACCTTTGGCAATCATCTGTGTGCCGATGATGATGTCTACTTCACCTTTTTCGATTTTTTCCACCGCCTCCTTGGCATGTTGGAGATTGGCCACATTATCAGATGTCATCATTTCGATGCGGGCATTGGGCAGAAATTCTTTGACTTCCTCCACCAGTCGTTCCACCCCAGGCCCACAGGGAGCAAGTGTTTGGCTCTTACATTCGGGACAATTTTCTACCGAAGGCTGGCTATAGCCACAATGATGGCATTGCAGATAATCTGCCTTATAAGGAGGATGATGCAACACCAACCACGAGGTACAGTTTGGACACTGAAAACGGTAGCCACACGTGCGACACAAGGTTAACGGGGCATATCCCCGACGGTTTAAATACAGCAAGGATTGCTGTTTTTTGGCGAGATTCTGGCTCAGGAGTTCTTTCAACCGTTGAGAAATAAAATATTTTGCCGGAAGTTTCTCCTTACGCATGTCCACCACTTCAATTTCCGGCAAAATAGCCGTACCATGGCGAGCGTGTAAATGTATGGCCTGATATTTTCCACACTCAATGTTATGTATGGTTTCCAGCGATGGGGAGGCGGACACCAACACTATTGGTATATTTTCAATAAAAGCCCGCGCCACAGCCATATCACGCGCTTGATAAATCACCCCATCTTCCTGTTTAAAAGCCGACTCATGCTCCTCATCCACAATCACCAGCCCTAAATCAGGAAAAGGCATAAAAAGAGCCGAACGCGCGCCAATAATTAATCGCGCTTTGCCAGAAGCAATATCACGCCAATTGTCGCGCCGTTGCGCAGGCGTCAAACCCGAATGCCAACTGGTAGGCAGAAAGCCAAAATGTTCGTAAAATCGTTGGATCAACTGAGACGTAAGGTTAATTTCCGGCAGTAAAATCAAGGCTTGCTTGCCCATTTCCATGGCCTTTACAATGGCATGGAAATAAACTTCTGTCTTACCCGAACCGGTGATGCCATCGAGCACCGTAGCACTGTAGTTGTTAGCTTGAACATTTTTTCTTAGGGCGTCGACGGCGGCCTGTTGTTCTGAAGATAAATCAACCTGCTTTGTTTCATGATGAATGTCTGAAATAGCCTCTTCTACTATTTCCTTTGCAAGTAAAAGCTCCTTTTGTGCCATCGCCCGCACCACTGCATCGGAAACCCCTGCCCGCAATGCTATTTCTTGCACCCTCAGAGGCTTGTTTACTTTTTCCAACGCATCGACCACCTGCTGGCGTTTTGCAGTGATTTTTGTGTTTGCAGCCTCCCCCAGCACATAACCAATCTTCGGCGCAGGCAGTTCCAATGCCGCATCCACCGAGATTACCTGTGCCAACACCGAGCCTATGGGAGCAAGGGTATAGTCTGCCACCCAATGGATAAATTTTAGAGTATTTTCTGGCAGTGTAGGAGCGTCAGATTTTTCAAGAACCGTTTTTATTTTCTTATTCTCAAGCTGCTGGCTTTGAAACGACCACACCACTCCATAACTCTTCTGATTGCCAAAGGGCACTTTAACCACATCGCCCACCGCCAACATCATACCTTCAGGCACCGCATATTCAAACGGTATATCAAAAGGCTTGGGCAATAATATCTGTACATTTTTATCTGTCATAGCAATATCATACGTATTATTGTTTGATAAGCTAGCATGAGCATGCTAAAACTAGCAACATTGATACAAAACTGAGAGAAAATACCTATGAAATTCTTTGTCGATACAGCTGAAATTGATGAAATCAAAGAACTTGCTGCCACTGGCCTTTTGGACGGTGTGACTACCAACCCTTCTCTGATTATGAAATCTGGGCGGGATTTTATTGAAGTGGTAAAGGAGATCTGTGCGCTGTTACCCGGGCTTCCTGTAAGTGCAGAAGTTACCGCTCTGGACGCACCAACAATGATAGAAGAAGGTAATAAGCTGGCAAAGATTGCCGACAATGTGGTCATCAAACTGCCCTTGACCATGGAAGGGCTCAAAGCCTGTAAATATTTCAGCAACAATAATATTAAAACCAATGTGACCTTGTGTTTTTCTGCCGCACAAGCCATCCTTGCTGCCAAAGCCGGAGCAACCTATGTCTCTCCCTTTGTTGGGCGGCATGATGACATTGCCTATGATGGGATGAATTTGATTGAAGAAATAGTGACCATTTACGACAATTACCCTGAATTTGAAACTCAGGTTCTTGTGGCCTCCATCCGCAGCCCGATGCATGTTGTGACAGCGGGTCTTATGGGCGCAGATGTTTGCACTATTCCGCCAAAGATTATTCATCAGCTGGTCAAGCATCCGCTGACAGACAACGGCATTGACGCTTTTTTAAAAGATTGGGAAAAAACCGGTCAATCTATTTAACGTTCTTATGTAGGGGAGCTAACAATGAATAAACCCTCTTTATTAGTCGTCGGCATAATTATTGTCTTATTGTTTTGTGGGATTTTTCTACCCAGCATCTTGACAAAGAGCACCATTGAGACGTTTGGCTCAGACCTTTTAAAAACCAGTGTCACAGTAGAAGATGCAGACCTTTCTCTTACTTCCGGTTCTTTGGTACTCCGAAATATAAAGGTCGCAAATAGCGGAAATTTTAATTCCCCCAACGCGTTGACGATTGAAGAAATTTTGCTGGATTTAAAACCTTTATCCCTGTTGAGTGATGAAATTCAAATTCAGGAGATTCATATTTCCGCGCCCATCATTACGGTGGAAACCAGCATGTCTGGCACCAATTATGGCCGTTTGCGTGACGCATTTTACCGTGAGGATAAGAAAAAACCTTCTGACAAGAAAGAAAAGCGCAGCGACAAACATGTTACGATTGACCATCTGTTAATTGACAAAGCCCAGCTCTATTTCACCGCTGGCTATTCCGATCAGAAGCCAGGTGATGCGACAGTGACCTTGCCTGTTATTGAACTAACGGATTTGGGTAAAGGTACAAGCAAAGAGACTTTTAAGAACATTCTTAACACGGTGATTGTTGAGGCCACTTCAAGCCTTAATATGATTGATAAGTCCTTTGTCAAAGGGGTAAAAAAAGACATCGATAGTTCGGTTAAAACCATCACCAATAAATTTAAAAATCTGTTCTAAGTACTGGCCAACGCCTGCGTGAGTATGGCTTCCTGTTTGCGGCTTTTGATGGCTGAGAATCCTGCTTTTTCTAAAGAAATGCGTTTCTTGGGGAATGTGAGCAGATCCACAGTCGCTGATACGATGTCTTCATAGGGAACATAAAGGCAGGCTGCTTTTAAATCATCTTCGATTTTTGTGGTAAGTGATTTTTCACATATCACTGCTTTTTTATTTGCCAGAAGGTAGGACACACGAGCAATTTCAAAAATATTGGTGGGATAATAATGAATGTTTAGAACAATCTTAGAGCGGGCAATGATGTTATCTCGCTTTTGGCCAAAAGCTCCGAATAACGTTTGCACATTAACCCCCGCCTGCCTCAAACTCTCGATTATGTGCCTACGCCGATCGTTAATAGAACCGTAAAACAACACATCAATGTCCGGCTCTTTCATGCTGATGATGCGGGTAAGAACCGGAGAATATCCCACCGGAACATGCACCGCCTTAATTCCCATTTCACTGAGTTTAGCGATGTTTTCCTTGCTGTAATCCCAAATTTGGAATAGTTTGATCGCAGCATAAAAATCTTGTTTTACTGCCTGCTGATTGCCCAATTGTTCAAAATTATAAATAATGGAATTGGCCGGCAATGCACAAATTAACTTAGCGGGCAATAAATGGGAACCAATAACAATATTGATGGCATCTCCTCGCACAGAATTGATGGTCACAGAAACATCCATACCTATCTTTTTAAAGCCGTCTTCCAAGCTTTCAATTATCTCGCGAAAACACTCTGAGTGAATATAGCCCTCAGGTTTAACCAAAATAATGTTATAGATTGCTTGCAAAATTCTTCCTTTAGCATTAATAAGGTTAATAATTGTTAAAAATTATTGTTCAACTGCCTATTAACATTGTACGAAACTATAGCCCTTGGGAAAGAGTAATGACACGTTTTTTTATACATATTTTGCTAATTATAATTTTATCCATGCCTCTTAGCGGCTGTTGGCTAGGCGCAGCACTTGGTGGTGCGGGTGGCTATTTTGCCGGAAAGAAGATGAAAGATGAGAAAGCAGAGAAAAGTCTGGAAAAAAGAATCCGCTACGAAGAGCGCTCTGAGCTTGAAAAACAAAAACAAGTAGCCATGAATCAAGACGAAAAGTTACAGGCAAAAATTGCGGTACGTCTTTTGGGCGGTGGTTTGACCAAGATTATGACCGTGCAAGCCCTTGTCAATGAAGGTGTTGTGACGCTTTATGGCAATGTTCCTAGCCCAAAAATTGCCCACAGAGCCATCGAAGTTGCCCGCAGAATGCCCGGCGTAAAGAGTGTTATTTCCAATCTCACTGTGATTGAATATACTATCACACCCACAAAACAATCTTCTGCCCCAATGGTGTTTAAAGAGCCTGCACAGGCAACCCGTCCCGCACCCGGAAGAATAAGGCCACAAATACACACCCAACCTGTTCCTATGGTGGAACAAGCACCGCAATATAATCAGGCACCTGTAGAAGAAGCGCCTGCACGCAGATTAATCCCAAGACAAGAATTTGAGGATGATGTTCCCGATTCAGCAGTGCGCTACATCGCCCCACCACCCACCGCATCGCAAGCACCAAGAGAAGAGGTGTTGCCATGGAAACTCAAACAGGGTGTTAGAACCCCAGCCATCAAACGTCCTGTAGTGGATCCTGTTAAAGACATTCCGTGGAAAGAAGAGCCTCCACAGGGCGATGCCATACTTAAACACAGTCCTGATTTATGGAAAGCAACGGATTCAGAAACACCTCGCAAGGGGGAAATTGTTAATCCAGATGCAGAGGAGCCTGTCAAAAACATGACTGAGAAAACTGAGTCTGCTGTTATACAAGAACCCGCTGCCGTTGAAAACACAGATTTAGAAGATATAAGCGACGAAGATTCAGGCCTGGTCAAAGAAGAAAATGAATTTTTTGATGAAAATAAACCAGAGGCAACTGTAAAAGAAGCTACAAAAGATATTATCAAAACAACCAAAAAAGTGGCAAAAGAGCAACCGGCCAAACTTGTGAAAGAAACAACGAAGGAAGTTTCTCCCAAAAATAAGGTCAATGATTTGAGTGATCAGGCAGAAGAAATGCTTAGCAAAGCAGAGAAAAAGTTTAAAAAACTCACTGCTGACGAGAAATCAGGTAAATAATATTTACAATCCCAAATCCACTTTTCCTGCCGATAAAAAGTCGCGCGGCCTGTAGCCAAAATCTTCGCGGGCGCTTTTATCGGAAAATGCCAAATCCTGATTCATCCTTTTTGCCACTTCACCGTTGGTATCCTTGTTGCCGGTGAGAAAAGAGAAAACATCAAGCATGCCTGAGAGCATTGGAAGGCGGTAAATACGCTGCGGACGTTTGAGTGTGATAAAAATTTCTTTGACCATCTCAAAATAGGTTAGCTTCGTGTTGCCGCATAAATTATATACCCGACCATAACTTTTCTTATTGCCCAACACAGACATAACAGCCTTTGCCAGATCGTCTGCATGTACGGGCATGCGATAACCATTGGCCGGAATGGATACAGGGAAAAAGCCAAAGGAATCAATAAATTTTACAATGCTGGTCACATTACGGTCAATGCCAAAGCCATAAATCATGGTCGGACGGAATATGGTGATATCAATGCCCAACTCCCTACCCTTCTTCAATAGTTCTTTTTCCGCGGTGATAAACTTCTCCACCACTTCTTTTTCATAAGGATTTTGTGACTTCGACTTCCCCTCAATCGACGTGGAGCTAAAACAGATAATGCGCTTTATCCCCATATCTGCAAAAAATTTTATTTTGTTTGATAAATACCAGATTGCCGGTGTGTGAATGAGCGTTCTTGGGGGGTTTTTCTTGAGTATGTCCCCATTGATGCCAATATGGTTGGATTCAAGATCGGCCTGTATCCACTCTAAGTCTGAGTGTGTATAATCCACCACCTGCTCATGATATAGACCATACGTTTTTATCTTGTTGGCCAACAAGCGACGCATAATTCCCAGACCAACCTGACCGGTACTTCCTGCCAACAACACTGGCTCTACCTCTTTTGGTTTTTTTGAGAATAAAGCCTCTTTCTCAACCGCACTATGTAACAAATTAATTTGCCTCAACGATTTTATCCGTAAAGATTTTTGGCGGCGTTTGTACAGTATTTCCTTTACCCATAAAGCAGGAATTCTTAACCACAGTCTCAGATAAATCCCCATCACAATAAACACATATAAAACAGGCGAGGATAGTTCACTGTGCTTTCTAAAATATGTTAGGAAACCCTCAGCTTTGTTCTTTTCCACAAAAGCACTGCTAACCTGACTGGAACTGGCGAAGTGCGTGGCTTTTACCGTCGGCACATACAAAACCTTTCCACCATCGCGATTGACTCGATAGCACATGTCCAAATCTTCCACATGGAAGAAATAATCCTCATCCAAACCTCCCAACTGCTTATAACGCTCTTTAGGGAACATCATAAACGCACCGGAAATGGCAGGAACAACTACCGAAGGCGCACTGTCTTTAAGTTCACCAATGGTTTCAGAAATATTGATGGCTTTGAAATATCCCCCAAGATTGTAAAAACCAAGACTTTGAGAAAATGCCACATTAGGGGTTAATAAATTACGCTTACTTCCCCCCTGCAAACTGCCATTAGGGCGAATCATCTGGCAACCGGCCACCCACACATCTTTGTGCTTCTCCATCTCTTCCATGGTTTTAGCCAATGAACCACGCTGTAGCAAACAATCCGGATTTAACAACAATATATAATCGCCTTTAGCTTCTTTTGCCGCCAAATTACACGCTTTGGAAAAGCCAATATTACCGTGACCACTGATATATTTGATATTCTTATTTTGCGTGCGCATTTGTTGTAATTTTTCTTCCACGGCTTTCGGATTGCCATTGTTGACAATAATGAGTTCTTTTAGCCCTTCCTGACGTAATATCGCCTCTATCGAACGCTGCAAAATGGCACCGGTATGGTAGGTAACGATAATGACGCTGGTGGTTTTCATCGTTTTTACCATTTTGCCGGATTTTTCGTATAGTCTGCAAAAGATTGCTGCTCATCATCACGCTGGGAGGTGGTAGGTTTTCCCTCAAACACCATCTGATCAAACGGCCATTTGACAGCAAAATCCTTATCGTTCCAAGCAATGCCCATCTCACCTTTTGGGTTATACAAAGCCGTGCATTTATAGAACACATCGGCGGGTTGATCCCCCAACACACAAAATCCATGGGCAAATCCCGGTGGAATCCATAATAATTTACCGTTCTCACAGCTTAATTCTGTGCCGAAATACTGGCCATAGGTGGGTGAGGCCGGACGAATATCCACTGCCACGTCCCAAATTCTGCCATGGACACAACCCACCAGCTTCCCTTGTGGTGGGTTGGGCTGAAAATGTAGCCCACGCAACACCCCCGGCGCCGAACGGGAGTGGTTATCTTGGGCAAAAGAAGTAGGCAATCCCGCTTCAGCGAATTTTTGCTGGTTAAAGCGTTCCACAAAAAACCCCCTGCTGTCGCCATAGACGTCCAGTTCTACCATTCTAACTCCTGCCAAGGGTGTGTCTATCACCTGCATCTTATTTTCCCTCTATTTTTTATCTCATCCTGTGGATTTATTAATCAGCACAGGACCTATTTTCTTATGGATTCTGTGCAAGCTACCGTTTCACAGAATGACAAAATTATTTTCCTTTATTCTCCAAACAACGGGTTAAACCGTCTTTCCACGAAGGCATAACCACACCAAATACCTGCCTCAATTTATCCATATTCAGGCGGGAATTCAAAGGTCTTTTTGCCGGAGTCGGATAATCCTTTGTGCCAATGGGCATCACTTCTCTAACTGCCAATTCCTGATCTTGTGCCATAACTTGGCGGAATATTTCCTCACAAAAGCCATGCCAGCTAGTTTCTTCAGAAGCACAGAGGTGATAAACCCCACTGGGAAAATCTTCCCGATCACACGCTTTACAAAAAACTTCGTAACTTTTTTCAGCAATGTCATAAGCATAGGTCGGCGCTCCCCTTTGGTCATTAATCACACTTAATACTTCCTTTTCTTTGCCTAAACGCAGCATGGTATTGAGAAAATTCTTACCGTCCTCGTCGTAGACCCAGCTGGTACGAAAAATCAACCATTTCCCTTTGCCGGCTCTATCCGCCGCAGCAACAATGTGTTTCTCCCCCGCGAGCTTTGTCCGCCCATAGGCATTGAGCGGGTTGACTTCATCGTCCTCTTTCCATGGCGTTGTTCCCGTGCCGGGGAAAACATAGTCCGTGGAAAAATGCACCAGAGGAATGCCGTTGGCAAAACAATAATCCGCCAGATAACCCACCGATTGCGCGTTGATCAAAAACGCATTGGTTTCGTCTTCCTCGGCCTTATCTACCGCCGTATAGGCGGCGCAGTTAACTACCACATCCGGTTTGTATTTTTCAAGTTTTGTGGTTAGAGACTCAGGATCTGACAAATCAAATTCATCACGAGACAGTCCTATTGCTTTATCCCCCAACAGCTTGCAATACGCCTTACCGACCTGACCATTCTTGCCCGTAACCAGAATCTTTTTCATCTAACGATACCAATAAGCACTTCTGCCTTCTGCGGCGATGGCTCTTAGATAATCCCCGTAATTATTTTTACCTTTTTTGCCGAATTTATCAGCCAGCTTGAGAAGTTGTTTCTTGTCAATATAGCCTTTATCAAAGGCGATTTCCTCAATACAAGCAGCTTTGAGACCCTGACGAGATTCCAGCGTGCCAATATATTGCGCGGCTTCGAGCATGGATTGCGGTGTTCCCGTATCCAGCCATGCCGTACCGCGTCCCATAATTTCCACCTGAAGCTGACCGCGCTCAAGATAGATCTTATTCACATCAGTAATTTCCAACTCCCCACGGGCGGATGGTTTAAGGTTCTTGGCGATGTCCACCACTTCCGGTCCATAAAAATAAAGCCCCGTTACCGCCCAGTGTGATTTGGGTTTGGCCGGTTTTTCTTCAATGGAAATTGCCTTCTTATTCTCATCAAATTCCACCACACCATAACGCTCAGGGTCGTGCACATGGTAGGCAAACACCCGCCCGCCTTTTTTGGTTTTGTAAGCTTTCTCTAAGTTATCATTGAGGCTACCACCATAAAATATATTGTCCCCAAGAATCAAACAGACAGGGCTTTTTCCAACAAATTTCTCACCAATGATAAACGCCTGCGCCAAGCCATCCGGACTAGGCTGCACCGCGTAGGAGATCTCAATTCCAATATCATGCCCCGTGCCGAGCAATTCTTCAATCATCGGCAAATCGCGTGGAGTGCTGATAATCAACACTTCCGTAATGCCCGCACGCATTAAGGTGGCCAGCGGATAATAAATCATCGGCTTGTCGTAAATCGGTAAAAGCTGCTTGCTGATGATTCTAGTCAACGGCCAGAGACGCGTTCCCGAACCGCCTGCTAAAATAATGCCTTTCATATCCCTTCCTTTATAATTTTATCTACGCGGCTTTCTTATCGCTCGTGACGGCTGCAACCCAATCTTGATTCTCCAGATACCAATCCACCGTGGCGGACATCCCGCTTTCATAGCTGTATTTGCGGACAAACCCTAATTCTTTTTCCGCCTTGCTGTCGTCAATCGCATAGCGGAAATCATGCCCCGCGCGGTCTTTGACATATTCAATTTGGCTGGTATAGGATTTACCGTCCGCTCTTGGGCGTTTTTTGTCCAGCAATTCGCAAATCATATGCACCATCTGATTGTTGTTTTTCTCCGCCCGTCCGCCAAAGCAATAGGTCTGCCCAACTTTTCCTTTGGTTAAAGCCAGCTGTACCCCGTTGCAATGATCCTCAACATGAATCCAATCGCGGATGTTTTTGCCGTCGCCATAGATACCCATCACTCCGCCGGATAACGCACGTTTGATCATAAACGGAATCAATTTTTCAGGAAACTGCCTTGGGCCGTAATTGTTCGTGCAATTGGTAACAATCGTCGGCAGGCCATAGGTTTCAAACCACGCACGTGCCAAGTGATCCCCCGCCGCTTTGGAGGCTGAATACGGCGAGTTTGGCTTCATGGGTGTTTCTTCGGTAAAATAACCCGTATCACCTAATGTGCCGTACACCTCATCGGTAGACACTTGTACAAAACGGAAACCATCTTTCTTTGCCCCATCGAGCCCATCATAATAATTCCGCGACGCTTCGAGCATGGCATAAACGCCGTTGACGTTGGTGGTGATAAATTCGCCAGGACTGGCAATGGAATTATCCACATGCGATTCAGCAGCAAAATTAACCACATAATCAATCTGATATTCCTTCAGCAACCGATTGACAAACTCACCGTCACAAATATTGCCAACAATAAATTCAAGATTGCCACCAGGCGCTTCAATCCAATCAACATTTTCTCTGTGCCCGGCATAGGTCAGCGCGTCATAGACTACTACCTCATCACCTTGGGCAATGCGCTGTGCCACAAAGGTGCTGGCAATAAACCCTGCCCCACCGGTAACAAAATATTTCTTCACGTCACTCATCTATTCTCAATTCCTTGCAATATGTCTTTATAACCGCACCATCATAAAACACTCTGTTTGAGCGTTCAAGCAAATAAGGCGCTGATTTACCTCAATAGCCTGGCTTTTCGATGATAATTTCGGCGTTTAGATCAAATGTATCATATTCAATGTCTTCGTAATCCTCTGGGAAGGCAGGAAACGGGTCTGAATGTTCAATCATTTCCCGCACGGCCTGATCCAGAATCGCATATCCTGTGCTTTCTTTAAGTATGTAACTTAACAACTTTCCATCCCGACGAATGGTGAGACTCATCTTGGCCAGCCCGGTCAACTGACGGCGTTGTGCCTCTTCAGGATAGACCTGATGTTTGCCTAACCACAGAACAATCCGTTGTTTATAGTTTTTAATAATTTCCTGTTGGGTCTTTTTACGGTTGCCCAGTTTTGAACCCCTAACGTAATGAGCATTTCTGTCCGTTTGGGCATTTTTTATTTTCTTTTCTGTGCGATCAGGCAAGGTTTTCACCGGCAATGCCTCTTGTTTTTTTATGGCAACAGGCTGTGGTAGGGTCGCCGGAGACATGGCCGGCTTGGGTTTTGGAATCTCAATGTTCTTCGGCACCACAGGAACCGGTTTTGGCTCCATTTTTGGCTCGGGTTTTTTGGGAGTTGGTTTAATCGGTGGATTGATTTTCTGGCTCTGTTTTGCCTTTGCTTTTTGGTTCTGTGTTGTTTTTGGAGGCTGTTCAATAGCACCAATTTTTACCTTCACATATTTAACGTCTTTCTTTTCCACGTTCTTCTTTGGCACGATCGACGACAGGATAATGAGTACCAACACAATGTGAATGATAATGGAAACTGCCACTGCCCCAGGGAAACGAAAATGTCTGATCACCTATCCCCTCCGACACCATCGCGTGTGGCTATGGCAATATTTTCCAACCCACTCTTGGATAATATGTTAACTATTTGAACCAATTTAAGTGCAGAAATACGGGCATCCGCATTGATCAAAATTTGTCTTGATGGGTTGCCTTTTATGCTGTCTTTGAGATAGTTCTCTAAATTGATAATCTGTTGTCTGGAAAGTACCGTGTCGTTGACAATAATTTTATTGTCGTAGGTCATGCGGATAACCAGAGCATCGTCTTTTATTTTATCGCCAGTGATCGCGTCTGGATTTTCAATGGTCGCATCAGAAGACTGAATGATGTTTCCTGTCACCAAAAAGAAAATCAGCAATAAAAACACAACATTGATCAACGGAACCAAATCCGTTTGAATGGCTTTTCTTTTGCTTTGGTCGTCAAATATTGATTCTCTCCCCGACATCGTTATGTGCCTCCCAGCAAATAATTCTGCCCACGGCTGGAATCAATAAACGTAATATTTGTCACTCCGGCAATGTTTAGCATGTCCACCACCGTAACCAGATCTTGTACTTTTGGTGAGCCAAGTATCTGAATAAAAATCCTTTGTGTGCCATCATGTGTTAGCAAGGGTTTGATGATTTTTATAAAATTGTTTATGTGGCTTCTGGTTTTATTGACCAGCAGCGTGCCTTTTTCCTCTAAAGAAATCAGGATAAATTTATCTGCGTTGCTGCTCTGTGATGTTTGATCTTTGGAAGTACTCTGAGAAAAAGCCAGACCTTCCTTTTTGATAAAAGAGGTGGTCAGCATAAAAAACACCAGCAGCAAAAACACCATATCAATAAGCGGGGTCATGCTGAGTTTTAAATTTCTGCGCTTTGGATCTTCCTGCATACATAATCCAATGTTTAGGTCACAATGTTGCTCTTGTGAATCTCATTGCTAAGAGAAAAAATACGAATGGAAATATCACGCATACCTGCCCGCACCGCATCAATTTTGGCATCGAAAATGTTGTACGCCGTCAATGCCGGTATGGCCACAGAAAGACCTGCAACCGTGGTAAGCAAAGCCGCCCAGATGCCACCGGCCAACAGCGACGGATCCACCTTTGCGCCGGCAAGTTCCAGCTGGGAAAACGCATCAACCATCCCAACCACCGTTCCTAAAAGCCCCAAAAGCGGCGCGACATTGGCCACCAATTCCAGCCCACGCATGTGCGATTCCAAATAACGTAATTCCACTGAGGCAACCCTATTGACCTCCTCACGGCAAATTTCAAACGAATTTTCCGAATGAGAAGATTTTTCTATGGAAAGTAATGAGGTCAGCATCACATTGGCCACCGGATTCTTATCAAAACTGGCCGAGGACAAATGCCTTCGTAATTGGTGCAGATCAATGTTTTTTTCCAGCTGATTGACAAAAAGCGGGTTAAGGGTCTGCATGCGATAGAACTGGTATATTTTGAAGACAATGACTGCTGTCATATAAATGGACAGACAAAAGATGACTACCATCACAAAACCACCACGTTCAAATAATTCCGCAATTTGCCCTAACATTCTTCCCTATTCCTTCCAATCCGGTATTATATCCTGCCCCAACAATTCTGCATAGCTCTGTCTTTTGCGGATAATTTTATAGTCGTTATCCTTGACAATAACCTCTGCAATCAGCGGGCGTGAATTATAGGTCGATGACATGGTTGCCCCATATGCTCCGGCCGAACGCAATGCCACCAAATCGTCCACCGCAACCGGAGACAATTGCCGATCACGGCCAAACACATCCGACGATTCACAAATCGGGCCGACAATATCAACCGCCTCTAAATCTTCCTCAGATTGATTAACCGTAATAATTTCATGATATGAACCATACATACTCGGGCGAGTCAGATCATTCATCGCAGCATCAATAACTATAAATTTACGATCTTTCGTATCCTTAACACGAATAACTTTTGAAACCAAAATCCCTGCATTGCCAACAATTAAGCGGCCTGGCTCAAGAACAAGCTGACAATTTAGATCTTGTATGGTCTCAACAATCATCGAAGCATACTCCTCTGGAGAAGGAGGGTTTTCGCGGCCGTAAGGAATACCTAAGCCGCCGCCCAAGTCCAAGCGTCTGATATCGTGACCATTTTCCCGTAGATTAATGACCAAAGATTTTATCCTCTCAAATGCTTGCTTAAATGGCTTAATATCTGTTAGTTGTGAGCCGATATGTGTTGTCACCCCAACCACGTTAAGGTTTTTCTTTGTCTTCGTAAATTCATAGACATCAATAATGTCTTCCCACGCCACACCAAATTTATCGGTTTTGCGGCCAGTGGAGATTTTATCGTGAGTTTTGGCATCCACATCCGGATTGACCCGAACGGCAATATTGGCCTGCATGCCCAATATCTCTGCTTCTTCATTGATCATGTCGAGTTCTTCACGTGACTCCACGTTAAACTGCGCAATGCCCACGCCCAACGCATAACGGATTTCATCACGTGATTTACCCACACCGGAAAAGACAATTTTTTCTGCTGCAATGCCCGCCGCGCGCGCTCGTCTAATTTCCCCCTCAGACACCGTATCCGCCCCAGCTCCCAAGGAACCCAATAAATTTAAAACCGCAAGGTTTGAATTGGCCTTCACCGCAAAACATATCAGCGTGGGAATGGCCTTAAAGGCTTGAGAAAAAACATCGTAATGGCGCTTAATTGTGGCAGAAGAATAGACATAAAAAGGCGTGCCGATGTCGTTGGCAATTTTTACCACCGGCACATTCTCCGCACACAACGAGCCATCAAAATAGTTAAAATGATCCATGTATTACTCTATTTGGATTGTGTTTGTTGTGACTTTGGCAAGGTCAAATCTCCGCGCACCCCACAACCATACAAAGGAGTACATAGTAAAGCAATAATCATACATATCGTCAGTGTTTTCATCATAAACATTCCTTTAATAATAACTATTCATCCATACATTTTCCTGATTTGGAAAACCACGTATCGTATTCTGCGATAGTGATAGAGCCATCTGTTTGCATTGTATCTATTTCTGTAAAACTTTTCTCTGACTCACTTAATATTTTTTCTTTTTGTGACTGTATTTCTTCACTTTGTGCAAACGGGTTATGTGCAAGTTGATAGGAAACATTGTCCATCCACTCATCAAAAGAAATTTTTTCATCATTATTTGTGTCTTGCCGCTTAAATTCCTGTTCCAATAGGCGCATATGAACAGGCCCACAGGCAAATGCCTGCGAATAAGAAAAGAATAAGATCATAAATATTGTCAGTTTTTGCACCTTACAAACCCCGAGATAAAAATATGTTTATCACATGCACCGCTTACTTCCAAGTGTCCCGAACTCATCACGCGTTATGAAATTGTCCGGATCAATCGTATCGTTCTTTTTAAAATATCGGTCTGCTTTTTCTTCCAATTGTGTTTTCATTTCAGCAGTTAGTCCCTGATCTTCGGGAATATTTCCAAGTAGGTTTGGAGCAAACCGTTGCTCCAACAGATAGGTTTTTAGCTCCTCTATGGAAATTTTATTGTCGTGGTTGACATCAACAGACACAAATTGTTCATCCAGATCCTGTGGCGTCATCACACAGGCCTCTGCCCGACCATACGACATTAAACTTAATACTACTAAAAGAACGTAACGCATTTATAAATACTCCTTTCTCGCCGCAACAATTTGCTGTTTAACATTCTCCGGTGCGGTACCACCATAGGAAATACGGCTAGCCACTGAATTCTCTACCGACAACACCCGATAAATATCTTTGGTGATTCCGGCTTCGACCGATTGCATATCTTCCAAGGAAAGCTCATCCAGACGGCAGTTTTTTTCTTCGGCCAAGCGAACAATTTTTCCAGTAATCGCATGGCATTGGCGAAATGGAATCCCTAAATTCTGTACACACCAATCGGCAATGTCGGTGGCGGTAGAAAATCCGCCCATGGCACGTTCTTTCATTGCGTCTTTGTTCACCGTCATATCGCCTACCATGCCGGCAGTCGCACGGATACATAATAGGATATTTTCAGCTGCATCAAACACCGGCTCTTTGTCTTCCTGCATGTCCTTACTGTATGCCAGAGGCAGCCCCTTCATAACGGTCAATAACGTGATTAGAGAGCCATTAATCCTACCTGTTTTGGAGCGAACAAGCTCAGCAGCGTCTGGGTTACGTTTTTGTGGCATGATTGAACTGCCTGTGGTAAAGGCGTTAGAAAGGGTGACAAATTTAAACCCATCACTGACCCACAACACAATCTCCTCGGCCAAGCGAGAAAGATGTACCGCCAAAACACTCAAAGACGAAACAAATTCTATGGCAAAATCCCGATCCGAAACCGTGTCCAAAGAATTGGCTGTCGGCATATCAAACCCTAGAGATTCTGCTGTTTTGTGGCGGTCGATGGGGAAAGATGTCCCCGCCAGTGCCGCTGCACCAAGCGGACATTGATTAAGGCGCTTGCGTGCGTCTTGCAAACGCCCACGATCCCGACCCACCATCTCCACATACGCCATTACATGGTGGCCAAACGTCACTGGCTGTGCGGTTTGCAGATGGGTAAAACCCGGCATCACCACATCATAATATTCTTCGGCTCTTTGCAGCAATACCGCTTGCAGCTCACGCAAGTCGTCATCAATATAATCTATTGCATCGCGCACCCATAATTTAAAATCCGTGGCCACCTGATCGTTACGTGAACGCCCCGTGTGTAACTTCCCCGCCACATCACCGATCTTTTCCTTCAAGCGGGATTCAATATTCATGTGAATATCCTCCAGCTCTGTGGAAAATTCAAAATCTCCTGCCGCCATCTCTTGTTGAATTTCTTGCAGCCCATTGGTAATCTGTTCTGCTTCCGATTCTGTAAGAATTCCTACCTTGGCTAACATCTGACAATGCGCCACCGACCCCTTAATATCTTGAGCATACATTTTTTTATCAAAATCAATCGAGGCATTGATTTTCTCCATAATCTCAGCCGGGCCAGAGCTAAAATGCCCCCCCCATAATGGATTTGGCTTGTTATTTTTAGACATAGATTTCCCTCAACAACATTCTATGGGATATGGTATATCCTATTGAAGCCATTATGCAAACAGCAAATTTTCTTTTATCCAGAACTACAAACCAATTTAAGTTGAAATTAAATGACATACACGCTATATAATCGTATAGACAGTTATGAACCAATTAGAAGTTACATTGAGAATATGAGCGCACCTATCAGTGGTAAATTGGGCAATCAGCCACTAAGAGAAATCTCAATCTTGTTGGTTGAAGGCGATAATCGCATGAGAAATCTGGTAAAGAACGTATTGACCAGTTTTGGGTTTCACACAATACATGTGGCCAATAATGGTCAGGAAGCCATCGAGAAACTCCATGCCAATAAATATGATCTGATCATCACTGACTGGAAAACCGAGCCGGTTTCCGGTTATGATCTGGTACATTACATAAGAAACGACCCGAACTCTCCAGACTTTTTTGTGCCCATTATTATGCTCAGTGGCATGGCAGAAAAACGCCATGTGGAAAAGGCTCGTGATGTAGGAATCACAGAGTTTGTGGCCAAACCCTTTAGTGTTGAAACTTTTAGGGCAAGGATTATCTCAGTATTTGAGAATCCACGTGAATTTATATTTTCCAGCACCTATAGTGGGCCAAATCGCAGAAGGCATAAATCCGTCAGAAGCCCTTCTACGGAACGAAGAAGAGAGGATTAACCCATGGCAGATAAAGAATTGAAATTCAGAACAAAAAAAGACGGCACCAAGATTGTTGAACCGGACACGAGGCTCAAGGACAAAGTTGGTGGTGATGTGAGTAAAATCATTACGGAAGAAAATGTGGAATCTGCCCACAAAGTTATTGAAGAAACCGGAAAAGATTTCCCCGAAGAAATGAAAAAAGAATTGATAAAGCTGAACGATAGCTTTTTTGAATTTAGGGATGAAACACTCACCGAAGGACAAACAAAAAACGATTCAAAGATTTTTGAAGCCTTTAAGAACCAAGTTCTGGCAGTAAAAAGCAGCTCAGGAATCTATGGCTATGACCTTGCCTCAACCATCGCACGCTCTTTGTTTGATTATTGCGATCGCTACGCTTGTATCAACAAGTTGGGAAAACAAACCATTGAGGTGCATATTAATGCACTTAAAGTTGTCTTTAACAGCAACATCGAAGGCGATGGTGGTGTCATTGGAAAGCAGCTTATGGAAGAGTTACAAACACTGGTTTCAAAGAGTCAGGCTGAAGAAGGGCAATAAATCTCTAAAAGATAAACGCTGGAATAACCGCAGATGGGGTGGCCGATTCTCTGTCACACACTTCAACAAGCTGTTCCTTGCTGGGCACTTGTCCGTGTTTTATGCCAAACTCACTGGCAAAAATTCCCCCGGCAACAAAAACAGAAAAAATGCCGTTTTCATTTGCGCCGGCAATATCCGTATGCAGCGAATCACCAATGGCACAATAACGTGTGGGATCGGCAACCCCCAACAGTCCAAAGCTTTGCTCATAGGCAGATTTATAGGGTTTACCAAAATAATGCACTTCCCCACCTTGATGCTGATAATATTGTGCCAACACTCCAGCACATAACATTCTTTTGCCATTTTGTTTAACCACATGCAAATCTGGGTTGGCACAATAAAGCGGCAATTCTGCCCGCAACATGGCCTCAATTTCAGGCATTTTCATCGCCATATGGTCGCCATAATCTGGGTCGCCTAAATGGTCAAAGCCGGTGACAATAGCAAAATCTGCATCCACCGGCTCCATGGTACGAATGAAACGACTGCCGTCTAAAATATCTTCGTCTTTTTCTGGCCCCACATAATAAAACCGACCACCTAACTTTGGATCGTTCTCCAATGCATGGAACGTAATCTCTCCTGATGTCAGCACATGGTCATAGTTTTCCGGCGAAAATCCAATGTCGTCTAGCACTTCCTTCGCCTTCACCGCACGCCGCGGTGCGTTGGAAAGCAGTATAATTTTTTTGCCTTGATTTTTCAGCGCCGCCAAACATTCCACCGCCCCAGGATAGGGATGAGAACCATCGTGCAATACCCCCCATAAATCGATGATAAAGGCATCAAAATCATCGGCAATCTGGCCAATGGAGTCTAAAAATCGAATCTCAGTCATGCGGTTATTAGTTTATGTGAAGTATCAAAAATACGTCGATGTTCTTCAAAGGCATATTTATCGGTCATGCCGGCAATGTAATCGGCAATGACTTCCGCAGCGACAAATTTGTCCACCTTTTTCACCTGTTCACACCAATAAGGTGGCAAACAATGTGGCTCGGCAAAAAAGAACTCAAACAATTCCTTTACAATACGATTGGCCTTACTGCTCATCAGATTAATTTTATAGTGGCGGTACATGTTTTCAAACAAAAATTCTTTCACCGCCAGCCTGTCGTCTTCCATCTTTTGAGAAAAGCATACCATCGGCCTGCCCGCTATACGCACATCTTCGATGGTGTTTATTTTATATTTTGTGATGTTCTTTTTTGTCTGCGCCACCAAGTCTCTAACCATCAGATTGATCATGCGTCTTTTTGTTTCATGGATAAGACGGCTTTCTTCTAGATTGGGGTATAACGTTTCGACCTCACGCAATACATCCCCCACAAAGGCAACTTCTCTTATGCTTTCCAGACCAAACAATCCGGCACGCAAACCGTCTTCAATGTCATGATTATTGTAGGCGATGTCGTCACACATTCCAGCAACTTGCGCCTCTAGGCTGGCATAGGTAGAAAGCTCTAAATCATGTACGTCCACATATTCCGACATAGCACGTGAAATATCCCCCGTGACAGGGCCGTTATGTTTAACAATGCCCTCCAAACATTCCCATGTCAGATTTAGACCATCAAAATCAGCGTATTTGCGCTCTAATTTCGTTACCACCCGCAAGGTCTGTCCGTTATGATCAAAGCCACCAAAGTCTTTCATCGCTTCATCAAGTGCATCTTCTCCAGCATGCCCAAAGGGCGTATGCCCCAAATCATGTGAGATGGCCACTGCTTCACTCAAATCCTCATCCAGATGCAACTCTCTGGCAATGGATTTGGCCAATTGCGCCACTTCCAGACTGTGGGTTAGACGGGTACGAAAATGGTCACCCTCATGATAGACAAAGACCTGTGTTTTATATTCCAAGCGACGAAAGGCGGTAGAATGAATGATACGGTCACGGTCACGTTGATAGACCGAACGCCCCGGGCTTTCTTTCTCAACCACCAGCCGCCCCCGACTTTTTTCCGGAATGGAAGCATAAGGTGCTAGAAAACTGTTTGAAGCTACACTATATATGGGATCAGGCATGATTATACTGTTTTCTAAATTCATTTGCGGGTATAATAGAGCATAAAACACAAAGGAGCAACAAGAGTGAGCGCCCAAACACAACAGAGTCTTTCGATTTCTCCCAGCGCCCAAAAGCGTCTGGCTTTTTTGCTGGGCAAGGAAGAAAGCCCAAATGCTAAATTCCGCGTAGCAGTCGACGGTGGAGGCTGTTCCGGTTTTCAATATCGCTTTAGCTTTGACGCCACACAGAACGACGACGATGTGGTCATTGAAGCCGGTGATGCAAAAGTGGTGATTGATGAAATGTCGCTAGAGCTGGTCAACGGTGCGGAGCTTGATTTTATCGATGAATTGGGTGGTGCGTTCTTTGCAGTGAAAAACCCTAACGCCACCGCATCATGCGGCTGTGGCAATAGTTTCTCGGTGTAGAACAATGAACTTTATGTCATTTTATTGTGAGACCGCAGGGCTCAAGCGAGCATTGAGCGAGCACGCCCTAGCGGCGGTAGAGCGTAATTAAGAAGGTATTTTTATGAAAATCGCAACATGGAACGTCAATTCTGTCAAAGCCCGTCTGCAACATGTGTTGGACTATCTCAAGGACGAACAGCCTGATGTGTTGCTGTTGCAGGAACTCAAATGCCTCACCGAAGCCTTCCCCACCATGGAATGTGAAGATGCGGGGTACAACGTGGCCGCCCATGGGCAAAAAACCTATAATGGGGTGGCGATTCTTTCCAAACACCCTATTGAAGACGTGGTGACCACACTGCCTGTTTTAGAAGAAGCGGATAAAGAAGACAAACAAGCACGTTATATTGAGGCCGTCATTTGTGGGGACGGCCAAGCCTTTCGGGTTGCCAGCGTCTATGTGCCCAACGGGACAGAAATTGATTCGGATCGCTTTGCCTACAAATTGCGTTATTTTGACCGACTGCGTGAACATATCACTGGCCTGTTGCGTTACGAAGAAAAACTCATCATCGGGGCAGATTACAACGTCGCTCCGGAAGACATTGATGTCTATAACCCTAAAGCGTTACGGGGAACGTTGTGCTTCCACCCAGAAGAACAGCAAAAATTCCGCTCGTTATTGCATTTGGGGCTAGCCGATGCCTATCGTGCTTTGCATCCGGACGTGCAGCAATTTAGCTGGTGGGATTATCGTGGTGGCGGCCTACAAAACAACAAGGGTTTGCGTATCGACCATCTGCTACTTTCACCACAAGCTGCCGATAATTTACAGGCATGTGACGTGGATCTGCACCCGCGCCAGAAAGAAAAACCGTCCGACCATGCGCCGGTTTGGTGTGAAATTGCATAAATTATTTACTCACACCACAACATCGGTTATAACGCATTTTCCATAATGTCGGGGTGTAGCGCAGCCTGGTAGCGCACTTGTCTGGGGGACAAGGGGTCGTGGGTTCAAATCCCGCCGCTCCGACCATTTATTTCCTACAAACTGGTTGATCTTTGGCCGCTAAAGCCCCATATATGTCTTAGACATATTTTATCAGTCGGGAAGCATTATGAACAAAAAGAATATCACACCCATAGTTTTGTGCATTTTGGACGGGTTTGGTTGCCGCGAGGAGACCGAAAATAATGCCATTGCTAAGGCCAATACCCCCACGATAGACGCATTATATACAGACTATCCCAATAGCTCAATTCGCACCGATGGGCTGAATGTGGGTTTGCCTGAAGGGCAAATGGGCAACTCAGAAGTGGGACATATGAACATTGGCAGCGGACGGGTGGTAATGCAAAGCCTGCCCAAAATTGATGAATCCATTGCCAGTGGCGCAATTAAAAATATCCCAACCTTGCAAAATTACATAAACACTCTTAAGGAAAATAATGGTACATGCCACTTGATGGGGTTGTTGTCTGATGGTGGGGTACATTCACACATGGATCATATAATTACCTTAGCAAAAATAATAGCAGAACATGGTATAAAAGTTACTATTCATGCGTTTCTCGATGGGCGAGATACTCCGCCACAAAGCGCACTGGACTACATTGAAACATGCGAATCTGCGCTTAAAGCTGTCAACGCCCACATCGCCACGGTCAGCGGCCGATATTATGCGATGGATCGTGACAATCGCTGGGACAGGGTGGAAAAAGCTTATAACACCCTTGTCAGTGCTGAGGGACAACGCTTTGGTTCGGCCACAGATGCGGTGGAAGATTCTTACAAAAACAACGTGCATGATGAATTTGTGCTGCCATGTGTGATCGGCAATTATGAGGGCATACAGGATGGCGATGGGTTTTTGATGGCTAATTTTAGGGCAGATAGAGCACGTGAAATCACCCAATGTTTGATTGATCCGGATTTTTCCGGCTTTCAAAGGGGTAAAGAGGTGCGGTTTGGTGCCAAATTAACCATGACGGAATATGCGGATTTTTTAAACCCTCTGCATGACATATTATTCCCAGCAGAGCGCCCAACCAACACTATTGGTCAAGTGGTTTCCGAACTGGGTCTAAAACAATTACGTATCGCTGAAACAGAAAAATACGCCCATGTGACATTCTTCCTCAATGGCGGGGCAGAAGAGGTGTTTGAAGGAGAAGACCGGATTCTTATCCCCTCTCCTGATGTGGCAACCTATGATCTTAAGCCGGAAATGTCCGCTCCTGAAGTAACAGAAAAACTGGTGGGGGCCATTGCGTCACAGAAATATTCCTTGATTGTGGTGAATTTTGCCAACATGGACATGGTTGGGCATACG
Organism: Alphaproteobacteria bacterium; assembly: GCA_030429625.1. Classification (GTDB taxonomy): domain Bacteria; phylum Pseudomonadota; class Alphaproteobacteria; order Rickettsiales; family UBA8987; genus JAUIFA01. The sequence continues at coordinate 44,742 of JAUIFA010000001.1, read as the reverse complement.
GGTATTGTACCCGCAGCAATGAAAGCCGCCGAACAGATTGACAAGTCCATTGCCGCACTTAAGCGCGCCGTTGAATCTGTTGGTGGGGTTTTGTTAATTACAGCCGACCATGGCAACGCAGAGATGATGGTTGATCCTGATACCGGCTCTGCCCATACAGCACATACTCTGTTTAAAGTTCCTTTTATTGTTGTGGGAGCGAAAAAAAATATTACACTGTCAGACGGAAGGTTATGCGACATCGCACCTACAGCTCTGGAGTTGATGGGGGTGGAAAAACCAAAAGAAATGACGGGCATATCTCTAATAAACTGATATAGGTACATTGATGAAAAAATATATTCTGGCACTTTTGATTAGCGTTTTAATGTTACACACGCCAACACTTTGGGCAGAAGAAGACATAAAAAGCACGGATAATGATAAAGATATTTATCAGATGCTCGAATTGTTTGGTGATATTTTTCAGAAAGTGCGGGAAGAATATGTAGAAGAGCCCAAAGCGGTTGAATTGGTTGAATCTGCCATTAACGGGATGCTTACCGATCTTGATCCACATTCAAGTTACCTGAACCGGAAAGATTTTAAAGAAATGCAAATCCAAACCAAAGGGGAGTTTGGTGGCCTTGGTATTGAAGTCACCATGCGTCAAGGAATGGTGTATGTAGTTTCTCCCATTGATGACACTCCTGCAGACAAAGCTGGGATTCTTGCCGGTGATTATATCAGCCATATTGATGGTGAACCCGTGCAGGGCATGATTTTAGGCGATGCAGTGAAAAAGATGCGTGGAAAGCCACAAACCGACATTACGTTGACCATTTTGCGTAAAGGTGAAACCGCACCCATGGACGTTAAGGTCACCCGTGATGTGATTACCATAAAAGCCGTGACCAGCCGCGTGGAAGGCGACGTTGGCTATGTGCGGATCAGTGGTTTTTCTGAACAGACCGATGCCGGGTTGGAAGACGCACTGGATAAAATAAAAGAAGAAGGCGCAGATGCGCTAAAAGGGGTGGTTCTAGACCTGCGCAACAATCCCGGCGGATTGTTAAATCAGGCCATTGCGGTGGCCGATATTTTCCTGGATCAGGGCGAAATTGTTTCTACCCGTGGCCGTGACCCTAAAAGCACCACACGTTTTAGCGCCACTGAAGGCGATGAAATCGACGGGCTACCCGTTGTGGTACTTATCAATGGTGGATCTGCCTCTGCCTCAGAAATTGTTGCCGGGGCTTTGCAAGACCACAAACGCGCTCTTGTGATGGGCACACAATCTTTCGGTAAGGGTTCAGTGCAAACCGTTATTCCTTTGCCTAATGACAGTGCCATACGTTTAACCACATCACGTTATTACACCCCTTCAGGCAAATCCATTCAGGCCAAAGGCATTACTCCGGATATCACTGTCAGCCGTGCGGAAGTGAAATTGCTTGATACGGATTATAAAACCACTGAAGCCTCTTTGCACGGTCATTTAGGTTCCGGACAAGAGGACGATGACTCTGAAGACAACACCGCACCTAAGGAGAATAATGAAGACACAGTGAAGAAAATTCTCAATGGCGATGAGGAAGAAGAAAAATCTCTTTATGAAACAGATTATCAGCTTGCCCGTGCCATCGACATGGTCAAAGGACTGTATCTTGTGTGGTCAAAATCTGCAAGTACAATGAAATAGGCTATATTTGTTGATGAATGGGGTAAATATTGGCACTTTCGGAAGAAAAGAAGCAATACATTAGTAAAATCCTCCGATACGTAAATATTGGCATAGGTGTTTTGTGCCTAGTCTTTGTTTTACAACTTTTGCTTTCCTTTTCTGGGGATGAAGAACATGCGGTTTCTTCAGGACAGAGGGTAAAGGTTGATATTGCCAGTGCTGAGATTGTCATGCGCAGTAACGAAGCCGAACTTGAAGAACAGAAAAAGGCGGAAGAAGAGGCTGCCAAAAACGAACAAACGGCAGAAGACGAATTTGTTGGGAACAATGGTGACCAGCCCAAATTGGCCATTGTTGTGGTCAATGTGGGAATGAATAAGGTGGTATCTGAAGCCGCCTTGCGACTGCCTTCGGTCGTAGGAATCAGCCTTTCTCCCTATATTTTTAACGCCGATAGCTGGGTGGCCAAAATAAGCGAATCAAACCATGAACTTTACCTTGATTTGCCTATGGAAACCGACGACTATCCACGCTCCGACGTGGGGCCATATGCGTTGCTTTCTCATGTGGGAAAAATTAAAAATATGTTCCGACTTAAATCCACACTTTCCACTACCGATAAATATCTGGGGGTGATCACCTCAGTGGATGAAAAAGTTACCAAAACCCTACAGGCCATTGTGCCTATCATTGACGAACTGAGAAAACAAAAAACCGTTTTTATCTATAATCAGACTCCCACCAACAGCTTTATTCACCAAGAAGCCAGATCGGTGGGTCTGTCGACTATTAATAAATATCATGTGATTGACAAAGAGCTGAGTAAAGAAGCTATTGATAAAGAATTGGCTAGCATCCTAGAGGAAATTGAGTCCGGTGAGGGGGATGTTTTAGTACTTGCACGCGCCACCGCGTTGGGGGTCAACCGCTTACAGAATTGGCTTCAGGAGCTTAAAGCTAAGAAAATATATTTATCAAAAATTTCAGATTTGGTGGAGAAAAACTAAGGGATTATTATGGAACTACCTTACCGGCCCTGTGTTGGGGTCATGTTGATTAACAATGAGAATAAAGTGTTTGTGGCACGCAGAATAAAAGGGGATAAATATGCGTGGCAAATGCCTCAGGGCGGGATAGACAAAGGTGAAAAGCCACTTGAAGCCGCCATGCGTGAATTGCTGGAAGAAATTGGCACCAACAACATAGAAATTCTTGCCTCTGTGGAAGAATGGCTTAGCTATGATTTGCCTGATGAGTTGATTGGAAAAATATGGAAGGGGAAATATCGGGGGCAAAAACAACGTTGGTTTCTGGCACGATTTCTAGGAGAGGATGAGGACATCAACATAAACACCCCCCACCCTGAATTTTGCCAATGGCGCTGGGGAGAACCGCACGAACTGCCAGATTTGATTGTGCCTTTTAAAAAACAACTCTATAAAGATATTTTGCAGGAGTTTTCTGATTATCTATAATGACCATGAAAAAGACAAAAGACGATAGCCATTACCAACAGCTTGTTGAAAGATTTTCTGAGCTACAAGCCGAGTTGGAAGAAGCACAAGAACGCGTGGAGGTGTTACAAGAGCATTGTCGCGGTTTAGAAAACCGTTTGGAGGCTATTTTAAACAGCACCACATGGAAAATTTTCTTCCCCATCCGTCTTATGGTGTTACTGGCAAAAAGATGCACCCTATTTTTAAAGCCAAGAAATTACATTAATGCGTATAAAATCCTTAGGCAGCGTGGTTTTGAAGAATGTGTTCACGCCATAAAGCTGCAGCTCTTCCCTAATCTTGATTTGGAACAATCAGAAAACAGAACACAATACCATGCCTGGATTAAAAAATATGATAGCTTAACTCAGGAAGATAAAGAACGCATTACAAAACATATAAATATTTTTAACAACAAGCCGTTGATCTCTGTGGTTATGCCGGTTTATAACGTGGAAGAAAAATGGCTGCGTCAAGCCATTGATTCGGTACTATTGCAGCTCTATCCCCACTGGGAATTGTGTATTGCCGACGACTGTTCCTCTGCTGCACATATTAAAAAAACACTGGATGAATATGCTGCCAAAGACGACCGTATTACAGTGGTTTATCGCAAAACAAATGGCCATATCTCAGCCAGCTCCAACAGCGCTTTGGAACTTGCCAGCGGTGAATTTGTAGCATTGATGGATCATGACGATATCATTCCCGAACATGCCCTTTACATGGTGGCCAATGAAATTAATGCCCACCCCGACGTGGACATGATTTATTCCGATGAAGATAAAATTGACACCAACAATGAGCGCTATGGGCATTATTTTAAATCGGACTGGAATTTAGACCTGTTCTATTCCCAAAATATGTTCAGCCATTTGGGAGTCTACCGCACCTCACTGTTGCAAGAAATTGGTGGATTTCGTGAAGGGTATGAAGGCTCACAAGATTATGACCTCGCCCTACGCTGTTTGTTGCATACAGACAGGGTGCGTCACATCCCTTATATATTGTATCATTGGCGGGCCATTGAAGGTTCAACTTCCCTGACGGTAGACAATAAAGATTTTGCGGTGGATGCGGCCACACGTGCTTTGCAAGATTATTTTAAACAAAAGCATGAACATGTTGAAATTGTTGAAGGAATAAACTCAACTTTCCGGCGCGTAAAGTGGCCATTGCCTAAGAAACTGCCTAAAGTGTCTATCATCATTCCCACCCGCAATGCGTATGATTTATTAAAAGTAACGATCAGCTCTGTTCTGGAAAAAACCCAATATGATAATTACGAAATTATCATTGTGAACAACCAAAGTGATGAAAAAGAAGTGCTTGAATATTTTAAAGAGCTGAAGAACACGGATAAGGTCACCGTTCTTGATTATGACCAACCGTTTAATTATTCGGCCATCAATAATTTTGCGGTGAAGAAAAGCCATGGTGAACTTCTTGCTTTTGTGAATAATGACATTGAAGTGATTACTCCAGAATGGTTAAACGAAATGGTGAGCCATGCTCTGCGGCCAGAAATTGGAGCTGTGGGTGCTAAATTATACTATCCTGACCATACTATTCAACATGCCGGAGTGTTTACCGGCTTTGGTGAAGCGGTGGAACCTGTGGCCGGCCATGCTTTCCATTCACTGCCCAGAAATGGTTGTGGCTACCGCGGCAGAGCCATCATCACCCAGCAGCTTTCTGGTGTAACGGCCGCCTGCCTGGTTGTACGAAAAAATATCTTTGACGAGATTGGTGGATTTAATGAAAAAGATTTGTCGGTGGCATTTAATGATGTTGATCTGTGTTTACGTATTACTGAAAAAGGCTATAAAAATCTGTTTACTCCTTATGCCGAACTCTATCACTACGAATCGGCCACGCGGGGAAAAGACGACACATCGGAGAAGAAAACACGCTTCCGTAATGAGGTTAGTTATATGCGCCAACGTTGGAAAGGTAAACTCGATACTGACCCGTATTTTAACCCAAATCTTCAACAAGTTTGTGGTAATTTCCTAGTTAGGTTTCCCCCAAAAATCAAGAAACCTTGGCTAAAAGCTAATCCATAAACGGATCGCGCACCAAAATCGTATCTTCACGCTCAGGGCTGGTGGAAACGGTATAGACAGTGGTCTGGATCAGCTCTTCAATCCGGCGGATATATTTAACCGCATTGGCCGGAAGATCTTTAAAACTGCGACAGCCTGCTGTAGTACCTTTCCATCCATCAAGCTCTTCATATATTGGCACAACACTGGCCTGATCTTTGATGGAAGAAGGAAAATAATCGTACTGTTTCTGACCAATTTTATAGCCCACACAAATCTTGATTTTGTCCATCCCGTCCATCACATCCAGCTTGGTTAACGCAATGCCGTTAATTCCTGAGACTGTAATAGCCTGACGTACCATAACCGCATCAAACCAACCACAACGTCTTTCACGTCCCGTTACCGTACCAAATTCATGTCCACGTTCGCCCAGATATTTACCCGTTTCGTTGTTTTGTTCGGTAGGAAAAGGACCACTGCCCACCCGCGTGGTATAGGCCTTGGTGATGCCCAACACACAATTGATTTTTCCCACCGGAAAGCCTGAGCCGGTAAAAGCCGAACCCGCAGCAGTATTGGACGAGGTCACAAACGGATACGTGCCGTGATCCACATCCAACATAATGCCCTGAGCCCCTTCAAATAAAATACGTTTGCCTTGCTTTGCCAGCTTATCTAGTACATTCCACACGGGCTTGGCAAAGGGCAATATTTGATCTTTGATGCCGTACAAATAGGTTAAAACCTCTTGCGGCTCTATTTCTTCTATCCCCACGCCACGACGCATCGCATTATGGTGAGCAACAAGGGATTCCACACGTTCTTTTAGAATTTCTTCATCGGCGAGATCGCATATACGAATGGCTCTACGAGCAATTTTATCTTCATAAGCAGGGCCAATACCTCGACCGGTTGTACCAATCTTATTGCTTCCTCGTGCTGCTTCGGCCACCGCATCTGATTGTTGATGTAGAGGAAGAATTAACGTGGCATTGTCTGCAATCATTAAATTTTCTGGAGTTATTGCAACCCCTTGTTCTTTGATGGAAGCAATTTCTTTTAAAAGTGCGGTTGGATCAATTACCACACCGTTGCCAATGATGGAAAGCTTGCCTGAGCGCACCACACCGGAAGGAAGAAGGCTTAACTTATAGACCTTGCCATCAATGACCAACGTATGTCCTGCGTTATGCCCTCCTTGAAAACGCACCACCACGTCCGCACGCTGCGAAAGCCAATCCACAATTTTGCCTTTGCCTTCATCTCCCCACTGGGAGCCTACAACTGCCACATTCGCCATGAATAAGATCCTCTCTTTATCTCTTTAAACAAACCGCGCAAATATAGAGGCACGCGGGCTAAATGTCTATAGTATATATTATTCTCTATGATAGGGGTGACCTTGTTTAATGCTGTAGGCTCTGTATATCTGCTCGGCGAGCATTGCCCGCACCATCATGTGCGGCCACGTCATCTTACCAAAGGAAAGCAACATGTCCGCCTGTTCTCTGACTTGCTGAGAATGCCCGTCCGCACCTCCAATTAAAAAAGCAACCTGAGAAGAACCTTCTTGTTCAAACTCTGTAAATTTGTTGGCAAACTCTTCCGAGCCAATGTCTTTTCCCTTTTCATCCAACACAATTATTTTGCACGACTTTGGTAACAGATTGAGTAATAGCTCGCCTTCCTGAGTTTTGAGCTTCTCGCCAGAGAGACCTTTCTTGGCCTCAACCTCTTTAATCTCCACCGGCCAAGGAATGCGCTTTAGAAATTCCTGCATCAAGTCTTGTTGTGGGGAATTCTTCATCTTACCCACCGCCGCTATAGTAACTTTCATATGGGTTACCTTTTATGCATGTCCCACCATTTTTCCATCACCAGATAGGTGAAAGACACCGACCAACCAATAAGCACCAAGCCATTTAATACTTCCACACCGGTGATAATCTTTAACCCACCAACAGGAAATACATCCCCCAAACCAAGAGACGAATAGGTGGCGGCAGAAAAATAAACATAGTTAAAGAAACTATGCTCAAAATACATAATCTCACCACGCAAAGAACCAAAACCAAAATATTCTGCCAAAATCCAGTACGCCATTCCATACACCCACACGGCAATGGTATGACCAAGGAATATGGCAATCACCACCACCACCACCCGCAAACGCGGAGCCAGCGTTAGCTTTGGTAAAATACCCCAAGTGATCCGTAATACTTCGTAATAAATTAACGTGGTGGAGATAACCAGAAACACACAAATGATCGCGCTTATTAAAAATTCATGTATTATCATGTTACGCTTCCTCTTTTGAACCCCTTAGGATCTTCATGAATTAATATTTCTGCGGTTGGGTACAGACTTTCTAATTTTATTTCTAACTTATCGGCTATTGCATGAGCTTTATTTAAGGTCTGACTACCATCCAATTCAAGATGAAACTGAATAAATTTTTTTGCACCAGAATTTCTTGTCTTTAAATCATGCATTCCAAGAACCCCTTCATGCCCTAAAATAACCGCAATAATTTCTTCTTTCTCATCGTCATCCAACTCTTTGTCCATCAGCTTATCAAAGGCCAATACTCCTATCTCCCAGGCACCATAAACAATGTATCCTGCGATGAGCAACGCAAATATTGGATCAGCATACTCAAAATCAAACCAACTGCCTAAAACCAATGCAGCAATGACCGCAGCGTTCATTAAAAGATCTCCCACATAATGCAACGAATCGGCATGTACGGCAGTGGACTGGGTCTTTTTCACCACCTGTTTCTGATAGGTAACAAGAGCAAATGTCACAAGAATGGAAAATACCATCACCGCGATACCCAACATTTCCTGCTTGATCGGCTCGGGACTGAAGATTCTTCCTATGGCAGAAATGGCAATAAACCCTGCCGAACCAGCAACAAACGCAGCTTGTGCCAAAGCCGCAACATCTTCAGCACTGTTATGTCCAAAGCGATGGTCGTCATCCGGCGGCATCAAAGCATAACGCACTGCCAACAGATTTAAGAACGACACCGTCATGTCCAATAAGGAATCTATCAAAGAAGACATCATGCTGACCGAACCGGTTAGCGACCACGCATAAAATTTAACCGTAATAAGACTCAAAGCAGCAATGACAGAATACAGCGTGGCGCGCTTCATCAAGAGCGCATTCTGGTCGTTATACGAACCTATGTTAAGCTGTTTTTTCATACTCTTGTAATGATAGCGATATATAGAATAGCGTCAAATAGATAATTTCACTTGGTTTTAGCAACAAAGATTGCTAAAATTACAATCCATAGTAGATTATTTTAAGGGGTTACATGTGTCTAAAATTGCTTTAGTGGTCGACGATTCACCTACCATGCGCAGTATGGTCAAGGTATGTCTTGAAGGAATAGGGTTTGAGGTGGAAACCGCTCAGGATGGAGGGAAGGCCTTTAAACTGGCTGGAAGCCACAAATACGATCTTATTGTCACCGATATTAATATGCCAAATGTTGATGGAATTGAGTTTATAAGGATGGTGCGGCAAGACAGTGAGGGAAATAAGTTCACCCCCATTCTTGTATTGACCACTGAGGGCGGCACAAATGCTAAAGAGGCGGGCAAAAAAGCCGGTGCCTCAGGGTGGATTGTCAAACCTTTTCAGCCGGAGGTTCTGGAACGCGCTGCCACAAAAGTGTGCGGGCTATAAACTTATACCGTGAATTGCTCACGCACGATGCGCTCTTCCAAACTGTGCCCTTTATCAAAAAGCAATTGGATTTCCATAGAACGCTCCTCTTTGACTTCAACATATTCAACTTCATCAACTTCGTTGAAATCTGCCACCGCATTGACCGGACGTTTGTGAGATTTCAAGATGTCTAATCGTACCACAGATTTATGTGACAAAATAGCCCCCCGCCAACGGCGTGGTCTAAACGGGCTGATCGGCGTAAGTGCTAAAAGGTTTGAGCGCAAAGGAAGGATTGGACCGCCTACCGAACAATTATACGCACTGCTGCCAGCGGGAGTAGAAACAATCATCCCATCGCACACAATCTCTTCCATATGCACAACCCCATCAACACTGATACGGATTTTTGCCGCTTGGCCAGTCTTACGTAAGAGTGATACCTCATTTATCGCCAGTTCCGTGTGTATTTTTCCGTCTTTGGTTTTGGCCTCCATCACCAGAGGATAAATGGTCGTTGCACCGGCATTTTCCAGCACCGTTTTTATGTCTTCGTCTTTATATTGGTTAAGAAGAAACCCAACCGTACCACAATTGATTCCGTATATCGGCGTTTTTTTATTAATGAATTTGTGCAATATATGTAGCATAAAACCATCACCGCCTAAAGCCACAATCACATCAACATCCTGTGGATTGTCCTCATCAATGACGATAAGATCATATTTCGTGCTAAGTTCTTTGAGTTTTTCCTGTGATGTTTGTGCCTTGTCGGCCACCACACCTATTTTATTAAACGCCATTATAAAATCCTATATCTGTAACAATCTTTAACAGAAAATTGTCCCATAGTATACCATAAAAACTAGTTGATGTGATGATGCAAACTGGCCTCCACCACTTTAAATTCTTCAACAATCTGTGCGTAGAGATCCTCCAGATTATCATACGATTGCTCATGTCTTATTTTATGTTCAAGCTCTTTTGCCAGCTCTGACAATTTCATTGCCCCCACTTGTCCGCTCGAAGATTTAAGAGAATGGGCGTGGCGACCCACCTCCTTGACATTGCCTTTCTTTAAAAATTCCTGCATTTCTTTTATGAGGCCATTTGTTGTGTTAACATAGACCTGAAGCATTGTCGACACATCGCCACCTAACATCTCCCTTAAAGATTTTATAACCTCTTCGTCAATGGTTTGCATCTCAGACAGTGCTGCATCTTGTGAGTCCTCCATATTCTCTTCTTCGGGTTCTTTTATCTCCCCTTCTGTTATTTTTTCTTTATCTACCCATTTTAGAAGCACCTTGTCTAAAAGATCAAAGTCCACAGGCTTAGTGACAAAATCATCCATACCGGCATCGAAGCATTTCTCCTTGTCGCCACTAAACACATTGGCCGTCAGCGCAATAATAATTGGCTGCTTAATGTCCTTAAGTTTACGAATTTCACTGGATGCGGTTATCCCATCCATCACGGGCATCTGGCAATCCATAAACACAATATCAACCTCCTTCCCCTCCTTCACATAGTCTAGAGCCTGTTTACCATTATCCACACATTCCAACTCACAACCAATATTTTCCAATATCCTGGAAATAATTTGTTTGTTCACCAAATTATCCTCTGCCAAAAGAGCCTTTATATGGAACATGTGTTTTTTATTGGCCAAACCTTCATTGTTTAATATATCCGTCCTGCTTACCACTCCTTTTATTTGATGATCTTTATGATAAACAAGATTGATGATTGCCATAAAATCATTGACCCTTATGGGCTTATGTATGTGTGCACAGAAACCATTCTCGAGCAGAAGCTCATAATTTCTACAATGGAATGAAGATGCCAGCCTTATAAAGGACGAGTCGGAATATTTTTTATCTGAAACAACCTCCAACGCCTCATCCAAATACTTATCCGAGAAATCAATTAGCACAATGCCCCACGATGATTTTCTATCAATTTCCTGATTAAGCTTATTGTATAAGTCTTTTGCTGTGGTCACATGAGAAATTTCTACCGCTTCAAATTTTAGGATATCCTTTATGATTTCAGAGGTTATAAGATCGTCTGAGGCAAGAAGAATTTTTGCATCCTTAAGGTCAATATTTGGTAGCATTTCCCTCTCATCTTTTTGGGAATCCGGCATCATGCGCATGGTGTATGTAAATGTTGTTCCTTCTCCCTTAACGCTTTTAACGTCTATTTTCCCGTTCATTAGCTCAATAAGCTGCTTACTTATGGAAAGGCCCAAACCTGTACCGCCAAACTGACGGGTAATGGATGCATCCTCTTGTGTAAATTTATCAAATATTTTTGATATCTTGTCCTGCTCCATACCTATTCCGGTATCTTCTATGGATATTTCAAATTCAACCTTATTCAACCTCACTTCTCCGTTTCGTACCTTAATGGAGATATGCCCTTCTTTTGTAAATTTAATGGCATTGCCTACCAGATTAAATATAATTTGACTCACACGAACCTGATCACCGACCACACAGCATGGCACATCAAGGGGGTAATCAAGAATAAGATCCAGTCCCTTTTCTGCCGCATTTATACCTAATATTTCCGCTGAAGTCTCAAAGGACTCTCGTAGATTAAACGGTATGTTCTCTAATCTCATCTCCCCGGCTTCAATTTTGGAGAAATCAAGGATGTCACCGATTAATGCCAGTAATGTTGCCCCAGAACCCTTAATAATATCAATATATTCTTTTTGCTTTGGCGTTAATTTTTCCCGCAACACCAATTCTGCCGCACCCACAATTCCATTGAGGGGAGTGCGCAATTCATGACTCATATTTGCTAGGAAGCTGCTTTTTGCCTGTGCCGACTCTTGCGCTTCAGTAATGGCATGTTTTAAAATCCTCTCGTTCATTTTTTCTTCCGTAATATCACGCAGAATTCCGGTAAAAATATGCTCATCTCCTATTTTTGTATCTGCCACGGAGAGCTTTATTGGGAAGGTTGACCCGTCTTTTCTTTTTGCCTCTACCTCTCGAGATATACCAATGGTTTTTTTCTCCCCGGTTCTTAAATAATCTTTTATGTAATTGTCATGTTTGATCGCATGATATTCTGGCATTAGCATTTTAATGTTCTGGCCAATGACTTCCTCTGCCTGATAGCCTAACATTTTCTCACACGCACGGTTATAATTCTGAACAATTCCCTTATGATCAATGGTGATAATTCCGTCGACCGTATTTTCTAAAATTCCCCGAAGGCGTTCTTCACTGTATTTTAGCTGATTATTACTGTTCTGAACGCTCATCCCCATGGCAATAAACGCACGTGCCAGAAGGCCAATCTCATCTCTGCTTTTTACCGGAAGCTCAGCAGAAAACTCCCCCTCACCAAATCTTTCAATTGCCCAGATAACCTTTTTGATAGGAGAGGTGATGGATTCTGCAATATAACGACCAAGAAGGATTGAAATTAAAGAAACAAGTACTACAAATACACTAATATATAAGGTGATACCTATGTTGCTAAAAATAATGTTTCTTTCAAACGGTTGATAGGCCAAAAGAATGAATTTATTGTCATTACCCTCATTAATGGCCACTTTTCTTGTATAAAAATTCTTATCACCTTCTTTAAATATACCGGAATTGTCTAATGAACCTATCCCTTCAAACAACGTATTGAGTTGGGGATAATCATTTTGAATCCTGGCACTTTTTCCATATTCAAAGGCCATGTTTCTTTCTTCCCCAGCCCCATACAAATATTCGCCTTCCGAATTGGTAATGTACAAAGTGCCATCCCCACTGAAAAATTTTGTTAATTCCTTAAATATGTGACTCAGAGACATATTAACGGCCACCAAGCCAGAAATTTCTGACTTCCCATCAACAACAGGGACAATGGCACGCACCACAATGTCTTTAGGTTGAGAAATTTTATTGTGCTCTTTGTTTAGATTAATCTGCGAAACATAGAGTTCCCCGGGAATGGCTTTTATTGCCTGCTGGTAATAATCCCTATGGCTTTTATTCTGTAGCAAGTTGCCTTTTGTTACAACCACATCATTCTTTATTTTATCCGCCCGAACACGTTCTATACCACCAGCCTTCACATCGATATATCTCGCCTGTGTAAAATCACTCTCGGTTTTCAATAAATTAATAAACACATTCTCAAGGCCCTCTTTGGCACTCTTGGTTAACATATCCTCCGTTGGGTTTTTATTGTTTGCAATCACCTTCACATACGGCGTCCCTGCTAGGAATTTTACTTCCTTTGATAAGTTCCCAAGTGTCTTGCGTAGGCTCATTTCTGAATGGAGCAGATCTCGTCTTATATGAGAATCTCGTGTGTCGTCTATCCACTTTATTCCATAAATAAGAATTATTATGGAGATAAATAGAGATGTTACTATGACCATGGAGACAGAAAATAAGATAACCTTTCTGGAAAAAGAAATTTTATCAAAAAATCCATAACTCCCAAAATCATGCCCTTCTTTTCTTAAAAGAAGCAATGAATATAAAAAAAGAATAATGCTTATTATCAGTATGGGAATGATAATAATTTCGTCTCTTTTATGTTCCGAAACCATGTGCTGCAAATCTGCCAATTGTTCGTAGACTATGTCTTTATAAATATTATGATATATGGCCGAACTGTCAGAAAAATTCTTTAGAAAATATATTCTAGGACAATATGTGTCTACTCTCCTGGTACAATCAGTCACCGAGGACATGGTATCTTTCAAACGACCATCAACATTAAATATCTTGTCCTTTATCGTCATGGATATCGTGTTGTAGTTTGCTTTGTCAATTGCCTCCTCAAGGCGCATTCTTAGCAAATTGATGACCTCATTTACCTTACCTACCTCACGAAACCTATACGCATCATCTTCCGATTTATTCTCTGCGCTGATAATTTCTGAATATAATACTTCTCTACGAACCACCCCTATATTTTCTATAATGGCCGGTAATATATTGGAGAGTATGTCAATTGATGTGCTCTGGTTCTGATTGTATAACTCTGTATGTGTACGGGCGATAACATTCTGCATAAGAAAAAGAATATCCGTCACCAACTGACTGTTTTCCATGATTAGTTTTTTGTTATCATCTTTGATAACTTTAATTCTCTGCCATTTTTCATATAATTCATCGATATCTTTTGAATGCACACCATTTTTTCTAAACAATTTTTTTGTTTGGAAGAAAATGCTTTCTATGGCATCTACAAGATTGTCTTCTCTTTTAAAGACAATATTTTCAACATGCGATCTTAAGTAAAAAGAGAGGGCGAAAAGATTCTTATGTACTGTAAGGTAACTCTGATCTTTTAGGCTTTGTTCTGATCTGTTATGGATTCCTACCACACTAAATAACAGCGTGATTAATATTATTGTCGTGATAATAAATAATCTAAAAGGTACTTTCTTTGATGATTCAAAAACAAACATTCTTCCCCAACAAGCTTCCGCTATTATCCTCGGAGAATAATACAATTTATGATTGTGAGGCGCAATCTCTAATATAAATATTCTTTTGCTAGACTGAGCTTTGTATACCCGCCAGAGCACATTGTTCATCTAGATCTGGCAAATCCCCGCTAACCCCAACAGCACCAATCAATTCCTGTTGTGCATCATAAATCAAAACACCGCCCGGAGAAGGAACCACTCTGCCCATCGACATTTCCCCCAAAGCAGCAACAAAACTGGGCCTTTCTTGCGCCATTTCCGCCATTTTACGTGAAGGCATCAACATACCAACAGAGCCCCATGCCTTACCATAGGCAATATTAAAGCGCAACAGACTCGCGCCGTCTTCACGTTTAAAGGCCACAATATTGCCGCCTTTGTCCACGACAATTGCTGCCATAGGCGCTGTTTGTAGTTCTCGTGCTTTTTTAAGAGCACCGTCGATAATATTAGTGGCCTGCTCTAATGTTATGTCCATAATATAGTCCCCTTTAATTTTTCTACATCACACTGTCATACGAATCAAGAAGTTCAAGGTCGTATACCAACATATTGCCCGTAGGGCTGGCATTGGTGTAAGCCGGTGCCCATATACGAATTTTTTCGCCCACTTTCATTTTTCGTATGGCCTCTCGCCAAGCAGGAGTAGCCTCAAATAACTGCACAACTACAGGTTCATTTTCCAGCGTACTAAAAAGAAATGTACCGTCATTTCTCCACGAGACATAATTCACCTTAACAATGCTAAATGTTTTGGGTATCGCCCCTTGTGGGTTCTCTTTTAATATACGATATCCCACCCCTGTTTGTGTGATGGCCGCATCCTCTGGAATTTCTGCAACATCCACAGGCGCGGGATATTTTTCCGACAGCTCTTTGTTTTCAAAAATCTGACCAAATGAACTCACCGGCATGGCCATAATAGCCACGAATACACATATTATAACTCTATTCATTTTACTCTCCCTAATGCGTCATAAATCTTTTTATTGCCTCAATCAACTTTTGATTTTCCTCTTCCGTGCCAACCGTAAACCGCAAGCAGTTTGGCAAACCATAGGCCACCATCTGACGCACAATGATGCCTTTTGATTTTAAATATTCGTCCGCCGCACTAGCATTTTTCTCCGCGTGACGCAATTGTTTTGAGGACGCATTTTCATCGAGAATAATATCCTCTGACATTGCCGCATTCACCGCATCCTCACCCATTTCTGCTAAAGCCTCGCGCGCCAATGGCACTGGAAATTCCACCAGCACAAAATTGGCAACACTTGGATAAATTTTCAGGCCTACCGCTTGACATTCCTCACTTATGATCTCTCGCCATTTGCGGTTATGCTCAACACATTGCTGAGTGTATTGAACGTCTGATATGGCAGCAATTCCTGCCTTCATCGCAAGATTAGACACATTGAAAGGCCCTCTGACCCTGTGCAACACTTCCACAACATGTTTAGGCCCATACACCCAACCCAGACGGATGCCCCCCATGCCGTATATTTTGGAAAAGGTGCGCAACATCACAATATTGTTATGGCTTTCAACAAGCTCCAAGCCGCTAGAATAATCTTCTTCTTCCACGTATTCAGCATAGGCCGCATCAAGCACCAACAGAACATCAGGCGGAATATTAGCATGCAGGTGTAAAATTTCCTCTTTGGTGATGTAACTTCCTGTGGGATTGTTGGGGTTTGCAATGAAAATAATTTTTGTCTTTGGGTTCACCTTAGCAATCATCTTATCCACATCCACCCGAAGGTTGGTTTCGTCCGCCGCCACCGGTGTGGCACCGACTCTCATCGCCGAAATCGGATACATCAAGAACCCATATTGATTGTACAAAATTTCATCTCCACCTCCAGCATAAGCCTGTGATAAAAGCGCAATCAGCTCGTCCGACCCTGCGCCACACACAATTAAATCCGCCGAAATATTATGATGCTGGGCAATGGCCGCACGCAGTGCTTGACAGCCACCATCAGCATAGCGGCTTACTTCTTTTGCCGCATCCTCTATGGCTGCCAGCGCTTTAGGGCTGGGCCCAAAAGGGTTCTCATTTGACGAAAGCTTGACGATGTCACTGATTCCAGCCACTGTTGATGTGCCCTGCACATAAGGCGCAATGTCCATAATAGACGCTATAGCAACACAAGGTTTGTCTTTCACGTTATTTTACTCCTTAAACTCAATGGGTCTTGCATAAGAACCAAGATATTCTGCAGCAAATATCTTATCATGGGATGCTTGAATATCGTCAATAGTTTCTGCGTTATCGTTGGTGATAAAGCCATCAAATTCCATGAGATAATAATCGTATTTTTCACCGTGGCTTACTGCTTGCAGGTAATTTTTTAATCCCGCTTTGGTAATGAGCGGTTCAATGATGTCAATGTTTGACCCCTTCTTTAGCTTAAACATCCATACTGATATGTCGTCGCCAGACTCTTCCGGCACCACATTGGCAATGGCAACGATGGGCACAAGACGCGAATCTGACATGCGTAAAAATGGCAAACGGGCAAAAATCTTTACATTAGGGTCAATCTCATTCATCCGCACCCACCAAGGGTCATGCAGCCCATTGTCCCAAAGCGGCACCACCGCTACCGTAGCATTGTTTTCTGTCAGGTCGTTTATTGTGGTTTCCACCGAATTGTGCCGATGCATCTGAGTAAACGCGCCAAAATATTCCCTTGCCAGCCAGAAACATTCCCGACTATTAGAAGGGTCATACACCGCAACACAAGAATCTTCTTCGATATTGATTGCCCCAGCAATGATCATCCGCCAAATCTGTGCCAATGCCGCTTTGGGAAAATCAATGTCTGAAATGTCAATGATCTTTCTGATCATTTTAGCTTCTCTGCCAGGGCGGATGATGGTCTTGCCCGTACCGGCCAGTCCTTTTAACTCTCCGACCTTCTGAACAATTTCCACCCTATTGCCCAACAAATGTAGCATCTGGCTATCAATTGCATCAATCTGCTTACGATATTCTTCAAGCTGCTGCTCTTTTTTTGACATCTGGCCATATCTCTTTATATTAATACCCTACGGTTTATAATTTATATTCTACAATAAATGAAGCTATAATTTATGTCACCAGAACTTGTTATTGTTCCTTTCCGTTTTTCCAATTGGACAAGCAATAATTATGCCTATCTGTTGCACGATCCGGCCAACGAGAATACCATTGTCTTTGATCCGGCAGGGCCAGAAGAAGTGTGGAATGTCCTACAGGAAAGAAACTGGAAGCTTACCCATATTTTAAACACCCATCATCACCGTGACCACATTGGTGGCAATCTTTGGCTACAGGAGAAAACCAACTGCTCTATCTACGCCGCCAAGAAAGATGGGCGGAACATTCCAGGAATAACCCATGAGTTTGGCGAAGGGGATGTTCTCACTATCGGTCAATTCTCAATACAACCTTTTTTCTTCAGCGGGCATACAATCTCTGATGTGTGTTTTTACATTGAAACTATGGGGGTTATATTTGTGGGAGATTTTCTCTTTCAAATGGGATGCGGCCGGATTATGGAAGACACACACGAGAATATGTTTCATGGTCTGCAATTTTTAAAAACCCTACCCCCACAAACCAAGATTTATAATTGCCATGAATATGGGTTGGCTAACAGTAGGTTTGCCCAACAGGTTGAGCCTGAAAATCACGACATTAACAACTACATTAACGAGATAAAAGACAAAGCCATTAATCAGCCACAAATACTGGCTAAAGAGCTTAAAGCCAATCCCTTCTTGCGAACACATTCCCACAAGATTTGTCAAAATCTAAACATGACTGAAGCGACTGAACTGGAGGTGTTTATCGAGCTGAGAAACCGCAAAGATCGTTTTTAAAACCATCTCCCAACAACAACACTTGCGACGGACAAAGTAGTTGTGTATAAGCATGGTTAGGGGATAAATGTATAATTTATAATAGAGTATCATATGTCAGAAGATAAAAAAGAAAATCATAGCAAACAGATTTCCATCAACGCACAATACGTTAAGGATCTTTCTTTTGAAAGCCCAAAATCTCCTGCTAGCCTTACCAACAAAGCCGAACGACCCAATATTGATATTGGTATTGACGTGCTTGCCAACAAGGTAGGAGAAGATATTTACGAAGTATCCTTAGTGTTAAATGCCAAAGCAAAAAAAGAGGAGGACGTAATCTTCCTTGCTGAGCTGACTTATGCTGGCGTGTTCACTGTGAGAAACATTGATACGGCACAGTTAGAGCCGGCATTGCTTGTTTTCTGCCCGACCATGCTCTTTCCTTTTGCCCGTCGTGTGATGGCAGATATCACGCGTGACGGCGGCTTCCCACCTCTTATGCTTGATCCTATTGATTTTAATCACCTTTATCAACAAAAAGCCTTGGCCAATAAGAAAAATGGCAGTTCTGATAAAGCGTCCGAAGAAAAACAAGCTTAGTTATTATAAATAGGAAATAAGTATGCTTAACATTCGACCAATTTTATTTGTTATTGGTGCATTGTTAACCATCCTTTCCATTGCTATGTTTATTCCCGCTTATGCGGATTATGTCACTCTGGACGACAATTGGAAACCTTTTCTCATCTCTTCATTCTTTACGGCATTTTGTGGAATCTCTCTGCTAATGTCAAACTACACCGACGGAGAAGAAAATCTTAGCTTGAAGCAGGCTTTTGTTTTAACCACTGTCAGCTGGGTTGTGTTGGCAGTGTTTGCGGCATTGCCCCTTCGTTTGTCAAATGTTGGGCTTTCCATGACAGATGCTTTTTTTGAATCCATGTCTGGACTAACGACCACCGGTTCAACCGTGATGACCGGTCTAGACCATATGCCTGCCGGAGTATTGTTGTGGCGCTCCATACTGCAATGGTTGGGCGGAATTGGGATCATTGTCATGGCCATGGCCATCCTGCCTATTTTAAAAATTGGAGGGATGCAACTTTTTAGAACTGAGTCTTCAGACAATACTGATAAGGTCTTACCCCGAGTAACACAACTTTGTGGAATGATTACATTGATTTATGGCTCATTTACCCTAATTTTTGGCCTATCATTTTGGTTTGCGGGAATGAGTGCGTTTGATTCTCTTAACCATGCCTTAACCACTGCGGCAACGGGTGGGTTTTCTACCCATGATGATTCAATTGGTTATTTTAACAGCCCCACCATAGAGATGCTTATGGTGCTGTTTATGATTATAGGAAGTATTCCGTTTGTACTTTATATTCAATTTCTACATGGTAAACCACGTGCCCTATTTAAAAATTCTCAGGTGCGGTGGTTTTTATCGCTCTTAGCTATTGCCGTTTCTGTTATTAGTTTGTGGCTTAGCTATTCAATGGACTTGACCATTGGAGAGGCATTTAGAAAGGCATCCTTTAATATGGTATCTATTATCACTACCACTGGATTTACTTCAGCAGATTATAATCAATGGGGTGGGTTTGTTATTGTATGTATGTTTGTACTGGCAGTTTCTGGTGGCTGTACAGGCTCAACAACAGGCGGTATAAAAATTTTCCGCTTTCAGGTATTGCTAGAAACAGCAAAGACCCAGATTAGTCGCCTTATTCAGCCGCATGGCGTATTTCATCCGGTGTATAATAATCGCCCCATTTCTGATGAGGCTACCAGCTCGGTGATGAGCTTTATTATTTTATTTGCATTATGCTTTTCTGCTGTTGCTGTTCTATTATCTTTTACTGGGGTAGATTTTATTACTGCCATGAGTGGCGCTGGTTCTGTAATGGCCAATGTTGGGCCAGGATTAGGTGATGTTATTGGTCCCACAGGAAATTATAGTTCGTTGACCGATTTAGCCAAATGGATTCTGGCTTTTGGAATGCTGCTTGGCCGCTTAGAAATTTTTACCGTTCTGATTTTGTTCAGTCCGTATTTCTGGAAAAACTAATCTATTGATCTAAACCAAAGGGGAGAACTATGTCCGTAGACACCAAACTAAAAGAGCTAAACATTCAATTGCCTGAAGTCGCCACACCGGCGGCGGCCTATGTTCCTTACACAATATCTGGCAATGTGGTTTTCATTTCCGGCCAATTGCCCTTTGCAGAGGGTAAATTGTTCCGCACAGGCCATTTGGGGCGTGATGTGAGCTTAGAAGATGGACAACGCACGGCAGCCGTATGTGGCCTAAACATACTGGCACATCTGAAAAACGCCTGCAGGGGAGACCTTGATCGGGTGAAAAAGATTCTTAAGCTTGAAATATTGGTTGCTGCTGCGGCAGACTTCCAAAATCCGCATGTGGTCGCCAATGGCGTTTCTGAACTTATGCTCGGTGCGTTTGGTGAAGAAATTGGCTCTCACGCACGTGTGGCCTATGGCGTGGCCTCTCTGCCGATGAACGCAGCCGTGGAAGTAGCCGCAACGATCGAAATTGCCTAAGTTTATTGTAAATGGGACATGAGCTGCTGTTAACATTAATGCTTGTTCTCACTGCGGTGGGATTGTTAACCGGCTTTCCGGTGGCTTTTGTCTTGTCTGGCGCGGCACTCTTGTTTGCCCTTATCGGCTCCATGCTTGATGTGTTTGATCTCAGCTATATCAGCGCGTTACCCAACCGTATTTATGGCATCATGACCAACGACTTGCTTCTGGCCGTGCCTATTTTTGTCTTTATGGGTACCATGCTGCAAAAGGCCAAAATCGCGGAAGAACTGTTAGAGACCATGGCCGAACTGTTTGGTAATATGCGCTCTGGCCTTGGTATTTCGGTAATTGTGGTGGGGGCTTTGCTCGCCGCTTCCACCGGCATTGTGGGTGCCACCGTGGTGACGATGGGGTTAATTTCCCTGCCCGTGATGAAAAAAGCTGGATATGCCCATTCTATTTCCACCGGAGTGATTTGCGCCTCAGGCACTCTGGGACAAATCATCCCTCCTTCTATTGTACTGATTCTCTTAGGAGATCAAATTTCCAGCGCCTACCAGTCGGCGCAAATGTCGCTGAACAATCTCTCGCCTGAGCCGGTTTCCGTGGCGGACTTGTTCACCGGAGCGCTTATCCCAGGCATGGGACTTGTTGTGTTTTACATTCTCTGGCTGATTGTTTACAGCAAGATTTTTCCACAGGCGATCCCCGCCGTTATTCCCAAACAACGCGATCGGGGTCTTTTTATGCATGCCTTGCATGTTCTAATACCTCCTTTATTATTAATTATTGTGGTATTGGGGTCAATCTTGTCTGGCGTAGCCACCGCCACAGAATCCGCCGCAGTCGGAGGGGTGGGTGCTATTATTTTGGCCTTTGCACGCAAGCAACTGTCCCTTGAAACATTACGCTATGTCTGTCAGGAGACCGCCAAAACCACCTCGATGGTCTTTACCATTCTCATTGGCGCGGCCATGTTTACCTTGGTGTTCCGTGGCTTTGGTGGGGATGACATTGTCCATAACCTGCTCAGCAACCTGCCGGGTGGGGTCTTTATGGCCATGTTGCTGACCATGCTGGTGATGTTTGTGTTGGGCTTCTTCTTAGACTTTATAGAAATTATCTTTGTCGTAGTGCCCATTGTGGCACCAGTATTACTAACCATGGGGGTACATCCAATCTGGCTGGGTGTGATGATCGCTATTAATCTACAAACCTCCTTCTTAACCCCACCCTTTGGCTTTTCTCTGTTCTACATCAGGGGGGTAGCGGCCAAACATATTAAAACTCATGAGATTTATCGCGGCGTGGTGCCGTTTGTTCTTATTCAATTGCTGATGCTTGGTGTGTTAAGCTTTGTACCCGAAATGGCGACCTATCTACCCGATTATTTGTACGACCATGATTATAGATATTCTGCTGATAAAACGATGGGCGTGCATCATGATATTGAAGAAAATTATGAAGTGGATTTTTAAGCAAAAATACGTTAGAAACAACTGTTAATTGTGTTGGATGTAAGGAGAAAAACCAATGACAAATGCCAAAATTATCGCGCCTGCAATGGTTTATATAAAAGGCGAGGAAATGACCCGATACGTGATGGAGCTGATCCTTGATAAATGGATTCGCCCTCATTTGGACATTTCCGCATGGGAATTTTACGATCTCAGCGCCAAGCATCGTGACGACACACAAGATCAGGTGTTAAAAGACGTCATTGATGCAGGCAACCGTGTGCGCTCCATTTTTAAAGAGCCAACCATCACCCCCACCCAAGACCAACTGGAACATTTGGGCATCAAAAAAGCCTGGGGCTCTCCCAATGGTGCCATCCGCCGCGGTTGGAACGGGGTTACTATTTCTCGTGATACCATCATGGTCGACGGGCTGGAGTTGGGCTATAAACGCCCAGTATTCTTTGAACGTCAAGCCATTGGTGGAGAATATGGCGGCGGCTTTGCTAAGGTGGGTCGCGGCAAATCTGTTACCACATTTTATCCGGAAGATGGTTCTGCGCCCATTGCTGTGGACGAACGTGAACTCACCCACAAAGACAATGTCGTGGTGACCTATCATAACCCTCTGGACAGTGTTAAAGACTTGGCACATCATTTCTTTTCCCGCTGTTTGGCCAGTGACATCACGCCTTATGTGACCACTAAGAAAACCGTTTTCAAATGGCAGGAAGAATTCTGGCAACGCATGAAAGATGTGTTTGACAAAGAATATAAAGAACAATTCAAAGCCAAGGGATTGTTGGATAATTGCGGTGGAGATCTGCAACATCTTATATCTGATGCAGCTGAAATGAAATTGATCCAATGGACCGATGGCGGGTTTGGTATGGCATGTCACAATTACGATGGCGATATGTTAACCGATGAGCTTAGCCAAGTACATCGCTCTCCTGGCTTTATTTCGTCTGCGCTTATCGGTGTGCGTGAAGACGGCAAAGACATTGCCGAATTTGAGGCCTCTCACGGCACGGTGGCGGATATGGAGGCGGCTCGTCTTGCCGGAAAGGAAACCTCTCTCAATCCGCTAGGTCTTGTCTTTGCGCTCAAAGAAGCCATCAACCACAGCGCCAAAACCTCTGCGAGTGGTAATAAAGAGGAGTTGGAAAAATTTACCAATTCCCTTTGGAATGCTATGTGTAAAATTATGGTAGGTGGGAAAGGCACACGTGATGTTGCAGGCGCTAAAGGCTCTACCACAGAAGAATTTATTGATCTGGTAGCTGCGGAATTATAAGGATTTCTTAAAATACGTGGGAATACGGTTCTTAGCTAAGGGTTCTTAGTCATGTGTCATCCTGTGGACCTACAAAGTAATTAGCACATGATCCATGGATTCTGTGCAAGCTATCGCTTCACAGAATGACGTTGTTATATAACTAACCTCTGATAGCACCCTGACTGGCTTCTGAAGCACGGGCCGCTTCACGCGCTGCAAAACCTTGCTCTACCGGAGAAAGACCTTCAATCACCGCCGCAAGATTAGCAATATCCGGCTGCAAAGACGGGCGATCTGACAGTGCTGGAGGAACCAAAGCCCCCTGATCTCTGTCTTCAATCCTGAATTTGTTCTTAAGTTTTTCATCTATATCCACCTGAACTCCGTGGATAATCTCAGCATTCCTTGTAACATTTATCCACTCTTCTCCACCGGTAGCTCTAAAAGTACTATACTCACCTGGATTAATTTCAGAAACCCAATGACGGGCAAACTCCCTAAATCCACCGGTTCTTTTACGAACGACAAATTCGGTTTCCATATCTTGTAGTGGAAGTTGATCTTTTGAGGCAAGTGTTTTACCATTAATAAGGTTTATAGCAACAAAGCCTAAAGAATCATAAGGGGAAGATGCCAGTAAATCCTTAATTTGATCAACACTTAATAAGTCGCCTCTTTTATCTCGCACTGGCAATTCCACCGCGCCATATTCTCTTTCTATCACTCTCGTAACATCTTGAGCATATTTGGTATGATCGTTTAGAACTCTTTGGTCATGCGGAACACAACCGGTAGCCAGCGCTGTGCCGACTACTAATAAACCAACTTTTACGATATCAGAGGACATCTTGACTCTCCTTAGGTATTTTATCAATAAAGCTATCATAGCCCTAAATGATTAAAAAAACGTTAACGCTTGTACTATATTTTGAATATTTCTTAAATACAAGGGGGAAATAGTGTTTTTGGGGTAAAAATAGCCTGTCATTCTGCGAGCCTTTAGGCTGTGTAGAATCCATATCAGCAGTGGATCCTGTCTAATTTCTGTGAAATTCCACAGGATGACCACCAACTACAAACTGTCCAGCCCTATGTCAGCATTTCCGGCACTGTGGGTCAGAGCACCAACGGAGATATAATCCACCCCGGTTTGGGCAATTTCGCGCACTGTATTCAAGTTTACCCCGCCGGACGCCTCCAACAATGGCCGATTTTCCCCCACTTCTGCGGCCATAGACACGGCTTTTTTCATGGTGTGGCAGCTCATATTGTCCAACATGATGATGTCGGCCTTAGCGGCGATGGCTTCAGCGACTTGTTCCAGCGTGTCGCACTCAATTTCAATCTTCAGACCCTGATTATTGCCCTTTTGCACGGCTTCTAGGGCCTGTTTTATGCCGCCAGCAACATGAATGTGGTTGTCTTTGATCAAAATCCCGTCATCCAACCGAAAACGGTGATTTTTGCATCCCCCGATTTTGACCGCATATTTGGCCAACAAACGTAGCCCTGGTAAGGTTTTTCGTGTATCGAGAATCACCGCATTTGTTCCTTTGACGGCCTGGGCATAGCGATGGGCAAGCGTGGCCATAGCGCTCATATGCTGAAAGAAGTTCAGTGCCACACGCTCCGCTGCCAAAATCGAACGGGCTTTGCCGCTGATTTTTATTAAATTGCTGCCTGATTTGACAAAATCACCCTCTGAAACCAGCAGATCTATTGTTACATTAGAATCTACTAATGTAATGGCCTGCTTCACTACAGGAATGCCGCATACGACCATATCCTCCCGCGCATTAAACATCATGGCGGTGGATACGTCCGCAGGTATGGTCAAATTTGAGGTGATGTCGCCCTTGCCAATATCTTCGTCTAGGGCGTTTTGCACGATTTTACGTAATTCTTGTGAGTCCAATTGCATCTCTGTAACCTTTTTAACTTGCTCCCACGGGCAGAAACACTATAAATGCAAAACATCATTATTAACAAGTAAAGAAACATCTTCAGTGGACAAAATTCATATAAATGGGGGAATTCCTCTAAAAGGAAAGGTCAAAATAAGCGGCGCCAAAAACGCGGCCTTGCCTCTGATGGCGGCGAGTATTTTAAGCTCAGAGCCACTGACCTTGTCCAATATCCCCCATCTTTCCGACATTACTACCATGGCAAATTTACTGGTATATTTGGGTGTGGATCTGCATGTTGACGGGCGCAATGATAACGGAAATTGTGGGAGAATCCTTACCTTAAATGGCCATGATGTCAATGACATCTGTGCTCCTTACGAAATTGTGCGCAAAATGCGCGCTTCCATCGTGGTGATGGGACCATTACTCGCCCGCTTTGGTAGGGCTGAAATTTCCCTACCCGGAGGATGTGCCATCGGCGCACGCCCTATCGACCTCCATCTTCACGCTTTGGAAAAAATGGGCGCAAAAGTAGAGCTAAAAGATGGCTATGTGAAGGTGGGCACACAAGATGGGAAGCTGCGGGGAGCGGACATCACCTTTGAGAAAGTGTCGGTGGGGGCTACGGAAAACAGCCTTATGGCTGCTAGTTTGGCCTTTGGCACCACCATCTTACGCAACGCCGCCAAAGAACCAGAAGTCAGCGATCTAGCGCAATGTTTGGTAAAAATGGGGGCTAAGATTCAAGGAATTGGTACCGATACACTCACCATTGAAGGGGTAGAAAAACTCTCCGCAGCACAGCATTCTGTTCTGCCCGACCGTATCGAAGCCGGAACCTATGCTATTGCCGCAGCGATTACCGGCGGAAAAGTAACGATTAATGGCATCAACCCAGAAATACTGCAATCCACATTGGATATTTTAAAACAATCCGGGGTAAATATCTTCACCACAGAAAATTCCGTGACTGTGGATGGTGTAGGAAACTTGCAACCGGTTGATGTGGAAACAGAGCCTTATCCGGGATTTCCAACCGATATGCAGGCGCAATTGGTGGCCTTGATGTCCTTGGCACAAGGCACCTCACACATCAGCGAACATATCTTTGAGAACCGTTTCATGCATATTCCTGAGTTGCAACGTATGGGAGCAGACATCAAAATTGAAGGCAATCAACTCACCATAAAAGGAGTGGAAAGCTTTCACGGAGCCGAAGTTATGGCCACTGATTTACGGGCATCGGTGGCAATGGTTCTCGCTGCCCTGCAAGCCAAAGAGCAAACCACCATCAGTCGGGTGTACCATATTGACCGTGGGTATGAGCGAATTGAAGAAAAATTATGCGCGCTGGGCGCTAACATTGTGCGAGCAAAGGACGTGTAACCTACTTATCTCGGCGAAAGAAGCCTTTTTCTTTTCCGTCTTGCTTAAGGATTCCAACTTTTTTGTTTGATAGAAATTCTTTTAATATCTTGCCCAATATTTTTTCATTCACTGGTTTCTGAATATAACCATCTATGCCTTTTTCTAAACATTTTCGCTTTAGCTGGTCATCGTACTCATCACCGGAAACCAATATCACCGCCTTCGTCTGCATTGTCGCTCGGCGCTGGCCAATACTGTTGGCAATGTCAAATCCATCAATTCCCGGCATGTGCATGTCTAAAAACACCAGATCATAACGATTGACTAACATGTCCGACACATCAAGCCCCTGCGCCACGTCCACCTCTGCACCAAACGATTTGAGTATGGATTCCAATACCAAGGAATCTACCTTATTGTCTTCTACAATTAAAATATTGGCCGCATAGTGTTTTTTGGACATGTCTGTTCCCCCATTATCTCATTCTCTCAATAGTTGTAAATTATTGCAATGATTATTTTACTTAACAACAACCGTCTACATTGCTTGGCACTGTTTCACAACGGATTTTCTGATAGGTAAGCGCTCCAAGTACTGCCCCAATAAATGGAGCAAATAGGTAAATCCAAAATACCCCTAAAGACCCATCCAATAAGGCAGGGCCAAGCGAACGTGCTGGATTCATTGATGAACCCGTTAAAGGCCCACCGACAAAGGAACATAAGGCAACAATCGATCCAATGGCCACCCCCGCCATCATGCCCTCGGCTCTGGTATCCGTGGCCACGGCAGTAATGACAAACATAAGGAAAAACGTCAACACTATCTCACACATAAAAGACGGAGCCAGCCCAATGTTGGGCAGGGTTGCCCCATAGAGATTACCGTCGGGCAACAGCATGTATAGGGTGGCCATGGCCAAGATGGATCCGCCGCATTGCGCTGTCCAATAATACAATATCTGCTTTGGGGGGAAATGTTGGATCACCGCAAATGCCAGTGTCACAGCCGGATTAAGATGGGCACCGGACACATGACCGATGGTATAAATCACCGTAGCCACCACCACACCAAAGATTAACGCTATGGCTTCGGGCGAAACACTACCAGGGAATCTCTCCGCAATCATAATACTGCCACAACCAAAAAATATGAGCATGTAGGTGCCGATAAATTCGGCGATATATTTTTGACTTACTTTACAACACTCCATCACATTATCTCGCTTATTTCCCTTAGGGTTTTTTGCACATAATTATCATCTGCATTTTCTATATCCATCTCCGTTAAAGCCTTAATCCTTCTTTCAAGAACATTACATACTGTTAGGAACTCAGCCGCAATGTCCTGTTCACTGCCGGTAAATTTGGCCGGATCAGGCACTCCCCAATGCGCTTTTAGAGGCTTACCAGGAAAGATGGGGCACGACTCTCCTGCTGCAGAATCACATACCGTAATAACGATATCAATCTTTTTGTCGATAAATTCATCCCACGATTTACTGCGATAGCCATCCCCGTTGACTCCTTTCTGCTCCAAGGTTTGCAAGCTCTTTGAGTGCACTTCTCCTGTAGGAAAACTGCCAGCGCTGTTAGCAATAAAACTTTCTCCACCATGATGTGAAAGCAATGCCTCTGCCATAATGGATCGACAGGAATTACCCGTACAAAGAAACAAAACAGAAACTGGCTTATGCATGATTACGACTTCTCCTGAAAAACATTATTTCTTCACCATATACGTTATTGGCAACCCAATGACAAATAAAACTGCGCAGGCAGTGACAATAGTAGGCCCGGAGGGTGTGTCAAATGCCATGGAGCAGAAAATCCCTAAAATGACAGCGATAACTCCTAATATTGCTGCGCCTATAGCCATGGCCTCAGGCGAACGCACTAGCATTCTCGCCGTTGCCGCAGGGATAACCAACATGGAGGCAATTAATAAAATCCCAATGATACGAATGGATACCGCCACAATGATTGTCATTAGAAACATAAACAACAGTTGGTTACGTAAGGTCGGGATCTTCTCCGCCATGGCGAGATCTTCATTGATGGTCATCAATACAAGCGACGACCACTTAGCGACCAAGAGAGCGATGACCACCGCGCCGCCGCCATAAATCCAATATAATTCGGTGGTGGTGACCGTCAAGATATCCCCAAATAAATAGGCATGTAAATCAATCCTCTGCCCCAGCAGGCTCATTGTCACCATACCAATTGAGAGGGCAGAATGTGCCATAATCCCAAGCAATGTGTCGGTGGCCAGAATCTTTTTTTGCTGTAGCCAGACTAAAATCACAGCAAAAAAAATACAGATAATGATAGTGCTAAGGTTGGTATTTATCCCTAGCGCAAGGCCAAGCGCCACCCCAAGCAAAGCACTATGGGCAAGAGAGTCGCCAAAATAGGCCATGCGCCGCCAAATAACAAAACAGCCCAGAATTCCAGCAATGACGGCCACCCCAACCCCAGCGGCCACAGCTTTTAAGATAAAAGGATCAATCATGGTCGCAGGCCTCATCGTGCATATGGTTGTGACTGTGCTGATAGACCGCCATCATCTGCGCCATGTCGCTACCAAAAAGTGAGATAAATTCAGGGTCTTTTGTTACCATATGTGGCTCACCAGAACAGCAAATATGCTTATACAAACAGACCACTTTTTTTGTCGATGCCATGACCATGTGCAGATCATGGGACACCATTAAGATCGCCAGATTACGTTTTTCATAGATACGCTCTAACAATCTGTAAAATACCAGTTGGCCAGACACATCAAGGTTCTGCGCCGGCTCATCCAATACCAAAATATCCGCACCGCCCAGCAATGCGCGCGCCAGCAAAACCCGCTGCATTTCGCCGCCGGAAAGTATGTGGAGCATCTTATCCAGAAGTGGCTCTGTGTTGGTCTCTTGGGCAATCTCTAAAATGTCTGCCTCCCGTACTTTCTTGGCCAATTTGAGAAATCTTTTGACCGTAATGGGCATGGTGTGGTCGGCAAAAATACGCTGGGGAACATAACCCATTTTCAAATCTGGCTTGTGGGTGATTTTGCCCTTATCGGGCGGAAAAAAGCCCAGAAGGCATTTTAGCAACATGGATTTTCCTGCCCCGTTTGGCCCAATGATTGTTATAAAATCATGTTGTTTAATTTCAAGCGAGATGTCGTTTAAGATCGCATTGCCTTGCCGTATCACACTGAGTGAATCCGCTTTTATTAACATCTGCCCGTCTGAAGATTGTTTCATATTATGCCTGACAACCCTGACATGTTCCCTCAATTTCAACATTGATATGTTTGAGACAGAATTTATTTTTATCTGCGGTGGCCTCTATGGCATCATTCAAAACATGGTTGCAGCATTCTTCAATTTCTCCGCATTTCTCACAAATCAGGAAATAACAATCGTCATGTTTGAGTGGGTGGGAACAGCCAACATACGCATTTAAACTATTGATTTTATGCACCAACCCGTTTTCCTGAAGAAAGTCCAATGCCCTATAAACCGTTGGCGGGCGGGCAGACACATCTTCTTTGCTCAACGTATCCAAAATATCGTAGGCTTTGGCAGGAGAATGATGCTTCCAGAGCATTTGTAGCACTTTACGCCGTATGTTAGTGAAGCGCACACCACGCTCTTTGCAAATAGATTCGGCATTTTGTAATGCCTCCGCAACACAGGATGTATGATTGGCACAATGGAGCATTTTTTATTTTTTCATGTTTATTATTGTTGACTAATTAATGTTATAATATAACATAACAAAAATTACAAGCCTTAATTACGGACTTTATTATGAAAATTATTCTATCCATCGCAGTGTTCTTAACGTCTTTATGCTTCTCCGAGTTGGTCTTGGCGAAACAGCCCCCACAAATTCTTACCACCATCCGTCCCATTCATTCTTTGATTTCTGCTGTTGTTGGTGATGATAAACCGGTGGGGCTGATTATTGATGACAACAGCTCCCCTCATGATTTTCAGCTTAAACCCTCTCAAATGAAATTAATTACAGAAGCCGATGTAATCTTTTATGTCAGTGATAATTTTGAAACTTTTTTAAACAGTGCGATGCGGGCTTCTTCTCAAGATTTGCATAGAGAAAATATCTTACGTAACGCAGATTTAGAGATTCTAGAAAAACGCGCAGGAGGCAATTGGGAGGAGGACGACCATCATACTCATCATCATGATGAAGATCACGACACTGCGCACCATGTTGGTGACGATATGCATGTGTGGCTCAACCCCGAGAATGCAATAAAAATCGTTGAATTTGCTGCGGTTGAGCTAGGGAAAATATTCCCCCAATCAAAACCGCTCTACGAGGCAAATGCCCAACTTACAATACAGCGAATCAAGCAACTTGATGAAAAACTTCGTACCAAACTCAGTACCATCACAGATAAACCATTTATTGTGTTCCATGATGCCTACCAATATTTTGAACATCATTATGGACTCAAAGCAGCCGGATCTATCACACTTGAGCCAAACGAGGCTGCTTCGCCAAAGCGTATTGCACAAATTAGACAGAAAATCGCTCAAGCCAGAATCTCCTGTGTTTTTAAAGAACCTGGCTTTTCCAACCGACTCATCTCCACCATCGCCGAAGGCAATGAAGTCACTATCGGTGTGATGGATCCACTGGGAACAGAACTGACTCCGGGATCGGAATTGTATTTTTACCTCATGGAGAAGATGGCCGACAGCTTGTCCTCCTGTTTGGAAGGGTAATATTACTACGAATATTTGCTTTTATCTTAAGCTTTGCTGTGTTAAAAGAGCAGGATATTTGGGGTTAGTGTGTCATTATGATCAATAAACTATGGAAGATTCTGTTAAAGCCGAATGCTTGGGTGTCAAAAATACTGCTGCTGTTGCTTGTTGTTGCCTTTTTTTGGCTTGGTTTTCTTGATAATCTACAGCCAATCAAGGAATTTTTAGACTCGGAAACCCTGTCTTTTAATGTCGGGGACGTGCATTTTTCTCTCTACATATTGCTAAAGGCCGTTATCACCATTGTGGCACTGTTTTGGATATCGAGCATTTTTTCAGATTTCAGTGAGAAACGCGTTAAATCTCTCCACGGCATGCGGGCAAACAACAAAGAGCTAATCATCAAAGCCATTCAAATTAGCATCTATTTCATTGCCGCACTTGTTGCTTTGGATATTTTGGGAATTGATTTAACCACTCTGGCGATTTTCAGTGGTGCGGTGGGTATTGGTGTTGGGTTTGGTTTACAAAAGATCACCTCCAATTTCATCAGCGGAATTATTTTACTGTTCGAAAAATCCATTGAAAACGATGACCTTATCGAACTTAACGATGGCACTTATGGCTTTGTGCGCCACACCGGCGCACGCTACACGCTGGTGGAAACCTTTGAAGGCAAAGAAATTATTATCCCCAATGAGGACTTTATCACCAATCGGGTCACCAACTGGACCTATAGTAATACAAGAGGGCGTGTTGAAATCACCATTGGCGTGTCGTATGACTCTGACATAGAAAAAGCCCGTGAGCTTATATTAGAAGCCGCCAAAGAGCACCCTCGCAGTGTGGAAGAGCCGATGCCGGTATGTTACCTGCGTGAATTTGGTGACAGTTCCGTGAACTTCTTATTGTTCTTCTGGGTTGGCGATGTCACTGAAGGTCGTTATGAGCCACAAAGTGATGTCATGCGTTGCATATGGAAAAAATTTAAGGAGCATAAGATTACGATTCCTTTCCCTCAACGAGATCTGCACATTAAAAATCCTGAGGCGTTGAAATGAATGAACATATCCTGATTTCTTATAGCTTTGATGGCAAAGGCGGTGGCGTTGAATTGTCTGGTGATGATATTTCACACCAGATAAAGGATGAAAAACTCGCATGGGTACATATGGATGCCTGTCACCCCGATACGAAGAAATGGCTGGAAAAAGAGGCCACCTATCTTGATCCGTTTATTATTGAGGCTCTAATTGCGGATGAAACACGCCCACGCATGACACAGATTGGGGACGGCGTATTGCTGATACTGCGCGGGGTCAACCTAAACGAAAATGCCGAACCAGAAGACATGGTTTCCATCCGGATGTGGATTGATAAAAATAGGATTATCAGCCTGAGGCGACGCAAACTGATGGCCGCACAGGACATTAAAGATAGGCTTAACAACGGCAAAGGCCCGAAGGATTCGGGCGAATTTCTTTCCATGTTGATTTCCCGCCTTTCCGAACGTATGCAGCCCGTATTAACGGAACTGGACACTATGAGCGACGATATTGAAGAAAAGATTCTTGAAGGAGTGAATAGCTCCTTGAGGGAAGCCATCATTGATGTGCGCAAACAGGCCATCATTTTTCGACGTTATATGGCACCACAAAAAGATTCCATCGGTCAGTTATTAATGGCCGATTTAAGTTGGATCGACGAGTCTAATAAACGCCATTTGCATGAAAGCTATAACCATATCACCCGCTATGTTGAGGATCTTGACGCGATACGGGAGCGCGCACAAATCGTAAAAGATGAAATTGCGAATATAATAGCAGACAGGTTGAATAATAATATGTATGTACTGTCAATCATTGCGGCAATCTTTCTTCCGCTTGGGTTCTTAACAGGGTTGTTGGGAATCAATGTGGGCGGAATACCTGGGGCAGAAAATTCCAATGCTTTTATGGTTTTCTGTATGATTTTGGCAGTGATTGTTTTTTTACAGATTGTTTTATTTAAGAAGTTTAAGTGGCTATAGCAGGAAGATTATGACAAAAAAGATTGTTATCGGGAAAGAAGAATGGTGCGAATTGCCTGAACTTGGGCTGCCCGCAATCAAGGCTCGTATTGATTCCGGCGCCAAAACCTCCTCTCTGCATGCTTTTAACATTCATCCGTTTGAAGATGCGGGAAAAAAGTATGTCCATTTTGATATCCACCCCATCCAAAACAACCGTCGTACTGTTCAAAGCTGCCGCGGACTGGTGGTAGATCAACGCGATGTAAAAAGCTCTAGCGGCGACAAAGAAAGACGGCACGTGATCAAAACTCCCATCATCATGGGAGATGAAGCCTGGGAGATTGAAGTCACTCTGACCAACCGTGACTCCATGGGATACCGCATGCTCATTGGGCGGGAAGCTATGAAAGAACGGGTTCTTATTGACCCAGACTCTTCGTTTTGTCTTGGCGCAATGGCTGAATCAAGCGCGCAGGAATATTATAAAGAAGCCCCCAGCAAAAAAGACGGGCTAAAAATTGCTCTTTTGGCAAGCAACCCTAATCTGTATTCCAACAAACGAATCATTGAAGCCGGAGAAGAACATGGCCATGAGATGCGTTTTATCAATATTCGCCACTGTTATATGAATATCAGCGCGTTGGATCCTGAAGTCTACTACCGTGGGGGAGAATTACTGGAAAATGTCGATGCAGTGATTCCAAGAATAAAACCGTCTATGACTTTCTATGGTTGTGCGGTCACCCGACAATTTCAGTCTACCGGAGCCTATTGTTTAAACGATTCGGTTTCCATTGCCCGTTCACGAGATAAATTGCGTTCGTTACAATTGCTTTCCAACCACACGATCCCGATGCCCACGACCGGCTTTGCAAATTCACCTGTGGATACAAAGAACCTTATCAAGATGGTAGGTGGCGCACCGCTGGTTATTAAATTGCTTGAAGGCACACAAGGTAAAGGTGTCGTTCTGGCAGAAACCAATAAGGCCGCAGAAAGTGTTATCAATGCGTTTAAAAGCCTACAGGCCAATATTCTGGTACAGGAATTTATCAAAGAAGCCCAAGGAAAAGACATACGCTGTTTTGTGATAAACGGCAAAGTGGTTGGGTCTATTCAGCGCGAGGCGGCAGCCGGAGATTTCCGAGCCAATTTGCATCTCGGTGGCACGGCAACATCGGTACGCATTACTCCTCAGGAGCGCAAAATTGCTATCAATGCCGCTAAGGCGATGGGGCTGAAGGTCGCGGGGGTAGACATCATTCGCTCTAAAGACGGCCCCAAAGTTCTGGAAATAAACTCCTCTCCTGGCTTGGAAGGCATAGAAGATGTTACTGGAAAAGACGTGGCTAGCCTTATGATTGACTGCATAGAACAAGGCATAAAGAAAAGAAAATCTGCGGCTTTGGCTAACTAATTGCAAAAATCTTTGCCGAAGGAAGATCCGCAAACTGGAATTGAGCACCACCGTTTTTCTTCGCTCTGTACATGGCCTTGTCCGCACTGTTTATAACCGAAGAATAATCGTCCCCTGCCAGAGGATATGCTGTGATACCAATACTGGCAGAAAATTGTATGACATTACTGCCATATTCAAACGGCGCATTAAATGCGTAAACCAATTTTGTGGCAGCCTGTCTGGCCGAAGATTGAAAATCCTCAGACCGATCGTTCAATAATACAACAAACTCATCACCACCATAACGTGCCACAATGTCGGAGGAACGTAACGTGCTTGTCATGCGGATGGCTGCTTCTTTCAAAACAGCATTACCAACATCGTGACCAAAATTATCGTTTATGTCTTTAAAATTATCCAGATCTACAAACATCACAATCTCGTGTGCATCCCAGCGTTTTGCCTTTGTGATCGCTCTTTCAAGATAGTCCTGAAACAAGCGTCGATTGGGTAAACCGGTAAGATCGTCATAATTTGCCTGCTTAAAGAGCCTCCTCTCCACCGATTTTCTTCTTATCGAAGAATGCAAAGCAAGGCGAATTACTTTCCCGTCGCAGTGCCCTTTGACAAGATATTCCTGCGCACCGTTATCTATGGCCTCAATGGCTGATTTATAACTGTCCATCCCGGAAAGAACCACCACCGGTATCTCGGGATTTTCCTCTTTTATCGCCAGTATGTTATCAATTCCGGAAATATCTTTCAGATTTAGATCCAGCAGTACCGCATCGTAGCCTTTTCTTCCTAATTCACGAAGAGCGGATTTTAAACTATCAACATGAACAACATCAAATTGGTTCATACCCACTTCGTCGTGTAAAATTTCTTGGGTTAATAACGCGTCAACAGAATCATCTTCTACGTGTAAAACCCTAACAGCATCACCAGACATATACACCTCTCTTAAAAAAGAAACCTCTTTCCTACAAATGCTTAGTCTATATAGAAAAATAATAAAAATCAACCATTAGTTGATAAAAATCTATCTATACGCATTGAGGTTTGTGGTAAAGGTAAAAACAGAACCTCCTTTTTTGGGTCTTTCAAACCATATATCACCGCCATGTTTCTCCGCAATTTTCTTACATAAGGTGAGGCCAACACCATTGCCCTCACTGTCATCACCTGAATACACTTTCTTAAACAGCTGAAATATTTTTTCTTCATATCCCTCATCCACACCGATGCCATTATCCTCAATCCAGAACTGTTGCCCCTCCCGAATCTTACTTGATTTTATGGCAATTTTGGGTTTTACATCCTTGTTACGGAATTTAATGGCATTGTCCATAAGCTGACGGAACATGTTGTTCATCTGTCCCTCATAGCAATGAATTGTTGGCATATCCGATATACTTAGTTCAATGTCGTGCCTATTGATTTGCCGAGACAGCGATACAATCACATTATCGACAATCTTATTACAGTCCACCTCAACCAATGGCTCTACATTTGTATTAAGGCGGGAAATCTGTAACAGCCCTTCAAGCATTTGCTCACTATTTTGGATGGATTGATCAATAATTCTGACATATTTTCTCTCATCTTCTCCAATTTTATCCTCTATTTTCTTCATGAGGAGCTTCGTAAACTCACGCACATGACGCAGGGGCGCATTAAAATCATGAGAAACAATATAGGTAAAATCTTCCATTTCTTTCTGAAGATTTAAATATTCCTCTCTGGAAATAATCTGTGTTTTATTAACCATCTGTCTCCG
The DNA here is from genome assembly GCA_030429625.1 of Alphaproteobacteria bacterium. Taxonomy (GTDB): domain Bacteria; phylum Pseudomonadota; class Alphaproteobacteria; order Rickettsiales; family UBA8987; genus JAUIFA01. Next base: position 8,060 of record JAUIFA010000001.1, on the reverse strand, counting down.
CCCATTTTTTAACTTCAATCTCATCCGGCAACACCACCACCGTGTACCAGAAATTCTCAATCGCGCTAACAATCTCAAAGAATTTTTCTAAATCAACCGGCTTAATTAAATAGCTGTTGGCATGCAAACCATAGCTTTTAACAATGTCCTGCTCTGACTTTGAGCTGGTCAGAATAACCGTGGGAATAACACGCAATTGCGCATCTTCCTTTATTTCCTGTAACACCTGCTTGCCATCTTTTTTGGGGATGTTAATATCCAGTAATATAAGATCTGGGGTAATTGCATCCTCATAACCATTGGTTTTTCTAAGAAAACACATGGCCGCCTCACCGTCGGAAACAACCATAATGTTGTTGGCTATTTTGCTATCCTTAAATGCTTCTCTGGTTAAAATAATATCCCCTTCATTGTCCTCCACCAGTAATATTTCCACTGGCTTTCCGTTAAAACTCTTCATGCTACCTCCCTTTGATTCCGTGTGATTATTTCTACGTCCTTTGGCACGGTAAGATAAAACTTACTTCCTTTGCCTTCCTCAGATTCTGCCCAGATCTTACCGCCCAGATTTTCTATTATCTTTCTGCAGATGGACAGCCCCATACCTGTGCCAGAATATTCACCCTTGCCGTGCAGTCTTTTGAAGGGCTGAAATATCTGTTCACAATATTCTGGCTTCATCCCAATCCCATTGTCTTCTATTAGGAACAGCCACTTATCTCCTTTATCTTCCGCCGAAATATTGATTTCAGGGACATTGTCTTTGGGTTGGTATTTCAACCCATTGCCAATCAGGTTCTGGAGAACCCGCGAGAAGCGCACTGGATTCCCATGAAATGATGGGAGATTCTTATAGGTTATTTTTGCCTGACTCCCCCTAATATTCTCTTTAAGATTGGCCAAAACATATTCTAAGATTTTATTGCTATTAATGTCCTTATATTGTTCAGATTCCTCGCCTATGCGCGCATATTCGAGCAGATCTTCCACAAGGTCCTGCATGCGTGCGGCAGCAGAATAAGAGATGTCTATGTATTTTTTACCATCCTCATCCAACTGATCTTCGTAGCGCTTTTTAAGCAGTCCGGTAAAATTCCTTACCATGCGCAGCGGCTCTTGCAAATCATGTGAGGCCACGTAAGCAAATTTTTCGAGCTCAGCATTGGATTCAATAAGCTTCTGCACAAGATTTTCTTTTTCCAGCTCCGCTTCTTTGCGCTCAGAAATATTACGAACCGTGGCCACGACTTCAAAAGATTTATCCGGCATAATGGTTCGACTTAAGCCAATTTCAAGTGGGATTTGCTGACCATCGCTGCCGACTCCATACACCTCACGTCCCGATGCCATAACTTTTGCCTTGCCCATTTTGGCATATTTACTGACATCTTTTTTATGTTGCTGGTGGTATTTTTTAGGAATAAGGAATTCTATGTTCTGCCCAATAAGCTGTTTTTCCTTATAGCCAAATATTTGTAAGATCGATTCGTTTACTGACCGTATGATCCCGTTCATGTCCACCGATAAAATCCCATCCGGCGCCATTTTTAGTATGGTATTTAACCTCCCACTTCTTTCCTCAAGCTGCTGCTGTGTTCGTTTATGAAAAAATATCATTATTGCAACAAACCATATACCAAAGAGTGAGAGAACCCTGTCCGTGACAACAAAAACATTCTCCCCCCCCAAGGTTAAAGAGGAAAAATAGCCCAATATTGTTAGCAAAGAAGCCACACTGGCAAGAATGAACGAAATGGTAGGCATTCTGAAAAACAAACTGCAAAATACCAACGGAATGTATATGACCCGCACGGAAATATCCAAGGAATTATAAATCACAACTATTGCCACCAACACACTTAGTAGAATTGCCTGCCACAGGGCATAACATTCGTCCAATGTTTTTTGACCAATGTCGGTGGAGATTATGATCCCAAGCCCGACAATAACAAAGCCCGTTGATGTGTGCACGGCCATCATGGAGAAGTTACCCCAGCTATATCCTATACTCGAACCAATAACATATCCAAAAACCGCTATTACCGCATTGATAATCACCAATGTCCCTAATATCTCGATGAAGGTTCTTATTACAATCCCTGTATTTCTAAGCGATAGCAGAATAAGTGATATACCGGTGAGGGCAAAACAAAATGCCGTGTTAGGAGCCATTCTCCCAGCATGTGAAGTTTTAATGGTTATGTAATGTTTCATAAAGAGCTGGTCAATGCCAAAATTCACTAAAAACATGTATTCTATAAGGGTCATTGTACTAATTATTGTCAGGAGAAGCCCCACAACAAGGGATGATTTTGTGGATTTGAGAACCTGCGACATAAGCCCAATTCCACTGAGCACAAAACAAAGTGCGGTATTATATTGCATCGGCACAAAATCAGGCATGATTTGTATCAGTAGCCTATTGTTCGTATACCAGCCAACAATCACCGACAAACCCATCACAATTACAAGAACCGAAAAAATCGCCAGCGCTAATGCTGAGTATCTACTATTGAACCCATCATTAAGCTTCATAATTTTATACATACATCAACCCAATCTGCTTCATAACAAAACATTCTTTATATCGGCATAAACTAGAAGTAGATCCTGTCACATATAATAAACTAATGAGTAGCAATTGCAACAACTTATAGTGATAATGTTTACACAATGTCCGCAACCCACAGGTTGTCTTGTTTGTTTTTCCAATTTGGATTGGAAAACGTAGTTATTACACCACCAAATATTTGCTGATGGATTTTTAGTAATAATGATTGTATTTTGAACATATGAAAAAGAAAGTGCCGTTTCCTTTATCCACCGCCCTGCGTCAAACCCTTGACAGCTATAATCTTGCCAAATTTCGCCATGATTTGTTGGCAGCTTTCGTTATTTCTCTCGTGGCATTGCCGCTGTCCATGGCGCTTTCCATTGCGGTGGGGCTACCACCACAACATGGGCTGTACACAGCCATTGTCGCGGGCGTTGTGGTACCTTTGCTGGGGGGATCAATTTGGCAGGTTAGTGGGCCAACAGCGGCATTTATTGTTATCCTTGCGCCTATCGTAAGCGAGCATGGACTACGCGGCATCATCTGGGCAGGAATGTTGGCGGGTATTATTCTTATTTTTATGGGGTTTGCCCGTATTGGTCGTTTAATTAACTATGTGCCTTACCCTGTGACTACTGGTTTTACGGCCGGCATTGCCGTGGTTCTGGCCACCATTTCGCTTAACGATTTTCTGGGTCTTAACATTGCAAATTTAGACGGTGAATTTATTCATAAAATAGAGCTTCTCTACAATCATTTACCTGTGCTTAATCCGTTTACTCTCATTGTTGGGGCGGTAACGCTGGTTTTAATGTTTACGGCAAAACATGTGGTAAGTTTTCTGCCTAGCGCCATTATCGCCATCTTTGTTGGCACATTATTAAGCATCCTGTTCAATGGCATGGGACACGATGTGGCGACCATTGGCAGCAAATTTAGCTACATTGCTTCCGACGGCGTTAGTGTGTCAGGCATTCCGCCTTATCCGCCTTATTTATCGCTACCAACCTTTGTTGATGGTAGTTTGTTTACCGTTCCGTCTATGGCGGAATTTCGTACATTACTGTTTCCGGCACTGGCCATCGCCATCTTAGCCGCCCTTGAATCGCTACTTTCTGCCACCGTTGCCGATAGCATGACCGGAACAAAGCACAACCCTAACGCAGAGTTAAATGCTATTGGGTTTGGCAATATCCTTTCCGCATTGGCAGCGGGCATCCCCGCCACTGGAGCCATTGCCCGTACCGCAACGGCCATTAATAACGGTGCCACCTCGCCTTTTGCGTCCTCCATCCATGCTGTTCTGATTATGATCTACGTCATAATACTTGCGCCTTACATAAGCTATGTCCCTATGGCGGCACTCTCTGCGTTGCTGATCCACACCGCCTATCGTATGTCGCACTATAAGCAATTTATCCGCACCCTGCAAATTGCCCCGCGCGGGGATGTTATTGTTCTGTTAGTCTGTTTCACACTGACCGTGTTTATTGACATGGTTGCCGGGGTTGGTGTGGGCATGGTCTGCGCCGCCTTTATGTTAATCAACCGTATCACCGAGTTAACAAATATTGAGGTGGAAGGCAGCATTGATGGGTTTAATACCTCCTCACACAACCTTCCCAAAAACACCATGCTGTACCGCATCACTGGCCCTCTGTTCTTTGGCACGATCGAAAAAGCCTTTGACCGCTATAATTTTACCCACGATCATATTGATCACCTCATCCTTGACATTAGTGGTGTTCCGTTTGTTGACATGACTGGCCTTGTGGCCATCAAATCCATGTTAAGTTCCATTGCCAATAAAGATCGGCAGGTGTATATCATTTGCAACATTTCGGATGTTTCTGATAAAATAAAGAGAAAAACCAAAGATTTAAGTAACCGTGACTGTGTGCATTTTTATGAAAAAATAAGCGACATGAACTTAAATGATCTTAAATCTTTCGGTTAGATCGTTAATCGCAAGATGTGCCGCCAGCCCACTGTTGTTTTTTGCCCAGTCTGGCATATAGGCCGGGTCAATAATTTTCCCTTCTTCTGCTAACGGCTTGAGCAACATTACGTCTTTGGTGGTCAATTTTCCACAAAATATCAGCGCAATGTCATGAATAAAACCCCGATGCATGGCATGCTTAAAAAATGAACCCACCTCAATCAAACCACGCAGATACACATTGTCCTTATAAAAGACAATTCCCCCTTCTGGCTTACCGCCACGGAAAATCCGCATAGAAGAATAATAACTTTCTTCATTGTTCTGCCCATGTTCTTTAAAAAATTTGAACAGATCAATAAAGTCCGCTCCGTTTTCTGCCATATCAATAGCAATAATCCTTTGTGCGATTCTTTTCAGACGTACCAGTTCAATGGAAAGAGTAATATATTCCGCAAACACGGCCAACCCCTCTTGGGTGGCGGTGGTTCGAGGCGCATTATATCCCAATGTTTTTAACAAAGGTTGCTTCCTTCCGTTTACATACGTCAAGGTGTGTACCATTACCTCATGATGGAACAATTGTTCCAGATCGTTCTTAGAGAATGACTCACCTTTACGAATTTTAACATAGTTTGAACCGGCCGCCGCCCGAGCGGATATCGTATCATCAACGGTTATGTTTATGGGGTCAGTGGAAGGGTCTATGCTCTCCTCAACCCTTTTTTGCAGTAATTTTTTAAATCTACCGTCAGGATAGATCATCGGCTCTTCGTTTAATGTAAAGCGATAATCCTCCACCACTCGCAGAAAATATTGGGCAACTTTAACATTATTTCGCCCATATCCCGGCAATGTATCCCTCGGGCTGCCATATAAATGTTTTGAAAATTCTGTGACGTCTTTTGTGCCCACACCCTGTAAGATTCTGTAAGCGTCGTAATAACTCTTTGCCGTGTCCCGCAAAAATTCAATGGCCGGATGGTTGTCTTTGCCTAATTTTTTTATGTATGTTGTTAACCGGTTTATTTTTTGGGTATAATCTACTTTGGGATATTCAATCTCCGGCAAGTTAGGATTTTTATTGTCCGCATTCTTCAAAAAACTGTTCATGGTTTCTTTTGACCAACTTAGCGGGCTAAGCAAAAGAAAGTCCTCAATGATGAGAACCAGTTCCTCATCAAGTTTTCGTATCGTATCGTATTTTTTTATGCTCATTGATTCTGTATACAGAGAAACATCGCAATTGACAAAAGTCTTTTTCACTTAAGCTTATGTATTTTAGGGTGATGGTGCGCCCGAGATGATTTGAACATCCGACCTCTTCCTTCGGAGGGAAGCGCTCTATCCAGCTGAGCTACGGGCGCATGTGGTCTCTTATAACCATTATGACGCTAATGTGAATGAAAATTTCACCAACTGTTTGTATAAAGCTGTAAATACTACACTTGACCGAAAGAGAAAATACTCTACAAAGAGGATTCACTCAAACGAATGAGGTTACCGTGGTTGAAAAACGTTATTACGACATAAGAGAATTTCTATTTACCAGTGAATCTGTTTCGGAGGGGCATCCTGATAAGGTAAGCGACCAGATCTCTGATGCAATTGTGGATGCGTATTTAGCGCAGGATCCTTATGCACGTGTGGCAGTGGAAACCTTGGTCACCACCAACCGAGTGGTACTGGCCGGAGAAGTCCGAGGTGCGGATTCGGTGACCAAATCTCTTCCGGAGATTGCCCGTGAGGTTGTCAAGCGCATTGGTTACGAGCAAGACGGTTTCCATTGGAACAATCTTCAAATTGAGAATTACGTGCATGCCCAATCGGCAGATATTGCCCAAGGGGTTGATGCTGCAAGCAACACGGAAGAAGGCGCAGGCGACCAAGGGCTGATGTTTGGTTATGCCTGCGACGAAACCGATGCCTTAATGCCCTCACCCATTTTTTATGCTCATAAAATATTGGAAAATATTCGTGACGCGATAAAATCTGGACAATTGCCAAAACTTGGGCCAGATGCCAAATCCCAAGTCACCGTTATCTATCGAGGCAATGAGCCTGTTGGCACAAAATCTGTCGTGGTCTCCATTCAACATCCTGAAGGCATGTCGCAAGAAGACGTACGAGAACTTATTCGCCCTTATGTGGTCAATAGTCTGCCTAAGGGTTGGATGTGCGAGGAAGAAGAGTTTTATGTTAACCCAACCGGTAAGTTTGTCATTGGTGGCCCAGATGGCGATGCCGGGCTCACTGGCCGTAAAATCATTGTCGATACTTATGGTGGCGCAGCGCCGCATGGCGGCGGAGCGTTTTCCGGTAAAGACCCCACCAAAGTAGACCGTTCGGCCGCTTATGTGGCTCGGTATATGGCTAAAAATGTGGTGGCCGCAAAAATCGCACGGGCTTGTACGGTACAATTAGCCTACGCCATCGGCGTGGCCAAGCCACTAAGCCTGTACATTAACACACATGGCACAAGTACCATGTGCGAGGACGAGCTTGCCAACAAACTCGGTCAGCTTATTGACCTGACACCATGGGGTTTACGTTCGCATCTTGAATTGCACAAGCCTATTTATTCGCCAACAGCTGCCTACGGACATTTTGGAAGAACACCAACCGACGATGGACATTTTTCGTGGGAAAAAACCGATCTGGTTGATAAATTAAGCTAGAATACTATGGCGGAGGCTAAAAAATATCTTCCTTCCTTTGGTCGTAAACATGGACGGGCGTTGAAAATTGGGAAAAACACCCTGCTTGAAACATTGCTTCCAACATTGTTGATCGATGCCCAAGAACTTTCCGGCCTTAAAACACCCGTCCATTTGGAAATTGGCTATGGCAATGGCGAACATCTCTGCGGCCGCGCCCAGGAAAATCCTGAAATCACCTTTATTGGCTGCGAAGTCTATGAACATGGCATCGCTGCCTGTTTGAAACATATACAAGAGCATAAACTAACCAATATCCGCCTTTACAGAGACGATGCGCGCATCCTTTTAGACGCACTGCCAAGCGCATGTCTTAACAAGCTTTATTTATTATTCCCAGATCCGTGGCCAAAGAAAAAACACCACAAACGACGCATTCTCAATCAGGAAATGTTGGCATTGCTTCACCGAGTGATGGCTAAAAACGCAGAACTTTCTCTGGCAACAGATCATCATCTCTACGCACGCTGGATGTTGGTACATCTCTTACACCATGATGGTTTTGAGTCGCTGGCCCGTTCCAAATCCGATTGGCTTACCCCGCCAAAAGGACATACCCGAACCCGTTATCAGGAAAAAAATAAGGCAAACACACATTACCCTATCTTTCTCAATTTTAAAAAGATCTAATATAACCTAGAAATTTTTACCCTGTGATGCTATCATAAAACAGTTACATTTAGGGGAAACATAATGTCTGAGGCGCAATTGAAAAAAACCGCCGGTTTCACACTGATTGAGATGTCGGTTATTCTTGTTATTATCGGGCTGATTGTCGCGGCCATCATCTCTGGGCAAGATATGATTCGTACCGCGCGGATCAACAACATCATCACCGACTTTAATCACT
>JAUIFA010000009.1 GCA_030429625.1 Alphaproteobacteria bacterium | reverse complement strand
AAATTGACCGTGGATCTGATCGCCCCTATTGCGATGAGTGAAGGACTACGCTTCGCCATCCGTGAAGGCGGAAGAACCGTCGGCGCAGGTATCGTCTCTAAAATTATCGAGTAGAACGAGGCGATAAAAACGAATGAAAAGAGATAGGGGTATAGCTCAGTTGGTAGAGCGACGGTCTCCAAAACCGTAGGTCGCGGGTTCGAACCCTGCTGCCCCTGCATTTTAAAATTTGAAGGAAAATATGATGGTGAATACGTCACCTGCAAAATTTGTAGAACAAGTAAAACAAGAAGGAAGTAAGGTCACCTGGCCTACTCGTAAAGAGACTACTTCTGCGACTGTTATGGTACTAATTATGGTATCGCTTGCCGCTGTGTTTTTCTTCATCGTAGACTGGTTTATTTCGTCCGGTTTACAAGTAATATTAGGACTTTAATTATTATGGCTGCTCGTTGGTATATCGTACATGCTCACTCAGGTTTTGAGAAAAAAGTAGCGCAATCTATTGAAGAAGGTGCGGTAAAGAAAGACCTGTCACAATATTTTGAAGAGGTATTTGTGCCTATTCAGACAGTGATTGAAGTGAAGAAAGGTAAGAAAGTCAATGTGGAACGTAAGTTCTTTCCTGGCTATGTCATGGTTAAGATGGACTTGAACGACGACACATGGCAATTGGTAAAAAATACTCCCAGAGTAACCGGCTTTTTAGGTGGCGGTGGCAACAGACCCCAGCCTATCTCAAATGCCGAAGCAGACAGTATTTTTAAACAGGTTCAAGAAGGTATTGATTCACCCAAACCATCTGTTGAATACAGTGTGGGCGACAATGTTAAAATTGTTGATGGACCGTTTGAATCATTTGTGGGCATGGTTGAAGAGGTTGAAGATGAGAAGAACAAACTAAAAGTAGCGGTATCTATTTTTGGTCGTTCTACTCCTGTTGAACTGGACTACACCCAAGTTGAAAAAAATTAGAAGCCTAAGATAGAGGTAAATATTATGGCAGCGCCAAAGAAAAAAGAAGTAGTAAGTAAGATAAAATTACAAATTCAAGCCGGAGCGGCAAATCCATCTCCACCGGTTGGGCCTGCATTAGGTCAAGCGGGTTTGAACATTATGGATTTCTGTAAAGCATTTAATGATCAGACAAAAGGTCTCGATGGCCCTATTCCTGTGGTCATTAATGCCTATAAAGACCGTTCTTTTGATTTTACAACCAAGCTTTCACCTATGTCTTACATGATTAAGAAAGCTGCAAAACTTAAAAAAGGTTCTCAGACACCTGGTCTTGGTGTGATAGCAAAAATTACACCAGAACAAGTGAAAGAAATCGCAGAAGCTAAAATGCAAGATCTTAACGCAAACGACATTGATGCCGCTTGCCGTATGGTTGAAGGCAGTGCTCGTTCAATGGGTATTGAGATAGTGGAATAGTATTATGACAACAAAAACTAAAACAAAGAAAGATAATATCGTGAAGCTAGCTGGCGGCAAACGTCTGTCTGCGGCACGTCAGGGTATTGATAAAGAAAAACTTTATTCATTGGAAGAAGCTATTTCTTTGGTAAAAGCGCGTGCGACGGCAAAATTTGATGAAACCATTGAGATTGCTCTGAATCTTGGGGTCGATCCTCGTCATTCTGATCAAATGATTCGTGGTGTTGTCGCCATGCCTAATGGCGTTGGTAAAGAGGTTCGTGTGGCGGTATTTACTGACAATGAAGATAAAGCCTCTGAAGCCAAAAAAGCTGGTGCTGATATTGTTGGTTCGGACGATATTATTGAAGAAATTCAAAAAGGTAATATCGACTTTGACCGCTGTATTGCAACGCCTGCAATGATGAAAGAATTAAGCAAAGTAGCAAAAATTCTTGGTCCCAAAGGCATGATGCCAAATCCAAAACTTGGCACAGTCACTGACGACATTGCTGATGCAGTTAAATCTGCTAAAAGCGGACAGGTTGAATACCGTGTTGAGAAAAATGGTATCGTACATGCCGGCCTTGGTAAAGCAAGCTTTTCTGAAAAAGACATATTGGAAAATGTTCATACTTTTATTGAGACTATTAATAAGGCCAAGCCTTCTTCTCTTAAAGGTACCTATTTGAAAAGAGCGGCTCTAAGCTCAACAATGGGCCCTGGTATTAAAATTGATGTTGCTACATTGAAAGTGGCGTAAACTTATTGGAATTGGAGATCAAAATGGATCGTTCACAAAAATCACAAGCCGTTACCTCCCTGAAAGATGAATTCTCTTCAGCCGCTTCGGTTGTTGTTGTTCACTATCGCGGAATGACGGTAGAGGAAATTACTGATCTTCGTGCTAAAGCGCGTGAGAACGGTACAAAAATTAAAGTAACGAAAAATACTTTGGCAAAAATTGCGGCCAATGATACGCAATTTACTCAATTGAGTGATAGTTTTTCTGGGCCAACGGCTCTTGCTATTTCTCAAGACGCGGTAGCGGCGGCTAAAACTGTTGTTGCCTATGCTAAAGATAATGAGAAGTTGATTATTGTTAGTGGTGCTGTTGACGGCAAAGTGCTTGACGAATCTGGTGTTCAAGCCCTTGCCAAAACTCCATCTCTGGACGAATCACGTGCCAAGCTTGTAGGTCTTCTTCAAGCTCCGGCAAGTGCTCTTGTTGGCCTGTTGCAAGCTCCAGGCGGACAAGTGGCAAGAGTTGTCGCTGCTCGTGGTGGGCAAGCGGAATAAACTTATTAATTTTAAATACAACCATTAAAAAAGGAATAATAAAATGGCTGCTAATCTTGATAAAATCGTTGATGATCTTTCTGCACTTACCGTTATGGAAGCTGCAGAACTTTCAAAAATCCTAGAAGAAAAATGGGGTGTTTCTGCTGCGGCTCCTGTTGCCGCTGCTGCCGCTCCCGGCGCTGCTGCGAATGACGCAGGTGCTGCTGAAGAAAAAAGTGAATTTGATGTTGTTCTTACTGCCGCTGGTGATAAGAAAATTAATGTCATCAAAGAAGTACGTGGTATCACTGGTCTTGGCCTAAAAGAAGCTAAAGATCTTGTTGAAGGTGCTCCAAAAACAATTAAAGAAGGCGCTAACAAAGAAGAAGCGGAAAAATTTAAAGCTGCTCTTGAAGCTGCCGGTGCCACTGTTGAACTTAAATAGTTCTTTGAGTCACTTTTAAAAGCGCAAACGAGTTGGGTCTAAAGTACCCAACTCGCTTTTGTGCCTTAGGCAATATAAAAAGCCTAGCATACATAGTAGTATTTCATGTTCACTTAGATACAGGTGAAGTTTTCCCCGGCTTCTACCCCAGTAGTGAATAATGAAGGGGCTTAATGATAAAAAATTAGGAACCTATCATATGTCACACTCTTTTACTTCTCGTAAACGTATTAGGAAAAATTATGAGCGTCATGGTGCAACCGCACAGATGCCTAATCTTATTGAAATTCAGAAAAAATCTTATGAGTCTTTCTTGCAAGCGGATGTTAATCCTGAGGAAAGAGCTGATCGCGGCCTACAAGCTGTATTTAAGTCTGTTTTCCCAATTGAAGACACCTCAGGACAAGCCACATTGGAGTTTATCAAATATGAATTTGATGCGCCAAAATACGATGTGGAAGAATGCGTTCAAAGAGATTTAACTTTCTCTGCTCCGGTGCGTGTTACCATGCGTTTGATTGTGTGGGATGTGGATGAAGATGCCGGCACACGTGAAATTAAAGGCATTAAAGAGCAGGATGTGTACGTAGGTGACTTACCACTTATGACGGTTAACGGTACTTTTGTTGTTAACGGAACAGAACGTGTTATTGTCTCTCAAATGCACCGTTCTCCGGGCGTATTCTTTGATCATGATAAAGGCAAAGGCCATTCTTCGGGTAAATTCCTATTCTCTGCTAGAATTATTCCTTACCGTGGCTCTTGGTTGGATTTTGAGTTTGATGCTAAGGACCTACTTTATTTCCGTATTGATCGCCGTCGTAAACAGTATGTTTCAAGCCTTCTTCGCGCCCTTGGTATGGATACAAATGAAATTATTTCAACATTCTATAGCACAAAGAATATAAAGAAAGTTGCCAAAGGCTGGTCAAAAGAATTTGATCCTAAAGAAATTGGTGCAGGCAAACAATCTTTTGCTATTATCGACGCAAAGAGTGGTAAAACCCTTGTAGAAGCTGGAGAAAAAATCACTCCACGTAAAGCTAAGAAAATGGCAGAAGATGGGCTAAAAAATGTTATCCTATCTCAAGATGAGATGATTAATTTGTATCTGGCTGAATCGGTAGTGGACAAAGCAACCGGTGAGGTGATTGCAGACGCAGCTAGCCCTATCACTGAAGAAATTATTAACGCTCTTGAAGGGGCTGGCATAAAAGAAATCAGCATCGTGGATGTACCTTCCTATTGCCACCCTTACGTGATTATGTCTTTAGCCGCAGATAAAAACACCAATCGTGACGAATCTTTAATTGATATTTATAAAGTAATGCGTCCGGGTGAACCACCTACCGTAGAAGCTGCTGAAACCATTTTTAATAATCTTTTCTTTGACGATGACCGTTATGACCTTTCAGACGTAGGTCGGATGAAAATCAACAAATCTCTGGGTCTTAATGTGGATGAGGATATTCGCATTTTACGTAAAGAAGACATTATTGAAATCATCCGTTCTCTTATCAACATCAAAGACGGTAAAGGTTCGGTGGATGATATTGATGATCTGGGTAACCGTCGTGTTCGTTCGGTAGGTGAATTGATGGAAAATCAGTTCCGTATTGGCCTTCTACGCATTGAACGCGGTATTTTAGAGCGCATGAGTACGGTTGAAATCGATACGGTAATGCCACATGACTTTATCAACGCCAAACCTTTAGCGGCAGTGGTGAAGGAATTTTTTGGTTCGTCTCAGCTTTCGCAATTTATGGATCAAACCAACCCGCTTTCTGAAATTACACACAAACGTCGTCTTTCTGCGCTTGGGCCAGGTGGTCTAACGCGTGAACGTGCGGGCTTTGAAGTGCGTGATGTCCACGCAACACATTATGGCCGTATTTGCCCAATTGAAACGCCTGAGGGACCAAATATTGGTCTGATTAACTCACTTTCAACCTTTGCCCGTGTAAACAAATATGGTTTTATTGAAACACCATATTACAAAGTTAAAGATGGCAAGGTAACCAATGAAATTGAGTATATTTCTGCCATTGAAGAGCAAGATTGCTTGATTGCGCAGTTTGATGCTCAATTGGACAAAAGCCGCAAATACACCGATGAGCTAGTTAATTGCCGTCACAGAGGTGACTTTGAAATTACCAAACCGGAAAACATCACCCATGCCGACGTGTCTCCACGTCAGTTGGTGTCTGTTGCTGCGGCGCTGATTCCATTCCTTGAGAACGATGATGCCAACCGCGCCTTGATGGGATCAAACATGATGCGTCAGGCTGTTCCCCTACTTCGTCAAGAGGCTCCGCTTGTTGGTACGGGTATGGAAGCTCCAGTGGCACGTGATTCTGGTGCGGTCATCACTGCGCTAAACGACGGTGTCATTGATCAGGTAGATGCCACACGTATTGTGGTCAAGCAGATTGATGAGAAAAACAATAATAAAATCACAGGTGTGGATGTCTTTAACCTCCACAAGTTCCAACGTTCCAACCAAAATACCTGCATGAACCAAACGCCGCTTGTGAAGGTGGGTGATAAGGTCAAAGCCGGTGATATTATTGCCGATGGTGCCAGCACAGATTTAGGTGAATTGGCTCTGGGTTATAATGTGGTGGCTGCCTTTATGCCATGGAATGGTTATAACTATGAGGATTCTATCCTGATTTCTGAACGTCTGGTGCGTGATGATATTTTCACTTCTATTCATATTGATGAATTTGAAACCATGGCGCGTGATACAAAGCTTGGCCCTGAGGAAATCACCTGCGACATTCCAAATGTCGGTGAAGAAAACCTACGTCAGCTTGACGAAACTGGTATTGTTCACCTTGGTGCAGAAGTTGAAGCTGGCGATATTCTTGTTGGTAAAGTCACTCCAAAGAGTGAATCTCCAATGACACCAGAAGAAAAACTTCTTCGTGCTATCTTTGGTGAAAAAGCTGCTGACGTGCGTGACTCCTCTCTTCGTATGAAACCTGGTGTGGGTGGACGCGTTGTTGAAGTGCGTATTTTCTCTCGCCGCGGTATCGAAAAAGACGAACGTACTATGGAAATTGAACGTGAAGAAATTGAGCATTTAACTAAAGACAGAAATGATAAGTACAAAATTCTTTCTAGCCATATCTTTGATTCTTTAAAAGACATTCTGACGTCTAATGAAGCAAGCAAAGACGTTGAAGGCATTAAGAAAGGCAAGAAAATTTCTGCTGACGACATTGCTGATATTCCTAACGCCCATCTGTGGAACATTGCGCTTAAAGATGAAAAAGCCATGGATGCGATTGAAGAATTACGCGCACAACACGAAAAAATTGTGCGTGAGTTGGACGATTACCTGCAAAATAAAATTTCTAAGATCCAAGACGGTGATGATTTGCCTTCTGGTGTTTTGAAGATGGTTAAAGTCTTTGTTGCGGTAAAACGTAAACTTCAGCCGGGTGATAAAATGGCCGGTCGTCATGGTAACAAAGGTGTAATCTCTCGTATTCTTCCAATTGAGGACATGCCTTACCTTGAAGATGGTCGTGAGGTTGACCTTGTTCTTAACCCGCTGGGTGTGCCTTCACGTATGAACGTGGGACAAATTCTTGAAACCCATCTTGGTTGGGCATCAAGAGAAATCGGTAATCAGGTTGGTGAAACGTTAAACAAAGTCAAGAACGGTGCTAAAATTGATGATCTACGTAAGCAGATTGAAGATATCTACACCAATAAAGATGACAAAAAAGAAGTGAACTCCCTTGCGGATCCAGAACTTTTTGAACTTGCCAACAACCTTTCAAACGGTTTGCCAATTGCCACTCCGGTATTTGATGGCGCGAAAGAAAGTGACATCACGGAAGCCCTACAAAAAGCAGGGTTTGATGCTTCGGGTCAGGTGCAGCTTTATGATGGTCGTACCGGTGAGGCGTTTGATCGAAAAACGACGGTGGGAATCATTTATATGATTAAACTTCACCACCTTGTTGATGATAAGATTCACGCGCGTTCTATTGGACCTTATTCCCTTGTAACGCAACAGCCTCTGGGTGGTAAATCACACTTTGGTGGTCAGCGTTTTGGTGAAATGGAATGTTGGGCATTGCAAGCATACGGTGCTGCTTACACATTGCAGGAACTTTTAACCATAAAATCCGATGACGTTGTGGGACGTACAAAAGTGTACGAATCTATCATCAAAGGAGATCACACATTCGATTCCGGCATCCCTGAGTCGTTTAATGTAATGGTCAAAGAGTTACGCTCACTTTGCTTAAATGTAGAATTAAAACAAACAGCTGGAGAGTAGGATATCGGGCTGGTAGAAACACCAGCCCCCTCCTTACCCACCTCGTATAAAACGGAGTTTTTACAAATGCACAATCAAATTCAAAGCTATTTCGGTCAAGTGGCAGCCACTCAGGATTTCGATGAAATTCGTATTTCCCTTGCTAGCCCTGAAAAAATTCGTTCATGGTCTTTTGGTGAAGTTAAGAAACCAGAAACCATTAACTATCGTACCTTTAAACCCGAGCGTGATGGTCTATTCTGTTCACGCGTGTTCGGCCCTGTAAAAGACTATGAATGCTTATGCGGTAAATATAAACGCATGAAATATCGTGGTATTGTCTGCGAAAAATGCGGCGTGGAAGTCACTACTGCCAAAGTACGTCGTGAGCGTATGGGTCATATTGAACTCGCCAGCCCTGTGGTACATATCTGGTTCTTAAAATCTCTTCCTTCTCGTATTGGTCTTCTGTTGGATCAACCGTTGAAGGATCTGGAAAGAATCCTCTATTTTGAAAATTTTGTCATTACGGAACCTGGTTTAACACCATTTAAATATGGTGAGTTGCTCAGCGAAGATCAATATTATGATGCTCAAGATGAATATGGCTCTGATGCGTTTACCGCTATGATTGGTGCTGAAGCTATTCAGGAAATGCTGAAAAACATTGACCTTGAAGAAGAAAAAGAACTGCTTCAGGCAGAGCTTATTTCAACCAATTCAGAAGCCAAACGTAAAAAGACGGTAAAACGTCTAAAACTTATTACCAGCTTCATTGAGTCAAACAATAAGCCAGAATGGATGGTACTTGAAGTATTGCCGGTGATTCCACCGGATCTTCGTCCGCTTGTTCCGCTTGATGGAGGCCGTTTTGCGACATCAGACCTTAATGATCTTTACCGTCGTGTGATTAACCGCAACAACCGTTTGATGCGCCTTCTTGAACTTAAAGCACCAGACATTATTGTCCGCAATGAAAAACGTATGTTACAGGAATCTGTAGATGCGTTATTTGACAATGGCCGTCGTGGTCGTGTAATTAAAGACGCTAACAAACGTCCATTTAAATCACTTTCTGACATGTTAAAAGGCAAACAAGGTCGTTTCCGTCAAAACCTTCTTGGTAAACGTGTGGACTATTCTGGTCGTTCGGTAATTGTGGTTGGTCCAGAGCTTAAACTGCATCAAGCCGGTATTCCTAAGAAAATGGCGCTGGAACTTTTCAAACCGTTTATCTACGCAAAATTAGAGCTTTACGGTTATGCGTCTACGCTCAAAGTTGCTAAAAAAATGGTGGAAGCAGAACGTCCGGAAGTGTGGGATATTCTTTCCGAAGTGATTCGTGAACACCCTATTCTTCTTAACCGTGCCCCTACTCTTCACCGCCTTGGTATTCAGGCCTTTGAACCGGTGTTGATTGAAGGTAAGGCTATTCGTCTGCACCCGTTGGTATGTACTGCGTTTAACGCTGACTTTGACGGTGACCAAATGGCCGTTCACGTACCCCTATCTATTGAGGCTCAGCTAGAAGCTCGGATTTTGATGATGTCTACCAACAACATCTTGTCTCCAGCCTCTGGTAAACCAGTGATCACTCCATCTCAGGATATTGTTCTTGGTCTGTATTACATGTCGCTTGAGTTTGATGGTGAGCCAGGCGAAGGCATGGTTTTCTCTGGTGCCGCTGAATTGCAACATGCTTTAGATAATAAAGTTGTTACGTTGCATTCAAAAATCAAATGCCGTTACAAATCGGTGGATGAGAATGGTGATAATACAACCAAGCTGGTAAATACCACTCCGGGACGTATTTTACTTTCAGAGATTCTTCCTAAACATCCTAAGATCAAATTTGATATTATCAATCAAGTTCTTACCAAGAAAGCGGCTTCAAAAGTCATTGAAGATATTTATCGCTTCTGTGGCCCCAAATCTACGGTTATTTTTGCCGATCACATGATGAAAATGGGTTTCACCAATGCGTGCTTGTCTGGTGTGTCTTTTGGTAAAGACGACATGATTATCCCTGAGGAAAAAAATGCCTTCTTGACCGAAACTAATAACCAAGTCAAAGAATTTGAAAAACAATATGCCGACGGTCTTATTACACAACGTGAGAAATATAATAAAGTGGTCGATGCTTGGTCACAATGTACTGATAAAGTCGCCAATTCTATGATGAAATACATGAACGGTGAAATCAAAACAGAACAATCGATTAAGCAGGGTCAAAACAGTGTAAACTCCATTTACATGATGGCACATTCCGGTGCACGTGGTTCTGCGGCGCAGATCAAACAGCTTGCCGGTATGCGTGGTCTGATGGCCAAACCAAACGGTGACATTATTGAAAACCCAATCCGTTCTAACTTTAAAGAAGGTTTGAATGTGAGTGAGTATTTCAGCTCTACACACGGTGCGCGTAAAGGTCTGGCAGATACGGCATTAAAAACTGCTAACTCCGGTTATCTAACCCGTCGTTTGGTAGACGTATCACAAGACTGTATTATTACGGAAGAAGATTGTGCTACCAAACAAGGCATCGTCATGAAAACCGAGATTGATGGTGGTGAAGTGGTAGTTCCTCTTTCCGACCAGATTATCGGCCGTTGTTCTTCCAACGACATACGCCATCCAACCAATGACAAGTTGATTGTTTCTGCTGGTCAATTGGTGGACGAAGATGTTGTAGATGAAATTGAAGCCGCAGGCATTGAGTCGATGAAAGTCCGCTCAGTTATTACATGTGAGGCCAAAACTAAGGGGGTTTGCGCCAGCTGTTACGGTCGTGATCTTGCCAGCGGAAATCTGGTAAATGTTGGTGAGGCAGTAGGTGTTATTGCGGCACAATCCATCGGTGAACCAGGAACACAGCTGACCATGCGTACGTTCCACATTGGTGGTGCAGCAACCAGCTCTGCCCTACAATCTTCTATCGAGGCAACACATAGCGGAACTATTGTTCTGGTTAACTGCAATATTGTGGATGATAGTAAAGGCCGTAGTGTAGTGATGAGCCGTTCGTGTGAACTGCTAATTCATGATGAGAAGGACAATGAAGTAGCGCGCTTTAAAGTACCGTATGGTGCTCGCTTGTCTGCTAAAGACGGGATGAAAGTAAAAGTGGGCGATTCATTGGCTGAGTGGGATCCATACACATTGCCTATCATCACTGAACGCTCTGGTAACATCGTTTACCGCGATCTGATTGACAGTGTGTCTATCCGTGAAGTAATTGACGAATCTACCGGTCTTTCCAGCCATGTTATTATTGACTGGAAGCAACAAAAACGTGGTGCGGATATCAAGCCTCGTATCACTCTACGTGATAAAGATGGTGAAATTGTTACCCTGGCTAATGGTCTTGAAGCACGTTATTTCTTACCGATTGATGCGATCCTAAATGTTGCAGATGGACAAGAAGTACATGCTGGTGACGTTATTGCACGTATTCCTAAAGAATCTTCAAAAACTAAGGACATTACCGGTGGTCTACCGCGTGTGGCTGAGTTATTTGAAGCACGTAAGCCAAAAGATCATGCCATCATTGCAGAAATTGATGGTATGGTTGAATTTGGTAAGGATTATAAGTCTAAAACACGTCTGATTGTTCAACCATCCAATCCTGAACTTGAGCCGGTGGAATATATGGTTCCTAAAGGAAAACACCTTGCGGTTAATGAAGGTGATGAAGTGCGTAAAGGTGATCTTTTGATGGACGGTAGCCCTGTTCCTCATGATATCTTACGTGTGATGGGTGTGGAAGCATTGACCAAATATCTGGTCAATGAAATTCAGGCTGTCTATCGCTTACAAGGTGTACCAATCAACGACAAACATATTGAAGTAGTGGTGCGCCAAATGCTTCAAAAAGTTGAAGTGGTTGATCCGGGCGAAACAACTATGCTTGTGGGTGACCAATTAGACCGTGAAGAATTTGAATTGGAAAACCGTCGTGCTTCTGAGCAAGGGTTTAAAGTAGCTACCTCCATACCTGTTCTTCATGGTATTACTAAGGCTTCACTGCAAACCAATTCGTTTATTTCTGCCGCGTCTTTCCAAGAAACCACACGTGTTCTTACTGAAGCGGCGGTTTCTGGACGTTCGGACGGGCTGTCTGGCTTGAAAGAAAATGTAATTGTGGGTCGTTTGATTCCTGCGGGCACAGGTGCATACATCAACAATATCAAGCACAAATCCGCCATTCGTGACAAAGAAATTATTGCTCTTCGTCAGGAAGCAGCAAATCAATCCAATGTCTCGGATGAAGATCAAGTAACATCAGATGATGTGCAAGATCAGGCTCCTGAAGTTAATGCAGAAGCAAGTTAACAAATCAATTGAATCTACAAAAGAAAGCCGCCCTCATTATTTGGGGGCGGCTTTTTAATGCTATGTTATTTGTTATTTTATTTTTCTATTTCAGAAATATAGGGATGCCCTTTGATAATCCGAGGTAAATGCCAATTGTAATAATGTGCAATCAACCGGATAGAAAGCGCAATAACAAACACCAAGGCAATGTATAGTCTGTCTATTGCTTCAAATTGTTGCATGATATATAAGGCAAAACCAATAATCACCGCAACACTTCCATAAAAACCACTGGAAAGAACCGAGGGCACTTCATTAACAAGAATGTCCCGAATGATACCCCCACCCGTGGCTGTAATAAACGCCAGAGTTACCACTCCAAAAATATTTAGGTTTGAGTCAATCGCAACCAACGCACCTGTAATGCTAAAGGCAACCAGCCCGACTGAATCACTGACAACAAATAATAATCTGCGTTCTAATCCATCAAATTTATGTACCCGCAAAACCAAACAAATGACCATAACAAAGAATATTAGTGCCGCACCGGTAATGTCTACCAGAACTGAAGGTGTACGCCCGACAAGCACATCTCGTACTACCCCACCTCCATTAGCGGTCAACATCGCAACAATAAAGAGCCCCATGACATCAAGCTCTTTACGAACACCTAAGAGTAATCCGCTCATCCCAAAGGCAAGGCTGCCTATTACGGAGGCGGCGTTAAAAATTTCATCTTCCATCAATTAACCACAGACTTTTATTCAAAAAACACTTCTTCAGAAAGTAGGTTACTAATACAATAGGTTTCTTTTATCACCTCTGCGTTCTTTGGCAACACTGTATTATAATTTGTTATTTCTTTTATTTTTCTAGTGATAGAATCTTTAACACCATAGGTGTGTACCAATGTTTTTATCTTCAAAAAATACCGCAAGTCGTTTTTATCCATCTGAGGAAAGAATTCCTCAATTTTCCAGTGAGGTTGGTCTGTAAAAACCTTATCTTTGGTATACTTAATCGCAAAACGACAGAGTTTTTTATTATTGTCTGATTTTTTAGATACTACTTCCAGATTGATGTATGTCTTAAAGCTTTCCTTGTCATACGTCACTTCATACGATTTTAAATTTGCGTTATATTCATCATCCAGATCTTTATTAAAAAGTCCACTGTAAGAAATAAGTTCATTATTGACCCTCTCAATGCCTCTTGCGATATGCGGTGTAATTGTTTTTAGCCATATAACGCTTTCCCCATAAGAATTGCCGGTAAAAAAACAACAAAGCAATAAAACTAAAAAACGAATAACTCTCATTAATTAACAATAAATAATATTACATTCTGAGTTCAAAAGGATAAGACCTTTGGTCATATTTTTCTGCCACAACCAAGCGAATAAACGCAACATCAGCAGGGTTTAAAAATGACAATTCTGCTCTGGATTCTCCAATAACAAGACTGTCTGCATTTACTTTTTTACCCTTTGCGTCATAAAGCAGTACGTCAAGTATGTTCTGAGAAGGTATGTCATACACAATTTCAATTTTAGAATCTGAAACTGATGCCAACGTGACATCGCCTTCCAAATTATTAGCCGACTTTGTTTTCTTAGTTTCCGTGGTAACAAAATCCACCACCGAAACATTTTGTGGCAGGATAAACTGTACCATACCTTTAACCGCAGATAAATCTTTGATCGCTCCGCCATCAAACCCAAGCTCATATCCTCCAAGCATAAACTCTCCTGCTGGATCCGAATATCTCTTATCGTTAGGAGCCAGTTGATATATGTTGGCAAGATCATCCCCCAAAATGTTATTCCCATCCCGATCCAATACAGCATATAACGATACCCGTGCTGGTGAATGCGCTGGAATGACATATTTACCTAAATTTGGGTAGAGGATATAAATGTGAAGATTGGAAGAATCTTTATCTTCTTCCGGAACAAACAATGCTGCGGGACCAACACTGTAAGAAGATAAAACTTTTTTGTTTGCTATAAAATCTACTGAGTCAGGGATAGTATCCACAACAATGTTACGGGCAAAGAAAAATTCATCATAGTTTTCCCCAGTAAATTCCATCGCTGGCTGGCCGGATTTAGGAGATAAAGTTTCTGGAATATTTTCAGGCTGTCTTTCCGACCATAAGTAGTCCCCCTCTTCTGCCTTTGCAATATTGGCAACCAAAAGAGAGGCGGTTAATAATAATACCGTACAAATTATCTTCTTTATATTCTTCTGCATAATTACATTCATATGCCAACCCTCAACATAGATTTGTTATTGTTACTACAATCTAACACATTAGAAAAATTAATAAATATATAAATTTGCTATTTACACGGAATAACGCTATAATGCAAGGAGAGGAGAAGTGATTATGGCCATTGATGCTGCTACATCTTTATTAGTCAACGCATATCATTTTAATGCGAACAGCAATCAAGTTGCCGGACTGTTAGGTTCTAACAGTGCTCATGCGGCACAAAACAGCTTACTCTCTTCCTCGTTTGGAAGCATCTCAGGTTCAACCGGAGGAGCGGAGTCTTTGGCATCATTTGTACAAGAATTTGTTCCCAACAACGAATCTTTGCTAAGTGACATTCAGGCTGTTCAAGCACTTGCTAATCTATTTTCTGAAGACAGTCAGCCGACAACAGCGGCTTTTTCTAATGCCTATACCAACACCCTAGCATTAGGGCACAACACTGGCAGTAATTCTATTATTTCTGAACTTATCTAATATTCTAAACACTGGGGCGGATGACGGGACTTGAACCCGCGACCTCCGGTACCACAAACCAGCGCTCTAACCAGCTGAGCTACATCCGCCACACAAGAATCGGCGCAAACTATAGCTAAAGACCAAAGATTTCAATAACTATTTGCTATATTTCATCAGATTATCTAAAAACAATTTATAAACCGTAGCGGGGGAAATTGCCTATGACCAAAATCATTATGTATACTAAGACATATTGCCCTTATTGTGTCCGCGCAAAAGCACTCCTAAGCAGCAAAGGGTATCAAGTGGATGAGATTAATATTCAGATAAATCCTGACGCAATGGCTGCAATGCTTGAAAAAAGCAAGGGGGCAAGAACTGTGCCTCAAATTTTTATCAACGACCAATATATCGGCGGATGTGATGATTTATATGCTCTAAATGACAAAGGCCAACTTGATGAGTTGTTAGAATCCTAAATTTATTTCCAATCGATTGAAAAATTAGGAAGAAGCGAGAAAAACCATTGTCCAATTGAGGTAATAAAATCCATAATAAAACCTAAATCAAAACTAGAATTTGGTTTTTTATTTTGCCTATGTCGCAACATATCCTGTTGCTGATTACTAATAGATTCAATGTACATATCCACTTCTGGAGAGGTTGGATACTGCTTATACCATGTTACGAAGGCTTCTGGAGGATCAATTGCTGTTGGGCAGTCACTAATCACGTATGTGTTCTTGCAACCGCTTAACAATACCAGATTTAGTAAAATTAAAGCCCTTACGGATTTCTTGGTCTGCGTCATTATTGTCTTCAATATATAAGATGATATCAGAGGTCGTGCGCTCTTTTTCAGCAGTTTTACCATAGGCATAGCCTAAAATTGTTGCCGCCATAATTGCCGCAATGGAAAGCGCAAAGCGGAAAAACGCCCACTGTCCCATTTTATATTTCCCGATTTAAATACCAAAAAGAATAAAGGCCTAAAACAAAGCCAATGGTAAATTGGGGCATTACCAGTAACGACAATGCTGCCAATGTAGCAATTAATATATTAAGATACAGAAAACTTTGCTTGCCAATAAACTCTTTAATCTCTTGGAATATCTTCATAAAACTCTCCAAATATGTCTATATTAAGGTGAGTATATAACAAGAATTCTAGGCCGGAAGAGCTAAAAGAAAAATATCTTTAAAAACTAGAAAGTACCAAAATCCGCAACAACAAGTCCCGCAGAATCAATCACAGCCAATAACCTTAGAACATCCGCCGCGTCTATTGTGTTATTACCATCCCCATCAGAGAAATAATAAATACCTGATTCTGTGCCCGCATTATTTTCAATCACCAGTATGATTTCTTCCCCAATCGCGTTATTCGTAAAACCACCGCCATTGCCATTGATTTCAATTATGACATCCTGAACCACACTCACATCGCCAAAATCATCACCTGCTAAATCATCAGCTGTATTTAAAATAAACACACCATTCCCATTAAAATTGATGCTGCCATTATCTGCTACCAAAGCTGCCGATCCAGACTGCTCCAACGTAGTTAACCCTGAGCCAAAGGTGATGGTATCCCCATCTGCCCCATCACCAGAAAAACCATTAATATCGTCCGCTGTATTCTGATTTACGTCCGCACCACCGGCCATATTGATTGCCCCATCGCTCAACGCAGCAAATCTAATTTCATCCGCACCGCTGCCAACGCCACCAAGCGTGATCAAGTCATTACCCACACCACCAGAAACCACATCATCCCCAACCCCGCCAATGATGCTGTCTGTACCAAGCCCGCCATAGATGGTATCAGCCCCAGAGCCGCCAATAATAGAATCCGCACCCGAACCACCCGTGATAGAATCCCCGCCTGCTGTACCAGTAATATCGTTATCTCCGGATTCTCCATTAATTGTGACCGAGGCAATGTCAGTCAGCGTGGTAATCAGACTCATATCCACATCACCACCAGCCGCAGCAATAGTAAGTGTAAGCGTTTCATCCGATCCACCCGACACTCCTGTCAGTGTTGTTACATTGGCTACATTGCCCTCATCAAGGGTCAAATCCACCCCATCAGCCAAGGTAAATACTTCCACCGCACTGTTGGTGATAGCCGTAATGTCGTCATCTTCGGTAAAGGCAAGCGTTTGTGACCCTGCCCCTCCTGTGATAGCCGTAATGTTGGCTAAATTCGTATCATCCACTGTGATAGTAGACACACCACTGATAGAAAGTGCATCAAGGTTTGTTAATGTTGCTACGGAGGTAAAGTCTGTGGTTTCCGTGAAGGCCAGTGTTTCTGTTCCTCCCGCTCCAGTAACAGAGGTAACGTTAGTTAGATTAGCTGAATCAATGGTCAGAGTAATTCCGCTAGCCAGAGCCAATGTTTCAATAGCAGTGTTGGTAATCGCGGTAATATCATCACTTTCGGTAAAAGATAAAACTTCTGATCCAGCGCCACCCGTTATTGTTGTTACATCTGTCAAATTAGCCCCGTCCACTGTCAGGGTAATACCACTGGCCATAAGGAAAGTCTCAATCGCACTATTGGTGATCGCTGTAAGATTGTCACTCTCTGTAAAGGATAAAACTTCTGTTCCTCCCGCACCAGTCAGCGTAGTAACGTCCGCTAGGTTTGCTCCATCCACCGTCAACGTGATGCCACTGGCCAAGGTTAATGTCTCAATGTCCGTATTGGTAATACCTGTTAAGTCGTCCGTCTCAGTCAACGCCAATACCTGCGCCGAAGCCGCTGCGCCCGTAATCGTCGTCACCGCTGCCAAGTTTGCTCCGTCCACCGTAATGGTCACCGCATTGTCAATATCAAGTGTTTCAATCGAGGTGAACGTATCAATGCCCGTCAAATCGTCCGTTTCCGTTAAGGTCAATGTGTCTGCTCCCGTGCCACCATTTAACGCCGTCACCGAAAGCAGATTGTCTCCGTCCACCGTTAAATTCACCCCACCGGTGCCCATCGTGTAGGTT
>JAUIFA010000010.1 GCA_030429625.1 Alphaproteobacteria bacterium | reverse complement strand
CAACACATAGATCCAATCTGCATGCGTGATAGCAGACAACCGATGCGCAACAATCAAAGTTGTCTTGCCCTCTGACAATCGGTTGAGAGCACGTTTTACCTTGTCTTCGGTTTTTTGATCCAAGGCGGATGTTGCTTCATCGAGAAGTAAGATTGGCGATGCCCGCAAGAAGGCACGTGCTATGGCGATGCGCTGTTTTTGACCCCCTGAGAGTTGGCTTCCCTTTGGCCCCAAAGGTTTGTCTCCACGAGAGTCCATCAGATCCAGAATTTCTGCGGCTTCAGCTGCAGCACGAACCTCTTCATCCGTTGCGTCAGGCCGTACGTAGCGGATGTTTTCTTTCAGAGAATTGTTAAAAATAACGATGTCCTGTGCAACTACCGAGAAGGAAGACCGCAGCGCTTTAATTTTTATGTCTTTTACCGCTGTACCACCTATTTTAACGGACCCATTCTCTACGTCATACAAACGGGTAAGCAAGCTCAGCACTGTTGTCTTCCCAGAACCAGTTGCGCCAACAATTGCAGAGACCTTGCGCCCTTCGAAGCGCATAGAAAGGTTCTCAAAAAGAGGGTGGTTTTCATCATAAGAAAACTGTACGTCATCGAGAACAAGATCACCTAATCGATCAAAATCCTCATGGGCATGTTGAGCGTCTGTAATTTTAGGGGTTTCGCGATAAAGGCTCCGAACTCCATCCAAAAGAATTAGGTTTGCCTGCAATTTGGCAAAGAAACTTGCCAAAGTTCGGGCAGGATCAAAAATTAGTGCAAGCCCTAAAAGATATGCAATTATTCCTGCTCCATCGAGACCAAAATCTCCTGAGATAGCCATGTAGCCACCGCCACCAATTACCAAAACATATACAAAAGCAGCCATCATATCGATAGCTGGCATCACCAATGCCTGAGCAGATTGCAGGCGTAAAGATATATTACGAATATTATGTGTCGCCGTTACAAGGCGGGTCCGTTCTACCTCTTCTTGTCCAGAAATTTTAACCGTCCGCATGCCCGAAATCATTTCATCAATGCCCGTCATATAAGCACCCATTGCATTTTCCGCAGTTGATTGGATGTTCTTAATTGTAGACGATACATGCTGAAGAAGCAGTAAAATCGTTGGCATCACGATAATAGCTGCTAGGAATAGCAGTGGCGATTTATAAAATAGATATCCTGAAACAATAATAATTGTTGCTGCATCACGAGCCGCATTGACAGTTGCTTGTCCAACAAACAAGCTCAGCGCTTGAGATTGATTAACAAGACGAAGAATAATCTCTCCAGGCTGAGTGCGCTCAAAAAATGCCAAATCTAAAGTCATAAGGTGATCAATCAAATCACGTCGCATCTGCATTACGGCCTCACTGGCAAGCCAAACAGAAAGGCGAGGGATGATATAAGAAATTGTGGCCCGCATGGTAAAAAGCGTAAAGACAATTCCACAGACCCAAACCAAGTCATTGAGTGAACCGCTATCAAAGATAACTCTGAGGCCGTCTTCAGTCAGAGCCAGGAATTGCTGGTAAACTGCTCCTTGGACACCAATCAGGGCGAGAACGCAAAACAACCACGGGGTCCTAGCCTTCAGGTATTTATACCAAAACCAGGCGATATTTTCACGATCTTGATGTGAGAATAATGGAGGCTTTACGTGATTTTTAATTTTTGCCATCTGAATCTTCATAATTTTAAGACAAATAAAATGCCAGCGGCATTTGGCACCTATGCAGCTCTACTAATATAGCTATGGGTACTGGGGCCTTTTGCTTTGAATAAGAGAGTTTACCATTGATTTTTCTTGTGACGTTATGTCGTCCGTAAATTTAATTTTGTCATAGTATTGTGTTGGCATTCCGTTTTCCTTTATCTCCTCTGGAGATAGCTCTATCGATATATAATCCTTATTTCTATCATAGATATATGCCGGATTTTTTTTTGATTTTCTTGATATCTCAACATTAATTTGGCACGCTGGATTTATGTATTTCTTAAGAATGCGCCAATAGACGTCTGTGCCGCTTCTGCCTAATTGTGGCTGTGCATTCACCTCGCATATTTTTGCGCCATTTCGATGCCATGGCACCGAAATGTCTGGTGATATAATGTCAACTCCAATTATTCTTAATCGAAAAATACGAGCGATTGCCTTACACAATTCTAAATTTTCGTTATGAACAAAATTTTCAACATGAACTTGCTCGCCCCCTCGACTGAGGTTTGAGATGGATTTTAAATAAACTTGGCGCCCTTGTTCGGGAATATCCGCAGTTGTCATTCGTTGATTTCGCAAACATCGAATAAGATCATCGTCAATTTCAACGGTGCTCTTTGAAGAGTTTCTATCTATCCGTTCTGGTTCACGATTTAATTCAAAAATTAGATCACGTACACTTCTTATTCCGTCTCCAACAATATGTGGTGGCTTTCTTCGCACTGCTTTTATCAGAAGGCCCTCAGCGAAATCAATTCTATAATGATCACCCACAATATGCTTTTCAACGAGCATTACATTATATTTCTCCTTATTAAGGGCATAGCATTCCTCTAAGTCCATGGCGTCAATAATATTAGCAAATATGCCACGGCCTTGCTCCTCTGACTCAGGCTTCAAAACAACTGGATAGCCAAATTTATCAGCAACAAGCTTCGCCTCCTCAAGCGTTTTCACACTAGCTTGACTTGTGACTGGCAAACCAGACATCTGTAAAAAGCGATTAGATACTACTTTACTTTTTGCAAGGCTAACACCTGTGACTGACTCATGTTCAGTAAGTGAACTATTGAGAATGACTGAGGATTTTCCATAGCCATAAACTATATGCCTTTGATCAATAATCTTGTATGGTATATTGTAATTAATTGCGGCCCTTATGAAATTTAGATTATTGGTTCCCAAGGGCAAAAATCTTGCCATTCGTTCCCGTTGCCGCGATATTGTCTCAAGAGTTAGTTTGGACCCTCTGCCCTTTCTGAAATTGCCGTACAGCCTCACTATTTCTCTTAAATTATGGATGGTAATATCTGGGGATATGGTTGGAATAAAAAATGTTTTATGGGCACCAATGTTACGAAATAGTATTTTGGTGAATCGGGAATCTCCACAATGGAGGTTTATAAAATCTAATGCAGCAATTAGAAGTTCTGGTGCACTGTAGGAATTTATTGTTTCACCAACATGGTCAAAATCAAAATTTTCCGTCGAAAAGTTAAAATCAGCCAAAAAACGGCTTAAGTACTGGAAATTGATATCATCATTATCAGGATCTGTTGATATTTGCACTTTTACAGAAGGTTGCAAGGCACCATGTATATATCCGGTATAAACTTTCAGGTTGATTTTCATTTCTCAGGCCACTCCTTGGTCAGCTGCCTTATCGGGGTCTGTCACAGCTCAGTTCTAAATGACGCGTTAGGAAGAACACGGTTTTGAAAGAAAGATATTTTCAGGATGGTGAATCTGCAGAAAAGTTTTGGCAATTCAACAAGCGTGAAAATTTGAATTATAAACATAAAAACATCCTTACCGTATTATTCTTCACTGAGCCGTAACAGACCCCTAATATGCCACTACCTCTGGCGCGCTGCCCATTTGCGGCAGAACCCGATGAAGGCGCTGTCAGGATTGCGTGGTGGTTCCATGCCTTGATCTAACAGGCTTATGACCCACGCCCGCCACTCTTGTTCGATGACATAAATATCCCAGCCAGGTGCAGCTTGCCGAGCGGCTTCAAAGGTTTCTGGCATAAGCTTCGTTGTGAAGCCTGAACCACCAATGACCTGTAGTGAAACGCGGCTGCGGAACGACACCATGTCATCTTCCATGCTCACCGAATAGTCGGGCAGGTGGTCAAAATCGCACAGTGCGCGAACGGCCAATCGGAAGTTACGAATGGCATCGCTCGACCCGCACTTCTTTTGCAGCTTTTTTAAGCCAATTTGCCAAGACTCCTTTGATCCGCAGTGCTTTCGGGCGATCTCGTAAATCCGACGCTCAATTGGCTTACGGAGGCGAAAATAATCTGGGTG
>JAUIFA010000008.1 GCA_030429625.1 Alphaproteobacteria bacterium | reverse complement strand
GGGTTCGACGTGTTGGTACAGCTGGTAATGGCCGCAATAACAACATCACCATGTTTAAGTGTAAAATCATCAACAGCGACTTCAGAATTTGGATTGGCGTGGCTGGTGTCCATCGCCACGGTTTTGGCCAGTTGGTCTTTGTTAGGGTCAAGGTCGTCCCCAGCAGTGGGAACAACGTTATCTCCTGTATTGCCTTTGTCCATTAGCTCTTTAAACCCTTCGAAGAAAGCGCTTGAAGCTTGCGAAAGCAATAATTTGTCTTGCGGGTTTTTTGGTCCGGCAATGGTAGGTTCTACGGTGGAAACATTCAGCTCCAGCGTGTCGGTAAAGACCGGATCAGCACTGCTTTGATCGTGCCACATGCCTTGTGCTTTGGCATAAGCCTCGGTTAGGGCAATGTCGTCTGCATCACGGGCAGAAAGCTTCATGTATTTAATGGTTTCGTCGTCAATTGGGAAGAAACCGCACGTGGCGCCATATTCAGGTGCCATGTTGGCGATGGTGGCACGATCTGCCAGTGATAAATGTTCAATGCCTTCACCATAAAATTCAACAAATTTTCCTACCACTCCATGTTTACGCAACATTTGGGTGACGGTTAACACAAGATCTGTCGCGGTGGTGCCTTCTTTTAACTTACCGGTGAGTTTAAACCCAACAACTTCCGGCAATAACATGGAGATAGGCTGACCTAACATAGCGGCTTCAGCTTCAATTCCACCTACACCCCAGCCCAAAACGGCCAGACCATTAATCATGGTGGTGTGGCTGTCTGTGCCCACGCAGGTGTCAGGATAGGCGACCAGTTCACCGCCCACTTCACGAGACCAGATTACACGTGCTAGATATTCCAGATTGACCTGATGGCAAATACCGGTTCCCGGTGGAATAACTCTGAAGTTTTCAAATGCCGTCTGCCCCCATTTTAAGAATTTATACCGTTCACCATTGCGTTGCATCTCAATTTGCACATTTTCGGAGAAAGATTTGCCAGTACCAAATTTGTCTACCATGACCGAGTGGTCAATGACCAAGTCTACTGGTACTTGTGGGTTAATTTTTTGTGCATTATCTCCTAGATTGTTGACCGCATCACGCATGGCGGCAAGATCTACCACCGCCGGAACACCGGTAAAATCTTGCATCAATACGCGTGCCGGACGGTAAGCAATTTCCGCGTCAGATTTCTTATTTTTTAGCCATGCGCAGATAGCACGAATATCTTCTTCTTTAACGGTTTTTCCGTCTAAGTTACGCAATAAATTTTCAAGTAGAACCTTCATGGAATAAGGCAGGCGGGATAAATCTTCGCCCAACTGACTATAAGCCTCCGGTAAGCTGTAATAGCTATAATCTTTAGCGTTGACCTGAAGTGATTTCTTTACGTTTAAACCTGCAACCATGTGGTTAGCTCCTTACCTAATAATTTAATTCACCCACATACATAGAAATCTCTCCACCAGTTGGCCATTATACCTAATTTTAAAGGGCTTAACAATAGGATAATAAGAAGTTTTGTATATTTTATCTGCATAACATTAAGTAATAATTGAGAAAAACACGAATTCCAGTTATGATAATGAAGATGTTATTTACATAAGGGGAATTATATTGACGATATCTATAATTGGGGCAGGTGCTTGGGGAACGGCTATTGCAACAGCAGTAGCGCGGGCTGGTCATGATGTGACATTGTGGGCACTTGAAAAAGAAGTAGTTGATTCGATCAATAAACATAATGAAAATAGGGTTTTCTTAAAAGGTATCAAGCTTGATAGTCGGATCAGTGCCACGGATGATTTGCAGGATGTGGTTAAAAGTAAGATTATTTTTATGGTCACTCCGGCACAGTTTTTAGAACCTACCTGCCAGAAAATGGCAGAGTTGGGGATGACGGATAGTTCTATCCTTGTTTTGTGCAGTAAAGGGGTAACGAAAAACCGACTGTTAATGATGAACGAAGTGGTTGAGAACATTTTGCCCAATCCGATAGCCGTGCTTTCAGGTCCTACTTTTGCCAGTGAGGTAGCGCGTGGTCTTCCGGCTTCCGCAACGTTGGCGGCAAAAGAAGATGATATTATCAAAAAAGTCCGTAAAGCGATTGAAAGTGATAGTTTTAAAATTTTCCCCACTCATGACATAATTGGTGCAGAAATTGGTGGCGCAGTCAAAAACGTGATTGCCATTGCCTGTGGGATTGCCGAAGGTTCTGGCCTTGGGGAAAGTGCTAAGGCGGCATTAATGGTACGTGGTGTACGTGAGATGAAACGTATTTGTGAGGCCAAGGGCGGCAATCCCGATACGTTGACCCAACTGTGTGGCGTAGGGGATTTGATCCTGACGGCCAGTTCTCAGGAATCGCGTAATTTTTCATTGGGTTATGCGCTTGGAAAAGGTGCGTCTTTAGAAGATATATTAAGCAAACGCAACACCGTAGCAGAGGGGATTGCTTCGTCGGAATCGGTGGTAAAACTGGCAAAGAAGCTAGGCGTTGAATTGCCTATTTGCAATGCGGTTAATCGCATTGTTCATGGTAAAGAGGATATTAAACGTACCATCACTAAGCTTATTAAAGAGAGTTAGATTTTTATATTTTACCCCCTTTCCTTTTTCTTTCTCACTGTTATATTAGCGAACCGAGAAGAAGGAGAGTGGTTTGGTTCGTGTGTTCAAAACATTATTACTGGCATTATCAATATGCGTCATATTGATCTCGAACAGTTATGCATTTGAGAACCCCAGAGAAGGTAAAATATTAATTTTACCCATATTTAGCGATGGGGATCAGGCCATTCTGTGGCACAATTCAAATTATTGGATGATGGCATGGCACACATTGTTAGAAAATCATCCCGAGTTACCCATTATTTTGCCTGAAGGAGATATGGGCGATCGAGCGGCTATAGATATCAAAGACATTGCAAATATGGACACAAAAAAGCTGTTATTTATGATGGATAAATATGCGTCGTCGTCGGTGATTGTGGCCAAAGCAGTTTTTGATGATTATACGGTTGATGTGTATCTTTCTACTTTAGACCCAAGCCATTTATCAAACAAGCGACTAACTTACAATCGTCTTGCGGGGGAATCTATTGCCGGCCTGCTTTACAGTGCAGCCAATGATTCTGCGCTTAAATTAAGCAAAACATATAAAATACCAAAAGCAGTAGAGACAGTTTTACCGCTGGATGATTATAAAAAAATAACACCATTTTTGGCTAAAATTGAGGTAGGCAATATTTCAGATTGGTTGAGAGTAAAAAAGATTTTAGAGAAAATTAAAATGATAAAACCCTTTGCCACCAAAGAGATTACTTACGATAATGTTGAAGTTGAATTATACCATGAAGGTAATATTGAAGAATTTAGACGACTTTTAGACGCAGGTGGTATAAAAATATTTAAACAGGATAATCAGTGGTATTTGAAGGTTAAATAATATGATTGGAATAAAAGAAAAGGCGATTTTTTGGATAGGGCTATGTGTTGCTGTCATTTTTTTCTTATGCGCGGTGAGTAATATATTGTTGCCATTTATTGTGGCGTTATTGGTGGCATATTTTCTTGATCCTGCTGCAGATAAACTTGAAACAGTTGGATTATCACGTTCTGCCAGTGCGGCAACAATCATATTAGGATTCTTTGGTGTGGTGATTATTCTGGCGGCTTTTGTTTTGCCGGCATTGTTTGATCAATTTGCAGCCTTCGTAGCGAAGTTCCCCGATTATGTTGCGTGGATAGAAGAAAAATATGGTTATTTATATCAGAGAGCAATGGAGATTCTTCCGGTTGATTCTGAGCAAAAGGCCAAGGAAATTATCAGCAGTTATTCGGGTAATATTCTAAAAGTAGCCGGGGACATACTTGGTAACATAGTACAGTCTGGTGGAGCATTTCTTAATATGATTTCCCTGATTTTCATCAGTCCTATCGTATCTTTTTTTCTGCTTAGGGATTGGGATCGAATAACCGCAAAGATAGACAGCTGGTTTCCTCGGGATAATGCCAAAGTAATTCGTGAACAACTTTCCATTATTGATCAGACCCTTTCTGGCTTTATTCGCGGACAAAGCAATGTGTGTTTGATGTTGGCAGTATTTTATGGTGCTGGCCTTTCTTTCGTTGGGCTTGAATTTGGTATGTTTATTGGTATTGCTACAGGGATTTTGGCTTTTCTCCCTTATGTGGGCATGTTTATTGGGATGACAG
Source organism: Alphaproteobacteria bacterium (assembly GCA_030429625.1). Lineage (GTDB taxonomy): Bacteria > Pseudomonadota > Alphaproteobacteria > Rickettsiales > UBA8987 > JAUIFA01. The sequence continues at coordinate 31,690 of JAUIFA010000008.1, read as the reverse complement.
CGGGCATTATCGTAGCACTTTTCCAATATGGTGGAGACATCCAATCCATAGGTGCGGTCATAGCGGTGTATGTTGTTGGCCAATTTATTGAGGGTAATTTTGTTACTCCAAAATTGGTTGGGGATAAGGTTGGCTTACATCCTGTCTGGATTATTTTTGGCTTGCTCGCAGGTGGCTCTCTCTTTGGGTTCGTTGGAGTACTTATTGCTATTCCGGTAACTGCTGTGGTGGGGGTTCTCTCTCGCTTTGCCGTAGGATTGTATATTAATGGTGGTTTGTATGGTAGCAAAAAGACCAAAAAAACTGCCGCGAAAAAATCAAACAAAAAGGGTTGATATGGGGCAGATTGCCTTAGATTTTACGCATGATCCAGATTATGCCAGAGATAATTTCTTTGTGTCTTCGTCTAATCAGGAAGCGTTTGATTACATTAGTGCATGGCCACAATGGCAGACACATTTCCTATTTTTATACGGAGAACATAAATGTGGAAAAACCCATCTGGCCAACATATGGCAGAACATGAGCCAAGCACAGTTTCTAAATTCCAAAGAGTTGGTTGTTGAGGGTGTGGATGGATCTAAAGCTTATATTATTGAAAATATTTCAGAGTTAAAAGACGAAAATGCTCTTTTCCATATTTACAATGTAATACAACAATCAGGAGGATTTTTATTGGTAACAGATAAAAACTCTCCAGCACAGAATACAATTAAATTAGCAGATTTAAGATCTAGACTTTCGGCAATGACATCCATTGCCATTGGTGCGCCAGACGATGAATTATTGCGGATGTTTCTTCTAAAAAATTTTTCAGATCGCCAATTATCCATCAGTATTGAAGCCATTGATTATATCATTGCCAGAGTTGAGCGTTCGTTTTCTGCAGTGCAAATGTTGGTAGAAAAAATAGATAACAAATCTCTAGAAGAAAAACGTAATATTACCATCCCATTGATTCGGGACATATTGTAGGTAGGTTTATTTCTGTAGGTTTTATACGGATTTAGCGGTGGTAATATGGAAATCAATTAACTCGCCCGATTGCGAAGTTACGTCTGCCCAGCTGGTGACATCAATGTTATATACGGCCAGAGAGCGTGGTGGAAAGTTTGTACGCATTTCACGGAATTTCTTTTTATCGCCCGATCCGGCTAAGTCCATAGCAAAATAGTGTAGGCCAGGGTTGTGACCAATGATAAGAAGGTTACTCACAGAATCTTCAACAAAACCGTTTATGAATTTAAAAATATCGTCAGAATCGGCCAAATAAAGCTTTGTACTGACTTCTCGCTCTATATTGTCCGGAAGATATTGCAAAACAATGTCACCAGTTTCAATTGCTCGTGTTGCGTTTGAGGTGACAATATGATCAGGATGATAGTTGCAATTGTGCATATATTGCCCTGTCAGATGGGCAACCTCAACGCCTTTTTGTGTCAAAGGGCGTTCATGGTCAGCAAGAATTTTTTTATTTGTCTGCCCGGCTTTGGAGTGCCTAAGAACAAATAATCGCTTCATTTTTCCCCCGCGATAATATTGTGTTTAGAGCAACATAGTAAATATGCTACGCGTCCACTGTTTCTTTTTCAGACATTTCCACTTCGCTAGGATCACGAAGAATGTAGCCACGCCCCCACAATGTTTCAATGTAGTTGTCGCCACCAGAAGCTACCTGTATTTTCTTGCGAAGTTTGCAGATAAACACGTCAATAATTTTTAACTCAGGCTCATCAATTCCACCGTATAGATGGTTTAAGAACATTTCCTTTTTAAGAGGAGTGCCTTTGCGGAGCATTAAAAGCTCAAGAATACTATATTCTTTGCCTGTTAAGTGTAACTGTTTACCATCTACTTCAACAGTACGTTCATCAAGGTTAATGCTTAATTTTCCACAACGAACCGTAGACTCCGAATGACCTTTTGAGCGACGAACAATCGCTTGTATACGTGCTACTAATTCACCACGATTAAATGGCTTAGTCACATAATCGTCCGCACCAATACCAAGACCTTTGATTTTACTGTCTGAGCCGGTAAGCCCAGAAAGAATCAGCACAGGAGTTTTAATTGAATTTGCCCGGAAGCGTCTCAGTACCTCAAAGCCATCAATGTCTGGTAACATCATGTCTAGTATGACAAGATCGTAATCATAAATTTGTCCTAGCTCCAAGCCTTCCTCACCAAGAGCAGCAGTATCACACACAATGCCTTCGGCAGCAAGTGCAAGCTCTATAGAGCGAGATGTAGACGGATCATCCTCAACAAGAAGTATACGCATGAAAAACTCCAAAAATAAAAAATTCAGTTATTGTTCCTTACTAAACAATAATATTGGTAAAATTTTATCATATTTAAATTAAAATGTAAATATTAATCTTTAATTAATCTTTATTAATATTTATTAATAATTAGGAAATGTCAATTAATAATTTGTTAATATATTAGTAAGGCAATAAATGAACATAAATAAATACGGCTTTGAAGGTTGTGTATACCGTATAAATGGCCAAAATGCAATACTTACCTTTCGTTGCTGTATGGTAAGTTTGTGGGGGTAAATAGTTAATATTTTTACCTTATATTACAAATATATTACAGTGGCATAAAATACTATACAAATCATAGAATATCATTATGATGACTGGGTTTAATATATTTTATTTTTAATAGGTTTTAAAGAGATACTATGTCACTTGATGATAAAGAATCTATGTTGGATGACGATCAGGTTGGTCTTGAGCTAAGTGAAATACTTTCCTCAACGCTTGATGAGATTGAGCATGAGGAGATTGTCACCAAGTCAGAGCTTGAAAAACAGAAGCAGAAAAAAGAAGAGGAAATAGAAAAAAACCGGCTTGAGCGTGCGGGTGCTGCGGTTGTGGAAAATGTTTCCGGGGAAGAAGATCATACTGCACATAGCATTGCAGAGAATATTGATGTTGATATTTACGAGAAAACGGACGCTCCTAAAGAAATAAAACCCGCGGTTTTTGATAAAAACAATAAAGAAAAATCTGCTTCAGATCAGGAAGATAATGCCATATCGTACGGTGTGAGTAAAGCACCAGATGCACATAACCGTGAGTATGGTGATTTTGACAGTATTTTGGTCAGTAATATTTCTAAGAAAGAAGACAAAAAAAGAAAAAGAGCTGCCCGTATTAAAAAGAAAAAGTTTTATAAATCTGTCAAAGAAGCTGGAAGTTCTACCCTTAATGTCGCCAGAAGAACACAACAAATCATCCGAATGGAAAAATATGAGAAAGCAAAATCTCGTATAGGAAAGGTTTTGTTGTTCATCGTTGGTTTGATGATGGCCTCGTTGGTTTACGCAACGATTACATTGATTAACATTGAATCCAATCGCGGGGAATTGCAGAAGATTGTACGTGATGCAACGGACAGGGAACTCAGGATTGATGGTGACATTGATTACGTGCCTTTCCCACCACAATTTATATTTAAAGACATTAAGTTTAGAAACGCAAGAACGGGCATTAGCACCAACATGCTTGAGGTGGAGGAGGTAAGGTTAACTCCTTCCTTGTTTAAACTTATCTTTGGTAGTGTCAGCATTGTGCGTATGGAATTTATCCGGCCAAAAATATATTTGGAATATTTTAATGAAGAAGAGCCTAACTGGAATTTTGATATAGAGCAATCAAGACGTAGGGTTTTTAAAATAGAAGATATTTTTAGCCAATATGTTGATGTTAATAGCCTTATACTTTCCAATGCTCAAATTACTCTTTTAACCGGTAATAAAATTAGCCCAACAGAAAGATCGGTTTCCCTTCAGAGTTCTAATGTGTCGGCTGGCTCTTATTATGGTCCGTTTGATATAAGCGGTGTGCTTGGTTCGGAGAAGAGTAAGGCAGATATTTCCTACGAATTTTTATTGACGAAAATAACGGATAAGGAACCATCAAACTTATTATTTTCTTTGCAAGGCAGTAGTTTTGATGTGAGCTATGCGGCAGATGTTGTGTATAACAATGATAGGCTCAATGTTCAGGGAGATGTTGTTGGACGGGTTAATAATAGCGGTGAAGATAAGCCATCAAACCTGTTTAATAACGGTGATGAAAGCCTTTCAAGCCGTGTGGCATATGCGTTTCTGTCTGGAGAATATGGTAACATAAAGGGTGATTTAAGCCTTACCGATAATATTCTTAAATCAAATAATTTGGAAGTAACTTCAGATAAGTTGAACGCGACCTTATCCTTAGATGCTGAAATTTCTAATATTACGCAGGCGAAGGTTAATCTTGATGTAAAGAATGTTGATCTTGATCGGGATAAAGGTATTGAGGAGTATTATGAGGACGAAGAAAAAACCACTGCCATTACGTTTAGTAAATTTTTAAACAGAATGCCGTCTGACACTGTTTTTGATATTAATGCAAAAGTCGATAACTTGAAATACGACGGAGACATATACAGTAATATCGGAGTGGATGGCATATTCAATCGGGATAAAATCACCATCCGGATGATGAAGTTTAAGAGTGTTTCCGGTGATATGGACATTATCCTAAACGGTGCGCTACAAACAGACAAAAATACCAATGAGAAATTGTTTATGGGGTCTGTAAAAACGAAGGGCAAATTAGGCAAGAACCTTCTTGGTTGGGTAAATTTAAGAGAGGATATTCTCAATAAGAGTACACAGGATATTTTTAATTTTAGTTCAGAATTTTCTATTGCTGGTGATGACATATTCTTAAATAATTATTCTATCTCGGGTGATGGTTTTGATGTTACCGGAAATTTAAGTATTTCAAGAAAAGATAAAAGCCTTTCTTTGTCCAAAGAAAATAAAATGATTGTTAATCTGGACATTAAAGCCAAAGAGTTTGATGCAAGTCGGTTGTTTGATACTCATTTTGAGCGTGATGACTCGGTGATTCGTAAAGGCATAAAAAATTATGCGTTTTTTGACTGGATAAGACGTCTTGGTGTTGTCTACGATAAATTCAATGTGGATCTTGATATTAAGCGTTTGATGTTTAACGATCAGGAAATCAAAGACCTTACCGGCCAATTAAATTATGTGGATACAAAATTTAGTTTTTCAGGACTAAACTTTATTCTGGGAAATGGTGCGGTGGATTTTGATATGGAAATAGATAATTCCAAACTAACCCCCATTGTGGACACTCGGCTGCGTATTGATGAACTCGATGTTGACGTGTATAAAAAGATACTCGACATTAAAGATACCGTAGAGGAAGCGGAAGCAGCAAAGAATCCTGCATATTTTTCGAATCATACCTTTAATTTAACATTATTTAGCATCTTTAATGGGATGATGGATTTTAAAATTAATAAGATTATTAGCCCTAGATATACAGTAGAAAACATATGGGGTAAGTTTAAGGTGGCGGATAACAGGCTATCATTTGAGCGTATTAGGGGTAATATATTTGATGGCACTTTGAAGCTTGAAGGTTACATGGATATTGAATCACGTCCTGACCTTAATGTAACGGTGAGTGCAAAAAATATGGACTTACGCAAATTTGCCGATAAATTCTTTGGTAACGGTAAAAATATGGTGGGTCGTTTTAGTTCTACTGGGACAATTCGCATGAATGGCTTTAATATGAGGGAGTGGGTAAGCTCTCTTGAAGGTAAGATGCAATTTGCTTTACGTGGTACAGTGTTTAAGGGGGCAAACTTTAAACTTCTTTCGGAACGTATTGGAACACTCAATACGGCCAAAGAGGCAAAATACTGGACAAAAATTGGTCTTAGTAAAGGCTATGTCGGGGTAGATTATATTTCCGGGCAGCTAAAATTCATTAATGGCAGTGCTTTGTTTAGTAACGCTTATGTTACTGATAAGGCTTTCAGTAAAGCCACAATCACCGGACGGATTGATTTACCAACTTGGGAAATGGATTTAAAATCGGATATGTGGATTCGTGCTTTGGTAAAAGACATTCCTTTAACCATGGAAATCAAGGGTAATATTTTAGATCCTGAGGTAGAGTGGAGCGAGGAAACTGTTATTGATTACTGGAAAGATATTTTCTTCAGCCGTACCGGCTAATTTAAAAATATATAAAAACGTTTGGGGGGCTTCAGCCTTTTTTAGGTAGGCGATTGAAGAGGGGGTCAGTCATCCATGGTGGTAAAAAGCCAAGAAAACTTATCAGCCAATAAAAACGTTTGGGGAAGGCAATGCGGGCTGGGTTTTTAGCTAATTTCTTGATGATAATCTGGGCGGCTTTTTCTGCCTCCATCAGCAGTGGCATAGGAAATTGGTTTACGTCTGTCATTGGGGTTTTGATATAGCCTGGGCAAACAACCGTGACTCCAATATGATGTTCTCTCAATTGTCCACGCAATCCTTCTCCATAGGCACGGATTGCGGCTTTGCTGGCTGAATAAGCCGGACAGCTTGGCATACCACGGAAAGACGCTAGCGAACTAAGGATAGCAATCTGGCCAGATTTTCTTCCCTGCATTTTATGGATGGTAGGTAGTATAGTATTGAGAACTCCGTCCATATTCACAGCAAAGATATCCCGTACTTGTTGGGGGCTTTCTCCACTATTATTTTTATGGCTGGCAGTGCCGGCAGAAATCCCAGCATTGGCAATAACCAGATCAATTTTAAAGGTTGCGTCACAATCGTTTATCCACTGTGCCATTTTTAGTTTATTGGTGACGTCGATTGTATCAGCTTTCACATAAGCGCCCTTTGTTCTGCATAAGGCGGCAACTTCTCTCAGACGTTCCTCATCCCGCGCACCAAGACACAGATTGATTCCGGGCGCAGCATAGCCTATGGCCAGAGCTTTACCCAAGCCGCTATTAGCGCCAGTGATAAGGATAGTTTGGGGTGGTTTTATTTTTATAGGCGACATTTCTTATGTTTTTGCGTATAATGTTGATGTAATTGGCGTATAGTATAGCTGGGGATGTTATGTTACAAGGAAATACGAGAATAAAACGCAGAGGCTTTATGTTTGTGCTTTCTTCGCCTTCTGGTGCGGGCAAAACAACCATTTCTCGTCTTCTGCTGGAAAAGGATAATAATCTTGAAATGTCCATTTCTGTAACCACTCGCCCGCGTCGTCCTAACGAAGTTGAAGGCAAAGATTATTACTTTGTCAATCAGGCGGAGTTTAGCAAAATGGTGGCCAATAACGAACTGCTTGAATGTGCGGAAGTATTTGGTAATTCTTATGGAACGCCAGAAAAAATGGTGGAACATGCTTTGGAACGAGGTAGGGATGTGCTATTTGACATTGATTGGCAAGGAACACAGCAACTTGCCAAAAACCGTAGGGAAGATTTGGTCAGTATTTTTATTCTGCCTCCTTCAATGCAAGAGTTAGAACGCCGGTTGCACAGTCGTGGACAGGATTCTAAAGAAGTCATTGCCGGACGTATGGCCAAAGCTGCTAATGAAATTAGCAACTGGCTGGCTTATGACTATGTAATTGTGAATAATGATGTGGAAGAAAGCCTTGCCTCTGTAAAATCAATTCTCAATGCTGAGCGTAAAAAACGTATCAGACAGCATGGATTGACCGACTTTATCACCAATTTGCTGAAATAATACAATGCCCATTATTGCATACAGTTTCATTTTTGCACTTGCTGTGGCTATTCCTATGTCTTTATGGGCGGGATTGGTGATGGCTCCGGCATTGGTGCTGTTGGCCTTGCCAGCCTTATTTTTTGCCTCCTCTTACACACATATAAAGCCGCCTAAAGGCAGCCTTCCTAGGGTAATATTATTAGGATTGGGGTGGATAGTAGTTTCTTGCCTGTGGGCAAGCAACATCGGTGCGTCACTTTTAATGGCGGGCAGAATAGTTGGGCTATCAGCTTTATGTTATGTTGCGTACAAACAGCTTATATTGTTGGGTGGTGTACACAAACAAGTGCTTTCAAAAGCATTTGTCATTATTTACACACTAAGTGTACTGATTTTTTTAGAAGAGGTAATGAGTCAGGGCTTTCTTGGGGAATATGTAAATAATATTCTCAGCAGTCAGTTTTACATGCACGATTTAAATCGCGGTGCGTGTGTTATGGTGGTGTTATTTTGGCCGTTCTTTGTAAGTTTGTCGCACCTTGGAATGACCCGTAGACAACGCAAAATTCTTGTCATTGCCATGTGGTTGATTTTAGGCGGTGCTGTGAGTCAGCAGTTAAGTCAATCGGCAATTCTTGCGTATATTCTTTCTTCGTTAGTATTTGTTTTTGTGATGATGTTTAAAAAATACGGACAGATAATTATGTCCTATATGGTGGTTTTGGGGATCATTCTTAACCTGTTCTGTGTTAGTCAGATGGAAGCGGAGCCTTTGGCGTTAAAATATAACAATCTCCCTGAGAGTGCCGTTCATAGGCTTTTTATCTGGGAATTTGCGGGTAATAAGGCTCAGGAGACCTTTCTTCTTGGGCGTGGTGTGTATGGATCTCGATATGTTGAAGGTGCTAATGATTTGATTAAAACAAAAGAAATAGAAGCGCCCTCGCACTGGGTCAATCTTCCCTTGCACCCGCATAACAGCGTTGTACAAATATGGCTGGAGTTAGGCATAGTAGGCGTAGGATTATTTGCCGCCTTTTTATTTCTACTCATTAAAACGGCAGCAAAAGTACAAAATATATTATGTAAGCAGTCCGCCTATATAGCAGGTATTATAGCCTATGTTGCGGTTGGGCTGGTAGGATTTGGTGTGTGGCAACCATGGTGGTTAGCCACAGGAATGATTGCGTTTCTTATCCTTTCTGTAGCTCGGCAAGATGCTTCGCAATAGTACAAAAATCTTCAACCGATAAATTCTCTGGCCGTTCTTGTGGGTCAATGGCCGCCATTTCTAATAGTTTTTCTGAATCCGGCCAAAGATTTTTTGCACTTCTTCGTAGAGTTTTACGTCGTTGTTGAAAGAGAGTTTTTGTCACATGTTTTAACTGAGAAAAACTAATCTCTATGGAAGAGGGAGTAGTTTTTTTTCTTATATGAATAACTGAAGAGATGACTTTGGGTGGTGGAAAGAACGCATTTGGGTTTACATCAAACACAACAATACACTCACAATAAAATTGTGCTAACACTGAAACTACCCCGCGCAATTTTTCCCCTGGTTTGGCCGCAATGCGTTGTGCTACTTCTTTTTGGAACATCAATGTCATGCTGTCTATGTCGTCGATATGATCCAACCATTTAAAGAGTAATTCCGTGGCAATATTGTAGGGCAAATTGGCAACAATTTTATAAGGGAGAGTTCCGCCCGCTTGCTTTACTAGTGTGGTGTAATCTATTTTTAACGCGTCTTCATTATTAATGGATAAGCGGTTTCCAACAATATCCCTTAATTGTTTGAGTATAGGGATGGCTCTTTCGTCACGCTCGATGACGATAAGTTTTTGGGCATGATTCAACAATAGGGCACGGGTTAATCCACCAGGGCCGGGGCCAATTTCAATAACTGTGGCAGTGGAAAGATCACCAGCAGCACGTGCGATTTTATCGGTTAGGTTTAGGTCAAAAAGGAAGTTCTGGCCGAGCGATTTCTTGGTAGAAAGTCCAAAATTATCAACCGTGTTACGCAAGGAGGGTAAAGTATTAATGGCCTCGTCATGTAAAGAAAAACTACACATGTACTAGATTCTAACTTCAATAAAAGCCTTAGAGCGTAATTCTTTCATGTAACGCTTGGATTCAAGTTCCATCTTTTGCTGAATTAACATATTTTCTATGGCTTGAGGATCAATCTCTTTTTCCACTGAGCGTCTTTTTCCCAGCTTGACGATCCGGATACCATCCTCACTGGCAATAGGTTTTGGAATTAAGTTATCATCTTTTGTTGCTATAACTAGTTCTTTCAGCTGTCCAGAGAGTTGTTCTTGTGGTAACCATCCAATCGCACCCCCGTCTGCGGCAGTGCTGCCTTGGGAAAATTGTTTGGCAATGTTGCCAAAATCAGCTCCATTTTCAATTTCAGTAATCAGTTTTGTGGCAAAATCAATGGTTTTCTGGCTGCTTTCTTTATCAAAAGGTAAAAGAATTTCTGAAAGATGGACTTCATATACATTACTCTTAGATGATTTTAGCTGAGAAATTTTATCCTCTATCTCAAATTTACTCACGTAAATTTTAGGACGTAAGACATTGGTTAAAATTTTCTTCCAGATGATTTGCGCGCGAATCTGGGAAATTAACGCCTCTTCGGTGAGGCGTTGGTTGTACGCAAAAGCCGCAAACCCACCAGCAGGAAGATTGTTCCGTCGCTCAATATCCGCAATGGCAAAATTTATATCTTCTTGACTGGCTTTGATGTTATATTTTTCAGCATTCTGGCGTTGTAGATTCTCATTGATCAATGTTTGTAACGCCTGATGTGCCAATTGCTGGCGTAGCTGTATAGAATCCTGCAATCGGGAAGTGGCAATAATAACATCCATACGTTCGTTCAAATCAAAGGTGGTAATAGGGTCTCCATTGACGACAGCGGCAATGTTATATTTGTCTTCAGCCAAGGCAGGAGAGACAAAAACAATGTATATAGCGCACAAGGTTACATATGTTATGAATTTGTGGAGCATTATATGTTACCGAGATTCTTAAGCGCAACCTGAAGCATAAATGTGGTGGAAGGTTCGATGTCACGGTCACGTACAAAATCACGACGCATGGTGGTCTTAACAATGATACATTCATCTTCATAGCCAATCCCAAATCCCGTACTGCGCCAGCCACCTACATCCTGTCCGTTACGCTGCCCTTCGGCAAGGTCACGACGCCCATCGACAATCATGTGCCAGTTATTGTCAAGATTGACTCTGGCTGCGGCGGCAATCTCATTGCGATCAAAGCTATTGTTTAACTCGTCAATATTTACGTAAGTGCTGCTGATAGAAAATCTATCAAAACTTAATGTACCATTGACTTCACTGCGTCTTAGAACTAAGTCATCCTTATCCACACGGAAGCGGTAATTCACACGTGCGCCGTTATTATTGTCAACGCTGACACGTCCAACATAATCAGAAAAGTTATCATTCAGGCCGCTTTCTTCAGTAAAACTTTCGTCGCTTGTGGCACGATAGCTTTGTCCGGCAAGAAAGCTGACTTCGCCCATATCGTTGTTTACACGTCCGCGGACACCATAATTGGTTCGTGCACCACCTTCTACCCGATCCAGTCCGGTAAAGTGGTTATTGGAAAATAAGTTGGTGTCTGAAAGTTCAATCACATTACTGTCTTCATTAGGAATTTTATTTGGGTTCCCACCATTTGGACTGATAATAAAATTAGCCACAGGCTCAATATACACATCCGTATTGCCACTTTTTCCAGCTAGGGGATACGACCAATCAATTTCTGCTTCCGGAATCATTCGGCCAGTATAGCCGTCTTTAAGCAAGCTACCATCAACCACATCGTCCACATGGTAAATATCTCCACGGACACTGGTGCGTGCCTCAAACACATGGCCATTATCGGTGGTATATGGGACGTTCCAGCCTACATTATTAGTAATACGACGACTTTCAATGCCTCGGTCACGGCTTAAGGCGAGCACATTAGCATCGTATGTCACACGAGAACCCCACATCATCGGATCGCTTTCAAAATGGGCGTTGGAGATAGGCAATACTAATGGGGTTGTTTCAGGATCATCGTTGGCTCGTAATCCTTGGAAGTAAACCGTTTCGGTGCCAATATAATCACGATCATCAAAATAATTCACATAGGCTTTTGACACTAAATGATCTTCGTTACCAAACTTATAACGGCGGAGATAGGTGTCGTCTGAAGCTTGTTTTCCATCAAATCCCCAACTCCATTTGTCGTTGATAGCAAAATGCCCTTGTCCTTGAATATGTCCACGTATTTCATGTCCTTGGATAGGGTTGCCAAATGTGTCGCGTTTGTCTGGGTTGGTGATACTGCCTTGTAACTCATAGGAGCCACTGGAGAGAAGATGTCGGTAACTTCCTGAGAGTATGATGCCCTCTTCCGTGGTAAAAATCGGTTCAAACATTGCGTCTTTGTCCTCGGCAATGTTAATATAGTATGGAGTTTTTAGAGTAAAACCAAGCGTGCTAACGTTGCTGTAAGAAGGAACCATAAACCCGCTTTTGCGGTCAGCATCAGGAGTCGCATGCGAGAGATAAGGTGTGTAAAGAACTGGTACTCCGAAGAAGTTCAATGCCGCATTGTCATAAGTCACACGCTGTGCATCTTCATCAATTTTAACTTCATCGGCAGTGATTTTCCATAGAGGTTCACCCCCATGTTTTTTAGCGCAGACTTTGCACGGTGTATACGCCGCATTGTGCAATATGGTTACTTTATCACTTTCACGGATACCTTCATCCGCAGAAATTAAAGCATTGTCAGAAAGCTTTCCGTTTAAGTTATGAATCTTTCCTTTATTGAGCTGATCGTTCATTTCTACCGAGTCAGCGTAATAATTATTTCCGTTTAAATCTTGAAAATGAATTTTTCCTTCAGCACTGATAAGCGCATTATTTTGATCGTAAGAAACTTTCTGAGCTTCAAGAAGGCGACCTTCCTGTGTAATCCTAACATCGCCAGAGGCAAGAATTTTGCTTTCTTTTTCAAGATATTCAAGCTGATCGGCTTCGACTTCAGCAGGCTTATTGGAAACTGACTGCAAACCAGCACCATACACTGGCAAAGCAAAAACGGCGCATGTTATTAAGAACGCACCGGCACGAATAGACTGAAATTTATTTTTTACATTACCAAAAGAGTACTTCAAATTACCCATCCTCTATATGTAATAACAACCCTATCCCTATAAGCATACTTACCACAACAGGGGTCCATGCTGCAAGAGGAATAGGAATACTGCCCGATAATCCAAGTGAGAAAATCAGATTGGCCAAGAAATATATCAGAAAGCCTGAGAGAATGCCAGAGGTAATTAATATGCCTGCTCCTCCTTTGCGTGTGTGTTGTAGGGAAAAAAGGGAGGCGATTAAAATCATGGCAACATAAAACAATGGGCTGGAAAGAATTTTGTGCCAGTATAAGCTGTGAGAAAGCGCAGAAAATCCAGATTTTTTCATGGTTTCTATGAAATAAGGTAACTCAAAGAAGGAAATGGTTTCTGGTGCGGCAAAGCTATTATGAATGTCTTTAACGGTCAAATTTGTTTCTAAGAAATATTCATCATAGCGTCTGGTTTTTCCGTTTGGCTCGGTAATAATGCAGTTATTTAAGTGCCAGAATTCATCAAGAAGCTGTGCCCTTTTTGCATCAATTCTTCGAATGAAACTGTCCTTTTCGCCATACACAAAAATGATAACATTGTTAAGAATAATTTCGTTTTGCTGGCTGTTTTCAAAGTCATCCGCATGGATAATGGTTTCTCCCCGGATTTTTGCGTTGTCATACAGTGTGTTTTTTTGACGCAGCCAAATACCGGTTTTGGCAATTTCAAGAAAGTTGTTTTTGCCGTACAAATGTTTACTTTCCATTTTTTCATATTTTAAGATCATCACGCTTGAAAGTGGGTTAATAATGACGATCATTGCCACACCAAGCAAGAAGGCAGTGAGAATGGCTGGGGCAAGAAACTGCCAAGCAGACACACCCGCACTGCGTAAAATAACCAACTCGTTGGTTCTGGCTAGCTTGCCAAAGGTCATAATTGAGCCAATTAGAATTGCAAAAGGTACAATCTGCTGCCCAACTTGAGGAAATTTAAGCAAAGCCATTTGAACAATCAAATAAAATGCGACATCCTTGTCCGCAGATCGGCGCAATAGCTCCAATATGTCTATGATGATGATTAGACTGCCTATCGTCAAAAAGATGATGGCCAGACTAAAAAGAAACTGCCGTATGATGTAGAAGGATAAAGTCAAAGGGATACGCATTGATTATATCCCCAACATATTTTGTGGTACAACTCTGCCCTGTCGCCTAAACAATAGGTACAGGCTGATGAGTATGGATGCTAAAACAACAACATACATCAGGGAAGTAAAGGCGGCATTTCCTGCAACGATGAATTTTAACAACAAGCCGGTAATAAAAAAGACGGTGGAAATAACAATGCAGGTAAGGTTTTTTCTGCTTTGTCCACGACGATTATATTGTCCTGTATTGTAAGCAAAAAGTACAATGATGGTCAGCAGGATGTTGTACAAAGGCCAGACAATCCTCTGATGACCTTCCGCTCTGAGTTTTTGCAATAGTCGGTCTTCCGTATCGTTGGGGTAGAATAATTCGTCTAAATAACGTTCTTCCGCCTCTCGCCAACGTTTTTTATTAAAAGACTGGGTAAAAAATTTCAAATCAATGACGTGGCTTTCAAATTCGGTCTGCAACAATTCATTGCTGTTTAGGTTGACCTCTTGCGCATTACCATTATAGGTCATCAGGCGTGGTTCTCCGTTTGGCCCCGCAATAGGATAGCCATTTTGAGCCATAAAAGTAATGGTTTTGTCCTTATTGGTATTGTCGTGAATCAAAATGCCACGAAAATTTCCCTGTTCATCACGTTCACGAAAATAGAAGGTAAATCCCTTTGAAAGTGCGTTAAACACTCCTTCTTGTAAAAGAGCGGCTCCATGTTTGTCTCGCACTAGGCTTTCCATGTCTTTAAATGCTCGGTAGGAAGTCGGTAGCAGATAAAGCGACAGTACATAACTCAATAGGGTAATTAACAGAGCAAAAATTAGCGCAGGCTTAGCAATCATATACGCACTTAATCCTGATCCTTTTAATACAGAAAGTTCACTGTCGGTTGACAGTCTGTTATAGCCTACCATCACACCAAGAAATAGGGAAAGAGGGACGGTAATCCAGAATAAAGAGGGTAGCGTTAAGGAAGATAAATATAAGAAAGTGGTCATATTAAGACCACTATTAACAATATATTTTAGATATTTAAGGGAATTTACTAGCCACGCAATTCCTGTAAGAGATATGCAGATTAATGCCGCCGGGCCAGCAATTTTTGCGATAATATATTTGCTATAAAGCTTCATAAGATAAAACTGAGAAAAATATAATTAACTACCCTTAAGTAAATGCTTGTATTTGATTTATAGAATATGTACTAAGGTAAGTCTATATTTAGGTTGTTAACATGTAAGCTCAGGGTTGTTTTTTTTCAACGGTGATGCTTATTAGCAAATTGTCATAAAGGGGAATAAATGGATATCAGTTTCAATGCGATTTCAGAATTAGAGAAGAAAACATTGTTTTTTATTGATGAGTCACTTGCTTTGTCAAGTACACTTTCGTCGATAGACAATCAGTCTGGTGGGGCAGTCACTAAGGCGATAGAAAGCTCTGGATATAAGGCGGATCTTGGCAAAATGCTTAGTGTTTTTTCTGCCAGTGGAGGAGATGTTGAGCAGATAATTCTTTGTGGTCTGGGTGATTCTGAATCGGGAGTTAAGAATGAATTGGATATTCAAAAACTCGGAGGCAAAATATACAGTTTTCTTGATGGCGAGCGGATTTCGGCTGTTTCCGTTTGTGTGGAAGGCACAATTGGCGGGTTTGCTCCTGATTTTGTTGCGGCGAACATTGCTTATGGTATCAATCTAAGAGGGTATCGTTTTGATAAGTATTTTACCAAACAAAAAGAAGAAGACAAACCTTCTTTAAAGTCAGTTTCCATTGTTCTTGATTCTGTCAAAGAGGCCAAATCTAAGTACAAAAACTATCAGTCTGTGGCTGAGGGTGTGTTTATTGCCCGTGATGTTATTTCAGAACCGCCTAATGTTTTGTATCCAGAAACATATGCAGAAAAATGCAAAGAACTCAAGGAATTAGGAGTTAAAGTTGAAGTATTGGGTGAAAAGGAAATGGCCAAGCTTGGCATGGGCTCATTGCTCTCAGTTGGTCAAGGAAGTGAGAAAGAATCCAAGCTTGTGGTGATGCAATGGAATGGGGCAGCAAAAAACAGTGGTCAGCCTGTGGCTTTTGTGGGCAAGGGTGTGACATTTGATACAGGTGGGATCTCTTTGAAGCCGGGTTTGAATATGCACGAGATGAAATATGACATGGGCGGTTCGGCTACGGTTGTTGGTACCATCAAAGCACTTGCCAGCCGTAAAGCTCGCGTTAATGCCATTGGTGTTATTGGTTGTGTTGAAAATATGCCCGGTGGAGGGGCTTCGCGGCCTGGGGATATTGTGACCTCAATGTCAGGGCAAACAATTGAAAACCTTAACACAGACGCAGAAGGCCGTTTGGTGTTGGCCGATGCGTTGTGGTACACGCAGGACAGGTTTAAGCCAAAATTTATGATCAATTTAGCAACGTTAACCGGAGCCATGGTCATTGCTCTTGGGGTGCATCGTGCGGGGATTTTTTCCAATAACGATGAGCTTGCCGAAAGGTTGTACCGTGTTGGTGAGGATATTGGTGACCGTGTTTGGCGTTTTCCTATGGGTGAGGAATATAACAAACAGATGGATTCTAAAGTCGCTGACATACAGAATATTAGCAATATGAAAGGGGCGGGAAGCATTACTGCGGCGCAGTTCCTTGAAAGATTTGTGAATGATACCCCTTGGTGTCACATTGATATTGCCGGTGTATGCTGGGCAAGTACACCTGATGATTTAACTCCTGAGGGAGCAAGAGGATGGGGTGTTAGATTGTTAGACAAGCTTGTTGCTGAGCATTACGAAGTGTAGTTTGGTTGTGACAGAGGTTAGTTTTTATCATTTAACGAGAACGCCTCTAGAACAGGCATTGCCCCAGCTTTTGGAAAAAATACTGGCCAAGGGAAGCAAGGCGATTGTTTTGCTCAAAGACGAGGGGCAGGTCAAAGAGGTGGACAAAGCTCTTTGGACGTATAAGGCAGAATCGTTCCTTCCCCATGGTACGAATCAGAGTGGCAACGCACAAAGACAGCCAGTTTATGTAACCTGTGAGGTAGAAAATCTAAACGGGGCTGATTTTATTGTGTCCGTGGGTGGGGCGGGTGATTATTCTTTTATTACCTCCTTTGATCGCTGCCTTGATATTTTTAATGGCCATGATGCAACAGAGGTTAGTGCGGCCAGAGAAAGGTGGAAAAACTACAAATCAAAAGAAAAGCTTGACCTAACCTATTGGAAGCAGGATGATAAGGGCAGGTGGGAGAAAGCAGGTTAGGGGATAACTTTAACTGGTGAGAGAGATGTTTAATAAAAATATTCCGCTTTCCGTTGTTCTTATCCTAATTATGTTGGTGACGCTTGCCGTCTCAATGAAGCAGATGGAAGAGGATGTGGATGATTCGCGCATTGAAGTGGACCCTACAGGCCTGCGTAACATGCATGATGATGGTTATGATGCGTCGTCTGAGTCATCACAAGGTTCGTTTATCTATGGAATGAACGAGGTGGAAGACCGTCATAATGTAATTAATATTTATGATGATATCAATCCTTCTTCGGGCAATTTTACTGTACGTTCTTTTAAACCTATTCTCCTTGAAAAACCTCTATTGCCGGAAGCAACCCGTCAGGCCGTACTAAAAAATGATACGAATGTTTCTAACATTAAAGGTGCTACTGCGTTAACAGAAAATACTAGTAATACAGAAAACAACGATATTGTTAAGGCCTTTCCTATTGAAGAATACATGGTAGAAGATGAGCAATATAGCGATGATGTCGTTAAACTGCTTCAGGAAATCAAGGTATTACAAAAAGCTGGGTTGGAGTTTTACAACACATACGGAGATATTGCTGGGGACATCACTAACATTCCTGATGTTAAGGAGGATGTTTATAAAGGTAATGGGGACGGTAAAATTTCGGACATCACAGAATCGGTCATGTATTGGCAGCATCTGGCCAGTGTGGGGCTGATAAAGCTTAATAAAATAGAAAAAAACATCGACTGGGATAATGTTGATTTGTCTAAACTTGTTCCCAATATCGGATTGGAAAATGTTATTGTGATGCCAATTTATGTCCGTTCTCAGGACGAATCTGGCAAGAATATGTTAATGATTGCCACCATCAACAAGGATAAAATAGATGGTGGGGCGCTGACACCAAAACAGGCTCAGCAAATTGATAGTTTCCTTGATGATGGCTCTCCTGTTTCAGAAAAAGGTGATGGGTCCTTGGGCGTTCTTTCAGCTAATTCTGGTGCACAGGAAAGTTTGTGTATCAAGGACGGTAAGTATAATTTAGAAAATACAGAGAAGACCTGCCGTATCTATATTGGCATAAATCTATAGCTCTGAGGATTGCTAAACTGTATCATAATGAAACTTTTAGTATTATTATGATACATTTATAAATACTTATACAACTTCTGATATATTTTATGCTATTTTTATATAATGGATAATCGACTGTTATATAAGTATATTATTCTAAAACCTCTGTTTTATTCAATTTTTGGCATGGCTTATGCAACTAAGAGTGCAGTGAAACGATCTTAGGGGTTAAGTTATGACAAAAGGTAATGTAAAATCGGCAAACAATATTGATAAGAATATTGGCCGGAAAATATATGAGCTACGTTTATCGTCGGGGAAAACCCGTCAGGATGTTGGCTGTATAATAGGGGTAACACATCAGCAATTGCAGAAATACGAGAATGGTATCAATCGTATATCAGCCAGCAGATTGCATGAGGTGGCAAAATTCTTTAATGTACCGGTGGCCTATTTCTTTGAAGATGTTCAGGAGGATGTGTCTAAGGAGAAACTTGATAGGCAGCGTCTTTGTATTGAGGTTATGAAAGATTTTCAGGCCATTGATACGTCGGACAAGCAGGAGGCGGTACGGCATATTATAAGAGCAATGATTGCTGAATAAAGTTACAGGTTCTGTTCGTCTGTTGAGTTGAGCATTTGTTTTATTTCCACAAGCTCATTTAGGATACGCTTTAAACGTTTTTTGTTTTCAGTCTGCTCAAAATGATTTTCAGAACCAACATGAACAGGGGGTGTAGAAATACCACCATTATCCGCACCGACAATAACATCATTACCTATATCCTTTTTCCCGTTATTGTCTTTCAGGTATTTTTGTGCCCCCTTAATCGTATATCCACGGTCATAAAGAAGCGATCGCACTTCCCGCAAAATATCAATATCTTCAGGCCGGTAATAACGGTGGCCGCCTCGACGTTTGATGGGCTTTATCTGAGAAAACTTACTTTCCCAAAAACGAAGAACGTGCGCTGGCAAATTTAAATATTCTGACACTTCACCAATGGTGCGTAGCGCGTTTGCGCTCTTAGTTCTTTTGACTTGATCTGTTTCCACTAATCTGCTTCCGTTAAGAGTTTACTCTTTTGGTTAAAAGATTTGAGGCGTGGAACGTCACCACACTACGTGCAGTAATTGGAATTTCTTTCTTGGTTTTTGGGTTTCTACCAATACGTTCTTTCTTCTGACGAATTTCAAATGTACCAAAAGACGAAAGCTTCACTTCTTCTCCTTTTGCAAGGGTAGAAACAATTTCTTCGATAATAGTATCGACGATATCAGACGATTCAGCGTGGGAAATTCCTAATTGTTCGTATACAGCGCTAGCTATATCGGCACGTGTTATGGTTTTTGTCATATGGTTACCCTCTTATTTTTCAGCAGTTGGGTCGATAAACTAACCATATTCAATATGTTAGTCAATCTTAAAGTATCACTTTTTACGATTAAATTTTTATTAGGCAAGATCCCCAGGTTAAACCGCCCCCAATGGCCTGTAAGACAAGCAAATCGCCATTTTTAATTTTTCCGTCATGTATGGCGCTGTTTATTGCCAATGGAATGGAGGCTGCCGAGGTATTGGCATGGTCCCTAACCGTAGAAATAAGTTTGTCCTGTGCTTTCAACTTTTTAGCAGTAGCCTCCAGAATGCGTTGGTTGGCTTGGTGAGGAATAATCCAATCTACGTTCTCAATGGTAAAATCATTATGTTCCAATGCTTCTTTGGAACATTGTACAAGTTTGGAAACAGCATGTTTAAATACTTCTGTGCCCAACATACGTAATTTACCAACTTCACCATTTGTCTGCGCTGCTCCGCCATCAACGTAGAGTAAGTCACGGGTTGATCCGTCAGAATATAAATGGGTTGATAAGATGCCTGTATCCTGATTAGTGCCTAGCTGTTCTTTTGCTTGCAAAATGACTGCACCAGCACCGTCACCAAATAAAATGCATGTTCCTCGATCGTTCCAGTCGACAATGCGGGATAAGCTGTCCGCACCAATTACCATCACTGTTTTATATTGTCCGGATTTAATAAAATTATCGGCCGTGGCCAGAGCGTAGATAAAACCGGTGCATACGGCTTGAATATCAAAAGCAGGGCATGTTTTATTTCCCAAATTGGCTTGGACTTTGCAAGCGGTGGAGGGAAAAGTATTGTCAGGAGTGGTGGTGGCAAGAATAATCAGATCCAATTCATCCGCCGTTATATTTGCATTCTTTAGCGCTTGCTGGGCAGCTTTGGTGGCCAGATCTGAAGTCATCTCATTCTCAGCCACAATGTGGCGGGTTTTAATGCCTGTACGTTCAGTAATCCAAGCATCGTTTGTATCTACCATCTGTTCAAGATCCGCATTCGTCAGTATTTTTTCCGGAAGGTAAGCACCGGAGGCAATAAAGGTAGATCGTATCATAGAGTGCTTCCTTAGTTTATTTATAAAGCAGACAGTTAAATAAGATTAGTCATCCAGATCATCCAGATCTTCAATGTCATCCAGATCGTCCAGCTCAATATCGTCTTCCGGGGGAATGTGTCCAGATTGAATCATCTCATTGACAATATGTTTGTTAATATCATTTTTTGCCAGTTCAATAGTAACCCCAACTGCGTTAGCAAAACCAAGGGCATCCGTTCCGCCGTGGCTTTTAACCACAATGCCATTGAGTCCTAAAAACATTGCGCCGTTATAGAGACTGGGATTTAACCTGTCTTTGAATTTTTGTAGGGACGTGCGCGCCAAAAGCGCCCCTGTCATGGCAATGGGGGAGGATTTAAGTGCGTCTTTAAGGAAATGTGAAAACATTTTTGCGGTGCCTTCGGCAGTTTTCAGAGCAACATTGCCGGTAAAGCCATCAGTGACCACCACGTCCACTATGCCCTCACCAATATCATCCCCTTCAATATGGCCGTAGAAATTTAGATCCAGATCACTCTCGCGCAGCATGTTGGCTGCTGCTTTGACGGCTTCGTTGCCTTTGACTTCTTCTGTACCAATGTTTAGCAGACCAATGGAGGGATTCTCCTTTTGAAAAATCACCCGCGAAAATGCATCTCCCATCACTGAGAATTCAAATAAATTATCCGCATCACAATTGACATTTGCACCCAAATCCAACATCACACAAGGTTCACCCTTGGTAGGAATAATACCGCCAATGGCCGGACGCTCAATGCCAGGTAAAGTACGGAGCATAACTTTTGAAATGGCCATAAGTGCACCAGTATTTCCAGCAGAAACTGCACCATCGGCTTCGCCATTTCTAACTGCTTTGATGGCCAGACGCATGCTGGAATTATTACGACGGCGTAGGGCATAGGAGGGTTTGTCGTCATCCAATACCATTTCGTCCGTATGCACAAGCTTAGTAACGTCGCGCACATTAGGATATTGTTCGATGAGATGACGGAGAACTTTTTTATCTCCAAAAATGATGAATCTGACATTGTCATGGTTTTTTAAGGCCAGACTGGCACCCTCTACCACAATTTCTGGGGCATTGTCCCCGCCCATGCCGTCGAGAGCAATCGTAACACGTTTGGAAAATAAATTACCAGACATAAAACCCCTTCAAATTTAGACAATAAGACATAAAGCGGGCATTATAGCAAATGCCTTTAATTTTGCAATGATCTTAAAATCAGATGGTATGTATTAAAGCGTTTCTTCAAGTGTGTCATCGTTTGCTTCAGAGGCAGGTTCTTCAAAAACCTGACGGCCTTTGTAGTAACCGTCTAAAGAAACATGATGAGGAAGAGTAAGCTCACCCGATGTGGAGTTTTCAGCTACTGTAATAGATGAAAGAGCATGGTGAGAGCGACGCATGTTGCGTTTTGATTTGGATGTTTTTTTCTTTGGAACTGCCATGGTAACCACTTCCTTTTAATTTAATTTATAAGTTTTTATTGGCAAATACGTAAAAAATATTATAGTCGTATGCCGTTAAACATGTTATGGGTGGGTGCTTATAATATAAATATATTATATAATCCAGTAAAAAATAAGAAGATTCTTATGATAATAAAAAAAATAGCACAGATTAGTACAAGAATTTTGCCTGTAATGCTTGTGTTCCTTGTGGTTCTGATAACGACTTCTTGTGTAAAAACTCCGGAAAATAGTGGCTATGTCAAGGGCGGTGCGGTCAATATGGATCGGATTAAGATTGGTGTAACCGATAAAAACGACGTGCAATATTTGCTTGGTTCTCCTTCTTCCACCTCCACTTTTGGAGAAGATACTTGGTATTACATTGGGTTAAAAATGGAAAACAGCGCCTATCTAAAATCAGAAGTGGTGGATCAGGATATTTTGATTGTAAAATTTAATGAAAATGGCATTGTCACTGATATTATACGCAAAGGCGGAGAAGACAGGCGTAACATTGCAATCTCTGAAGATGAAACCCCGACCGAGGGCAACCGTATGACTGTGATGGAACAATTGTTGGGCAATTTAGGGCGCTATAATGGTGGCAATTAGTTATTGTCTATCTGTTTGAGTAGAGGTGGTTTGTTTTCTTCCTCATCTTCATCGTAATCAATGTTAATAAGCGTATCTGAATCGTTGATGCTGTAGCGTTTTAAGGCTGGTAAATTACGAGATTTTTCTTCCGAAAGTCCGAGCTTATCCAACTTACGAGCTTTGGACAAAAACCGGCTGTTGAACGAGGCAGCAAATTCGTCGTATTTTTTAAGGCTGGATTTAAGATTCTTCCCAATTCCGTCGGCGTGGTTATATAGCGTGGCGATAGAGTTGACCATTCCCTTGACTTCATTAATGATGGCTTGATAGTTCTTTTCCTGTTGCTCGTTAGACACCAATAAATGGGCATGGAGGAGAGCATTGACTAATCCGGTAGGGCCAACGGGAATAATGTTATTGTTCCATGCTGTGTCTAGAAATTTAGTGTCAATGGCACGTAAATTTTCAAGTGCCGCCTCAGTAGGTAAAAACATAAACAATGTCACCATGTTTGCATCGGCTTTTCTGCCGTCTTCTTTGATACATTGCTCAACAGCTTGGCGATAATCTTTTTTTATCAGATCTTTAAGGTGCTGATTCATTGATTTTTTTAATTGAGCTTCCAGTGCTTTTCGTTCCTGATCGCTTTGCGCTTCTCCCAGTTCAAGAAAGAACTTTGATGCCTTGCTGTCCACCACCATCACATTATTACCGGGAAGATAAACTACTGCGTCTGGTCGCAATCCACCGCTTTGACCATTGGCAACAAAATGTTGTAATGTGTAATCTTGTTTGGCAATGAGGTTTGAATTCTTGAATATATTTTCCAGTGTGATTTCGGACAGGCTACCGGCGCCAGAAGGGTTAAGCAGAGATTGGCGTACTACGTCCACCGTAGAACGATTTTCCTGAACCTGATCATTCAAAGATTTCATTGATTCAAACACAGTGCTGAACTGTTTGTTGAGTTCTTCTGTGGTTTGTTTGACACGTTTTTCACCTTCTTCCCGCGACATTTTGGCCTCACGTTTGTGGTCATCAAGAAGCTTGTTGGAAAGCTTTGTACCAATTTCAGAGGTAGAGGCCTGTGCAATGTGTAAAAATTCCTCTTTGGTTTTGTTCCAATCCTGCATTTGTTGTTTTAGGAGTTCGTTTTCCTGATGAGACAAGGCGAGTAGGGTTTTTGTATCACTGAGTTCATGGAGGGCTTTTTCTTTGGCGATGATTTCATCATCCAACACAGACTTATTCATCTCAATAAGGTTTTGCGCGTCTTCCATTTTCTGGCGGATAAGGTCTGCTTCCGCCTTTGCGCTGAGCCATTTTACCAAGAAAAATACTTTTCCGCCGATAAAGATAAGAATCGCAACGATGAGGATGATTTCTATTGTGCCCATTTATAAAACCCTTTACCAAGATATGTCACATAACTATATTGTGTGTTAAAGAAAGTTACAAGGTTTATAGAGGTGTTTTAATGAGTCATGACGTTGCTGCCATTATTCTTGCTGCGGGGAAGGGAACTCGCATGTGTTCGCCAACACCTAAGGTATTGCATAAAGTTGCGGGGAGAAGCTTGTTACACCATTCGCTAGGTGCGGTAACAGAACTCAATTATACCAAAAAAATCATTGCGGTGCTTGGGGAAAATATGCGGCAGGTAGAAGCGGAATTAACCTCTGTTGTTAAAGATGCTGTGTGTGTGATTCAGCGTGAACAGCTGGGAACGGGTCATGCGGTAAAGGTGGCAGAGTCTGCGTTGGATGATTTTGAAGGCATTGTGTTTGTGCTTTATGCCGACACACCGTTTATCACTCAAGAAACCTTATTGCGGATGTTGCATCGTTTTGATGTGTCTAACACATTGGCGGCGGTGGTGCTTGGTTTTCGGCCGGAAAATCCGGGTGAATATGGGCGGTTGATTGCCGGTAGTCATGGTGATCTTGATGCTATTGTGGAATATAAGGATGCGAGTTCTGATGAAAGAAAGATTACGCTGTGTAATTCGGGAGTCATTGCGGTACGTAGCAATCTTTTGAGTGGTTTTCTTCACGATTTGGACAATGACAATGCTAAAGGTGAATATTATCTGACAGATATTATAGAAATTGCGCGTGAAAATGGCTATAGCTGTGCTTATGAGGAATGTGCTGAACAAGAGGTGATGGGCATAAACTCTCAAGCCGAAAGAGCCGTTGCAGAGGCAATACAACAAAAAAGATTGCGCCAACAACATATGGAAAATGGGGTGACGCTGATTGCACCGGAAACAGTCTATTTTGCCATGGACACACAGATCGCATCGGGTGTGGTGATTCATCCTAATGTGGTGTTTGGAACAAATGTAGTGATCGAAGCAGGGGTGGAGATTAAATCATTTTCACATATTGAAGGCGCGGTCATTGGCAAAAACGCATCAGTAGGGCCTTATGCTCGCTTACGCCCAGGGGCGGACATTGGCGAGGCATGTAAGATTGGGAATTTTGTGGAAATTAAGAAATCTAAAATTGGTAAGGAAACAAAGATCAGCCATTTGACGTATATCGGTGATGCGGATATAGGCGAAGACGTTAATATTGGTGCGGGAACGGTAACCTGCAATTATGACGGGTATGATAAGCATAAAACTACGATTGAGAAAGGCGTGTTTATCGGCTCAAATTCAAGCTTGGTAGCCCCTGTAACCATTGGAAAAGGTGCTATGGTGGCTGCTGGCAGCACAATCATAAAGGACGTTAAGTCGGATTCTGTTGCTTATAACAAAATGAAGCAAAAAGAAAAATCGGGCAGAGCGGTAGAATTTAGAAAAGAAAAAGGAGGAAAGTGATGGCAATAGAGAATCAGTTAGGAGGTATCGGTGAGGCGATTGATGCAATACTTAATGCCAAATCTATCGACCATGCGATCTATTTATTTTCCCATTTGCCATTAACCGGACAGGTTTTTCTCTGTGCTTCGGCGCTGGGGATGCTGATCTTATTGTTTGTGATGGTCAAAAATTTTTTATTGCATGAGTAAGGGAACAAAATAGTGGATTTTTGTGGCGGAACAGTTGGTGCGTGTATTGATTGGCTGATGGAGTTTTCTTTGCTAGAAGGAGCTGCCATTATCTTCGGTAGTCTGTTTGCGCTGTGGTTAGTAATAAAGATATTCTGGGCATTTTGTAAATTTCTTGGCGTTGAAGATTTGCATTAATTGATGAAAAAGAATAAGAATAATATTAATGGTTGGCTGGTAGTGGATAAACCGCTCGATATCAGTTCTGCCAAGGCCGTAGCGGTTGTTAAACGCTTGACCAATGCTAAAAAAGTGGGGCATGCTGGAACGTTAGACCCTTTAGCCAGTGGAATATTGCCTATTGCGTTGGGCGAAGCAACCAAGACCGTCCATTATGTGATGGACGACAGCAAAAGTTACGAATTTACGGTTAAATTTGGGCAGGCTACCTCTACGGATGACCTTGAAGGGGAGGTTGTTGAAACTTCCGAGCATATTCCTAGTAAAGAAGAAATTGTCGCTATTTTACCTGAATTTGTTGGAGAAATTGAGCAGGTTCCTCCGGCTTTCTCGGCGATAAAGGTTAACGGAAAGCGTGCCTATGATTTGGCGCGTAGTGGGCAGGAGGTGGCATTAAAATCTCGCATTGTTCGGGTGGACTCTTTGGTATTAAATCTACAGCAACCCACAGACATATCAGGAGAATATTTATTTTCCCTGACCTGCGGTAAAGGAACGTATGTACGCTCTTTGGCACGAGATATTGCCCTAAAATTGGGCAGTTGTGGTCATGTGACATATCTGCGCCGTACTAAAGTAGGGAATTTAAACGAGAAAAACGCAATTTCTCTTGCAAAATTAGAAAAAATGGTAGATAGTGCGCCACTTTCGCAAGAAGATGTGTGCGAAAAGTTAGCAGATTATCTGCTGCCGGTTCAGACAGTACTAGACGACATCCCGGTACTGCCGCTTGATTCTGAAGCCTCAACACGTTTGAGGAATGGGTTGGAGGTAACGATGGCCCATCTACCGGATAGTGATGTTGTATGTGCCTTTTATCAGGGCGTACTGCTTGCTATTTGTTCAGTTCAAGATGATCATGTGATCAAACCGATTAGAGTATTTAACCTATAATAAAAGGAGTATACGATGTCGATTACAGCTGAGAAAAAGCAAAAATTAGTCAAAGAATTCGCTCAAAAAGATGGTGATACCGGTTCTCCGGAAGTACAAGTTGCCGTACTCACAGAAAGAATTTTGAATCTAACCGAACATTTTAAGATCAATAAAAAAGATCATCATTCACGTCGTGGCCTTCTCATTATGGTAGGTCGTCGCCGTCGTTTGTTGGACTATCTTAAAGCAAAAGATTTTAACCGTTATGACGTTCTAATTAAAAAATTAGGCCTACGTAAATAGGTTAAAAATAAGACTCCCTTTTGCATAAACACAGAAGGGAGTCTTAATAACGTAATGGGAAATCGGATCGTGAAACCATAAAGCAGTTATAGAAATATTGTCTAGCAACTTTTTTATGATTTTACGATCTTTAGAGATTTCCCTGATGAATTGAAAAAATAAGGAAATCAATCTATGTTTAATGAAATAACAAAATCCATTGAGTGGGCAGGTCGCACGCTTGAATTTTCAACCGGTAAAATAGCCCGTCAGGCGGATGCGACAGTTATGGCGCGTTATGGCGGTACTACTGTAATGTGTGTGGTGACGGCCGCTAAAACACCTAAAGAAGGCATCGACTTCTTCCCACTTACCTGTGTGTATCAGGAAAAAGCCTTTGCTGCGGGTAAAATCCCTGGTGGCTTCTTTAAGCGTGAAGCCCGTCCGGGTGAACATGAAACACTTACCTCTCGCTTGATCGACCGTCCGGTTCGTCCGTTGTTTGATTCTAACTTTAAAAATGAAACTCAACTTATTTGTACGGTGCTTGAGCATGACGGTGTCAACCAGCCTGATATTGTTGCATTAGTTGGTGGCGCAGCGGCTCTTGCCGTCTCTGGCCTTCCATTTAACGGCCCTCTTGGTGCGGCGCGTGTGGGCTATATCAACGGCGAGTATGACCTAAATCCACAAGTTGGTTTTGAAGAAGAAACCGATTTGGATTTGATCGTTGCAGCAACCAAAAGCTCTGTGATGATGGTGGAATCTGAAATTAATGAACTTTCAGAAGAAGTGGTGCTTGGTGCGGTAAAATTTGCCCATGAAGGCATCCAACCGGTTCTTGCTTTGATTGAAGAACTTGCTGCAGAAGCCGGTAAGGCTCGCTGGGAATGTGCAGCAAAAGATCACTCTGCCCTTGAAAGCCGTGTAAGCCAGCTGGCAGAAGAAGGCTTGCGTAAAGCCTATGATTTACAGGACAAACAAGAACGTTCTACTCGTTTGAATGAAATTCGTGAGTCGGTACAAAGTACTTTGGCTGAAGAATATGCTGAAGTAGAAGATGCTCCTAACAGCAACGACATTACTTCAGCGATCAAGCATCTGGAACAAGATGTGGTGCGTGGTGACTTGTTGCGGACGAAGAAACGTATTGATGGTCGTTCTACCACACAAATTCGTCCTATCGTGGCGGAAGTAGGTATTCTTCCTCGTACGCATGGCTCTGCATTGTTCACCCGTGGTGAAACTCAGGCATTGGTTGTTGCCACTCTTGGCACAGGTCAGGATGAACAACGTATGGATACGCTTGAAGGTGACAAATCACAGCACTTTATGTTGCATTATAACTTCCCTCCTTATTCTGTGGGTGAAGTGAGCATGCTTCGTGCTCCGGGTCGTCGTGAGATTGGCCATGGTAAACTGGCTTGGAGAGCGATTAACGCTATGCTTCCAAGCAAAGAAGAATTTCCTTATACCATCCGTGTTGTATCAGAAATTACCGAATCAAACGGCTCGTCTTCAATGGCGACTGTCTGCGGTACGTCTCTGGCATTGATGGATGCGGGTGTGCCTATTTCTCGTCCGATTGCTGGTATTGCGATGGGTCTAGTCCTTGAAGGTGATGAATTTGTTGTCCTTTCCGATATTCTTGGTGATGAAGATCATCTTGGTGATATGGACTTTAAAGTTGCCGGTACGGATGAAGGTATTACCTCTCTACAAATGGACATCAAAATCCAAGGCATTACCATTGAAATTATGCAACAAGCTCTAGAGCAAGCTAAAGAAGGTCGTAAGCATATTCTTGGCGAAATGTCTAAGGCACTGACGGAATCTCGTGGCGATGTTAATGACTATGCTCCTAAGATTACTTCATTGAAAGTGCATACGGATAAAATCCGTGAGATTATTGGTACTGGCGGTAAAGTGATTCGTGAGATTTGTGAAGTTTCCGGTGCTACGGTGGACATTGACGATGACGGTATGGTGCGTATTGCGGCAGTGAACGCTGAATCTGGCCGTATTGCAGAGAAAATGATCAACGACATTGTGGCTGAAGCTGAAGTGGGCGCTATTTACCACGATTGTGAAGTGGTGAAAGTGGTTGATTTTGGTGCTTTTGTGGCCGTTATCGGCAAACAACAAGGTCTGGTACATATTTCTGAGCTGGAAAACCGCCGTGTTGAGAATGTCACTGATGTAATCAATGAAGGTGACCGTGTGAAGGTCAAAGTATTGGCCATTGACCGTCAAGGTAAGATCAAACTTAGCATGAAATCAGTGGATCAGGAAACTGGTGAAGAAATCCAACAAGAAAAGAAAGCCAGCTAGTCTGCCTTTTTGAATTCTGAAGAAATACCGGCCAATGTGCCGGTATTTTTTTGGTAGCATATCATTCTCAGATCACAGTTATAATCCAAGAAAAACTATAAAAACGTCATTGCCCGAATGGTTTTGGCCATTATAAGGTAACCTACCTATCGTCATAGCGCGACTTGATCGCGCTATCCAGAAGGTTATTTATTAGATAGTAGATCCCGTGGTCAAGCCATGGGATGACGGTTAAAATATAGTAACAAATTCTTTCTGAAGAATATTGTCTAAATCTTCTCTTGTGGCGTGAATACCAAGTTTTTCAAACGAGGTAACACCATGCTGTGAGATACCGCATGGCACAATGCCAGAAAAATGCTCAAGTTTAGGGTTCAGATTGATAGAAATCCCATGAAAGGTGATGCCATGGCGAATTCTTACCCCAAGTGCGGCAATCTTATCTTCTTGCTGACCGTCAGTCACCCAAATACCAATACGCCCTTCGCGACGTTCTCCGGTGATCCCAAAATGTGCCAGTGTGTTAATAATCCACTGCTCCAGATTGGTAACAAATTTACGGATATCTGGTGTTTCCTGACGTTGACGCAAGTTGAGCATCACATAAGCAATGCGTTGACCAGGACCATGATAGGTATATTCCCCGCCACGTCCTGCTTCAAATACATCAAAACGTTTTGGGTCAATCAAATCTTGGGTTTTGGCGGAAGTGCCGGCCGTGTATAAAGGTGGATGTTCCAGCAACCACACCAGTTCCTCTGCCGTTCCTTTATGTATTTGTTCCACACGCTGTTGCATAAAATCCAGCGCTTCAGGATATAAAACCGGTTCTGTGCTACTTTTCCACTGCATGATTAACATTTTATTAAGGTAAGTATGCTATGCTGTCTATAGGTAAATAGGGGTAATGGCAATGATGAATCTGCAATCCATTAAGCAATTGGTTGTTAAAGGCGGCATATCCAATCGTGATATTGCCTATCTTTCTGAGATGGAAGACAGCACTGTCCAGCTGAATCAAATTAATAAAATTTTGGCGGTGGTACGGGAAAATGCTATTGACGATGAAACCTATTTTCATGCTGCGGCGATCATCCGTACTTCAGACGGGCGTTCTTATGTGAGTGTTAATTTGCAGACCGGGGAGGCGATTGACCGCTTTTGTGCTGAGCGTAACGCTATTAATGAGGCATTGCGGGATGATCGTAACAGCCAGATTAGCGATGTGTGGTTTATGGGCGGTGTGGGCTATGTTGGTGATTATGGTGAGCCAATTCGGGCGGGTGAAGAGGGAAAACGACACTCCCCTTGTGGCAGCTGTCTTGAGCTTATCCACGAAGTTTCTTTCGACAATCCTCAGGCGAAGATACACATGTTGCCGTTAAATATGGGTGATTTAGAGATGGTCTACGCAAAAGACAATACTGCTTTGATTGTCCGTCCTAATGAAGTGGTTACGCGCGATATTGATATGCTGTTCCCGCATTCGGTTATTCGGGTCAGTGATGAGAATGGGGAGATTGTTAAGCAGATGCGTGAGGGCTTGGATTATTTTTCTAACCCGCATGATATTGCTGAAATCTCTCGTCTTGAGAGGGTGGGGACGTTGATGCAATTGCAGGTCTCGTTTGACAGTAAAGATACATATTTCTTTGTGAAGCTGAACAAATATATGGCGGAGGAGTTGCGGCGGGTCTGTTCCAAAGACACACACAATATTCGTTCCGCGGCGGTGGCTATTGTGCGCACGGAAGGTGGTGACATGTTTGTGGGCAACAATGTGCACAGTCGGATTCAAGCCAGCACGCCTTCGTCCGTTTTTACCGCTATTTCCAATGCTACGTCCGGCTTACATAACCCACATATTACTAATGTGTGGAAAATGAAGATTGATTTTGAGCATTTACCCCAGTCGCTGGAGAAATTTTCAAAGACATCTTGCGTGGAGGTGATGACGCTGCGCGGGGACGAGCGCGAACGGGTAAAGAAATTTAGCACGAAAGATGAAAATAATAGCCCAACAGCCGTGGTTACGATTATTTTGCCAAATAATGGTTCGGCTCAAAAATCTGAAAATTTGGCTGGATTTGTGACCATTGGAATATCGAGTTTATTGCCCGGTGGCTTTTCCAATCCAAAATCTCAGGCATAGATACTTCTTGCAATTTTTATCTAATATATGTATTGAGTCGCACCTTATTAGTCTATCTGCGACCGTGGCGGGGCGCTAAGGATTATCGATGAAGTCGATAATCTCTGCAAGCCCAGTGACGCCAGCGATTTATAAGTTTGTTTTACAAACGCAAT
>JAUIFA010000007.1 GCA_030429625.1 Alphaproteobacteria bacterium | reverse complement strand
GCTTTAATCGTTCGACTTGCATGTGTTAAGCCTGCCGCCAGCGTTCATTCTGAGCCAGGATCAAACTCTCAAGTTTAATCCTACTTTAATTTACAAAGAAATTTATTAGGTATAAATATCAATACGCTCTGCCGCCGCTAAGGCGGAAAAGCATATCAACGGTGTATCCATACGGATACGTATTTATTCCCACACGTCATTTTATAGGTACATAGTTGTTACAATATACAATCAAAAACAAACGTGCAGTCACAACAACACGCCGCCTTCAATTCTATAATAATATCAAATTTACAATTTTAAATAGCTTACGGAAAAATAACCGTCACACAAACATAACACATCTTCCGTGAAATGCCGTGGACGTGGTTTATAATGCCTCGATCCAACACAGTCAATAGCTAAATATATAAAAAAACTTGGTGACTGAAAAAACATTACTTGTTTGTAGGTTGTAAATCTGATAAACATTATAACCATTAATTTTATTATCATTGTAATTTAGGGGTTTATTATGACGGAATTAACAGGAACTACAGCAAGCGAGCTTCTCGAGGGTTTGGCAGAGAATGATACAGTACGTGCGGGTGCGGGTAACGACACAGTAACGGGTGGCTCTGGCGACGATGATCTTCGTGGCAATATTGGTAATGACTCACTTGATGGCGGTGTAGGAAATGATATTTTACGTGGCGGACAAGGCAACGATACTCTACTTGGTGGGCTTGGTGATGATGATCTTCGTGGCAACAAAGGTGCAGATTCACTTGATGGTGGTTCTGGCGCAGACACTCTTAGAGGTGGCACCGGTGCGGACACGTTACTTGGTGGTTTTGGCGCGGACGATCTTCGTGGCAATGCGGGTGCGGATTCCATCAATGGTGGTACTGGCGCAGACACTCTTAGAGGTGGCACCGCCGGTGACACGTTAATTGGTGGCAATGGCACAGACGATCTTCGTGGCAATGCGGGTGCGGATTCTATTAATGGCGGTGCCGGCGATGATACCTTACTTGGTGGCCAAGACAATGACACTCTAATCGGTAGTGCAGGTAATGATAATCTTCGTGGTAATTTGGGTGCAGACTCACTTGATGGCGGCACCGGCGAAGACACTCTGACAGGTGGTTCAGGTTCCGATACTATAGAAGGCGGTGGCGGTGCTGACGTTGCTGTATTCTCTGGCACTTATGCCAGCTATACAATTACCGTATCGGGCTCTACTACTACGCTTGTAAGCGGTAATGATACAGATACGGTGACTGGAGTTGAAAGTTTCCAATTTGCAGATCAAACCAAGACACTTGATGAGTTAACCGCAGCCTTTGGCTCTGAGAACACATCCGGCAACGCGTTTACGCTCACTGCCGGTTCTGATCAATTCACTGGTGGCGCAAATGCAGATACGTTCAACGCCACAAATGGCACAATCAATGCGGGTGATAACCTGATTGGTGGCGGTGGTACAGATATTCTTGCCATTGCCGGAGGTGGTACATTCAACCTAACCACCCCTGCCACATTTGACAGTATTGAAACCGTGACTGTGGACAGTTCTGGTGCAACACTGACATTAACGGATGCTGCGGTAACTGTGACTCAAACCGGTGGAACAGCTGCTTTGGCAGTGACATTGGGCGATTTAACCGCCGCGCAAACAATCTCCTCTACGTCAACAGGCACCATTACTTTCAATGCGTCATCTGCTGAAGTGGCCGCCAACGAAACAAATCTTTCTCTAACGGCAGCCGCCGGCGCAACGGCAACATTGAATCTTACTACTGCCGGTGCAACCATTGACTTTACTGGCGTAACTTTGTCGAACATTGACAACATCCAGTTGGGTGACTTTGCTAGCTTCAACGTAACCGGTACTGCTAATGCAGATACCATTACTGGCGGCACGAACGACGATGTGATTCTGGGTGGCTCTGGTGCAGACTCTCTGGCTGGCGGTTCTGGTGCAGATACCTTCACCGGTGGCGTAGGCGCAGATACGATCACTTTTGGTACCGGTGCCGAAGATCTACTTTATGTTGGCATCACTGATGGTTCAGCGGATATGTCTGGCGGTGATATTAATGTGAACACGGCTGATGTTATTGGATCGTTTACTACCACTGCAGACGATATCTTATTCGATACATCTGCTTTCGGCACATTGGAAGCTGCCGGTGTCATAGATGTTCTTGCCGACGATGAAGCATTGAACTTTGATGCGGCAGGCATCTTTGTCTTTAATACCGCAGACGATCTTGCGGTAGATGATTTCGGTGATATTTCTGCCGTATTTGATGTGGTCAATACAACCAATGCTGGCGGCATGTCTAATGCTGCAGCAGGGGACGATGTGATCCTTGTTATTGGTAACGATGCAGGCACTGAAAGTGGTATCTACTACATCATTGAAAGCGGTGATGTTGCCGGCACTCTGGATGCTGCAGACACAGTCTATCTATTGGGCGTGATCGATGCTGACGTTTCTGGCCTTGCGGCTGTTGACTTTGGTGTTTACTAATACATAGAATTCCAAACAAAAACCCCGCATCTTGTTGGGTGCGGGGTTTTTTTATTACATCTTGCAAACCTACCACCTTTATAACCCTCTGAGCTTCTCCCCACCAAGAATATGCATATGGAAATGGGGCACTTCCTGACCACCATTCTCCCCAATATTGGTAACAACACGATACCCTCCCTCAGCCAGACCAAGCTTCTGGGCGATCATCCCCACCCGATGGAAGAACATACCTATTCCGCGCGAACCAGCATTTTCGGCAAAATCATCAAAAGACACATAACGCCCTCGCGGAATGACCAGAACATGGGTTTGATATTTTGGACTAATATCACGAAACGCCAACACCGATTCGTCTTCATAAATTTTATCGCAGGGAATTTCACCACGTAGGATTTTGGCGAAAATATTATTCTCATCGTATTCTTTTACATACATTGTTCTACATCCCAAAGTGTTTTTAGACTTGAAAGCCCTCATTATTTACTATAGATACTGTGCGTCTCTCAATGGACCATAATTGTAAAGGATATCTAATGGTTAGTAAAGTACGCACCGCACTTATTTCTGTATCAGACAAAACCGGCATTGTAGAATTTGCCCAATATCTAGCCAAAAACAATGTAGAAATCATCTCCACCGGCGGCACCTCAAAAGCTCTACGTGACGCTGGCTTGCGGATACGTGATGTGTCTGAATTAACCAACTTTCCTGAAATTATGGACGGACGAGTCAAGACATTACACCCCAAAGTCCATGGCGGCATTCTAGCCCGCAGAGACAGCCAATCTCATCTTGATGCAATGAAAAAACACAGCATCGAGCCTATTGATATGGTAGTCATTAACCTTTATCCGTTTGAGCAAACTGTTGCTGGTGGTGGAAATTTTACCGATTGTATTGAAAATATCGACATTGGCGGCCCTTCCATGGTGCGCTCTGCAGCAAAGAACCATAATGATGTCACCATCATCTGTAATCCCACGCGCTATGACGATGTCGTCGCAGACATGAATGCAAATCAAGGATCTACCAGCTTAGAATTACGTAAAAATCTGGCATTGGAAGCCTTTAGCCTTACCGCTAAATACGATACCGCTATCAGTAATTGGTTTGCCGGACAATTAGATGCCGGAGAAGATATGCCAGACAAATTACATGTCACCGGACAAAAAACTTTGTCGTTACGTTACGGTGAAAATCCTCATCAAAAAGCTGCCCTCTATTCTGATAACAGTGGGGAGTCAGGCGTAGTTAATGCCACACAGTTACAAGGCAAAGAACTCAGCTACAATAACATTGCCGATACGGACGCAGCGTTTGATCTGGTCAGTGAATTTGACGAACCCGCTGTGGCCATCATCAAACATGCTAATCCTTGTGGCACTGCTATTGGCAGCGACGTGGTTGATGCTTATCGCCGCGCCTTAGCGTGCGATCCGGTCAGTGCGTATGGTGGCATTTTGGCCTTCAACCGCACCTTCACTGGCGACATGGCCGAAGAGCTAGGCAAATTGTTTGCCGAAGTCATCATCGCACCTGAATTTGACGATCAGGCCAAAGACATCCTTTCCCGCAAAAAGAACTTACGGCTATTGGAAACCGTTACCATGCCAGAACGCAGCAATAATCGTTTACTGATCAAATCCGTCTCTGGCGGCTTATTGGTGCAAAATCGGGATAATATTGTCCTCAATCGTGATGATTTGCACATTGCCACTAAACGTAAACCAAGCAAAAAAGAACTCGAAGATATGATTTTTGCCTTTACGGTCTGTAAACATGTGAAGTCCAACGCGATTGTCTACGCTAAAGACAAGGCTACTATTGGCATTGGCGCGGGGCAGATGAGTCGGGTGGACTCCTCACGTATTGGCGCATGGAAAGCAGCAGAAACCTGCACCTCGGTAGAAAATGCCACAGGCTCGGTCTTTGCCTCAGACGCATTCCTGCCATTTGCTGACGGGCTGGAAAATGCCGCCGAGCATGGCGTTACTGCGGTTATTCAACCGGGTGGTTCAATTCGTGATGAAGAGGTCATTGAAGCCGCCAACAAACACGATATCGCCATGGTTTTTACCGGCATCCGCCATTTCAGACATTAGCTTGACATTCCTTAATTACCCTATATCATTACGCTATCGGAATATTTGGGAGTATTGTCGATGGCAGAGGCGGAAAATAAGGAAATCTATAGCATTGACCACAGCAAACAGGTTGTTGCCCAACCGGGCAATAAGGAGGCCGTTGATCTGTGGCGTAAAGTAACACTACAATTGGTTAGCAATGGTGGGTTTGACCTTTCTGCACGGCAGTTGGCAATCTTACTGGTAATTTATAGCGATGAAGGCAACCATACGGTAAAGTCCTTAGCCGAACGGTTAAATATTACCAAACCCCCTATTTGTCGGGCGTTGGACAGCCTATCCAAGCACAATCTAGCCAAACGTCGGGTAGACCCAGAAGACCGACGTGTGGTGTATATCGAGCCTACCCAAGCAGGTTACGATTATCTGGCGCATTTCAGTCAGAATATTATGGACAAACTTTCTGAGCTGTAGAGAAAACAATGAGCGAAGGACAGAGAATTGCCAAATTCATTGCCCATGCGGGCGTATGTTCTCGTAGGGAAGCAGAAACGCTTATTACCGCCGGAAAAGTATGTGTGGATGGGGAAGTGATTTCTTCTCCCGCACTTAACGTAACGGCTGAAAATATTGTAAGCGTCAATGGCAAAAACATTGCTGCACAGGAAGAAACAAAGCTTTGGGTCTATCACAAAACCAAAGGCACTATCACCTCAAACAAGGATCCGGAAGGCCGCCTGACCATTTTTGATAAACTGCCCAAGAACCTGCCAAGAGTAGTGACGGTTGGGCGCTTAGACTACAACACAGAAGGGCTTTTGTTGTTAACCAATGACGGGGATCTTGCCCGCACATTGGAACACCCAAAGAGTGCCCTAAAACGCACCTATCGTGTGCGGGTCATTGGTGTCATCGACGAAAACAAACTACAAAAAATTGCAAATGGAGTTAGCATAAAAGACCCCAAGACCGGTAAATATATTAAATATGGCAAGATTGAAGCCTCAATTGATAATAAGTCTAGTGGTAAAAATAGCTGGCTGATCATGTCTATCTGGGAAGGAAAAAACCGCGAGATTCGTAAAATTTGTGAACATCTCAATCTCACCGTCAACCGCCTGATACGTATTGAATATGGACCATTAAAACTTGGCACTTTGCCACCAAATGAGGTGATGGAAGTACCAGAAAAGATTATCAAACAATTACTGCAAAAAACATAGGTATGGATTATGAAAATCACCGGAGGAAAATATCGGGGGAAAACCATTCAGGCACGTGAAGAACGCACTCTTCGTCCTACCTCTTCGCGCATCCGTGAAACCATTTTCAACATTCTGCGTCATGGCAGATTTTTGGGCTATGAAGAGTTCTTAGAGGACGAAAACCCCAGCCGTGTTGAAGGACGAAAGGTGGTGGATATTTTCTGTGGCACTGGTGCGCTGGGCATCGAAGCCTTATCCCATGGCGCAGCGCATATTACTTTTATTGACCAGAATCCCAAGACACTCAGCCTTGCCAGAGATAATGTTGATCATATTGGTGAAATAAAAAATGCTAGCTTTGTCCGCAGCGATTCTACCAACCTGCCTCCAACAACCAGCAAAGCTGATTTGGTGTTCATTGACCCACCTTACAATCAGAATCTAGCCATACCGGCATTAAAAAGTCTTGTAAAAAATAACTGGCTAGAAAATGGAGCGATAATTATTGTAGAACATGGAAAAACCGATGATTTAACCCATTTGCCTGATGGCGTGATTGAACTGGATCATCGTATGCACGACAAAACTCGGTTGACCATTTTACAATATCAGCCAAAATAATGACTGTAGACAGGAGATTGATGTCATCCTGTGGAATTTCTTCGTAGAAATTAGCACAGGATCCACAAAGAAATGGATTCTGCGCTGTCGCTACACTCCCCACAGAATGACGCAAAACTTGAAGATCATACCTCGGCTTTCTTTTCTTGTCATAGCGTGGCTTAACCACGCTATAACAAAGGTAGGGGGCCTATGGCTGCTAAATCAACTCAGAAAATGTGACAACAAAAATTACAGGAGTAGTCCAGCCGGAGATTCAATATTCTCTTTGAAGACCTTAAGAAACGTTGCACCCACCGCACCATCGACCGCACGGTGATCCACCGAAAGTGTCACCGTCATCACGTTGGCAACTTCCATCTGACCGTCCCTAACAATCACCCGCTCTTCACCAGCACCCACAGCAAGGATACAAGATTGCGGCGGATTGATAATCGCGCTAAAACTTTTGATACCAAACATACCAAGATTAGAGATACTAAAACCACCGCCCTGATATTCTTCTGGCTGCAAAGCTCCCTCACGCGCTCTTGCCGCCAAGGATTTCATCTCATTAGAAATTTGTGGTAATGACTTTTGATCGGCATTTTTAACAATTGGGGTAATCAGGCCGCCTTCAATGGCTACCGCCACACTCACATCCACATTTGTGTACAAAACAATCGCATCGTCATACCAGCTAGCATTGGCCTCTGGTACAGCTTTAAGTGCATTGGCTACCGCCTTGATGATGATATCATTGACTGACAATCTGTAGGCTGGTTTTCCTTCACCGGCCTCTTTGGCTGCTTTAGTATTAAGCTGCTTACGCAGATCGAGAAGCTTATCAAGTTCGCAATCCACCGAGAGATAAAAATGCGGCAACTGCTGTTTTGACTCTGTTAACCGCTTGGCTACCGTCTTACGCATGGAACTGTTTTCCAGCAATGTGAATTCTGAAATGTCGCGTGCAATATTACGGCTAATACCACCACTGAGCAATGCCTGCTCCACATCCTCTTTCACAATCCGCCCTGCAGGGCCTGTGCCTTTTAGATTCTCTAGGGCAATGCCATTTTCCTCTGCCATACGTTTAGCCACCGGACTGGCTTTTCGGGCAGCTTTACCGATTGCTTTGGGTGGAGTGGGGGCTTTGCTGGCCTGAGCCGCTACCATTGGCGCAGTGGCAGGGGCAGCAGATGGTTCAGATGTAATGTCCGATTTATCCTCTTCCTCACCCTCTTGCTTAGGCGTTTCTGCTTTTGCTGGTTTCCATTTGTCGAGTGCCTTTTTGTCCTCACCCTCTTCAAGAATCAACGCAATCACACTGTTGACTGCTACGTTGACCGATTTCTCCGGCACAATGATTTTGCCTAAAATACCTTCATCCACTGCTTCCACTTCCATGGTAGCTTTATCGGTTTCAATCTCGGCAATAACATCACCTGCACTGATTGTGTCCCCCTCCTTCTTCAGCCAACTGGCCAACGTGCCGTCGGTCATGGTGGGAGAAAGGGCAGGCATTAAAATTTCAATCGGCATAAGAATAAACCTTATTTATTGGTTACAATTTCCACGGTTATAACTGTTGACATTCAGCGATACTTTATAGCTCTTTTCTTTTAATTTATCCAACAATTCCAGTGATTTGCTATAAGGTGACAGCTTTAGGCCAATGCTGCCACTATACTGATAATCATCCCCATTATTATAATTCATATTGATGCTAAAATTACGGGATGTCACACTGACTTTTTCCATACCCATTTCCGTAGCAAAATTACGAATCTCATCCTCGGTTTCGTCTATCAATGATTTAATTGTTGCAGCCTTGTCTACTGAGCCATTAAAACGAATACTCATCGTGACATTCTCTGTCATGTTGCAGCCTTCTCTAGCCATATCACCCAACATCGCCGCCGATTTTGTTGCTTGTGCTGGGAGTGACCATAAAACCAAACCAACAACTAAAATTCCTGTTATTTTTTTCATCTTCTCTCTCCTTATTTTTTAAGCATAGTAGTTAAAATAAAATACAGTGCGGGTGCCACGATAAATGCCTCAAAATATAAAACCCCCACAATGATTTTTTGTGAAGCAATCAACCGGTCAATGGCACGATCGGCACGACTAAATTTTGGATTCTGTTTTAAAAAACGAATGGAAATATCATCACCCTCTTCACATTTTTCATACTCTTCTGAAGTGATAGAGGTTTTTCCCTCCTGATCTTGTCCTTTATCATCATGGTAAGAATATTTAACATTATATATTGTACCATGTTTACCGGAACTGGTATATTTCTCAATGATTTTTGCCGAAGCTCGCCGACCATTTATCTTTAATTCTTTCAATGGTGAAAGCAATTTTTTATGAAAAAAGAATGCCATCAATAAACTTGAAACAAAAAAGAAGCCGCATCCCAATAAATAAATATCTATCTCCTGCATGATGCTTATTCCCGATAGCACACTTTCTTGGCCGCAGATACAATATCATCCACCTGAGGCAAAGCCAGTTTTTCAAGATTTTCTGCATAAGGCATCGGCACATCCTTACCCGTTACTCGTATCACCGGAGCGTCCAAATAATCAAAAGCCTCTTCCATGATAATGGCGGAGACTTCCGAAGCAATGCCTGAAAATGCCCAACCCTCTTCTACCGCCACACAACGGCCAGTTTTTTTGACTGAATTAATCACTGTTTCTTTGTCAAACGGGCGTAATGTGCGCAGGTCAATCACCTCCGCCTCAATGCCCTCTTTAGCAAGCTTTTCAGCCGCTTCTAAGGCATACCCCACAGGAAGAGAGAAGGCCGTGATCGTGACATCTGCCCCATGGCGCAAAATCTTTGCCTTACCAATTGGGAGAGTTTCTTCCTCCACATCCCCTGTGAAGGACTGACCATATAATATCTCATTTTCAAGGAATATTACCGGATTAGGGTCACGTATGGCCGCTTTTAACAACCCTTTAGCATCCACCGCACTATAAGGCGCAATGACCTTCAGTCCAGGCACATGTGCATACCAGCTAGCATAACATTGAGAATGTTGTGCCGCCACCCGTGCCGCCGCACCATTTGGCCCACGAAACACAATCGGACACGTTACCTGCCCGCCGGACATATAATGGGTTTTAGCGGCGCTGTTGATAATCTGATCAATCGCCTGCATGCCAAAATTCCATGTCATAAACTCTACCACTGGCCTTAACCCTGTAAAGGCTGCCCCCACCGCAAGGCCAGCAAAACCATGCTCGGTAATGGGTGTATCGATCACCCTCTTTTCACCAAACTCTTCCAGCAATCCTTCGGTGACTTTGTAGGCACCCTGATATTCAGCGACTTCCTCTCCCATGACAAACACATTTTTATCACGACGCATTTCTTCGGCCATCGCATCACGCAGTGCCACCCGCACTGTCAGTTGATTGGTTGAATTCTTAGTCATTGACCACCCTGCTACCATGGTTAGAGAAGTAATCTTCAATATATATTACTTTCTGCCCAGAACTTGCTTCTTCTTCATACAAATAGGTTAATTTTATAATATTTTCTGCGATGTCTATATGTCCCTTTGCCCGCGCAATATCATAAGGATAAACCCCGTAAACATTAGGGATATACGCATCGGCACCGGCACGAATCAAAGCCTTTACTATCGATAAATGGCCGTTTCGCGCTGCCATAAACAAAGGTGTTGCCATGTTATTGTTCACCGCATCAAGCTCTGCCCCTAATTTGATAAGCAGGTTTACTGTCTCCACAGACCCACTGGCCGCCGCATTAAACAATGGCGTAGCGTAGCTAGTATTTTCACAATCTATGTCTAAACCCTTATGGTACAACATTTTACAAATGGCGACCATGTTCTTACTTGCCGCATAATGCAGTGGCGTACTACCATAAATATCCACCAGATCAATACAGCTTGGATTGTCGGCCATAATGTTCCATACTTTAACCATGTCGCCTTTTTTTATCGATTCAAAAATCATTTTCCCTCCAAATAAATATCTGTATACAGCTCACCAGCATGTGGTGCAGGAGCAGATTTTGCTTTCTCCACCGCTGTTTCCAGCTTATTCTTAATTTCATCTTCTATCTTTTTTAAATCTGCTTCCTTAGCATATTCTTCTTCAAGCAAATGTGTTTTTAACAATAAGATCGGATCCCGACTTTCTTTGATGTTCTTAACTTCTTCTTTGGTACGATATTTCGCCGGATCAGACATGGAATGGCCACGATAGCGGTACGTCTTCATCTCAAGAATGATAGGGCCATTACCCGAACGCGCATGTGCCACCGCCTCCTGACCTGCTTTATGTACTGCCATGACATCCATCCCATCTACTTGGATTCCAGGGATGCCAAAAGCCTCACCACGTTTGTAAAGCTCCGTGACCGAAGAAGATCTTTGGACGCTTGTGCCCATAGCATATTCGTTGTTTTCTATGACATAAATCACCGGAATATCCCACAACGATGCCATGTTAAACGATTCATAGACTTGCCCCTGATTAGCCGCACCGTCTCCAAAATAGGTTAGGCAGACATTGTCCGTCCCACGATATTTATTAGAAAAAGCCAAACCCGTCCCGATAGGTACATTTGCGCCGACGATTCCATGACCACCATAAAAGTGATTTTCCAGATCAAACATATGCATGGAGCCACCTTTACCTTTGGAACAACCCGACTCCCGTCCCATCAGCTCGGCATAAATAATTTCTGGAGGAGTATCGCATGCCAACATATGCGCATGATCACGATAGGTTGTCACCACCTGGTCACCACCTTTGGAAGAACTATCAATACAATCCTGCAGCCCTACAACCACGGCCTCCTGTCCAATGTATAAGTGACAAAAACCGCCAATAAGCCCCATGCCATAAAGCTGACCGGCTCTTTCCTCAAATCGGCGTAACAACATCATTTGCTTATAAAATTTTAGTAGTTTTATCTTAGACAGTGATGAACTTTGCTCATCCAGTGATTTTTTAGCCTTACGAATTGCTGCAGCCGGTGTAACCATAAAAATCCTTACCTATGGTAATTACAACATGTTTTATCAAAAACCAGTTCACCATAGACACAAAAAACCTAATAAGCAAGCAATATCATGTAGTTAAGAATGATTCTTATGTGCAATTATATTATATCTTTTTGGCCAGCGCAATGGCTGTCTTGCATCCAAATTTTACCGTATTATATAACACCGGATACGCAACGGCATGCTGGGCATTATTTTCAATTCCAATATCACGATGCTCAATTTCCTCATCGCGGATTCGAGCGATGGTGTCTTTTAACTCAGCGTCTGAATCGCCCAACTGCGCAAGCTGCTGATTGTAATGGTCCTCTATGGTTTCTTCTACCGCCACAGTCACCGCCATAGCAGCCTCTTTGCTGACCATCGCCGGAATCGCTCCCAACGCATAACCCGCCACATGCCAGAACGGTTGCAACAAGGTTGGGCGTACTTTATGCGTCTTCATCATGCCTGAGAATATTTCCAGATGTTCTTCTTCCTGTTCTTTCATGTGCTCTAAGGTTTTTAAACATTCAGGATCGTTCTTTAATACGTCGATTTGCCCCTGATAGATACGCTGTGCGCCATATTCACCAGCATGATTTACCCGAAT
The DNA here is from genome assembly GCA_030429625.1 of Alphaproteobacteria bacterium. Classification (GTDB taxonomy): domain Bacteria; phylum Pseudomonadota; class Alphaproteobacteria; order Rickettsiales; family UBA8987; genus JAUIFA01. The sequence continues at coordinate 31,434 of JAUIFA010000007.1, read as the reverse complement.
CATTTCTTCTAATATGGAGCTTTTATTTTTATCCCCAGGAAGCCGCATAACACTCTCTATTTCATAATGAGTTTAAGTTTGAAAACAGAATATGCCGTTGCCACAAGCGCATACAACACATTCCATCCAGCCATGGTCAAAATAAACTGAAATTGCGGATCATCACAACGCACTGAAGGCGCTGCCACCAGAGCCGCTTTTAAAGATTCTATAGAATCTGCCACCTGCCCAGAGCATTTGTCCGTACCTTCCCACCATTTATATTCCACACCCACATGGAAAAAAGCAATGGCTGCATCCGCAAAAAACCCAACGGCACAGACAAGGAGTACCAACTTAACTATCTTCGGCTTTTTGTAAAAAAACAATGCGAGCACAGAAACCCCGAGCACAATGGCGTAGGGTATGCGCTGATAGATACATAATATGCACGGATATAACCCAAAGGCATATTCAGAAATAAACGCAAAAGACAGAGCAAATAACGCTATAAAGAAAACGCTCAACAATATAAAGAAATTGTTTTTTGAGCGCACCATGCGGGATATGTAATTCTTTATAAACATATGGCTATATTCTTATTGGGTCATTTTTTCCCATATGCCTCTAAGACGTGATTGTTCTTTATCACTGCCAAAATCTGACGGTCGAGAAGCATCATTATTTGCTATTTTTATATCACCTTCTTCTGGCGCATCACCTGCCTTGGTTCTTGTTGGCTTGCGTTTATGTGGCCTGTTTGCCTTCTTCTCTTCCTCCACAATCATATTACCGATCGAATCATTACCCACATTGTCACCAGAATTATCCGCCACATTTCCTACGTCATCTGAGACTGGCTTACGCCCTCTTCTCTTACCCTTTTCAGGTGCGTCAGCATTTTTATGAGATGGCTTTCTTCCTCTTGGGGTTCTAGAAGGTTTGCGTGTATTAGAATCTTCTTTTTCCTCAATATGCTCTACTTCTTCCGCACCACTTGATTTATTTGAAGAATTTCTGCGCGGCATATTTCGTGCCCGTTGTTTTTCAATGACAAAGGCCGAACCAACAAGTTCAGGATCACCCTCAACGAGGACCTTGATCTCATACTCATCTTCAATTTCAGAAAGCTCTTTACGTTTGGTATTCAACAACATGATGGCTGACTGCATCGACGTACGTAGTTTTACTTCACTGACATCGTCACGTTTTGCTTCCCCAACAATGGCACGGATCAGCTTAACAGACGCAGAAACTTCTGAACGGATAAGTCCGGTTCCCTGACAGCGTGGGCATGTTTGCGTGCTGGCCTCAACAATGCTTGAGCGCATACGCTGACGTGACATTTCCAACAAACCAAAGACACTGATACGACCCACCTGAATTTTAGCACGGTCTGTTTTGAGTGCGTCTTTCAACGCCCTTTCCACTGCCCGACGGTTTTTTTGTTCACGCATATCGATGAAGTCAATAACCACCAAACCGGCCAGATCACGCAGGCGCAATTGTCGTGCTACTTCATACGCGGCTTCAATGTTGGTTTTGAGTGCGGTGTCTTCAATGCTTTTTTCTTTGGTGGCCTTGCCCGAATTTACATCAATGGAGACCAGTGCTTCGGTAGGCGTAATCACAATAGATCCACCCGATTTTAACTTCGCCTCATTGTCGTAAAGCTCATCGAGTTGTTCGTCTATACCATATTCGATAAAGATTGGCTTTTTGCCACTATGCTCTTTTATGTTTTTGCTTTTATCCTTAGACAATCCGTCTATAAATCTCTTCGCATTCTTATACGCATCAACGCCCTCAATTACCACTTCACTGATGTTACTGCGATAAAGATCTCGTAAGCTGCGTTTAATAATGTTTCCTTCTTCATGCACCAAAGCGGGTGCCGATGAATTGACCGCATTCTGACGGATACTTGACCACAAATTTTTAAGATAGCTGTAATCTTTAATGATGTCCGCTTCGGTCTGCTCCACTCCGGCCGTACGCATAATAACGCTTGCACCCTTATCAACGTCCAAACCTGAAATAATGCTTTTAAGCCTCTTGCGCTCTTTTACATCGCTGATCCGGCGCGACACACCTCCGGCACGGTCTGTATTAGGCATCAACACACCGTAACGACCTGCCAACGATATATAGGTTGTCAATGAGGCGCCTTTATTTCCACGCTCTTCTTTGATCACTTGAATCAATACAATCTGATTGCGCTTTAAAACCTCCTGAATTTTATACTCACGATAAAATCCATTGCGACTAATTCTTACGTCTTCTATTTCATCGCCGCCAAGTTCTTCGCCCTCATATATTTTATCATCGCCCTCAATTACCTCAGACACACGTGTCCCATCAATCACTCTATAGCTAGTTTCATCACCTTCGCGCAATTTACTGGTGCTGGCAAGATTGCGTTTCTTTTTTGCATTCTTATTACGTTCAAAAACGCTATCCAAAGCTTCTTCTTTGGCTTTTTGCGCGCTTGCCTCAAGCTGAACAATCTCCTTAGCGCTGGGCGCTTTATCTTTAAGCACATCCAAATCCGCAAGAGGGTCAACCGTAATCACCGGCAAACCTGTCTCTTCAGGAAAATCCATCACCGTTTGCACTGCATCGTCAACTGCCACTTCTGCAGCAACAGTCATCTCTTTTGTTTTTGTCTCTTCCTCCGCTCCCTCAGCGTCTGAAATATCTTCCACCTCTTCAAGATCATCTTCAGGCTCAGAGACTTCCTGTGCGGCAAGTTCCGCCAAAATGCGCTCTTTGTCTGCTACGGGGATTTGGAAATAGTCAAAATGCACTTCGGAAAAAGGAAGGAAACCTTGACGATTGCCGCCATATTCCACAAAGGCCGCCTGCAAAGAAGGCTCTACCCTTGTGATTTTTCCTAAATATATATTACCTTTTATCTGTTTTTTTGCGACATTTTCAAAGTCGAATTCTTGCAGCTTGTTATCATCCGCTACTGCAACACGGATTTCGTCCGGGTGGACGGCATCGATTAAAATACGTTGTACCATTTACTATAAACCTTTTATCTGCCCCTGACCGCACAGCAATATACGCGTACGAAACATGACAGTTATTTTCTAAAATATTGTTACATATGTCATTGAATCCGGAGAATATGTTTTCCGGCTTTATAAATAATTTTACCCTATCGCTAAAGGACAGGAGAAAACCTTTGATGAAACAGACTATAAGCCCCAGAACAGACAGCTTTTTAAAAGCAGCTAGACTTCTGTCAGGCATATTTGCACAAATCTGTGTCATAAAATTCCTTAAAATCTATAATTTACTAGAAGCAAAGAGAGAAAAACGGGCCGTTATAATTAAACTCAAAAGAGAACCGCGAGAATTAGTTACAAATTTAAACTTTTTATCCAAGGGGCTAATCAGGCAACCTCAAACTCTCTGTGTGTTTCTAAGCATATCGTGCCCACACAAAAAATGCAATGAAATTATAGCCGCAAGCGCCAACTATTTCCCCTCCATAACATCCATCTGCCCACTATGGAATTGACTGCACATAAAATTAGGTTATTATTAACTGTTTTCTTGATTGTACGTAATTCTATTATTTATAATCTATGCTTATAAAGCGTGATGTGAGATTGCCAACTGCAATGCTCCATAAAAATGGCCTTTAAAAAAGGAGATTTGAGCTTCTGACTTGGAGAGATCTGCGTTTGTTCTTAAATCAATAGATGCCTCACAGCATCTAAAACCTACAGTCCAAAACAACGGACTATAAAAGAGAAAGGAAACGTAATGAGTACCAACCCGATCGTATTCTGCAACGGTGACGAAACAACGCGTGTGGTAGCAGAGTCGGTGAGAGAAAAGACATTTCATCAACTCCCTACCCATGATGTTGACACGGGCGTAAAGTCACGGCTGGACAGTGGTGATCTGTGTCTTTCTGAGGCCGCAAGAGCCCTAAAACGCTTCAGAGCGGGTGTGAAGATCAGCACGGCGTCTGACGATCCGCGGATCAAGGAACGCGGTATGGGTTCTGCAAACATGGATTTGCGTCCCCAAGCAGGTGTCTTCGCGATGGAACGCTCGACTCTTGCCGGCGGAACCTATCAAAAGCCCGTTACCATCTTGAGATACGGGCATGGTGGGTTTTACGATGAGCATGATTGTATTGTTGAAACGATCAACGGTAGAAGAACTGCCGTCATCACCACGCATATGGACTTGGACGACATCTCTGCCTTTGCACGGCTGGCAGCACGCCTCTCACAGGAGAGAAACATGCCGCTGACCGTTTCAGCCAAGTGGACCATCGCTAAATCGGAGGCACTGTTCCATCGGCTGATCTGTGAAGAATGGGAACGCCTTGGTGTACCCTACTCGTCACAGCTGACTGATGTGGGCATTGCCCGCGTTGCGGTGGATTTGGATGGTGGATGGATGCGTGTCTTTGACAACCCCAATGGCGATACAGCAGCCGATGTTTCTGATTTTGTCCATGGCGGTCATGTCATGGGCAGTCGGGTCTATTGCCATGATGACGAAGGGGAATTCTTCTATGAAGAGCTCCCTGGCGGTACCGCTCCCGATCTGATGGATACGGGGATGCGTGGCAACACCTTCTTCAACCCGCTGGTCATCATCCTGGCCTTCTGCTCTGCTTTTGAATCCGTTAACCCGGCTTACAAAAGCGAATTCGACCGGATTCGTAAAGAGGCCAAGCGCTATCTGAACGAAACCCCGGCCGAAGAGCGGGATACGCAAGAGATGATCCGTGCCATTCGACCTTTTTCGGCCTGAGTCTCTTTGCTGAGTGTCACGAATCCTAGTACCCTCATGGGTACTAGGATTCGTGCCTCAGTTTCTTGCTATTTTCCTAATAATTCCCGAGTAGCAACAGCAACATCATCCTGACGCATCAGAGATTCGCCCACCAAGAACGTATTTACCCCTGATTTACGCATTCTCTGCAAGTCATCATTTATAAAAATACCACTCTCACATACCACCAAATACTCATCTGGAATATGTTTTACCAAACACTCTGTCGTGGCCAGATCAACCTCAAAGCTTTTAAGATCACGGTTATTAATGCCAATCATTTTAGATTTCAATTGCAGCGCACGTTCTAATTCTTCCTCATTATGCACTTCCACCAACACATCAAGATCAAACAATGCGGCCGCATCCTCTAATTCTTTTGCTTGTACATCACTCAAACACGCCATAATCAGCAAAATACAATCCGCACCAATTGCCCGTGCTTCAGCCACCTGATACGGGTCGATCATAAAATCTTTTCTTAAAACAGGCAGTCCAGACGCTTTACGCGCCTCGCCCACATACTTATCATTACCCTGAAAATACGGCACATCGGTCAATACGGAAAGGCAGGTTGCTCCACCCTCTTTATAGGCCTTAGCCAGCTCTGCGGGATGAAAATCTTCTCGGATCAGCCCTTTGCTGGGAGAGGCTTTCTTAATTTCCGCAATGAGGGCAGATTCCCCCGCAGCCACTTTCTTTTCTAACGCCGCCTGAAAACCCTTCACCCCTTCAAGCAAGGTGATAACCGAAAGTAAAATAGCCTCGCTGCGCCCTTGTTTGGCTTTGGCGACATGCTCACGCTTATCAGCACAGATCTGGTCAAGAATGTTACTCACCATGATCTCCCAGCACACTGTCTATATTGCTTAACTCTACTAGCTTATGCAGTGCCTCTTTGGCCGCACCGCTGTCAATCGACTCTTTGGCCAAATCTATCCCCTGGGCAAAATCTTGTGCTTTTTCCGCCGCCACCAAACCCGCCGCCGCATTAAGCAACACCACGTCCCTATACGGGTTTTGCGCTCCACCCAGTACGTTCTTCAGCGCCTGCGCATTGATAAAATCATCCCCACCGATGAGAGGGTCAATGGCCTCCAGACGCTCAAATCCATATTGCTCCGGTGTGATGGTAAAACTGTTTACCTCACCGTCTTTTAACTCGGCCACATAGCTTTCTGCCGTTAGCGAAATTTCATCCATCCCATCACCACCATGCACCACCCAGGCTTTTTCCACCCCAAGATTGTGCAGCACATGGGCAATCGGCTCAACCCATTTCTTATCATACACACCCATCATCTGACGTTTGGGCTTGGCCGGATTAATCAACGGCCCAAGTAAATTGAAGATGGTACGCATTCCCAGCTCTCTACGGGTGGGCGCCACCAGCCGCATGGCCGGATGATAATTTGGTGCCATCATAAAACCGATATTGGCCTGTTCAATACAGCGGACAATGACTTCATCGTCCATGTCAATGTTAACCGACAGTGCTCTTAGCACATCCGCCGAGCCGGATTTGGACGAAATGGCACTATTACCGTGTTTGGCGACTTTTACCCCTGCACCCGCCAACACAAACGCCACCGTGGTAGAAATATTATACGTCCCCTTGCCGTCACCACCCGTACCGCAAACATCCATAATCTGACCGCGCAATTCTTCAGAAATTTCCAACGGCTTCATTTTGTCACGCAATGTTTCCGCCGCACCGGTAATTTCCTCTACCGTCTCCCCATTAATCTTCATTCCCATTAACATCGCAGCAGTTTGCGCGGGTGTGGCCGCATCACGCATAATAATGTTAAAGGCATGGGCGGCTTCTTGTTCGGTCAGATGCCCACCATCACCAATAATTTTTAAATAATCCTGAAAATTTGTCATCCAACTGTCTTACTGTTTATGTTTTTCACATATGTCTAAAAAGCTTTTTAAAATCTCATGCCCATGTTTACTGGCGATGCTTTCGGGATGAAACTGTACCCCAAAAATCGGCAGTTCGTTATGCTGCAATCCCATAATAACGCCATCTTCTGTTTTTGCTGTTACCGAGAGGCATTTAGGTAAAGTTTTTTTATCAACAATCAATGAATGATAACGTGTAACATCAAACCATTCAGGAAGCCCGCGGAAAATACCCCGTCCGTTATTGCTAATCGAACTGACTTTCCCGTGCATCGGCATTTCGGCACGCACCACTTTGCCACCAAAGGCCTGACCAATGGCCTGATGCCCCAAACACACCCCAAAAATCGGCACTTTTCCCGCAGCAGCTTTAATCAGCTCCAAACAAATACCAGCTTTATCCGGATCACAAGGTCCAGGCGAAATCACAATACCCTCTGGATTCATTGCCAATGCCTCTTCCACCGTGATCGCATCGTTGCGTTTGACCACCACCTCTGCCCCAAGCTCACCAATATAATGCAGCAGGTTATAGGTAAAACTGTCATAATTATCAATTAGCAGAATCATTATTCCCTTCCTCACCTTCAGGCATCACAATCACATCTACCGGTGTAGAGCATGTTCCGTGCAAACAAATTAAATCCAACTGAACATGGCATTGCTTGTGATCAAAATCGTAGTTAAATGTATCGCATTTCTGGCGTAAAAAGTCACTTTTATTCACGCATGCGTCCGTATACTGTGTAATCTTGTCGCTTAACGTTTTATAACGCTCTTCCTCTGAGGTGCTATAGGCCGAAAAATGACACGGTGAAAACTGCCACGGGCAGCCCCAGCTAATGGGCACACAATCTTCATCCTTCCAGCAGGTCGCAGGTGTATCAAGATCGGTTTTAATTTCTTTTTGCAGAGCAAGACAGTCCACCCTTTCCTCCGCCGCATAAGCCTCCGAGGCAAAAATCATTACAATTATTAGTAACAGGATTCTTACCATCACACAAACCTCACCGCGCCTTTTGCTGCCGCAATCAATGCACCCATTTTATTTTGAGTTTCAACAAATTCACTTTCAGGGTCAGAATCCGCCACAATCCCTGCACCGGCTTGTAAATAGAGCTTTCCGCCTTTAATTAGCCCTGTGCGCAAAGTAATACACGTATCCATAATACCGTTGGCCGAAATATAACCGGCCGTACCGGCATAAAAACTACGCTTTTCTTTTTCCAATTCATCAATGATTTCCATAGCACGGATTTTTGGCGCACCCGAAACCGTTCCCGCCGGAAAACCAGCGATCAGCGCATCAAAACAATCTTTATCTTCGGCTAAATCACCCTGCACATTCGAAACAATATGCATCACATGAGAATAATATTCTACCTGCATCTGCTCTGTTACTTCCACCGTACCTACCTTGGCTACGCGCCCCACATCATTACGACCCAGATCTAGCAACATCAAATGTTCAGCCAGTTCCTTTTCGTCCGAAAGCAAGTCTTCGGCCAGAGCTTTATCTTCTTCTTCATTTGCCCCACGTTTGCGCGTACCCGCCAAGGGACGAATGGTCACCATACCGTCTTTGACCCGCACCAGAATTTCTGGGCTGGAGCCAATGATAGAAAACCCGCCCTTATCGTGATCACCAAAATTCATATAAAACAAGTATGGTGACGGGTTCATGTGGCGCAGCGAACGATAAAACGCCATGGGTGGATATTTGAACTCACAGGAAAGACGGCGACTAGGCACAATCTGAAAAATATCCCCCGCGCGAATATATTCCTTGGAACGTTCAACTGCCTCTTCATATTCTGCCTGATTGGTATGCGACACAAACTCTGCATCATTCACCTCTTCAGGCGCATAAAATCTTGAATAAATACTTCGCTCAACATTAGCATTAAGTGCCTCTGTGATACTGTTGATAATCTCTTTCGCACCTGCATACGCACCACGGGCACTCATGCCATCTTTGGGATAGACCGGAGTGATAATGGTCGCCACGTCCTTCACCGAATCAAAAATCACCGTCACTTTTGGCCGCATATAAATGCTCTGCGCAACGCCAATCGTATCTGGATTTTCATCGGGCAATTTTTCCATCAGCTTGACCATATCATACCCCATATAGCCAAAAATCCCACTGGACATAGGCGGTAATATATCAGGAATATCAACTTTTGAACGCTCTACCAACGCCCGCAGAGAATCAAATGGTGGAAGTTTTTCTTCTACAAAATCATCTTCATTAACGGCAAAATTCTCATTGATATAGGCTTTACCATCCACACATTTCCACACCAAATCCGGATCCAGTGCAATAATGGAATAGCGCGCACGGGTACGGCCACCCTCAACCGACTCCAATAATATGTGATAGTCACTCTCGCCTTGAAGCTTCAGCATGGCTGCCACCGGCGTTTGAAGATCCGTCAAAAACTCACTCCACACCAGCTGAGCTTCTCCAGCAGTGTATTTTTCTTCAAATGACTTTTCTTCTGGGTAAAATTCCATCTCTGTTCTTCTAACGATTATGATACGAAACCGAATATATGCGTCGTAAATGATTTCTAAATTGTTCAGTATAATCCTGAATTAAATCTCTAGTGGTTGTTCCTCTAACTGTATCCACACTAAAGACAGGGTCATCTTCTTCAGCGGGAAATATTTCTTCCGTAATGGCTACCACCATTGCCTTATCTGTCCTAAGATAGCTTTTGCTTATAGAGTAAGGAAGGTTTTTCTCGAATAATTCCGCTACGGCCTCACCCGGCAAGATGGTTTCATTGTAATTGTTGCGATACACCGATTTCACCTCACGGATTTCAGCCCCCATATCCTCTGCTTTGTCCTTAAACATCTGCAAACGGCCTTCACCCTTTACTTCTTCCATCTTTTTGGCAAATTCCTGTGCACGTGCTATTTGTAATTGTATCTTTTTCTCGTCTTTCCATGTCTTAACCACACTATCCCTGACTTCATCAAGCGTTCTCTGACGGGAAGGGGTAATCGAATTCACTGTCTGAACATAATATTTCAGCCCGTCTTCTGAACCCACCATTTGCGATATGGCACCCAGTGTCAGGCTAAATGCCATTGGCAAGAAGTCCCCATAATCAGGATAACGCGCCATAGGCACGCCTCCAGCAAGCGTCCCTTCCAGACTGATTTGTTCCACCTTTTTGAGTTTAAGGTTAAGATTATTGGCCACCTCTGCCAACGTTGCCCCTCCGGCAAGTTCGTCCTCCACACTGCCAGCAAGTTGGTAAAGCACATCTCCCGATTGTTGGTTCAACAGATCCTTTCTTACCTTGTCTTTCACTTCCTCAAAGGTTTTTGTGTATGGTTCTTTGCGACTCACAACCCTAAATACATGCCATCCTGCGACTGAATGAATCGGATGAGTATATTTTCCATCTTCTGTATTGAAAATCTCTTCTATTTCCTCATCTTGAATGATACCAGCCAGATCAATTTTTTCTGTTGAGCCATAAGACACTGCCTTTTTATCCTGATTTGCCATGTCTTTAGCGGTTTCATAAAAATCCTTACCGCCTTCAAGTGCTTCATAGATTTCCTTTATCTGCTCTTCTTCGTCCGCAAAGATTTGCTCCAATATCCGCGTTTCACCTACCGAATATTGCTCTATATCCTCTTCATACAAAGCCCGTAAGGACGCATCGCTGGTATCAATTTCTTCTTCTACGTCTTTCTTTGTCAACTCGATATACGAAACGGTACGATATTCCGGTGCATCAAATGTTTCTTTATTAGCCTCAAAATATTTTTTCAGCTCATCTGCCAAAGGGTCAGACACCTCCTTGACTACATCCACAGGGAAAATAGCCGCCAAAACAGACTGACGTTTTGCGTCGTAAATGTGCAGCAAGTTTACCAGCTCATCAGGAACAACAGGAGAATTAAAATATACCCCACTGGCCATAGCATAAGCCAAATCGTATTTGAGTGAATTATAATAGGTTTTATCATTCTCTCCAATCTGCCCCAACATCAATTTATACTGACCTTCATCAAACTTGCCATCAATTTTAAACATCCGGTTGTTTTTGATATTGTCGATGACATGTTCTTTTCCCACTCGGATTCCCAGCCTATCGGTCTCTTGCATCATCAACTTCTTATCGATCAAAAGTTCCAAGGTTTGTTGTTTGATCTGTTCTTGGCCTTCTTCATCAATGTTCAAACCCAAACCGCCACGCGCGCGCTGAATCTGATAGCTGGTTGCGTCTCTCCATTCTGCTGCAGAAATATCCGCTTTCCCCGCAGTGGCAACCTTGTCTAAGGTAATACCTCTTATGGATGTCCCAACCCCACTAACCATAAAACTTATCACCAGTAGCAACACTAAAATAATCGCTATGATTTTTGTTATTGAATGAAAAAATGAATTACCCACACATCACCTACTTTGTTATTTATTTTTAACTTCACGTCTAAAAAGAAAATCGAAGAACATTTGAGAATTCGATCATTTTTATTAAAACCGCTTTTATACATAAAGAACCTATTAACTGGCAGCAAGAATAAAGTTTTGCCCAAAGAATTTAATTTTAACTGTACAGACCTTATTTTTATGATAAAAAACCTACTGAACCACTATATCTTTCTGGAGAATCGGTCTTTATATGGCACAAAAGCAGTTAATTGTCGGTAATTGGAAAATGAACAATCTTGATGGGCGCATCAAACCTTTCACCGACGCATTAAATTTTAACAATGGTACATGCGACGTTGTTATCTGCCCTCCTTTTATCAACATTACCGAGATAGTAGACTGTGGCATTGTCACCGGCGCGCAGGATTGTCATACAAAACCCTATGGTGCGTATACCGGCAATATCAGTCCAAACATGCTCAAACACGCCGGCTGTGACTATGTGATTCTTGGTCATTCCGAACGACGCACCTACGAAAAAGAATCCAATAGCCTGATAAAACAAAAAGCTGAGGCAGCACACAATGCCGGCCTAATTACCATCATTTGCATTGGCGAAACCCTAGACGAGCGTGACAACGGCAAAACACTTGAAGTTCTGGCTTATCAAATGCAACATTCCATCCCTGAAACGGCCAATTCTAAAAACACCATCATTGCCTATGAACCCGTGTGGGCCATTGGCACGGGTCGTGTGGCATCCTTGAAGCAAATTGAAGAAGTCCATGGCTATATTCACCATTTTATTACCGAAGAGTTCAACCAGTTTACCACTCCCATGTGTATTTTATATGGTGGCTCTGTTAAAGGCGACAACGCCAAAGACATTCTGGCAGTTAATAATGTGGGCGGTGCACTTGTTGGTGGCGCAAGTTTAGACGTGGATTCTTTTAATGACATTATTGGCGCGGCATATGCCTAAAGTCCTTATCATCAATGCCAGCGCCCGTCATGACGGAGAAACTGCCCGCACCATAGACTACATCTTTGGTGCCATGAAGGACAAAAAGAACACATCCATTATCAACCTGTATGAAAAAGACGTACGCCATTACAATTACGACAACCACCATCAGGACGATGATTTTCTTCCCATCATGGATCAGATACTACAAAGCGATGTGGTGGTGTTCGCCACTCCGGTCTATTGGTACAGTATGAGTGGTCGGCTCAAAACCTTCTTTGACCGATTCTCCGACATCATTATGGAACATAAAACAATCGGTCGTGCCTTGAAGGACAAAAAATGCTATCTAATTGCCAACGGTTATGACATAAATATGCCTGAAGATTTCCAAAAACCTATTCAATCCACTTGCCAATATTTTCAAATGGCCTATAAAGGAGCGTTTTATTATAGTGTTGGCCAGCATCAAGCCGTTATTGATGAAAATGAATGCAGGAAGAATGCAGCCGAATTTGGTAAACAAATTTATCAAGATTAAAGTGAGAGAGTAATGACAGCCTTATTAGTTTTACAGATAATTATCGTTGTGCTGATGGTCATCGTGATTTTAATGCAGAACAGCAGTTCAGATGGTTTTACCGGCCAAAGCAGTGGCGGATTTATGACCAGCCGAGGTCAGGCAAACCTACTGACAAAAACCACCACTATTCTTGCAACTATTTTTATTGTTAACAGTTTAATTCTTGCCTATGTTGCCACACATACAGAACGCAGTCTCTCGATTGTTGACACGGTCATAGAAGCCGAAGAACAAGACAAAAAAGCACCGTCCGAAGAACAGAAAGCGGTTAAAGAAAATATGACTCAGCCAACCGAGGAAACAAAAGAAGAAATCAAACCAGAGCCTGATGAGAAAAAAACTCCAGAAGTTCCGATTTCTGAATAATTAAGATAGAAGGAATGTACACTATATTATGGCGCGATTTATTTTCATTACCGGCGGAGTGGTTTCATCATTAGGAAAAGGGCTTGCCTCGGCAAGCCTTGGAGCATTATTACAATCCCGCGGTTACAGTGTGCGTCTACGTAAACTTGATCCCTACCTTAATGTTGATCCCGGAACGATGAGCCCCATCCAACATGGCGAAGTGTTTGTAACCAATGACGGTGCAGAAACAGATCTTGATCTTGGCCATTATGAAAGATTTACATCTGTGGATTCACGCAGGGGCGACAACGTTACTTCTGGACGGATCTATTCCGACCTGATTGCCAAAGAACGACGTGGGGATTATCTTGGTGGGACGGTGCAAGTCATTCCGCATGTAACGGATCTGATTAAAGCTTTTATTCTCAATGACACTCAAGACACGGATTTTATTTTGTGTGAGATTGGCGGTACAGTGGGTGACATTGAGGCTTTGCCTTTCTTTGAAGCCATCCGTCAATTGGGTAACGATCTGGGGCGGGATAAGTCTATCTTTGTACATTTAACTTTGGTGCCGTATCTGAATGCGGCCAAGGAATTAAAAACCAAACCAACCCAGCACTCAGTTAAAGAATTACGCTCCATCGGTATTCAGCCCAACGTACTTTTATGCCGCTGCGAATACGAAATCCCTATTTCCGAACGTCGAAAAATTGGTCTATTTTGTAACATTCCTGAAAACAATGTCATTCAAGCACTGGATACGGACACTATTTACAGAGTGCCTGTTAACTATCATAGAGAAGGGCTGGACAATGCCATTCTCAGACACTTTAATTTGCCCAATGAAGAAGAGCCGGATCTGAGCAAGTGGGATGAAATTACCGACATTGTGACCAACCCTAAAGGAGAAGTTAACATCGCCATCGTAGGAAAATATACTTCCCTAACCGATGCTTACAAATCCATCATTGAGGCATTGGATCATGCCGGCATTGCCAACAATCGCAAGGTCAATCTTCAATGGGTCAATTCCCGTCAGTTTGTCAGCGATGAAAAAAGTGACGAGCTAAAGGACATACACGCCATTCTGGTTCCCGGCGGCTTTGGCGAAGGCGGTGCAGAAGGCAAAATTGCGGCAGTGGAATATGCTAGAAAAAACAACATTCCTTATTTTGGGATTTGTTTTGGCATGCAAATGGCGGTACTGGAAACTGCACGTAATATTGCGGGAATTAAGGATGCCTCTTCGAGCGAATTCCGCCCCAGTGAAAATCCGGTGATTGGACTGATGAAAGAATGGCAAAGTGATGACGGGGTGCAAACACGTGACACGAACAGTGACCTTGGCGGTACCATGCGCCTTGGTGCGTACCCTTGTGAGTTGAAAAAAGGCTCCATGGTACGTAAAATTTACGCACAGGATAATATTTCTGAAAGACATCGCCACCGATACGAAGTTAACATCAATTACAAAAACAAGCTGGAAAAGGCCGGACTTAAATTTTCTGGATTGTCTCCGGACGGCCTGTTGCCCGAAATTGTTGAAAGGCCAAATCATCCATGGTTCATCGGCGTGCAGTTCCATCCGGAATTTCAGTCTAGACCTTTTGCTCCACATCCGCTATTTAAGTCATTTGTTGCAGCAGCCATAAAACATAAAGAAGGTTAAAATGACCCAAGCCAAGCATGTCAAGATCGCTCAGAATGTTACCATCGGTAACGATTTGCCGTTTGTGCTGTTCGCGGGTCCTTGTCAGATGGAAAGCCGTGATCATGCGTTTATGATGTGTGAGTCTTTAAAAGAAATTACCGACAAGCTTGGCATTGGCTTTGTGTATAAAAGCTCTTTTGACAAAGCCAACCGCACCAGCCTCAACAGTACGCGTGGCATCGGTCTGGAAAAAGCTTTGCGTGTTTTTCAAGACATTCAACATGAATTTGGCTGTCCGGTTCTCACCGACATCCACAATGAAGAACAATGTGCCATTGCTGGTGAAGTGGTGGACGTACTCCAAATCCCCGCCTTTTTATGTCGCCAGACAGATTTATTGATTGCCGCAGCAAAAACCGGAAAGATCATAAAAATCAAAAAAGGGCAGTTCTTAGCCCCTTGGGATATGAAAAATGTGGCAGAAAAAGTATCTCAAAGTGGGAACGATAATATTCTGCTGACCGATCGTGGCACATGCTTTGGTTATAACACATTGATTTCTGACATGCGTGGCTTGGAAATTATGGCCAACGACACGGGTTACCCTGTTGTTTTTGATGCCACCCACTCCACCCAACAGCCTGGTGGACAGGGTGGCACAAGCGGTGGGCAACGTCAATTTGTCAGCACCTTATCACGGGCAGCCATTGCTGTTGGAGTCGCAGGAATATTCATGGAAACTCACCAAGACCCCGACAATGCCCCTTCGGATGGGCCTTGTATGTGGAAATTGCACGATATGGAGCAATTACTCCGAACCCTCCAAACATTGGACAACGTCATAAAAGGGTAGGTAATGGACATTCAAAGTTTTAAAAGAACCAATGAACTTCTGGATAAAATCTATTCCCATAAACTGTTATTTGTTACCGGCGCTCAAAAATCTGGAACCACCTGGATACAGCGCATTCTCGACACTCACCCTGAAATAGTATGTTCTGGTGAAGGTCATTTTGCTGACGAGTTTGCCGTCGGACTGACCAAGCTGACAGACAATTATAACAAGCAACTCACTGCTGTAGCAAAATCAGTCTACGAGGGCAATGCTTTTTACAGTGACTATGACTTAGACGATTTTAATCACACGATGTGGATTATGACAGGACTTATGTTAGCAAAACGCCCTATTCCTGAAGGCACCATTTATTTGGGTGATAAAACCCCCATTAATGCGGTGTACATAAATGATTTACACAGAATTTTTCCTCAAGCAAAATTTGTTAATATTGTCCGTGATGGAAGGGACGTTCTTGTTTCCGCCGCCAAATTTGCCAAACATCTACAAGATAATGTACTCTCACTAACACACGAAATAGATGTTAGGCTTGAAAGTATGGCAGAGGAATATATCCTTAAATGGCTGAAATACGTACAACGCACAATGGATTTTGAAGCAAAGCACCCCGATAAAATTATCACCATCAAATATGAGGATCTCCATCTAAAACCACAAAAAACGCTGGAAAATGTCTTTGACTTTCTTCAACTAAGCACTGACAAGGAAATAATTGATCATTGCATCAATGAAAATCGCTTTGAGAAAATAACTGGAGGCAGAAAGGCAGGGGATGAAGACCCAAACTCTCACAGCAGAAAAGGCATTGTAGGTGATTGGAAGAATCACCTCAGCAACAACAATTTGGAGTTGTTTAATGACATCGCAGGCAACATCTCTAATAAGTTAGGATATAGTTAATTTTACCAGAATTTTAGTTAACAAAAGTTTGTTAATATTAGTAAAATATGGCATATTTTTCTTAAAAATATGTAAATAGTTAATAAATACAACTGCACAAATACCAGCACACTTACATTGTCATATTGTTGTATATCAGCATGTTATGAGGTTTAGTAAATCTTTCTTCTACCATTTTAGGGAAAGTAAGTCGAAAAAAAATTAATACAGTGGTTGCATTTTGTTAATTTATTGATTATAAAGACCGCAGAGAGAAAATATTATTGTGAGAATATAACTTATGACAGCACACCCAGTAGACATTCATGTAGGTAAAAAAGTCCGGGCAAGACGAAAAATGCTTGGTCTTAGTCAAGACGATTTAGGCAAATCCATTGGTGTTACTTTCCAGCAAGTTCAGAAATACGAACGGGGAACAAACCGCGTTGGCTCAAGCCGCCTTTATGAATTATCAAAAGTATTAAGTGTTCCAGTAGGATTCTTCTTTGATGGCTTTTCTGCCGAACAGAAAAATTCTGAAGAATACAGCTTTGCGGAAGACGAACAGGCTTTTGAAAGAGATGCTTCTAACAACAAAGAAACAATGAGCCTTGTTCAATCTTATTACAGAATTAAAGATCCTGCGATCAGAAACAAAATGCTTGGCCTAATTAAAGCCCTTCGCACAGAAGAAGATGCCAGCAGCAATGCTTAATCGTCTTCACTTCTGGTTTCAATAATTTCATATTCAACGTCTATTATAGTGGTGTCCTGATTTTTCGAGTCGCCCTTTTTAGACATTGTCTGTCTAAATAGGCCAAGAAATTGCCTGTAGAGAAAAATTCCTGCCACCACAAAAACCACAAAGATCAAAACGCTTGCGCTGACTACAAATAATAAAGAGAGAAGCCCTACAGCAAAAATCACTAACAAAATATTTCGTAACAAAACCGGCATAGAAACCCTCTAATCCACCAAGAAAATCGACATAACTTCTTTGAAGTAACGTAAATATACTACCATTCCAGCAGCCATTGTGGCCATAAAAATCGTAAATGATATATAAATTTGTGCTGGGAGCATCACCATAAAAACCTGCATCTGGGGCATTAATCTTCCTAACATTCCCGAACCTAAATACACACACAGTCCTATCACCATCAGGGGTGATGCTATTTTCACCGCCACCATAAACCCATTAGACAATGTTTTTGCCATCATTTCCGCTAAATCACCCGTTATAGGAAAAACACCCGCATCAAAGGTTTGATAACTGTCAACAACCCCTTGTATGATGATATAATGTGAATTGGTCACAAACAGCAATGTCACCCCCACAAGGGTCATAAAATTACCAATTACCGAACCTTGGCTACCCTGATTTGCGTCAAACAACAGTGCCGATGCCAGGCTGGACTGGAAGGCAATAATCATACCTCCAATATGCAAGGTTGCATGTACCATACGTGCCAGACCACCAATAAATAAGCCCACCATAATCTCTGACATAATCGCCAACGCCATGGTGATAATATCGCCCGGAACCTGAGGAAATAGAGGCGATAACACCGGCATCATCACAAAACTGATGGCCAACGCAGTAATCAACCGTGAGCGTGTATTTACATATATCTCACCAATTCCCGGCATGACCATAAGAACTGCGCCCATCCTAGAAAAGATAAGAAGGAAATGGTAGATAGAAACAATTGCAATGTCTTCAAGCATTTTTAAAGATTAATCATCCGCTCACTTAGCTTCTTTGTAAAATCATCTAGTGTTTCTAGAATATACGGCAAAAATATTATGATAGAAACGAATATTGCGATTATTTTAGGCACAAAGGTCAGGGTCATTTCTTGAATCTGTGTTAAGGCCTGAAAAAGGGAAATCAAAAGCCCAACAAACAACGCCACAAGCATGATCGGAGTAGCAATTTTTAATAAAACTAGGATTGCTTCCTTACTTATCTCAAGAACTTCGGCGGATTCCATAACAATCAATACCCTATATAGGCATCTTGATGATATCCTGATAGGCATTGATTACCCTATCACGCACCGCAACAACAGTTTTAAGCGTAATTTCAGCGTTATTGACCGCCTCAACAAGTTCTTCCATGCTGGCATTGTCCACCAATGCTGCCGCTCCAACCTGTTCCGCACGGGCAATGGTTTTTGTTGAATCACTGACCACATCCACCACCATATCACCAAAATCAAAACTCTGTTGTTTGGTGGCAGAAGCCGCATTATTTGACATTGCCGAACCCCGAGAAATCCCGGAAACATTATTATACGCTGCAAATACAGCCGAATTCTTTAAATCCATAAATAAGCCCTCTCAAAACCTACACTCATCCAAATATAACCTATTAAATCCCTTAACGCAACAGATCGAGTGTTCTGTTAATCATTGTCTTTGTTATTTCGATTGTCGCAAGGTTTGCCTCATAGCTACGCTGTGCCTCCTTCAGATCAACCGATTCTATCATTGTATTCACATTTGGCTTTAACACATAACCATATTCATCTGCCGCGGGATGCCCCGGCTCATATACTTTGTTAAAAGGCTTTGAATCCT
This sequence comes from Alphaproteobacteria bacterium, assembly GCA_030429625.1. Classification (GTDB taxonomy): domain Bacteria; phylum Pseudomonadota; class Alphaproteobacteria; order Rickettsiales; family UBA8987; genus JAUIFA01. The sequence continues at coordinate 12,475 of JAUIFA010000007.1, read as the reverse complement.
CGCCCACCTTGTCCACCTTCACAAGATTTGCTCCCACCTTCTCATCAAAAACATTCTTAAAACTAATGGTTTTCCGACGATACGGCTCTCCTCCAGGCGTAGATGCCATAGAGTCCGCATTGGCAATATTCTCAGCAATGACTTTCACTCGCTTACCTTGAACATCCAGTCCCGAACCGGCAATTTTTAATGTTGCTTTAAGATCCATACATTAACCCTATCTGTCCCCAATAGCGCTGCTCATCATCAACGTCATCTTCTTATACAGCATGGTTGTTGCTTCATAATTCATGGCTGTCTCATTCATTTTTATCATCTGCTCTTCCAGAACAACAGAATTCCCTGTTGGGGTAATGTCGAACGAACTCTTCTGTTCCTGTTTAGCAAAATTACCTTCACCCGTCGACATAGACATATGGCCGGGGCGGGTCACAGCTGGCGCAAGCGAAGAAGACCCTCGTTGAAGGAATTGCTCAAAGCTCGCCTCCTTAACATCCATCGCTTGATAGCCGGGTGTGTTGGCATTGGCAATATTTTCTGCCAGAACCGACTGACGTTCGGAAAGGTAAGCCATACGGCCAGACATAGCTGAAAATAATGTTATTTTGCCAAGATCCATCCTGCCACCTCTTTCTCTCAAGTTGAGATAATGACAGATTTATTTTTCGATGTCACGTGTTTTAAACAAAAATATGGACAATTATTGAATTGCTAAATCTTCGTAACGCCGGTTACAAATATATTGATCCCAGTCATCACATTGCTCTAAAAACTTGTCATATTTAGGTGCTGGATGGTGATCAATCGAAATCATACGATCGCTTTCACACCCACTACATAATAAAAACACTGCCATCGATATGTAAAATTTCCCCATAATATTAACCTTATTATTCCACTCACTCTACCGATAATGGAAAACACCCTATTACAATAATCGTAAACTTGCAAGTCAATTGCTTAAAACACGGGAATACTACTCACTTGTTATTTATAATAAAATGACATTATTTTTACACAACTTTAACTATGTTAACTATTTGTTAACTATTGTGCTGTATAATAAAATTATTATATTATTTTTAAAACTGAGTTAAGGTAAGGATATTAGCTATGAAAAAATTTCTATTTATTATGATTATGGCCGGGCTTATTGCGGTAACAATGCCAAACCAAAGTTATGCCGGACCCCCTAAACCAGCATCACCTCTTGATCCAAAGGCGCCTGCTGATCCTCCAAAAGAACCTGCAAAGGAAGATGCTAGTGTCGCACTTAAAACATATACTAGGGTAAGCACACCTGTTGTTGCGTCATATAACAAGACGTCTACTCCTTTAAAAGGGGATTATGAAAAAATCGATAACACCGCCGTTAAATCTTATAAACGTATTTCTGATGGGGAAGCGAAATAGCACAAGTATATTGAAAAACTAAAAGCGGCGTTATCTGAAGATAACGCCGCTTTTTTTATAAAAATTTAGCACAGTTTATCTTGTTATTTCGGATTGAGGGGCATTCTGGGGCAAATCGGCCGTATGTTCAGGGAATTTAATTGCCACATCATAAGGATTAGGCTTTGTTCCTTCCACAAATTTTCTTCCCCCCTCATCTGTCCTGTTCTGCCCATCATAATAATAAAATACTTTTAGTCGCCCTTCATCAGCCAACGCCATTAATTCTTTTTCATGACGTTTTGGAATAGCACGTCCGGGAAGTGTTCCAACCCTAACAATGTCTGCGGTTTCTGCCGCCATGTCCAGACCGCTTCTAAACGCCTCTTCAAACGGCACATAACGTATAGTAATTTGCTCAACTCCTTTATGACTAGGGTGGTATGCCACATTATTATTGGGTGATAGCGGCTTGTTAAAGAGCAATACACTGTCTAAATAAGCATCCTTTGGTGATTTTTGCCAAATGTCTGCACCGGCATCTTTCAACATCCCTACCGTACCACCACGCACGGACGAACTCCATTTTCCAACATCTATTTTTGGTGCTATTGTGTCATTATCGTCATGGTGAACAACATTATTATTAATGATTACATGTGTGCCTCTGTCTTTAAGTTGAGACACTAACTCTGCCAATTCCGAGATACGATTATTATCGGGAATTCCTTCTAGCACAACTGCATTAAACGGACGATCAGACTGTAATATCTTTTCCAAATAGGTAATTCTGGCATTGTTGTCATTATCATCAATTAAAGAAGGGGCTACATGTCCATAAGCATTATTGCTGGGGTATTTCTCCGTCAAAGGTGGCTTTTGGTATTCCTGATTAGATACAAACTCACCATTTCTAACCACACCAACCCATGCACGGCAACGAAACGCATCAGAAAGTTCCGCAGAGATTTTAATAAACGAATCTTCTACATCACGAACGATAATGGTATCGGCCTGTTTTTCCTTGGCAGAAAGAGAAAATGCCCCTGTCAAATTTGAGTCCACCATCACCGCAGCACCTTCAATAAGTTTGCGTACATGCTCCCTGTCGTCTTCAACAGAATGCATGGATGTCACAAAAAGTAGCTTCTGGCCACCCTCTTCCGCCAAATATCCCTGTCGTCGCAAATCTTTAACCAGCAACGTGCTGTAAAATTGTAAAGTGTCTGTTCCACCAAGAAATATTACATTATCTGCATTATCAAGAGCCGTCTTAACAGAATCTAAAAAGGCGGGGTAGTGTTTTTCAAATGAGAATTCAATGCTATCAATGGTAAAAGGAATGACAACTCTTTCTTTACTAAATCCTGACCTTTCAATAAATTCGTGCAATGTATCATTTTTTGCGACAAGCAGTCCCTGAGCGTTTCCTTGCATTGACAAGGTTCCTCCTGTTTGAACAATGATACAGTTCTCAAGATTTGACATAAATTTGATGTCCTGAAGTAATATTTCCAAAGTTGTGGAGCAATATGCCATGCGATTCGTTAATATATCGTTAACACAGCGTATTTTTTATAAAAATTTTTATGGGTGGTGTTAAAAATTAAATTAGTCGTTGATTGCATCAACTGCTATTTAAACTTTTGGGAAGATAAATAAGCTTTAATCTAGCTATCACCCATCTTCAACGCAGCAAGGAATGCCGTTTGTGGAATCTCTACGTTGCCGAAAGAGCGCCCCATCCCGAAGTGCAAAGCACGTGGGTCAATTATGATAGATGCGCTGGGCTATTAGCCATCACCCATCTTCAACGCAGCAAGGAATGCCGTTTGTGGAATCTCTACGTTGCCGAAAGAGCGCATCTTCTTCTTCCCCTTCTTCTGTTTCTCCAACAATTTCTTCTTACGAGAAATATCCCCACCATAGCATTTGGCCGTCACATCTTTACGCATGGCACTGACTGTTTCACGGGCAATAACTTTACCGCCAATAGCCGCTTGGATGGCAATTTTAAATAACTGTCTTGGGATAAGATCTTTTAGCCTTGCACATAATGCCCTACCACGCGGATCAGCCTGAGAGCGATGCACCACAATGGCCAGTGCGTCCACCGGCTCATTATTGACCAATATAGAAACCTTGACCAGATCGGATTCCTCATAACCATCAACTTCCCAATCAAAACTGGCATAACCACTGGTGATCGATTTAAGACGATCATAAAAGTCAAACACCACCTCATTTAGCGGCAGACGATAGACCACCACAGCTCGATTGCCAACATATGTCATGTTTTGCTGCACACCACGTTTCTTACTGCACAAGTCCAAGACAGAACCAAGATATTCATCCGGAACCATGATATTCGCCTTAATCCATGGCTCTTCCATACACTCAATCTTCACAGGATCAGGCATATCGGCTGGATTATGCAGCTCCATCACATCGCCTTTTTTGCCATGGATTTTATACACAACACTCGGCGCAGTGGTAATCAGATCAAGACCAAATTCTCTGTCCAAACGCTCTTGAATAATCTCCAAATGCAACAGACCTAAAAAGCCACAGCGAAACCCAAGGCCAAGAGCCGCAGAAGTTTCTTGTTCAAATTCAAAGCTGGCATCATTGAGATGTAGCTTAGCAATCGCATCCTTTAGTGGATCAAAATCATCCCCATCCACAGGAAACAATCCACAAAACACCACGGGTAAATTGGGTTTGAAACCCGGCAATGGCTTCTCACAGGGCAACTTAACATCGGTAATCGTATCCCCCACTTTACAATCGGCCACCTGCTTAATTGAACCGGTGATAAACCCAACCTGTCCAGCATGCAAACTACCCGTCATTTCCTGCTTTGGAGTAAACACCCCAACATTGTCAATGACATGCTCAGCATTGGCAATCATCATGCGGACTTTTTGACCCTTGCTTATTGTCCCAGAAACCACACGAATCAAAATCACCACACCCAGATATGCATCGTACCAGCTATCGACCAACAAGGCCTGTAATGTATCTTCGCTGTTACCTTTTGGCGCGGGCAGTCTTTGGGCAATAGCTTCAAGAACAAGATCAACCCCGAAGCCGGTCTTAGCAGAAATCTCAACCGCATCTGACGTATCAATACCAATGACTTCCTCAATCTGTTCTTTTACTTTTTCAACATCTGCCGAAGGCAAATCCACCTTATTGAGCACCACAATAATTTCATGATTATTATCAATGGCCTGATAGACGTTGGCCAAGGTTTGCGCCTCCACCCCTTGCGTCGCATCCACCACCAATAATGAACCTTCACATGCTGCCAGTGAACGACTGACTTCATAGGCAAAATCCACATGTCCCGGCGTGTCCATCAAATTAAAATCATATGTCTGCCCGTCCTTGGCCTGATATTTCAGCCGTACGGTTTGTGATTTAATGGTAATCCCGCGCTCTTTCTCAATGTCCATATTGTCCAGCACTTGCTCTTTCATCTCACGAGCATCCAACCCACCACACATTTGGATCATTCTGTCTGCCAGAGTGGATTTGCCGTGGTCAATATGGGCAATAATGGAAAAATTACGAATATGTGAAAGGTCTTTTCCTGACATAGTTATGGTTTATCCAACTTATCAACGCGCGCCTGATGGCGGCCACCTTCAAATTCTGTAGTAAAGAAAATACGCACACACTCTAAAGCTGTGGCTTCATCAACCACCCTAGAACCTAATGCCAGAATGTTTGCGTTATTATGCTCACGTGTAACCTTGGCGGTAAATTCATTATGACATAGGCCACAGCGAATGCCATTAAATCGATTGGCAGCAATGGAAATGCCAATACCTGTTCCACAAATCACCACACCCATTTGAGCCTGACCACTAAGCACTGTTTCTGCAACCTTCCTTCCATAATCCGGGTAATCCACCGAATCTATTGTATCTGTCCCACAATTGATGACTTCCGCGCCCATCTCTTTTAATTCAGAAATAATGACTTTCTTCAGTTCTAGACCGGCATGATCACAACCAACAGCAATTTTCTTTGCAATAATTTCTTTCATAATGGGCGCAATATAGAGGCTTTTTGATGGGTTTCAATATAAAAGAGTCATTGGCATAAAAAATGCCCAACCAAATGGTCGGGCATTTATATTATACACCGAATGTAAATATTATTGATTATACGCTCTTATCACACAATATCCTCCCGGACGGCTTAAAGGCTCAACAACAACATTCAACTTACGATCTTTTGCTTTTTTGCCAATGGCTTTTAACGTAAACGGAATTTCCGCATGTTTATTTTCTTCCACGGCTTTGGTAAATGCTTTTCTGTCTTTTTCCGTAAACCCATCACTGGTCTCAAGCATGGAGAAACTTGCACGCTGATTACTGTCGGCAATGAAGACATGATCAAAATGATAGTCGTAATGTAATATTTCTTTTTCTCTGTTTGAAATGACAACAAATTCTGTATCAATCGACATAGAGCTAGAATAGAGCATGTTTTGGAACTCTGTCTGTACTAGAATATCACGGAACTTATGCACCATAGCATAAGCAAAAATCCCCGTTCCGGAAATCAATAGCCCTGAAACAATCAAGGTAAAAAATACTTTCTGCACTGGAAATGGTTCGTCTTTTTCCAAGATCATTACATCCACAGAAAGCATGTGTATTGCGATAATGGTAGTTAAGATTGCCACACCAAAGAAATAGAAAACCCACCGCGGTGGCAAACCGTATTTTCGTAAGGTAAAATCTAAACAGTCTCTAATAATTCTTCTGTTATCAGGACGGTCAATAAAACGTTCATAAGCCATATACTCTTCCCCATATAAAAGGTAATAACCTTCCCAGACTATAGTAAAAATGACTTTTCGTCAATTACTACAAATTATTTTAGCTCTATATCTTGACATTTTTCTTAGATTCTTTATGAAAAGGCCAACCTAATGTTTAAGAGAGAGTTAAAATGAAGAGAGTTATTATCAGCACATTACTTATTGCTATCGCGGCAGTGGCCATGGTTTCTTTTTCCTATGTACGGGCAGAAAGCCAAACCGAATCAGCCAACACCTTGCCTACAGAAATTGTCGAAATTCTTAACAGCGCCAAACAAAGTGGCAATGCTTATGTGATGGCATCGGTTATTAACTCTGTCAAAGCCGACAACCCTGAACTGGCTACATTGGTGGATCAATTTGTTGAGGCAGGAAACACCAAAGCACAAGAACAAGCTGTGGTGGATCTCACCATTTCTGCTCCTGCCCCTGTGGAAGAAGCACATGCGGCAACAGAAATCGCGTCCATCGCTCCGGCGGCAGGCGACAACGCAGATTTCCGCTGGGACGGCAACATCGAATTTGGTGCCAACGTCAAAACCGGTAATACTGACAAACAACAATTGAACTTTGTGGGTAAGCTTAACAGCTATTGGGAAAAATGGGAAAATACTATTAAAGCCACAGTGGATCTTGGCGAAGAAAATAGCGTCAATACCGACGAAGAGTATCGTGTGAAAGATCAGATTCGTTATCCTCTTTCTGAACTCAATTACAGCTTTGGTGAGCTTGAATATGTTAATGATCGTTTTTCCGGCTACGAATATCGCACCTCAGAGTTGGTGGGTTATGGTCATTATCTGATCAAAGAAGATGACTTAACCGTCATTGGTGAAGCCGGTCTTGGTGCGCGCCAAGCCAGCCTTAAAAACGGCGATGATGAAAACAGCTTTCTGGGTCGTGGCAGCACAAAAATTGATTGGAAAATTGCTAAAAATATTAGCCTGACTGAAGATCTGACCATTTCTGTAGGAAGTGATTCTACCATTACCGAGTCAGAAACAGCCATAAAATCCAAGCTTTCTGAAAGCTTATACCTGAAAGCAGGATTTGATATTGAGCATATTTCCGATGTGCCCGCGGGACGTGATAATACAGACACAACCACCAAAATCACTGTGGGTTATGATTTCTAATTTCTCTTTATGTCATTCTGCGAGCCTTTAGGCTGCGCAGAATCCATGAATCCTGTGCAAAACGCTATCAACGCGTTTCACAGGATGACTGGCTGATTAACGCAGCACACCGCCCACAGATTTCTCAACGTTGGTGATGATGGTGCTGGCAACTTTTTCGATCTCTTCGTCGGTCAAGGTACGGTCTTTGGGTTGCAATTTGACGCTCAACGCCACGGATTTCTTGCCCTCTTCTACACCTTTGCCGCTATAGACATCAAAGACTTGCACCGAATCCAACAATTGCCGCTCGGCCTTTTTCACTGCCTGAACAATATCACCCGCAGGCACGTTGTCATTGACGATAAAGGCGAAATCCCGCTCTACCGATTGGAAGTTAGAAAGCTCCAGCTTGCCTTTGGAAAAGCTCTTCTTTGGCCGCGCTTGAGGCAAACGGTCAACCAATAACTCAAACGCAACCACGTCTTGCTTGATGTCCATCTGCTTGGCCACACCAGGGTGAATCTGCCCAAAATAGGCAATGACGTTCTTTCCTTGTTTTACCGCACCACTGCGGCCAGGGTGGAAATAACCCGGAACATCACGAGTAATTTGCACTTTCTCTTCATCCATATTATACACCGCCAGCGCCGCAAACAAATCGGCCTTAATATCAAACACATCAACCTTTCGGGTGGCATCGTGTGTGTTGCGGCCAATCTTGTCACCACTTCTCAGTGCGCTAATGACCTGCTCATACTCTTCTGGCTGATGGCTTTTGAAAACACCAGAAACCTCGAACAATGCCACATCGGTAAAGCCACGGGCAATGTTTCGCCCTAACGCATTGATTAAATTAGGCAGCACCGAAGGCGCCATGTATTTTAAATCGTTGCTGATGGGATTGGAAAGTTCGACCAATTTCTGGCCAGAAGAAAATAATTCTGCGTCTTTTTGGCTCATAAAAGAAAAGGTTAGTGCTTCATGCAACCCGCTGGCAGCCAACACACGCCGCGCTTCAGAAAGGCGGCGGACAGATGGCTCAAGCGCCGCATTGCGCGCGGTAATCGTCGGCAATTCGGCCACCGGAATCTTATCGTAGCCATAAATGCGTGCTATTTCTTCTACCACATCGGTTTCCATCGTCACATCCGGACGGAAAGACGGCACACCCAGCTGCAACGCCTCGCCTTTATCTTCCACCGTGAAGCCCAGCGCCTGTAAGATGGTGCTGCACTCTGCTTTGGATACGTCCATGCCTATTAGTTCACCAACACGCTGTGGATTGAAAGCAATCTGCACCCGTTCCATTGGGATTGACCCGGCCACCACCGGCTTGCTCACTTCCACCTTCTCACCACCGCACAATTCCACAATCAAATTGCTGGCCGTGATAAAATGTTTGAGTGTCGCCGCGCTCACCCCGCGCTCAAAACGGTAACGTGCGTCGGAATCAATTTGCAATTTACGTCCGGTTTCGGCTACTGCAATCGGGTCAAACAAAGCAATTTCTAAGAAAATATCCTGAGTTTCTTCACTCACTCCGCTTTCCAACCCGCCGATAATACCGCCAATGGCCACCGGATTTTTTTCATCGGCAATGATCGTCATCCCCGCTTCCAGGGTATATTCTTTTTCGTCCAATGCGGTGATTTTTTCTCCGGATTTGGCCTCACGCACGGTGAGGTCCCCCTTTAGCTTGGCCACGTCATACACATGCGCCGGGCGGCCAAAAGCAAAGGTTAGATAATTGGTGATGTCTACCAAAGCAGAAATCGGTTTCAAACCAATGGATTCCAAACGTTGTTTTAACCATGCGGGTGACGCACCATTTTTGACGTTCTTAAAGGTTCGCCCAATAAAGAACGGGGCTTTGTCTTGGTTCTCAATTGAAACATTAGTGGAAGAAGCAAAGCTGCCTTGATCTAATATGTTCTGGAACTCATCCTGTAACGCATCGTCATTCTGCGAGCCTTTAGGCTGCGCAGAATCCATGAATCCTGTGCTAACGCTTTGCGTTCCACAGGAAGACAAAGGCACCAAATTCCCCAGACCTGCCGCCGCTAAGTCCCGCGCAATGCCATAGACCCCCAACGCATCGCTACGGTTGGGGGTGATAGCAATTTCAATGACCGGATCGTCCGCCCCCACATAGGCAGCAATTTTATCACCAACAACCGCTTGTTCAGGCAACTCAATAATGCCCGCAGCGTCTGTGCCTAAATTCAATTCGTCGGCCGAACACATCATACCGCAACTTTCCACGTCACGGATTTTGGATTTTTTAATCTTAAAATTGCCGTTAGGAATCCACGTTCCCACCTGCGCCAAAGCAACCTTAATCCCTGCCCGTGCGTTGGGCGCACCGCAAACAATTTGTAGTGTTTCTGTACCATTATTGACCTTACACACCCGCAACTTGTCAGCATTGGGGTGCGGTTGGGCTTCAAGAACTTCTGCAACAATAAAATCATCCAGCTCTTGTGCCTTGTCGACAACCTCTTCCACCTCCAGCCCAATGGCCGTAAGCGTGTGGGAGATTTCATCCAGCGTCGCGTCTGTGTCTAAATATTCTTTGAGCCAGCTTAAGGTAAATTTCATCGTGACAACCCTCCTGTCAAAGTCGGAATATCCAAAGGGGCAAAGTTGTAATGTTCTAACCAGCGTATGTCCGCTTCATAAAAAGTACGCAAATCGGCAATGCCATATTTGAGCATCGCCAAACGCTCAATGCCAATGCCAAAGGCAAAGCCCTGATATTCGTCTGGATCAACACCCACATTCTTTAGCACGTTTGGGTGGACCATACCGCAGCCAAGAATTTCCATCCAATCATCGCCGCCAATTTTAAAATCGCCCTGTGCGCGTGAGCAGCCAATGTCCATCTCCGCACTTGGCTCAGTAAACGGGAAGAAGCTCGGGCGAAAACGCACTGGCACTTCATCCACCCCAAAAAATTGCTGCACAAAGTTGATCAAGCAGCCTTTAAGATGCGCCATGGTAATGTTTTTGTCGATGTACAGCCCTTCAATCTGGTGGAACATCGGCGAATGGGTAATGTCCGAATCACAGCGATAGGTTCGCCCTGGAGCAATGACCCGATAAGGCGGCTTGTTGTTTTCCATGTAGCGGATTTGCACCGAAGATGTATGCGTACGCAACACCGAGCGCTCACCCTTTTCGTCTTCTGGGAAATAAAACGTATCGTGCATCTGACGCGCGGGATGTTCCGGCGGAATATTCAGCGCGGTAAAATTATGGAAATCGTCCTCAATCTGAGGGCCATACACCACCTCAAATCCCTGATTGGCCAAAATCTCGGTGCATTCTTCAATGACCTGACTGACCGGATGTACTGAGCCTTCTTCTTTCTGACGAGCCGGCAGGGTCACGTCCAAAGATTCTGATGCCAAACGCGCATCCAACGCCGCTTTTTCCAACGCTTTTTTGCTTTTTTCAATGAGTTCTGTAACCTGATTTTTCAGTTGGTTCAGTTCAGAACCGTAGCTTTTGCGCTCTTCCGGATCCATTTGACCCAGACCTTTCATCTTTTCTTGGATAGCACCTTTTTTACCCAGATACGCCACACGCACCTGTTCTAAAGCGTCCAAATCTTTGGACGCTTCAACTTCTTTTGTGGCTTCTGCCTTGAGTTGCAACAATGAGTCCATTTGTCTTCCCTATTTAGAAAATAAAAAGGGCTGCACGGAATACTACCCCCATACAACCCTTTGATATATTGCTTTTATCGATTATTTATGCGGCTTTATCGAGGGCTGCCTTAGCTTGTTTACAGATATCCTCAAATGTTTTGGGCTCGCTCACCGCCAGTTCTGCCAACACTTTGCGATCTAGATCGATATTGGCCAGCTTTAGACCATTGATAAACTGTGAATAGACCAAACCATGTTGACGCACACCGGCATTAATCCGTGTGATCCACAAACGGCGAAAATCACGTTTTTTGGTACGACGGTCACGATACGCATATTGCAATGATTTTTCGACACGTTGTACGGCAACTCTAAAACAGGTTCTCCCACGACCGCGGAAGCCTTTAGCCATTTTTAATATTTTTTTATGACGGTTCTTACGAACCACACCAGTTTTTACACGAGACATTTCTTATTCCTCTCTTATCTTTGATTAACCGTAAGGCATGAACTTCTTAATGATGCGCGCATCGGCATCGTTAAGAATGGTTGTTCCGCGTTGATTACGAAGTTGGCTTTTAGTACGTTTAACCATGCCGTGTTTTTTACCCGACTGGTTGGAGCGTACTTTACCGCTACTTGTAAGAGAGAAGCGTTTTTTAACACCGCTTTTTGTTTTCATTTTTGGCATTTCATCATTCCTTATACATAAGGGTTAAAAAAACATCCTTAACGGATGGGGCTGCAAGGCATACCAAAGCGCAAGCGAGCACTGTAGAGGGGGTTTATATACCAGCTATTTGGCAAATCACAAGCAAAAAATCATTATTTTGAGGACTAAAGCAAAGAAAACCCCCCGATAATCATTATCGGAGGGTTTTCCTATAGGGGCTCACCCACACAGCTTGTATATTGACTTAAATAAACATATAGCTGTCATCAACAATAATAGGTGTTCCAATGATGTCTTCATTTCCATCACCAATAATGCTTACATCCTCTTCAAATTCAATTCTTGGAATAACTATTCCTGCATTATTGATGATAAAATCATCAGCGCTTAAATCAGCTGCATTAACATTTTCCAACATAATACTTGTAAAGGTATTATCCACACCGATAAAGGCGGAGCTACCACTGCCTATAATAATAATGTCTGAGAAATCCGATACAAACTGGCTTAAATCAATTTTGTCCTCACCAATAGCAAAGTCAATGATCGTATCTTCACCATCATTACCCGTAAAGACAAAGATATCATCACCGGCGCCACCTGCTAACTCATCATCGCCAGCTCCACCTGTTATGACATCATTACCCATGCCTGTTTCTATGTAATCAGTACCATCACTACCCACAATATTTAGGTCATTCTCTCTGTCATCCAAAATCACACCAACTGCTTCGGCCGTTACGCCTGAAACATCCACCTCTGTTAGACCTTCGTTCCAATAATCATCTTCTACAACCACATAATT